>JBBQGV010000039.1:0-42731 GCA_038323375.1 Chitinophagales bacterium
AATCTTTATTCGCAAAAGCCGTATCGCCAGATTCGTTATAGAGTTTGCCCCTAAGAATAAAGGCTTCTGCAATACTGTCCATGCAGTCAGAATCTATATATTTACTTACCAAATTTAATCGTTGTTTTGAATCAACAACCACTCTACTCTTCTCCCAAATTTGTGTACAAGATTGAGACATCAATTCAGAAAAACTCGATAGAAGAAAACAAACGCTTATTATTATTCTATTCATGTGTTTTATTTTAATTAATTGGCACTAACTATGGTTAAACGCAACTCCTCCTATATAGAGCCTATTGCGTCAAAACCCGCTTTGTATTCAGCGGTAGAGAAACTTTCAGTTGCGTCAATCCAGCCAATTTGGTTGGCTTTACGCAGCTGCTGTACCAATAAATGGGAAGGAAAGAGGCATAAGGTTCATGTGGGTGGTTGTTTAGTTATGTAAATGTACGCTGAAA
This sequence comes from Chitinophagales bacterium, assembly GCA_038323375.1. Classification (GTDB taxonomy): domain Bacteria; phylum Bacteroidota; class Bacteroidia; order Chitinophagales; family Saprospiraceae; genus JABWAJ01. The sequence continues at coordinate 462 of JBBQGV010000039.1, forward strand.
TTTCAAATTTCCAAATCATCTAACGGACTTTTTATCTTGTCCCAACTTTTTTTGGTGATATGCGTACAGATCTCCGTTGTTTTGCTGCTCTCATGTCCCAACAACTCTTGGATATACCTCAAATCCACGCCTTTTTCAAGCAGGTGTGTCGCAAAAGAATGCCGCAGCGTATGCACCGTAGCATAGGAATTGATTGAAGACTTACGTTTTGCTCGCACAAATATTTCCTGTACGCTCCTTGGACTATACTGCCCGCCAGCTTGTCCCTCAAACACCCATTCCACAGGCATATAAACCTCCAAATAGTGCTGTAACCTACTCCAAACTTTCGGGGACAGCAGCGTACACCGATCTTTTTTCCCCTTACCACCATAAACAAAGAGTCGTTGATTGGCTGGTTGCAAATCTGCCAAACGCAACTGAATCAACTCACCCAACCGCAAGCCGCCTGAATAGATGAGCATCAGGATACATTGGTGTTTCAGGTTATCAGTCGCTTTAAACAACCGGACGACTTCTGCTTCGGTAAGCACATGCGGAATCTTCATGGACTTTTTAGGACGAATCAAATACTTCACCTTTTCCTCTTGGGGGGATCGTTACCGCATAAAACATCTTGATGGCGCTCAATATCTGATTCTGATGAGATTCGGTAATGTTTTTAGTCTTGATCAGATGGACAATATAAGCGTCTATTTGAGCACGGGTAAGGTGGCTTGGTTTGGCATCATCGTAATGCCGGATAAATCGTCGGAAACAATTCTTATAGCTTTTGATCATTCGGTGGCTGTATCGTTTCAACATCAGCGTTTGTTCTAAAGCCGTCACCGCGTCCTCGTACCGGGCAGCTACAAAAGGCGGAGCAGATTGTTTCGCAAAAGGCAACGGCATATCCTACCGTTCAGGCAAATCATCGCCGGGCTGAAAAGTCCAATTTGCCACGTCCGGCAGGTACTTATTGACGAATCTTACACTCACTTTCGTCAGGGGTACTTCCGAAAATCAAATGCTCCGGATTCCAGCGCCGGCCATGCATATTTTTGACAATTGGTAAATAAGCAGGCAGCATTGGTTTTGGAACATGAATGCACATTTTACCGCTTTCTTTCGGATGTGGCGATAAAGTAATTTTATCCAATGGAGAAGCCGTATCTATTTCTGCATCAACCAGATTTTCCTTTTCTTGAATCAGAACCGGTTCTTTAAAGTCAGGTTCCTGGATTAGGGTATCCGCTTCAAACAATTGTCGGAATTGCTGCCAGGTGTCACTTTTGTGTGGCAAATGCCAACACCGGAGTTCCGGCGACCACAGTGCATTTCCGATCTGTCTCATCTTCACGGGAAAATTCGAGTCGAATTGCAGGTTTTTGATACCGATTCGTGGGGTGTTTTCCCAATTAACGGAAGAGACTAAAATGTCCATGTCGTGCTTTTGGACAAATATGTGCCCTCATCGAACAACTATCCGTAGAATAGTCGTTTAATGTCGTTTGCAATCGGATGTAATTAAATAGTGTCCGTCCATTTATTCCCGTGTCTCGGCTTTGAGTTCGAGAGCAAGGCGTGCGAAGACCCCAAAAACGAGCGTTTAGGAGTAGGCGCTGAACCAACCATCACTCCCTCCTCCCCATCATCATCCCCGGATATTTTTTCTGAAAAATAGCCACCAACTCGTCCATACTACATCTAAAAATCAGCCGGTTAGCCAAAGCATAGCCTTCGCTGATCCTTTTTTCAGAATAAACCAATCCGATGCCTTTTGCGTAAATTTCTTTGCCTGCATACCGGGGCTCCACATAACCCTGTTGGCGATTACCGGATTCAATCAACTCTTTCAATTCGAACACGACCGCTTTGTTGGTTTCGTTTTGAAAAGTAAAAGTCGTATCGCCGAGGTAGCGCCGGTTTTTGATCAGGGTAATTGTGTCCTCCGGATTTGCCGGAAAGGCAAAGCGGATTTTGTACAAAAAGATGCCGCCGGAGTCGCTGACTTCAAAAGGGAACGCGCTGCCCGAAAGAACTTCAACCAGAACGGGTTGCTGTTTACCGAGCGAGTCTGTTGTGTAAAGGAATACCTCGTTCGTCAACATGCCGTTGCGTACCATTTCTTCGCGCACAAATTGCTGCGGAGAAGGCAGGGAACCATAGTAGGTTCCTGTAAGAAAAATCGCTGTGTCGCTCAAAAAGGAGCGGTAATACCAATAGGTCGTATCGCGCAGGGAGTCGTTGCGCGCCGATTCGTAGGCATACACCATGCCGTCTTCTAATTGCTTGAGCGGGAAATAAAAATCGCGGAGGTCTTTTTTGCCATCGCGGGTACAGGCAACCCCGGCGAGCAGGGCCATAGAAACTAAAATCCAGATCTTCCGTTGCATGTTACAGAAATTGAGGGTATGAAAATTACTACTTCCGGTCATAACGTCTTTTATTTCAATTTTTTTCTGCCATTCTGGCATTAATTGCCTTTGCAAAACCGGCTGGCATAAAATGTGCCCTAACAAACCCGTTCCCCGAAATGGCATCGCAAATATATATATCGTATCTTTGCCCCTCATTTTGGAATCACTCTTGAAACGAAGATATATGTTCGGTAATATTGGTCAGTCTCTTAAAAAACTTTTCGGCACCAAGTATGATCGCGATGTGCAAACATACATGCCCAACGTGCAGCTTATCAACGAGATATATGAAGAACTCCAGGGCGTAAGCAACGACGAACTGCGCCAAAAAACCGTGGAGTTCCGCGCGCGCATCGCGGAATTTCTCGCTGAAATAGACGAAGATATCCGCTCCATGCGGACGCAAGCGTCGGAAGAAGAGGACATGAACAAAAAAGAAGCCCTCTTTCAGGAAGTGGATGATCTGATCAAAGAACGCGACAAGCAATTAGAGGTCGTTTTGAAAGAAATCCTGCCGGAAGCTTTCGCTGTGGTTAAGGAAACTGCGCGGCGCTTCCTGGAAAATGAAACGCTGATCACGACGGCAACCGAGCACGATAAGCTGCTGGCGGTCAATCCGAACAAGTCCTACGTGCGCATCGAAGGAGACCAAGCCATCTGGAAAAACCGCTGGAAGGCAGCCGGGGGGGAAGTCGTCTGGAACATGCTCCACTACGACGTGCAGCTCATTGGCGGGATGGTACTCCACGATGGCAAAATTGCGGAAATGGGTACGGGCGAAGGGAAAACCCTCGTCGCCACCCTGCCTGCCTACCTCAATGGCCTTTCCGGACAAGGCGTTCACATCATTACGGTGAACGATTATCTGGCCCGACGCGACTCGGAGTGGGTAGGCCCGATTTTTGAATTCCTGCTGCTGACCTGCGATTGCATTGATAAATACCGGCCACATTCTGACGAGCGCATCAAAGCGTACCGCTCAGACATTGCTTATGGCACCAACAACGAATTCGGCTTCGACTACCTGCGCGACAATATGGTGCGCAGCATAGATGAAATCGTACAGGGCAAACACCACTATGCGATGGTGGATGAGGTAGACTCGGTGCTCATTGACGATGCACGGACGCCGTTAATCATTTCCGGGCCGGTAAGCCACGGCGTTGAAGACCAGGACTATGTGGAGTTGAAGCCTTACGTAGAGCGCCTCATCGAAGGGCAACGCCGCTTATCCACCCAGTTTTTGGCGGAAGCCAAAAAACTGTTTGAAGAAGGCAAAATCGGCTATCAGGAAGGCGAAGCTGGCTTAGCTTTGTTCCGGGCCCACCGCGCCTTACCCAAGTATCGGCCCCTCATTAAATTCCTCAGCGAAGAAGGCGTAAAAGTGCTGCTGCAAAAAACGGAAAACCACTACATGCAGGAGCAATCGAAAAACATGTACATCGCGGATGCGCCGCTGTTGTTCACCATTGAGGAAAAAAACAGGAATGTGGAACTCACCGAAAACGGTGCGGAATACATGTCCAAAGGTTTTGATGACCCTCAATTTTTCGTCATGCCGGAGATTGCAACCGGCATCATGGAAATTGACAATGACCCCGCGCTCAGCGAAGAAGCCCGTGCGGATACCAAAAACAAACTATCCCAGGAATTTGCCATCAAATCCAAGCGCCTCCACGCGGTCAGCCAGTTGCTGAAGGCCTATACCCTGTTTGAAAGGGACGAGGAATACATCGTTACGGAGGACGGCCAGGTTAAAATCGTGGACGAGCAAACGGGTCGTATGATGGAAGGCCGCCGCTACTCCGATGGCTTGCACCAGGCTTTGGAAGCGAAGGAGAATGTAAAAGTAGGCGAGCTTACGCAAACTTACGCGACCATTACCCTCCAAAATTACTTCCGGATGTACCACAAATTGGCGGGGATGACCGGTACGGCAGAAACGGAAGCCGGCGAATTTTGGGAAATCTACAAGCTTGATGTGGTGGTCATTCCGACCAACAGGCCCGTCACCCGTCAAGACCGCGAAGACCTGGTTTTCAAAACGTCGCGTGAAAAATTCAACGCCGTCATTGATGAAATCGTCCTGCTCAGCCAGGCGGGTCGCCCGGTGCTGGTAGGGACGACTTCTGTAGATATTTCTGAAAAGATGAGCCGCATGCTCAAGTTGCGGAACATAGACCACAACGTGCTCAACGCCAAGCAGCACCAGCGCGAAGCGGAAGTGATTACGGAAGCAGGTCACCCCGGAAAAGTAACCATTGCGACCAACATGGCCGGTCGGGGTACGGACATCAAGATATCTGATGAAGTCAAGAAAGCGGGCGGTTTGGCCATCATCGGCACCGAACGCCACGATTCGCGGCGGGTTGACCGGCAGTTGCGCGGTCGTGCAGGCCGCCAGGGCGACCCTGGAACTTCGCAGTTTCACGTATCGCTTGAGGACAACCTGATGCGCCTTTTCCAATCCGAGCGCATCGCTAACCTGATGGATCGCATGGGGCACAAGGACGGCGAGATGATCCAACACTCTATGGTCACCAAGTCCATTGAACGCGCCCAGAAAAAGGTGGAAGAGAACAACTTTGGTATCCGCAAGCGTTTGCTCGATTACGACAACGTGATGAATATTCAACGGGATGCCATTTATCGGCGGCGTAACAATGCGCTTTCCGGCGAACGGCTTTCCGTGGATCTAAACCGCATGTTCGAGTCCCTGATTGATGCGGTGGTTGCAAGCCATAAAGACAAAAACAGCAACAGCGATGTGGAGGCATTCCGCCAGGATGCCCTGAATAAATTGGGTATTGACCCGAATATTGATGACGCTGAATTCCGCCAACTGTCGGCAAACGCACTTGGCGACCGGTTGTCGAACCAGTTTCACGAATTTTACCAGCGCAAAGCCAAAGGAATTGCTGACGGCTTAATGCCACAAATTAAGGAGGTGTATGAGAACCAGGGGCATATCTACAAACGCATCCTGCTCCCGTTCAGCGACGGCAGTTCGCACCCGCTCACGGTAACTGCGGATATTTCCGAGGCGGTGCAAAGCAAAGGCAAAAGCCTGATGCACGACATCGAAAAAGCCATTACGCTGGCCATCATTGACGATCGCTGGAAAGAACACCTTCGGGAAATGGACGAATTGAAAGAATCGGTGCAAGCTGCTTCTTTTGAACAAAAAGACCCGCTCGTTATTTATAAGGTAGAAGCCTACAACCTGTTTGAGCAGTTGGTATTCGACATCAATGAGTCGGTCACTTCTTATCTTTCCAAAGGTACCTTACCCGAAGTCAGCGCGCCGGTGCAGCAGGCAAAAGAGCGTCGTTCTGACCTAAGCCGCGTACGCACCAACCGTTCGGCAGAAGAATTAGCCCGGGCAGCGGCGGAAGGCGCAGGAAGCGGCCCCGTTCGCCAGGAAACCATCCGCCGGGTTGAAAAGAAAGTAGGCCGGAACGATCTTTGTCCTTGTGGAAGCGGCAAAAAGTACAAACATTGTCACGGAAAAGATGCGTAAGCAGGATTATTATTAGTTGAAAAATGCTTGAAATCACCTTATTTATAATAACTTGCACCCGTAAACCAAAAGGCCGTTACTGAACCCGGCGCGACTCAAATATCATGAACATAGCCAGCTTAATAGATCACACATTACTCCGACCTGATTGCAACTTGCAGGATATAAAGAAACTGTGCGCCGAGGCGCAGCAATACGGTTTTGCCGCCGTTTGTATTCCACCGTTTTTTGTGCCGGATGCCGCTCTACTCCTTTCATCCAGCCCCGTTAAAGTAGCTACGGTGGCCGGCTTTCCGATGGGTTATTCCACAACCGGCGCAAAAGTCGAAGAAATTAAGCGAGCCATAGATGACGGCGCTGACGAAATAGACGTGGTGATCAATATCTGTGCTGTAAAGAACAACAGCTGGAAATACGTCCGCGATGACATTGATCGCGTGACTACGGCTGCCCGCCTAAAAAGTAAGTTGCTAAAAATTATCCTCGAAACCGGCCTGCTCACCGAAGCGGAAATTACAAAGCTCTGCGAAATTTGTCTGGAGGTTGGCCCGGATTTTGTAAAAACCTCGACCGGTATTCACGGCGAAGGCGCTACCGTTCAAACCGTTCGCCTGCTCAATTCACTCTTGAAAGACAAGATGAAAATTAAAGCTTCGGGCGGCATCAGAACCCGGGAAGACGCCGAACGCCTCATCGAAGCCGGCGCAAAAAGAATCGGTAGTTCTGCCAGTGTAATGATTGTGACCGGATAAGCCGACTGTCCTCAATACGTCAAAATCGTTGAAAACTGCCTTCGTTTTATCCCCGCGCAAGGATAATTTCTCTTATTGCTTTGCAACTTCCGAATTTATTTTCAACTTAGGGGCGCTGAATGAATAAGTGTCAATTTCGGCAGGTAAGTAATTTTGCTTCTAACCGAGGCGGAGGTTCCCGACCTTAGCCTGAAGCTAAGGGAGGCGGTTCTCCAACGAAGGGTAGGAGGAAAATGACTCCTGGAAAAGTGTACAGTTGTTCGTTCAGCGACCCTTAGAGGCATGACCTTATTTTAGGCAGCAAACCTACCTTATAATCGCTTTTCTCATGTTGAAAAAATTATGCTCAATTCCGATTTTTTTCTGGATTGCCTGTAGCGCTATAAACGCTCAAATCCTTACTGCTACCCCGTCGTTCCCAACGGACAACGACCAGGTTATCATCGTCTACGATGCAACCCAGGGAACCGGCGGGCTTAATAATTGCGCCTGCGATGTCTACCTGCACACAGGAGTCATCACGGCTGTAAGTACGTCCTCTTCCGATTGGAAATACGTTGTCACCACCTGGGGACAGGCCAACGCTGCCTGGAAAATGACGCCCGTGCCGGGACAGCCCAATAAGTACAGTTACGTAATTGGGCCTTCCATCCGAAATTATTACAATGTGCCGTTGGGTGAACAAATCCAAAAAATGGCTTTTGTTTTCCGTAACGCGACCGGAACTTTGGAAGGTAAAGCAACCGGAGGAACTGACATTTTCTACGATGTTTACGCCGAAAACATTGATCTGACCACGAGTTTGACTTCTCCCGGCTCGTCGAATTTAGAAGTTGCACTGGGGCAAAGCATTCAGGTGGAAGGAGTGGCCTCTTCGCTTGCCACGCTCTCTATTTATCAGGATGGCGTTTTATTGACCAGTGTTCCCAATGTGATGAACATCAGCTACGCAATCAATGCCACACAAACCGGCGAACACGAAGTGCTGTTTATTGCAAACAACGGTCAAGATGCCGATACCAGCAGCTTTACCTACACTGCAATGTACCGTCTCGATCTGACTAGCCCTGCTCAGTCGGTGGTATTGACCCAAATCGGCAATAATATCAGCGTGAACGCGAACGCCTATATTGCTTCCAGCATCAAAATGTTCGTTGACGGAATACAAACGGCTCAAAACCCAAACAGCGCCACCTTCTCAGCCAACATCAACGTCACACAAGGCGGCACGCACGAAGTCGTCATTGCCGCCTCCTACCAGGCAGAGCGCGACACCGCCCGGTTTGTGTATGTGGTTCCCGGTAATGTGACCGTACTAAACCCACCAGCCGGATCGAAAGACGGCATTACTTACCAGCCCGGTGGCACTGGGGTGCATTTGCAACTCTATGCGCCCAGCAAACAGGTCATTTTTGTGATCGGCGACTTCAACAACTGGCAGCCCTCTTTGGCCTACCAAATGAACCGCAGCGTAGACGGGAACACCTGGTGGCTTACAGTGAGCGGCCTCACGCCCGGCGAAAAATATGGATTCCAGTACCTCGTAGACGGTGCCTTGCGCATCGCCGATCCCTACAGCACCGTGGTGCTGAACGCCAACGACGACCCGTTCATTCCGGAAGTCACCTATCCGAATCTACCCGCTTATCCGACCGGAAAAACCACTGGCATTGTCTCGTTGCTGCAACCTGGCGCGCCGGCATACAATTGGCAGGTCAATAATTTTATGGCACCGCCAAAAGAAAAATTGGTGGTGTATGAATTGCTGCTCCGCGATTTTCTGGAACGACACGATTATGGCACCCTGATAGATACGCTGGATTATTTAGACCGCTTGGGCATCACTGCCATCGAACTCATGCCGGTGAATGAATTTGAAGGCAACCTCAGTTGGGGATACAACCCGTCGCACCACATGGCATTAGACAAATACTACGGTACCACCGATGATTTCAAACGCTTTGTGGATGCCTGCCACGCACGAGGCATCGCCGTTATCTTAGATGTGGTGTACAACCATGCTTTCAGCCAAAGCCCGCTGGCGCAATTGTATTGGGACATAGCCAACTTCCGGCCTACGCCCGACAACCCGTGGCTGAATGTGACGGCGCGCCACCCTTTCAATGTTGGATACGACTTCAACCACGAAAGCGCCGCCACCCGCAAATTTGTAGACCAGGTCATGACTTACTGGCTGGAGGAGTTTCGGATAGATGGTTTCCGTTTCGACCTTTCTAAGGGCTTTACGCAAGTCAACAGCGGCAGCAATGTAGACCTTTGGGGTCAATATGACGCTTCCCGCATCGCAATTCTGAAGCACTACGCTGACGTTGTCTGGGCTGCAAATGAAGATGCTTACGTCATTTTGGAGCATTTTGCGGCCAACAGCGAAGAAATTGAATTGCATAGTTATGGGAACGGGATGTTATTCTGGTCGGGCGCTGGCGTACACAACCAATACCTCGAAGGAGCGATGGGTTACAATTCGGACTTCACTGGCGCAAGCCACACCAGTCGCGGCTGGACGCAACCCAATCTCGTGGCCTATATGGAAAGCCACGACGAGGAACGCATGATGTACAAAAACCTGCAATTCGGTAATAGCTCGGGCGGCTATAATGTGAGAAATTTCCTCACGGGCCTCCAGCGGATAGAATTGGCCAGCGCGCTTTTTTATCCCATTCCAGGCCCAAAAATGTTGTGGCAATTTGGCGAACTCGGGTACGAATTCCCCATCAACTATTGCCCGGACGGAACGATCGCTGATGGCTGCCGGGTGGCCAACAAACCCATTCGCTGGGATTACCTCGACAGCCCCAACCGTAGGCGCATTTATGAGGTAAAACGCGCGCTCATCGAGCTGAAGACCACCTACGATGTTTTCAGTACCACAAACTTTCAACTCTTTCTTCAGGGGCCAACTAAACGCATCCACCTGCTGCACCCCGAAATGGATGTAGCGGTGATGGGCAACTTCAATGTGACGCCCGACAATGTACAATCTCCTTTCCCGCACACTGGCTGGTGGTATGAATTTTTCAGCGGCGACAGTCTGCAGGTGACCAATACCGGCACAGCACTGCCCTTAGTTGCCGGCGAATACCGCCTGTACACCACCACGCGCCTCCATGCGCCTCCGGGAGGGTACATTACTTCGGATACGGACATCGAGCAGTTGAATTTTAACCTGACGCTGGCCCCCAACCCGGCTACGGAAGCGGTACAAATAGGCTATATCCTGCCGGAAAGCGCTGCTGTGCAAATAGAAGTGCTGGACATGCAGGGCCGTCGGGTGTTGTCGCTGCCGGTGCAACAACAAGGCCCCGGCGCGCACCAGGTCGCCATTGACACGCCTTTCGCCACAGGGATTTATCTCGTAAAATGCTCGGTGAACGGGCAGGTGGCGGTGAGTAAGCTGGTGGTAGACCGGAAATAAGCGCTTGGCTAACCAGATACAATTGGCGCTTTGCATTTGAGATCAGAATGCTATATATTTGTATCCGGACAAAATTTGACCCATTGCCAAAACCAATAGAAATACCTTACGCACGTGGGGTCGGGTAACAAGATCAACTTGTTACCCGATCCCACGTGCGTTTTTTTTGGGCGGGCGAAATGGCATTCCTTCGAACTCTTAATTATATCTTCCAAAAAATACAAAAATGCAACAACACAACATCGCAATTTCTGATGACTTCAAAAAAACGGCCTACAACGCGATTTTATCCATTGCACTGTTCGTATTCGTTTACCTGTTGCTGGTTCTTATAGGGGTTTGCCTCACCATTGCACCTACGGCGGCATTATGTTTATTGCCCTGAGGCCTTCAATTATTACCGTGATGCTGGGCTTGGGCATCATCAGTATGGGTGTTTTGATCATCATTTTTTTGTTGAAATTCATTTTTGCAAAACACAAGGTTGACCGTTCCCATCTTATTGAAATTTCCAGAACTCAAGAACCCCGGCTTTTTGAGCTTATCGGGGAAATTGTAGAGGAAGTTGAGACCAATTTCCCTAAAAAGGTCTACTTGTCCGCAGATGTAAACGCTGCTGTATTTTATGATTCCAGCTTCTGGAGCATGTTTTTTCCGATTAAAAAAAATTTGCAGATCGGTGTTGGCTTGATAAACGCTGTATCGGTCAGCGAATTCAAAGCCATCCTGGCGCATGAATTCGGTCATTTTTCTCAAAGAACCATGAAAGTCGGAAGCTATGTGTATAATGTAAATCAAATCATTTACAGCCTGTTACATGAAAATAGGTCTTATAATTCAATGGCGCAGCAATGGGCCAGCATCAGCGGTTATTTTGCCATTTTTGTCAACATTGCCGTCGTCTTCATCAAAGGCATCCAGTGGATTCTCAAACAAGTCTACGATGTTGTAAACTTAAACTACATGCGGTTATCCCGTGAAATGGAATTTCACGCCGATGAAGTAGCCGCAAACGTTGCCGGATCGAAACCACTGATCACTTCTTTGCTGAGATTGGATCTGGCCAATCATTCCTACCAAATCGTGCTGAATTACTACGGGAATAAAGTCGCAGAAAACATCCGCGCCAGCAACATTTATCCCCAACAGCGCTACGTCATGGAATTCCTCGCCCGGAAAAGCAACCTGCCTGTTGAAAATAACTTGCCGCAGGTTACGCTTGACCATTTGAATCGCTATAACAAATCCAGACTGGTCATTAAAGACCAATGAGCCTCCCATCCCAGCACGACCGATCGGGTAGATAAGTTAGCGCAGCTAAACAGGGTGCCGGAAGCTTACGACCACCGTCCGGCATCAGAAATATTTGAAAAAATAGCTATCGTACAAGAAAAAATAACCGGGCAGTTATATGCTGAAACCACTTATTCCGCAGCGGTTACAATCGTAGATGAAAGGGGCTTTATGGAAGATTATGCCGGACAATATCAAAACAATGCGCTGCATGAAATTTACAAGGGTTATTATGATGATAAACATCCGGTTCAACTCGACCTCGAAACGCTGATACAACATCACAAGACCTCACCGTCATCCCAAACGCTGGAAACGCTTTTTGGCAATGAGGCGGTAGAGCATATCCACACCGCATTGTCTATGCAAAGTGACCTTGATACCTTGCTCCAGCTCTCCCCTAAAGGCGAAAACAAAAAAAAATCCTTCGATTACGACGGCGTTAAATACACGCTTAATGACCGGGATGTTCTGGTTCAGCGGTTGGAGCTGGAATTGGCAGGACTAAACGAGCGCATTCAGCAAAATGACGCCGATGTATTCAACTACTTTTATGCTTTGGCTAAAAAACAGGGAAAAGAGGAGGAATTGGCAAGTAAATACATGGCCTTTTATAAAATCATGGCAGATTACCCTGCAAAAATTGAATATTATGTAAAAATGGCGAATGCCACCCGTTTTACGCAAGAGAACAATCTGGTTGAGGAGATTAAACATCACGTTGATCGCCTCAACATAGCAGAACAAGGCTTTAAAGGTCAGGTGAATGAATTACTCAACGAAGCCGTTTATCAAGGAGCCGTCAGCCCGGAAATCAGGCAGCACTTTACGGCTTATCTTTCAAGAGACTGGATGTATTTCATAAGAACCAAATACGACCACGACGCACTTAAAGTCTTGTTTACCTGCATCAATGATTTCCGTTTCGTCCTTTCGGATACTTTTTTTGTGCTTAAAAAAGAGCTGCTCAGTTTTCAGGCGGAGCTGGTTGAATAGACTAATTAGCGGCCAAGAAATCACCGTTAAGACACAAATTAGACACCGTAGGATGTTCGCTGCCGCCGGTCGGTTCAATGGTGATATTCAGGCTTTCGGCTTGCGGGATATAGCGCAGAGCCTGAAGGTGCAGGCTCTTGGGCTCGATCAGCCCCATATTGATCATGACGCCTTCCACGTCTGCCCATATCTGATATTGATGTCCTTCCGGTGCCTGTGGCAAGCGGATTGGATTGAAATATGCGCTTTTCGCCGTATGATTCCAATACACCAATGCTTTTGCTTTGGGCAGGAGGGGGGTGCCGTCCAGATACACCGGACGCGTGTCCTCGTGTTCTAAAAAAGCAAGCATTTCTGCAGTTTGCAGGCAAGCGGTACGCTCAGTTTGGCAATTTTTCAAAGCCTGTTCGTTTGCCTGGACCTGCCTATCGGCTTTGTACCATTCATTGGCAAAAAAACCGCAGGCAGCAATCATTGCCGCTGCTGCCCAGGCTGCCCAGGCCGGGATGCGGGCGGGAGCCTGCGTTCGTTGAGAAGCCGGGGGTGGAATATTCGGGAGCGATTGTTTGGTGTATTCATCAATCTCTTTTTTCAGGGAAGCAACTTTGCTCCGAATATCTGAAAAATCTTGCATGTAGCGCTCTACTGTTGCGGTTTCCTCCGGCGTCGTAAGGCCAAGCACATACTGTTCCAGCAATCCTGATTTCAAAAATTGATTTTTATCCATTTTGTGAATACGGTAGAATTAAAGAATGCTCCCTGCTTAGGGTCTGAGAGATTTACGAAAAAGAAAAGTTTAACAAAAATGCCCCCTCAATGTTCATCAAGTCCTTTTTACAGCAAGAAAACCGGGGAATCTTCCCGCAGGGTTGTACCTTAGTCGCATAAAGCTTAACCACTATGCAACGGATTACCGGTTTTTATGTTTTTTTATTTGTGCTGTTCTTCAGCGCCTGTCAGACGCCGCAACAGGCCGTTCAGACCATGCCGCCTGTCGAACTGACCATCCTCCAACTCAACGACGTCTACGAAATTGCACCGCTCGAAGGCGGAAAAGCGGGTGGCCTGGCCCGGGTAGCAACCGTGCTGAAAGACCTAGAGCGCGAGAACCCCAACACCTTCGCCATTTTGTCGGGCGACTTTTTGAGTCCTTCGTTCATTGGCAGTTTAAAAATGGAAAACGGCGACCGCATCGCAGGCTTGCAGATGGTGGAAACCCTGAATGCAATGGGTCTGGATTATGCCACCTTCGGCAACCACGAATTCGATAACAAAGACCCTTTAGTGCTCAAAAAACGCATGGATGCCAGCACTTTCCGCTACACCACTTGCAATGCCCTGGAAGTAAAAAATGGCCAAAAAACGCCGTTTCAACAGCTCCGTGACGGGAAAGAACAACCCGTGCCAGAATACGTGATCCGCGAATTTTCAAATGGCAAAGGCGGTGTCTTTCGGCTCGGCATCATCGGGGTCTTGTTGCCCTTCGCCAAACAGGATTTCGTGCATTACCTGCCGGTTTTTGAAACCTTTCAGGCTACTTTCAATAAACTGCGCCCACAGGTGGATGCAGTAGTTGCTCTGACGCATTTGAATATGGAAGATGACGAAAAATTGGCGGCAGCAGCGCCCGGCGTATTGCTGTTTATGGGGGGACACGACCACAATAACATGAGCCGTTTTGTGGAAAGCACGGTGATCACCAAAGCGGATGCAAATGCCAAAACCGTCTACATTCACCGCATTACTTTCCATCCGGGAAGCAAAGTAGCGACCGTGCGTTCTTCCCTCAAAACGATAGACGATCGCATTGCAGAAGACGCCGCCACCAAAGCGGTGGTTGAAAAGTGGCAGGCTTACGCTAATAAATCCATGACCCAGATGGGCTATGACCCTACGCGCGTACTCATGCGCGCCGAAACGCCTTTGGAATGTACGGAAGCTGCTATCCGTACTCGTCCTACCAATTACGGCCAACTTTCAGCCGCCGCATTCGCAACGGCATGGCCCGGTGCCGACGCTTATTTACTCAACAGCGGCTCTATGCGCTTAGACGACAATCTTTTGGGCGACATCACAGAGTACGACGTTTTACGCACGTTTCCTTTTGCAGGAAGCATCGTTAAAATTGAATTGCCGGGGGATGTCCTGAAACAGGTGCTCGACATCGGGTTGGTAAAAAATCGCGGCGAAGGCGGCTATTTCCAAACCGCACAAGTGGAAGACCGGGGCGGGCAATGGCAAATTTCGGGCGAAATGCTGCGAACCGACAAGCGGTACAGCATTGTGCTGCCAAAGTTCGTGGCTGAAGGCAACGAGCGCAACCTCGAACTCCTTAAGAACTACCCGTTTCAGGAATTGCCTTCTTTTTCTGTAAAAGGGGCAAGTATAAAAAATGACGTGCGGGACATCGTGATGTATCACATGACGCTGCTTGGTAAATAATTTAATCAACCCATGATCGCATGATGCATATAGAAATTGCAAAAGCTGTTGCCGAAATAGCGAGAAGTGCTGGCGCTGCCATCCTCAGCATTTATCACAATGTAGATGATATGCAGGTCGGGCTCAAAGACGACCAATCGCCGGTCACCATTGCCGACCGAGCCGCCAACGACATCATTTGCAGCGGTCTGTCCTTGTTGCCCGAAAAGTATCCCATCATAGCAGAAGAAAGCCGGCAAATACCCTTTGAAGAGCGACAACACTATCATACTTACTGGCTGGTGGATCCTTTAGACGGCACCAAAGAGTTTTTGAAAAAAAACGGCGAATTTGCGGTCAATATCGCGCTGATCGAAGCAGGCCGCCCGGTGCTCGGCGTTGTTTTTGACCCCTGCGTCAATGAACTTTACTGGGCTGCAAAAGAACATGGTGCCTGGTTGGAACGAAATGGCCATACGACCCGGTTGCACGCTGCCACGTTTCGGATGACGGATCCAGGACTGAACGTAACCTGTTCGCGCTCACACCTGACTGAAGCCACCCAGGCCTATATTGCCGCGTTGAACGCGCCGGTCATTATCCAAAAAGGCAGCGCGCTGAAATTCCTGTTAATCGCTTCCGGAGCGGCCCACCTTTACCCGCGCATCGGCCAAACGAGTGAATGGGATACCGGCGCTGCGCAGATCATTGTGGAAGAAGCCGGGGGCGCTATTCTGGATTTTTACAGCGGCGAACCTTTAGTTTACAACAAAGAAATTATGATGAATCCCGATTTTGTGGCTTATGGAAAACTTGAAGGGAAGCAACAAAATTGAGCTTTGGGAACCCATTGACGAGGTTTTCAAAGATTTGGACGGGGAAGACGGGGCGACGCAATAGCTATTAGTAAGGGGGAATGAGTTGAGAGAAGAAAATAGCGGGTTAGACAAATAATAAAGGCGCAAACGGCTGCCCCAAAATCGCCCCTGCATCCGCTTCCAGCCAACGATTGAGCACGGTGGCGTAGATTTGACGAAAGTCAGGGTCAAACTTCAGATCGCCATCTTCGAGCTGGCTTAAATCGGGCGCTGCATTATAAAAACCGGCTTTTTTCAGGCTTCCGCCAATAAGAAACAGGTTGTTGGCTGCCCCGTGGTCGCTTCCGCCCGACCCGTTTTGTTTAACCCGTCTTGAAAAGCGTCACACGTTCCAGCAAGGCACTTTAGACCGGGTCAGCCATTCGGTACAGCCAATCGCTGCCTTGCAGGGCGATCATCCGGCGTTCTTCCTTTAATTTTTCGAGGAAGACCTCTTTCGGTTTATTGTTCTGGCCTTCAGACATTGCGGGAGCAGGGTCTGCAAGCAACGGTTTTGCTTTTTTGGCTTCTAAAAATAAATGATCTATTGCTTTCGGTATGCTCCAACGGCGGCGTTCGGTCTATTCTCCGGCGCTTAGCCCGAACCCTGCCCGCCAATACAAATGCTTGATCTTGTCCATGAACGCTGAAATTTGTCCCTTCGACGCACGAGTGAAATCGTTGGTTTAACGACTATCTCCTTTTTTAACTTTCTGCTAACCGGAAACCTTAATACCTTTGTTTTCGATCAGGATACAGAAGTAGCGTTTCGGATAACCCATTTATACCCTTATCAAAGTTTAATTTCCTATGCGGATCATCAACATAAGCATTTTTGCCGTGTGCCTGCTTTTGTCGGCATGCAGTTCCCGAGAGCCCCGAGTTGAAGCCATTCAGCAATTAGAACAAAAACTCCGCAGACAAAAAGACGCAGGTTTGGATACGCTTTCGGCCAATGCACTCATTGAAAAAAGCTTAGCTTTTGCTGCCGCATACCCTAAAGACAGCCTTTCGCCAGCTTTTTTGTTTCAGGCTGCCGACGTGCTGCGCGGCATTCAAAAACCAGAAGAAGCGGTGCGGTTGTGGGGGCGCGTCCATGCAGAATATCCCGGTTACGAACGCGCTGCCGACGCCTTGTTTTTACAGGGTTTTACCTGTGAAAATAATCTCTCGGATAAAGCGCGGGCATTGGCTTATTACCAGGCTTTTTTAGACAAATATCCCAAACATCCTTTGGTGGGCGATGTGTCCCTGTCTATGGAATACCTCCGTTCGGGAAAAGATCTTGAGGAGCTCATCAAATCGTTTCCCAAAAAGCCTGCTCAATAATGAGCACCCCTTTGCATCATCTGATTCGGGCCGCCCGCCACAAAAAATGGTTTTTGACAACCTGTCAGGCCAACGGTCTGTCTTTGGATTATGCTGAAAATGAAGCCGGGATCGGCATTTTTAAAGAGGTTTTCGTCCAGCGGGTTTATGCGGATTTTTTTCCTTTTTTTGAAAATGCAACGGTCATTGACATTGGCGGTCATTTTGGTTATTTTACCCTGTTTGCCGCAGTCAACCTAGGCCGGGAAGGAAGGGTGATCACCGTAGAACCTTCAAAGCAGAATTTTGACCTGCTTTGCCGAAACTTGGCCAAAAGCGGTTTACAAAATAAGGTTTCGGCGATAAATGTGGCTCTTGCAGCTACGCCTGGAGAAAAAAAGCTGTTTACCGGCAAAAGCGAAAACCACTCCCTGATTGCCCCCGGGGAAAATGCGGTTTGGGAAGTTACGCAGGCTCTGACTTTAGACGCGCTCGTTGAAAAAAATGTCGCCGGAGTGGTTCACTTTCTGAAAATGGACTGCGAAGGCACCGAGTATGATATTTTATTTGGTGCAGATCGCGTTATCCTGGATCAGATTCAAACCATTTCATTGGAGTTCCACGATTTAAAAAGTGCAGAAAAAAACGGGTTGAAACTAGCTCAGTACCTCAAAACAAACGGGTTTAACATTGCGCGGTTCAACCATAACAAAACCACAATGGGCAACAATTACGGAAACATCATTGCTACAAAAAAGCTTTAACCAGGTCAAGTCAACCATTCTTTGCAAATACTTGTAATACAATGTGCTAACTGATCGTTAATTTTACTGACAAAAATCACAATGCCATGAGGCTGACAATGCTACTTTTTTTTGCGATTGGTTCTATGCTCCGTCTTCAGGGACAAGGCATGGAGTTTTTCCACGGCACCTGGGCGGAAGCGCTTGAGGAAGCCAAAAAACAAGACCGGATCATTTTTGTGGATGCTTATGCCGTTTGGTGTGGCCCCTGCAAAATGATGGCTCAAAACGTATTTCCCGATGAAAAGGTGGGCGCATTCTACAACCGCAATTTCATCAACCTGAAGCTGGATATGGAAAAGGGCGAAGGGCTCGAATTTCGCAAAACGTACCCCGTTGCAGCGTTTCCAACCCTGTTCTATATTGACGCCGAAGGCAAAGTCGTACAACAGGTGCGCGGCGCAAAAGATGTGAACGGCTTCCTGGAACTGGGGAAAAAAGTGATGGCCAACGCCGATCGCAGCGGCCAATACGCTGCTGAATACGAAAAAGGCAACCGCGACCCGGAACTCGTGCTGAAGTATGTGCAGGCACTGAACAAAGCCGGCAAGCCAAGTCTTCAAATCTCCAACGAATACCTCCGCGGACAAAAAGACCTGACTACGCCGCAAAACCTGAATTTTATTCTGGAAGCAGCCGTAGTGGCCGACTCAAAGGTCTTTGACCTGCTGATTGAGCACCGGGCAAAAATTGCAAAACTCAACTCCGAAGCAGCTGTAAAAACCCGCATTCTCCAGGCTTGTGAAGCAACGGTGCTGAAAGCCATTGAATTCCGCAACCGCGATTTGCTGGCAGAAGCCATCGGTAAAATGAAGAAAAACTACGCCGAAAAAGGAGCCGCGTTTTCCGCAAAAGCGGAAATGGACTACAGCCTACAGGCCGGTGAAGTTAAAGAGTACCTCGCTGCCGTTAAAACTTACACCGGACAGGCACCTGGCAACCAGCCGGACGAACTCGCAAAAGTTGCACTTACCATCGCCAATAATTTCCACAGTGATGAAAAAGCGATGAAGCAGGCAGAAACTTATGCCAAACAGGCTGCGGAAGCCAGCGCAGGCAACTACGAGCACTACTTTACCTACGCCAATATCTTAGCCAAAAACGGCAAAAAAGAGGAAGCAATCAAAGCGGCTGAAAAATCGCTGGAACTGGCCCAGGCCAAAGGCGTTGGCGCCTCTAAAATGGTCCAAACCTTTATCGAACGATTGAAAGCGGAGGGATAATACCCTACTACCGTTAAGAATTATTTCACTTTTCAACTCAAGCTCTAACACATGAGAATTGCACTCGTTCTTGCATTCCAAATCCTTGCCGTTGCTGCGCTGATGGCGCAACAGGGCGGCATGAAATTTACGGAGCGCGCCTGGAGTGAGCTCCTGGCAAAAGCCAAAGCTACCGACCAAATCATCTTTATGGACGCCTATACCACCTGGTGCGGCCCCTGCAAAATGATGTCGAAAAACGTATTTACCGACAAGGAAGTAGGCGATTATTATAACGCCAACTTCATCAACGTGAAAATGGATATGGAAAAGGGCGAGGGCATTGACCTGGCCTCAAAATACGCAGTACGCGCTTATCCGACCCTGCTTTTTATTGATGGAGACGGTGCTATTGTCCACCGTGCGGTGGGTTATCACGAAGCTTCGGCATTTGTTGAACTGGGTAAAAAAGCGAAAGATCCTTCCAGCCGGATTTCCGGGATGAAGGCTCGTTTCGCTTCGGGCGACCGCGATCCGGATTTTTTACAAACCTATACGCAATCGCTGTCTGACGCGATGGATAGCGGCGTTGGAGACGCTGCCGATGCTTATCTTGCAACACAGTCCGACTGGAATACGCAGGAGAATTTGCAGTTTATTTTCCAATACGTCGAAAGCGCGGATTCTAAGCTTTTTGATCACCTGATCAAGAACAAGGCGGCATTCGAACAAACCTTCGGGAAAGAAGTGGTGATGGGGAAAGTGGAGCAACTCATTGCTCAAAAAGTGTTGGAAGGCGACCAGCCTGACCTGAAAGTAGCGGATGCGCTTTACGCGAAAGTCTACCCGGAAATGGCGGGTGAAATGTCTGCGCGCTTCCGCATGAATTATTACCAGATGACCGGCGATATGAACAATTTTGCCCAATCAGCGGTGGCTTTTTTCGACAAGTATCCTTCTAAAGATATGATGCAGTTGAACAATGTTGCCTGGGCATTTTATGAGTCGGTTACGGATAAAGCCATGTTGAAAAAAGCCGTCGGCTGGGCGAAAGCTTCCATAAAATTAGACGCTCAATACTTTAACAGCGATACACTGGCTGCTTTGTATTATAAAATTGGCGACAAGAAAAAATCCAAAAAAGCCGCATTGGCTGCCATTGAAATTGCCAAAAAGAATGGCGAAGACTATTCCGGAACGGAGCAGTTTTTGAAGTAGAATTTTATTGCACAGATAATTTTCACCACATCGGTATATAGAAACTTTCACAACTTGTTCTGCCACGGCGGGACGAGTTGTGAACGTTTCTATTGGGCTTTATGCGGCAAATAATAATCAGCAGATCCACACGATATGTCAGAAAATACTAAACGCACCGACGTCAACGAACTCGGAGAATTCGGACTGATTGACCACCTGACCAAAAATTTTTCCCTGAAAAACGCCTCTTCCATCCGGGGTGTTGGCGACGACGCAGCCGTTATTGACAACGGCAACCTGCTCACCGTGATTTCAACGGACATGTTGATGGAGGGCATTCACTTCGACATGCACTACATGCCTTTGAAACACCTTGGCTACAAAGCAGTCACTGTGAACCTTTCCGATATCTACGCGATGAATGCGACGCCGAAACAAATTACGGTATCCATCGCGTT
This sequence comes from Chitinophagales bacterium, assembly GCA_038323375.1. Lineage (GTDB taxonomy): Bacteria > Bacteroidota > Bacteroidia > Chitinophagales > Saprospiraceae > JABWAJ01. The sequence continues at coordinate 21,107 of JBBQGV010000039.1, forward strand.
ATCCAATCGCTATTCGGTAGAGGCGCTGGACGAACTGTACCAAGGCATTCACGCCGCCTGTGAACGCTACGGCGTAGACCTCGTCGGCGGAGATACCACGTCTTCTCTCAAAGGGTTGTGCCTGAGCATCACGGCGATCGGGCAGGTGGAACCCGGCAAATTGGCGTATCGAAACACGGCCCGTGTGGGCGATTTGATCTGCATCACCGGCGACGTGGGTGCAGCTTATCTGGGTTTGCAAATCCTGGAACGGGAAAAACAAATTTTCCTGTCTGACCCCGGTGTGCAGCCCGATCTGGAAGACAAGCGCCACCTCATTGGCCGGCAACTGAAACCCGAAGCGCGCAAGGATATGATCGAAATGTTTGCTCAAAATCAACTTGTGCCGACGGCCATGATAGACGTTTCAGACGGGGTCGCTTCGGAGTTATTTCACCTCTGTAAACAATCGGGCGTGGGGGCTTTTGTGGAAGAGAGTGGCATTCCAATCCACCCGGAAACGCAACTTACAGCAGTGCAATTCAACCTTGACCCCGTAACCTGCGCGCTCAATGGCGGAGAGGACTACGAACTGTTGTTTACCATTGACCCGAAAGACATCGAAAAAGTCAAATACCTGCCCGATATCTACATCATGGGGGAAATCGTCCCGGCTGGCGACGGCATCAAACTACACAGCAAAGGCGGTAAGTTGCATGACATTCAGGCGCAAGGATGGCAGCATTTTGGGTAATAAGCAGCCTATAGCAAATCAGCCATGAGGCATTTGCAAAAAGTAATACTGGGATTTGATGTCTGGGAATTAATAAAATACTGGAAGGGAATCGTAAAGGATATTCAGAATGGCGGTGGCAGGCAACATTGACCTGTTATTGTGGCACAATTCCACCACAGCCGTTGTTCCAGCGATTCTTTTTGGAAGCGTCTTTGCCACCTTTGACATCCTTCATGTCCTTTTTTTCGATCGGTTTAATGTCCTTTTTGGAGGCATCTTTTTTCAGATCTTCCAAAGACTTCTTAGGTGGTTTTCCCATAACTGCCTAGTTTTTGACTAAATTAAAAGGGTGTTGGAATGTATGAATTCGAAGGTAAAGGTAGGCAATAATGTTTGCGCCTCCACACACTTTAACACTGCCGGCACATATTTTTTTATTCCGCAAATGTAGATCAGGTAAGGGATTGAGCCTGATCAGACACCTTCCAGCAGCCGTTTCATCTGCTCCATAAAAATTGGACGCCGCCTGCGCGACACTTCAATTTTGATTCCGTCATCCATAATCAGGTAGCCGCCATCGCCTTTTACGAATTTTCTCATAAAATTCAGGTTGATGACGTGGCGCTTGTGAACCCGGTAGAAACTGAAAGGCGCCAGCATATCTTCATACGACTTAATGGTCTTGGAAGCCGTGATGCGCTCGCCATTTTGAAGAAAAATATGGGTGTAATTATCTTCCGCTTCCAGCCGGATAATTTCTTTGATGTTGACGAAATAAACACCGTCCAAGGCAGAAATACTCATTTTGCTGAAAGCATTCGGGTTGTTGTAGACATTGCCGAAAACATCTAAGCGCTTTTCAATCATATTGTCGCGACGAGGCCGGATGCGCGAAACCGCTTCTTTTAGCTGATCCGGATCAATGGGTTTGGTGACGTAGCCAATCGAGCTATACTCGCAGGCTTTCATCGCATATTCGTTGTACGAAGTGACGAAAATAATCTCAAAGTTGATGGGTCTGAGTTCATTCAGCATTTGAAAAACCAGTCCGTCCGGCAGGTTAATATCTAAAAAAGCGACATCAGGTTTGATGGTCGGATCGCTCAGCAAATCCAGGCCAGCTTCTACATTATGGGCGACGCCAATCACCTCAACTTCTTCGCAGTGTTTTGCGAGTTGATTTTTGAGGTTGTTTACGCCATTAATCTCATCTTCTACTATTACTGCTTTGATCACGGTCTTGAGCTTTTGTTTAATTACAAAAGTACCTCGAACAACATGAAATAGAAAGAAAAAAGCTGAATATTTTGGGCCTATGCGGGAGGGGTGCCCCAGCATACTGTTTTGTACAATTTTGAAGGGTAAATGGTTGCCGGCCTGTTTGCTTATGCGTTTTTGTTTGGGTTAAGATCAGCGCTTTAAAAAACTTCCCGTAAATTTCACACAAAGCAAAACGGGCAGAAATAAATTGCGGTTTTTTCTATTAAATTTACTGCTTAATTTTGAAAAATGAAACGATACCAACTTTTACTATGGTCTTTTACGGTTTCCTTGGGAGGCTTCCTGTTCGGATTTGATACCGCCGTAATTTCCGGCGGAGAACAGGCCATCCAGCAACAATGGGGCTTGAGCGACCTGGTGCTGGGGCAAATGGTTGCCATGGCGTTGTATGGCACGGTAATCGGCGCCTTGTTCGGCGGCATTCCAACGGATCGCATCGGGCGCAAAAAAACGCTGTTCTGGATTGCTATCCTGTACTTGGTTTCCGCCGCAGGCTCTGCGCTGGCACCGGATGTCTGGTGGCTTATGTTTTTCCGGTTCATCGGCGGATTGGGTGTTGGCGCTTCCTCTGTCGCTGCACCGATGTACATCTCCGAAATCGCGCCCGCAGCAAAACGCGGCCGGCTCACGGCCATGTTCCAGTTCAATCTGGTGCTGGGCATTTTGATGGCTTATTTCTCCAATTACCTCATCGGCAGCGGCGAAGGCGAAGGCTGGCGCTGGATGCTGGGCATGGAGGTTTTTCCGGCCGTTTTGTATACGATCATGATCCTCTTTGTGCCGGAAAGCCCGCGCTGGCTCATCACCAATAAAGGGCAGGTGGAAGAAGCCCGCCGCATCCTGCGAATTGCCGATCCGGCCTCCGCAGACGAGGCAGTTGCGTCCATCCACGTTAAAGAACCCGGCAGCGCTTCTCACTGGAGCACCTTCATTTCCGGTAAATTTAAATTCCCGATCCTGCTGGCTTTCCTGATCGCTTTTTTCAACCAGGTTTCAGGCATCAACGCCGTGATTTACTACGCCCCGCGCATTTTCAAAATGACGGGTATGGGCCACGACGCGGCACTGCTCTCTTCCGCAGGCATTGGGGTGGTCAACCTTGTTTTTACCATGCTGGGCCTGGCGCTGATTGACAAGATGGGGCGGCGTTTTCTGATGTATATCGGCAGCATCGGCTATATTGTTTCCTTAGCCGCCGTGGCTTTCGCTTTTTTTACGGAATCTTTCAGCGGTATCATGGTGCCGTTGTGGTTGTTTGTATTCATCGCTTCGCACGCTGTGGGACAGGGCGCGGTCATTTGGGTTTTCATCGCCGAAGTTTTTCCCAACGAGGTGCGCGCTTATGGCCAATCGTTCGGTTGTTCCATCCATTGGGTACTGGCAGCGATCATTTCAGCAACCTTTCCCATCGTAGCCAGCCATTTTGGCGGCGGGCCGGTTTTTGCCTTTTTCGCCGTGATGATGGTGTTCCAACTCCTTTTCGTGTGGCGGATTATGCCTGAAACGAAAGGGGTGTCGCTGGAGGAATTGGAACGGCGGCTGACGAGGTGATGCTTTACCACTGAACGCCGTTCGGCGTCAAAACCAATAAAACAAGAACCAGCCATGATATTTATTCGTTTCTCCTTCTTAGTATTGATATTGTTGAGTTTCTGGTATTGCAATCCGCCACAACCAAGGCTACCTTCCACCGAACCCCACCGCCCGGCTTTCCATTTTTCGCCGCAGGAAAAGTGGATGAACGACCCGAACGGCATGGTCTACTACGAGGGCGAATATCACCTTTTTTACCAATACTACCCCGACAGCACCGTATGGGGCCCCATGCACTGGGGGCACGCCGTAAGCAAAGATTTGGTGCGCTGGGAGCACCTTCCGATTGCGCTCTACCCGGATTCGCTGGGTCTGATTTTTTCGGGCAGCGCAGTGGTGGATTGGAACAACACGAGCGGCTTTGGCCAAAACGGACAACCGCCCTTGGTGGCGATTTTTACGCACCACAATATGCCCGCCGAAAAACAAAGCAAGTTGCCCTGGCAATACCAAAGCATCGCGTACAGCAACGACAAAGGCCGTATCTGGACAAAATACCCTGGCAACCCGGTTATGCCCAACTCCCATCCAAGCTTCCGCGATTTCCGCGACCCGAAAGTGGTCTGGGACGCCGGCAGCAAACAATGGCTGATGGCGCTGGCGGTAGGCGATCATACCCAGTTTTGGGGGTCGCCCGATCTGAAAAGCTGGGCGCACCTGAGCGATTTTGGCAAAACCTGGGGCGCGCACGGCGGGGTTTGGGAATGCCCCGACCTCTTCCCCATCGCCATCGAAGGCACGCAGAAGCAACGCTGGATTTTGCTGAAAAGCCTGAATCCAGGCGGCCCGAACGGCGGCAGCGGCACGCAGTATTTTGTGGGAAATTTCGACGGCAAACAGTTTGTTCCTGACCCCGATTTCCTGGCTTCCATTGCCCCGGAAGGCAGTGGGCGAGCGGTCTGGCTCGATTATGGCCGCGACAACTATGCAGGGGTCACCTGGTCGGATGTGCCCGCTGCGGATGGCCGCCGCCTTTTTATGGGCTGGATGAGCAACTGGGATTACGCCCAGGTCGTGCCCACCGAAACCTGGCGTAGCGCCATGACCCTCCCGCGTACGCTGACCCTGCGTAAAACACCTGCGGGCTTGCGCCTGTTCAGCGAACCGGTGAAAGAATTGGAAACCCTGCGCGGCAAAAAGACCACCCTCGCCGCCCAAACGATAGACGGCGCTTTAGAATTACCTGGCCTTTCGCCTAAACAATTAGAGCTGATTCTTGAGATCGAACCAACGCCGGGGGCCACGTTTGCCATCGAAGGGAGCAACAGCAAAGGCGAAGTCTACCGCATCGGCTACGAGGCTGCAAAACGACAATTCTTCAGCGATCGCACCCGCTCGGGCAAAACGGCTTTTTCTGAGGCTTTCGCCAAAAGCGTCCACACCGCCCCGCGCATTTCTGATCATGGGCCGATCAAACTCCACCTTTTCTTCGACCGCGCCTCCGCTGAATTGTTCGCCGATAACGGCGCTACGGCCATGACGGAGGTCTTTTTCCCGAATGAGGATTACAACAAGATTCGACTGGTGGCTTCGGGCGGGCAGGTGAGGTTAGTGAAGGGGGAAGTTTTTGAGTTGTCGTACCGCTGAATCGGAGTTCAGCGGTACCAACCACCTCAAGGCCGCTTAATCTTTCATCTCCTTCTTCGCATTTTTCAAATGCGTATCCAAAAAAGTCAGGATTTTGCTGTAGCCGAGAATTTCGTTTTCTTTTTTCACAAAGCCATGGCCTTCGTCGGGGAAAATGACATAGTCTACGGTGACGCCATTCTTTTTCACAGCTTCCACGATTTCATCCGATTCCACCTGCAACACGCGGGGATCGTTGGCACCCTGGAGCACCATGAGCGGTTTTTTTACTTGCCTGGCGTGGAAAAGCGGCGAAATCTGGTGCAACCGAACCGAATCTGCGCTGTAAGGGTCGCCCATTTCCGTGTAAAGGGCATCGCGGAAAGATTCCCAGTAGGGTGGAATGGATTTTAGGGTGCGCAGCCAGTTGGTGACCCCGAAAATATTGACGCCCACCTCGAATTCGTCGGGGGCGAAGGTCAGGGCTGCCATCGTCATGTAGCCACCGTAAGAGCCGCCGATGATGCCGATTTTTTCTGCATCAATGTAGTTTTGCTCCTGCAACCATTTTTTGCCCCAGATGCAGTCTTTCAAGTCTTTGTCGCCGTGGTTTTGGTCGTCCATTTTAAAGAAAGACTTGCCGTAGCCGCTGCTGCCCCGGTTGTTGACCGCCAGAATTGCATAGCCGTGGTTTACGAGGTATTGAACGAGTGCGAAATAACCCAGCCGGGATTGTCCGCCGGGGCCACCGTGTACCCACACCAACGCCGGGACTTTCTGACCCGCTGTGGCACCTTTAGGTTTGTAATAAATGGCTGGGACTTCCAGTCCGTCAAAGGATTTGAAACGCACCACTTCGCCCGTAACCAGCTCTTCGGGCGCAATTTCCGGATTGAGCGCATTGGTGAGCTTTTTCTGGCTGCCGTCTGCAAAATTGTAGAGATAGAGGTTGTTTGGCGAGCTGGACGATCCCACAGAAAGGCGCATCTTCGTTTCATCTTGCGAAATCTCTACTGCTGCGATGTCGCCGTCCGGGATGGCCGGAAAATCTACTTTTTTGCCGGTTGCATTTTCCAGCACTGTGAGGCTGTTTTTGCCGTCTTCATTTACCGCAATGACGCGGTATTTTTCATTTTCGCTGTCGTAAGCGTACATCACATCCCAATTGGTTTCAAACAGGGTTTTGCGCGTACCTGTAGCGAGGTCGTACCGCACTAAATAGGCAAACTCCTTATCCACATCCGTGGTGTAGTCGAGCGATTTGCCGTCAAGGCTGAACCCGTTAGGCGCGTAACTTCCAGGGTCGGCAGGGTCGGAAATTTCCTTCATTGCTTTGGTGGCCACGGTGTAGAGGAACATCTGATTTTCGGTGGTCGTGATGGTCTTGGTCAGGGCCAGCAGTTGTCCGTCTTTGTTGATGGCGGCAACATCCAACCCGTCGTTGTTTTGGTAAACCAGCATGGGTTGCCATTCCCCGATTTTCATTTTATACAAATCAAAAAACTGGGGATTGCGCTTGTTAGAACCATAAAACAAGTGCGTTTTGTCTTTACTCCAGCCCATAAAATTGGCCACTTCTTCTTTGCCGGGCGTCAAATCCCGGGTCGTTCCATCGGAGGAAAGCAGGTAGAGGTGGTTGATTTCGTTGCCGCCCTGATCGGCAGCATACACCATGTCGGTTGTGCCAGGAACGTATCCCACAGAAAAAAAAGATTCTTTGTCGGACGTAGTCACCTGACGCTGTTCGCCGGAAACCACAGCCACTTCGTAGAGGTTGTAGATGCCCGATTTGTTGCTGTGGAAAAGCAACTTGGTGCCATCGGGTGAAAAAGCGCCTCCGCCAATGTTTTCGTTTTTGTAAAACTGCTCAATGCTGTACTGTACTGCGGGTTTTGTAGTTTCTTTTGGCGCGCAGGCCGACAAAAAACAAGCCAGACAAAGGGAAAAAGAAAAGGAAAAGGTTTTATTCATGACCGTAAGGACTTAGGTGATTTGTATAAGACACCTGTCAAAGATAAGAACTATCTGATCTTGAAATACTCCCCATCGTTGAATCAAGTTATTGCACTACATTTGAAGCAGAAAAACGAAAAACGTATGCTGGAACATTTGTTGCAACAAGCCTCGCTTGAGCCCGAAGCCGCCGAAAAGATCCGGCGGTTTGAAGCACAAAAGGCATTTTCGTTGCATTGGGAGCTGAAAACCCTGCTCTACTTCGGCGTTTTGCTGCTCAACGCCGGATTGGGTTACCTCATTTACGACAATATTGACCACATCGGCCACATGGCCATCATCGCTTTCATCGGCGTCATCAGCGCAGCGTGTTTTGGGTATGCTTTCAGGCACCGGAAGCCTTTTTCAACCGGTCCTGTGGAAAGCGCGACGCCCTATTTCGATTATATTCTGCTGTTGGGTTGTTTGATGTTCTTAGTCATGGAAGGATATCTGCAATTCCAGTATCAGCTTTTTGGCGAGCGCTATGGCCTGGTTACCTTCATCCCAATGGTGCTGTTTTTGTGGCTGGCTTATGTTTTCGACAACCGAGGCGTACTTTCCCTGGGCATCACAGCGATGGCGTCCTGGGTAGGGATAACCCTGACGCCTCAGGATTTGCTGACAAAAAATGATTTCAACAGCCATACCATCACGAACACGGGCATCGCTTTTGGCGCTTTTATGTGTCTGGTGACTTTCCTGGGCGAACGTTTGGACATCAAAAAGCATTTTTCCCTGACCTATCTCAATTTTGGCGTTCACATCGGTATGATCGCGTGCCTTGCCGGCATGATCGCGCTGGATTTATCCCTGATTTATTTCCCGCTGTTGTGCATAACTGTCGGCTTTTTCCTTTGGTACGCGCGCACCCGCGGTTCGTTTTATTTTCTGACCGTGGCGGTCTTGTACGGGTACATCGGTGTTACGTATTTGATCCTCAACAACATGCAAGGATTTGAGACTGAGTTCTACTTATTTTATTTTTTCTTTTCCTGCATCGGGGTCATTCTCTTCCTGACGAACTACAAACGTTTCATCAAAAAAGTCGCGCCATGATTGCTTACAACCGCGAATGGTTAGATGCCCTCCTCATTAGAACTACTGCCCACAGCTGGCATAAAAACGGCTTGCTTTCCAATGAACAATTGGTGGCGTTGCAGGAACAAAAACCTGCGCCTTTTTATTCGCCAAACCTTTTCATCCGCATTGGTTTGGGCATTTTTTGTCTGATTCTGATGTATGCGGTGATGGGGCTTTTTGCCTTAACCGGGATGCTTGATTCTGAGGCGGGGCTTACCGCATTTGGCCTTTTTTGGGCCGTGATTTGGATTGTCCTGCTGGAATTGTGGATCATCCGTTCGCTGCACCATTACGGAAGCGGCCTCGACGATATGCTGCTCTATGTAGCGACTTCAACCTTCCTCGGGAGTATATATGCTTCTTTCCCGTCCTGGGCCGAGCCGGTGGTTTATTGTTGGGTGGCCTTGCCTTTTTTGGTTGCCGGCAGCATCCGCTACCTCGACCGGCTAATGGCGGCAGCGGCCTTTGGATGTACCCTCCTTATTATTTTGCTGACGGTGAACGAAATTCCCAAGCTGGCGCTGTACCTCCTTCCTTTTTCAGGCATGGCGTTTTCAGCAACAGTATGGTGGTGGGTGCGGAAAGCCCAACAACGCGTGGCATGGCGGCATTGGCAGGGGATTTTTGTGATCGTGGAGTTGCTGTGCCTGCCCACTTTTTACGCCAGTGGCAATTATTTTGTGGTGCAGCAGGTTGGGGCAGATCAGTTTAATCTGCCCCAACCGCCCATTGGCTGGTTTTTTTGGAGCTTTACTTTTGGCGTGCCGGTGTTATACCTCGCGCTGGGTCTCCGCCTGAAAGACCGCCTGCTTTTAGACATTGGCATCCTTGCGGTAGCCGTATCGGTATTTACTTTCCGGCACTATCACCACGTTATGCCTTTGGCCTGGGTCTGCACAATCATTGGAGCTGTTGTTTTTGTAGCCGCTTATTTTTTAATCAATTACCTGCGCAAAAATCCGGGCGCCTTTACCTATGAATCGGGTGCAGAAGCGGAATTGCTTCAGGAAATCGAAGCGCAGCTCATCCAACAATTCATCGCAGCGCCAACGGGTAAGCCGGAAGCGCCAAAAGAAACTTTCGGCGGAGGCGATTTTGGCGGCGGAGGCGCAGGAGGGGAATATTGAAATTTCCCCTATTCTTTGTTCATCAACCGGGTGACAAGTGTTTGGCCGGTTCCTCCCAGCAATCGCACGATATAAGATCCTTGCGGTAAATCGCTGATGGAATACCACTGCCCCCCGCCGTATTGGAATTGTTTTACCGTGCGGCCAGCCAGATCGAAGATGTCAACCCGCTCCACCTGATCTGCGTCCGAGATCGTAAAAAGACCCTGAGTCGGGTTGGGGTATACTTTTACCGCCTGGAAACTGGCATCCACCGTTCCGTTCGGCACCTGGTTAAAAAAGTAAACCCCGGTGACAGACTGTGTCGTATCTTGCGTATTGACTAAGGTCACCTCAATGACCGCAGCACCCACAAAATCATTGGGATAAACGTGGACGTCTAAACGAGCTGCCTCGTTGGGCAAAAACTCAAATGGCTGGGAACTGACTGAAGGGAAAAAGCACTGGTTTTTATCGCAAATGGCGCTTTGCCAGCCTTCTGTGATGCTGATAACTTTACGAGTCCAGCGCACCTGAAGCGTATTATTGCTATTATTGATCGCTTCCGCATGGCCAACCCCTTCGAAATCGGATGCAGCAATACCATTCGTTACGACCGGGTTAGGGTTAATAACCATTGTTGAGCTTTGGGCAAAAAAGCTCTGTGCCGAAAAAAACAAGCCAAACAGGAGTAAGCATTTTTTCATATTCTGAAATTATGACTGATTATAAATGAGTTGAAAACAATTTTGCGCTGCAAAAATAAGCAAGCGCACGTTATGTCTGTGAGAAATTTGCAATCTGGTCGGTAAGCGGACTTCCAAAACAACAAAATGGGCCGCCAACAACTTGAGTGGCGACCCATTTTGTATAGGTTCTCGTTATAATCTAACGATTAGCGGCCCACAACGATGCGCTGAGTAGACTCACCCAGTGCCGTGCGGATACGTGCCATGTAAACACCGGCATTTTCCGGGTTCCAAGTGCGAATGTACTGACCTGCCGTGTAATCGCGGTTTTGGTCAAGCGTTTCAACCAACTGGCCGTTCACGTTCAAAATTTCAATCGTTACTGCAGTAGCAGCTACCAATTCAAATTCGATGTTTACAACCGTGCTTGCCGGGTTTGGGAAAACGGCAACTTTACCAGCCAGCAAATCTTCCAGATCCTGCGTGCCGACAATGAGACCCGATACGTTGATGTTGTCAATGTACAGGTTGTTGCCCCAGTTGGAAAGCGCTTTGAACTGAATGTTCAATTCAGGCGTGCCGTCGAAAGCGCTGAGGCTGACCGAGTCGGTCACCCAACCGTTTGTAGGTGGAAGGAAGAAAGCATCCTGATCCGGGCGGGTAGCCAATGCGGCGGCGGCTTTGTTGTAAACAATAGTCCAGGTGGCACCGCAATCAGGAGATGCCAAAATTTGAAGGCGGTCACTGGAGCCCTGATAGCGGGCATGCGAACGGTCAAACTTCAAGTAGCCATTGGTTGTATTGCTGAAATCTAATTTCGGATACGTCATGGTTCCAAAATCATTAACAGCACCCGCCGGGTTCCACTGGTAGAAATTGACAAAAAGCGAACGTTCACTCAGACCATAGCCACCAACCGGGTCGCCGGCAGAGCCGGTCAGTTGGTTTCTCCTCAGTGACTGGAATGTACCGGAGCCAAATTCGCCATCGGGGATCGGCTCTTCGATGACCGCGATCGTTGGGTATGTGCCGTCATAATCCTCATTGTCTTCATTCAAATCGGTGCCGTACACTTCGTCCGAAATTGCAGAATAATTTTCAGATGGGGATACGTTGTTCAATTGGTTAAGATCCGTTTCTTCTCCATTAACATTTAGAATCACAAAAGTGACACTCGAAGTGCCGCTCAATGCAAATTCGTCAAAAGTGATTGTTTCTGAAGCGCCAGCAGCCAATGTACCGGTCCAGCTTTCGATTGCTACGGGTGTTCCGTTAACCGCGAGTCCAATTTCAAGGCTGGTGATTTCTGCTTCGCCATTGTTTGTGATGGAAGCAACCGGTACAATCGTGGCACCGCAAAGACCTACAGGGTCTACCGTGAGGTTGCCACCGAAGGACGCATCCAATGCATTGGCAATGGGTTGTGGTTGGCTGTAAGCTGCCTGGTAAACAGACTGAGTGGCATTATCCTGATAAAAAGCGATAACGCCGATTTCACGTTTGTCGGCAATATACGTTGGAAGGGGTTCCGTAAAGGTAAACGTAACGCTTTCGCCTGCAGCGATCGTGTTCAGTGCAGATCCCGTATCGCCAGGATACATGCGACGCATCACATTGTGAAAAATAGTTTCGCCGTTGCTGCCCGGGGCCTCAAAGTACTTAACTTCTTTTTCAACAAGCACAACATGGAAACGTCCTGCTGCCACGGTGAAAGCCACCGTGTCTAAATTGGTAACCACGGCTGTAATGGTGATTTCGTCAAGCGTAGCATTAAGGCTGTGCGTCAGATCAATGGTAATTGGAGTAGACAAACCGGCTGCATAGGCCAAAACAGCTTGGTTGTAGCCGTAAGGGCCGCCTTCGTAGCCGCCGCCGGCAACGTCCCAATCGCCAATGCCGCCGCCATAGATGTCGCCCGGCAGAACGCCGTCAATCCAGGCAGTAGGTACGCCACTAAGGTTGTAATAGGTGCTCCGGGTATCAACCTGAGTCGGATTAGCCTCATTCATCGGGTCATATCCCGGAAATGGTGCCTGGTATTTAATGGCAACAACATTGGTGGTATTGTCGCTCAACAAGGCATGAAAATCAGGGTTTTGTGCTGCACATGGGCCACAGGAAGCATTCGTAAAATGCTCAATGAGCACCGTACGCTGGGCCTGCCCCCAGGCAAATACAGGAAGAAGACCAACAACAAGTAGAAGTACTTTACGCATAATGATAAATTTAAGCGGTGAGATATGAGATTGTTTTGAAAACTGAGACAAAAATTAAATCCTGGAAAATCATGGAATCAAAACAAGCGCAATCAGGCTATACGATTCATTAGGCAGGTACACTGTTCTTTATCCTTGATTTTAAAAGCACAAGATTAATGATAATTTATGTTTTTTGAGGGGTAGATTATAACTACCCATGCTTATTTATAATGTTTTTATAAAACAAAAAAAACTTAAACTTTTGTAAATCAAAAGATTAATCCGATTGAGTGTCATGAATTACCTTCAAAATTGTTCGCTGCATGACATTATTAGATGGGCACTTTTGTCGTTTTCCCTGGCTAATTTAATGGGCTACACGGGAATACGTCTACATCAACGCCTCCCATAGCACTTCAGCAGGGTGCAACGCCTGCCGGCCAGTGCCGTCTGAAATCTGGTGCCGGCAGCTCGTGCCAGGCGCGGCAATGGTGACTTCCGCCACTAATTTTTGGATGGCGGGAAACAACACCAAACTGCCAATCTGCATACTCACCTGGTAGTGTTCTGCTTCATAGCCGAAAGACCCGGCCATGCCGCAGCACCCGGAGGGGATGATTTCTACCTGGTAATTGCGGGGCAGTGCCAACGCCCAGGCAGAAGCGCGTACATCGGCCAGCGCCTTTTGGTGGCAATGCCCGTGCAGGTGGATGAGGCGCGTTTCGCTAGTAAACTGATCAGCGCTGATGTTCCCTTTTTCAGCTTCACGCAAAATGAATTCTTCAAAAAGCAAGGCGTTTTTGCCCAATGCTTTTGCAGCTTCCCGGTCTTCGGGTGCCACTAATTTGGGGTATTCGTCGCGGAAGCTAAGGATGGCTGACGGCTCTATGCCGATGAGTGGCGTGTCTTCAGAAATAAGGGTTTTAAAAATTGTCACGTTTTGCTGCGCCAGGGCCTGCGCTTCTTTCAACAAACCTTTTGACAATTGTGCCCGACCGCTGGGCGGGTGTTCCGGCATCCGCACGTCATACCCTAAGCGCATCAATAATTCAATGGCTTTTACACCGACAACAGTATCGTTGTAGTTGGTGAATTCATCACAAAAGAAATAAAGCACGCCTTTAGGCGAGCCGGCGTTCGCGTTTCCACCAACAATCTTTCCAAACTTTTTCCGATACCACGAGCGCAGGGATCTTTGCACCGGAGGCAGGGAGCGTTGCGGCGCTATGCCCAGCAAGCGCTTGAGAATACCCCCGGTTATTGCATTGCCCAGCACAAAATTGGAAAGTGCCGGAATCCGTGACGCTAAGGCATTGATGCGGCCAATATTGCCAAATACCCGGGCACGTATCGGCACGCCTTTTGATTGGTAATATTGATGTAAAAATTCGGCTTTTAAAGTAGACATGTCCACATTGGACGGGCATTCCGAGGTACAACCCTTGCAGGACAGACAAAGGTCCATCACTTCGTGCAACGCTTCGTGCGCAAACCGGTTTTCGCCGTTTTCGCTGCGGGTCAAAAACTCGCGCAGGGTGTTGGCTCGTGCGCGGGTGGTATCTTTTTCATTTCGGGTAGCCATGTAGGATGGGCACATAACCCCGCCGCTGACATGGGCCAATTTGCGGCAATCCCCCGACCCGCTGCACTTCTCAGCCATTTTTAAGATGCCGCCCGATTCGGAAAAGTCAAAAATGGTGTCAATTTTCGGCGCAGGAACGTCCTGCAAATAGCGCAGGGATTCATCCATGGGCGGCGCATTCACGATTTTGCCCGGGTTGAGCAGGTTTTTCGGATCCCAGGTTTGTTTGATGCGTTGCAGCAAAGCGTAGTTGTCGTCGCCAATCATCAGGGGGATAAATTCGCCTCGCACCCGCCCGTCGCCGTGTTCGCCGCTCAGCGACCCCTGGTATTTTTTGACCAACTTAGCCGAAGCTGTCGCGATCTCCCGCAATTGTTGTACACCTTCCCTGGTTTTCAAGTTTACGGTCGGCCGCAGGTGTAACTCCCCCGCGCCGGCATGGGCATAATAAACGGCTTGTTGCCCAAATTCAGCCATCAAAGCCCGAAATTCTGCAATATAGGCAGGTAAGTCTTCGAGCGCCACAGCCGTGTCTTCAACGAATTCTAAGGGTTTTGCATCCCCTTTTACATGGGACAACACCCCGAATCCGGCAGCCCGCAACGCCCAAACCCTGCTCGTATCGGGGGGATAGATTTTTGGAAAGGCATAACCAAACCCTGCTTGCTGCAAATCGTGGATCATGGCGGCTGCAAGCCCCGATGCTTCTTCCTGCGTCGTGGCGCGAAATTCGATGATGAGGATGGCACCCGGGTCACCTTCAAGGAAAAACCGATTTTTTTGTTGTTCCCGGTTTTCTTTGGTGCAATCCATGATGAATTTATCCATCAATTCGCAGCCATAAGGGGCGTGGCGCATGGCGATGAGCGTTCCCTGCAAAGCCTCGTCGAGCGTGGCAAAATGGGCGCAAACCAACACTTCTTGCGCAGGAGGCAACAAATCAAGGTCAAGTTTAATTTCAGTGGTAAAAGCCAGCGTACCTTCGGAACCACACAAGAGTTTACAAAAATTGAAAGCTTCGCCGCCCTCCGAAAAAACCTCCGACTGCATCAGCACGTCAATGGCATAGCCCGTATTCCGGCGATGGATGGAAGGTTTGGGATAATTTTCAGCGATGGTCTGCCTGCGTTCCGGTAAGCTCAGTGCTTCGTTTATCTGGCGATACAGCCGGTTTTCGAGTTTGTTCCCTTGTTGTTTTTGAAAAAATGCTTCGCGCGAAAGCGGGCTGAAGACTGCTTCCGAGCCGTCGCTAAGGATCGTTTTCAATTCCAGCACATGATCCCGGGTCGTGCCGTATTTGATGGATGTGGTCCCGCAAGAGTTGTTGCCCGTCATCCCGCCGATCATACACCGGTTGGCGGTGGAGGTATTCGGGCCAAAAAACAGGCCATGCGGCTTCAGGAAGGCATTCAGTTCGTCGCGGATGACGCCGGGTTGAACGCGCACCCAGCGTTCTTTCCGATTCACTTCGATGATGGTATTCATGTGCCGGGAGGAGTCCACGACGATCCCGCTTCCTACGCATTGCCCGGCAAGTGAAGTTCCTGCCGTGCGGGGAATGAGCGAAATCTGGTGTTCATTCGCAAAACGCACCAGGGTTTGAATATCCCCGCGATGCATAGGATACGCTACGGCAAGCGGCAACTCCCGATAGATGGAACCATCGGTGGCATACAACACGCGCAGGAGTTCGTCGTCGTGAAGGCTGCCCTGCAATTCAGCCCGAAGTTTGAACCAGGCATTTTTCATAACCTAAATGTAAGGCAAATATTTTATTCTCCTAAGGTCTGAAATGACAGGAGGCTGCCTCAAAGGCAAATAGCAAAATTTACCTTTTGAGGCAGCCTCACTGTGCGGCAAACCAATAAAGTTTTTAAAACCTTATTGGTTTAAGCCTTCCTTTGAGTGCTGTTACAGCAACGGTGCGATGACCAAGGCCACCACCGACATCAATTTCAGCAGGATGTTCAGCGAAGGGCCGGAAGTATCCTTAAACGGATCGCCTACCGTATCGCCAACCACTGCCGCTTTGTGCGGGTCGGAGCCTTTGTAGTACATTTGGCCGTTGATTTCAACGCCTTCTTCAAACGTCTTTTTGGCATTGTCCCAAGCGCCACCGGCGTTGGATTGGAAAATAGCCATCAGTACACCGACAACCGTAACGCCTGCCAGCAAACCGCCGAGCATTTCAGCGCCGCCGCCGAAGCCAACAGCGACCGGAGCTGTTACCGCAAGCAAGCCAGGCAATACCATCTCGCGGAGGGCTGCTTTGGTGGAGATTTCTACACACTTGCCGTATTCCGCTTTGCCATCGGCTGCGTCGAAAGTGTCTTGGTCTGCTTTGCTCCACCCGGTTCGTTCTGTATCGCCGTTGCGGCGCATGACTTCCAGGGCAGCTTTTAAGGCAGGAATTTCACTGAACTGGCGGCGCACTTCCTCAATCATAGCCATGGCCGCACGACCTACCGCCTGCATGGCTAATGCAGAAAATACGAACGGCAACATGCCCCCTACCAGGAGGCCAGCCATCACCGTAGCTTTGGAGATGTCAATCGTAGAAATATTTGCTGAAGTCATATAGGCGCCGAACAAAGCCAATGCAGTCAATGCCGCAGAAGCGATGGCAAAACCTTTGCCAATGGCCGCTGTCGTATTGCCTACTGCGTCTAATTTATCGGTGCGTTTGCGCACTTCTTTCGGTAAATCGCTCATTTCTGCAATGCCGCCTGCGTTGTCGGAGATCGGCCCGTAAGCGTCAACCGCCAACTGAATACCCAGGTTGGAAAGCATCCCTACGGCTGCAATGGCAATACCGTATAAACCTGCAAAATGGAAGGCCAGAACGATGCTTACTGCAAGGACGAGAATCGGCAATGCCGTAGACATCATGCCTACACCCAAACCAGCGATGATGTTGGTTGCTGCTCCCGTAGAAGACTGGCGCACGATGCTCATTACCGGCTTTTTGCCGGTACCGGTGTAGTATTCGGTGATCAGGCCCACCAGCAAACCGGCAACAAGGCCAACGATGGTTGCATAAAATACATTTACAGCGGTCATTTCCCGGGTAACTCCGTAAAGTTTGTCATCAAATGTCCACGAAGCCGGCAACATTCCGGTAATGATGAACCAGGAAAGAATGATCATCAGGATCGAAGAACCAAACTCGCCGATGTTGAGCGCCCTTTGTGGATCGCCGCCTTCTTTCACCCGAACAAAGAATGTACCGATGATGGAGGTAAGAATACCAACACCCGCCAACGCCAGCGGCAGCAATACTGCTGACAAACCATTGAAGTTGTCACTAAAAGCGGTTCCTGCCATAAATACAGCGCCCAACACCATCGTAGAAACGATGGAGCCGACATAAGATTCAAACAAGTCTGCGCCCATACCGGCAACGTCGCCGACGTTATCGCCGACGTTATCCGCAATGGTAGCCGGGTTCAAGGGGTGGTCTTCCGGGATGCCGGCTTCCACTTTGCCTACGAGGTCAGCGCCAACATCGGCAGCTTTGGTATAAATACCGCCGCCAACACGGGCAAACAAAGCAATGGAAGAAGCGCCGAAAGAAAAGCCGGTGATGATCGTCACCACGCGGTTAACGCTGGCGTAATCGCCGGTTCCAAACATCTCACCGTAAACAATGAACAGCGTGCCTAAGCCCAGTACGCCCAAGCCAACCACGCCCATCCCCATGACAGAACCGCCTGCAAAAGCGATTTCGAGGGCTTTGCCAAGGCTGGTGCGCGCAGCGTTGGTGGTGCGAACGTTGGCCTTGGTAGCCACGCGCATTCCAATATAGCCTGCTAAGGCTGAAGAAAAGGCACCCAAAACGAAGGACAAGCCGACTAAAGGAGAGGATTCTTTGGCGTTAGCGGTGAAAGCCAGCAAGGCCGCCACAGCTACAACAAAGACAGCCAATACGCGGTATTCCGCTTTCAGAAATGCCATTGCGCCTGTAGCGATGGCATCAGCGATACGCGCCATGCGCTCGGTGCCTACTTCCTTTTTTGCGACCCAGGAAGATCGCCAAAAAGTGTATACCAATCCTATGACGCCTAAGACTGGAATTGCGTAGATAATGTTTTGACCCATGATTTGCTCTGGTTTTAAATTGAAACTTGTTTAAAACTAAACTCGCCTATGGGACCCTCAGCATCCGCCTACCCCCGACAGGCTTTCCGTTTAAAGGCGGCAAATCTACTGTAAATTTGTTTTTTGTCCAACAAGTTCTATTAAATGCTTGTAGATGAGCAAAAAACATAGTGGCGGAGTGACGTTTCGTGTAAGCCAGAATAATATTTTATAAAAACACGAAAGCCACATAGTGATGAAATCACTGTGTGGCCTTTGTGCCTGCATCCTAATATTTAGGCCTTACTCTGCCCCAACCGCCACTCTGCGGCGTGTAGTTTCGAGGTAAGCGCTCGCGCCCGGCTGGCGCAGCATGTCGTAGAGCAATTCTTTGGCGCGATAAAGCTGCGCCTTTACGGTGCCGAGCGGAATATTGAGTTGACAAGCGATTTCATCATAGCTCATTTCTTCGTAATAGCGCAACTCAATCATGAGCCGGTACTGTGAGCTGAGGCGGGCAACCGCACAACGCATGAGCGTTTCGCGTTGCACCCGGATGATCTGCTCTTCCGGATTGAGGGCGCGCGCGCGGATGCTGGCCGTGTAGTCCTGCTCACTGTCTGGTTCCACCGGATCGTCAATGGACATCACGTGCGGGCGCTTTTTGCGAATATAGTCTATGCAATTGTTGATGGCGATTTTGAATAGCCAGGTACTAAAGGCATATCGTGGCACGTAGCTGGGCAGTTTTACAAAAGCCTTGCCAAAAGCCTCTATGGTAAGGTCATTGGCGTCTTCCCGATCGCTGACCATCCTGAACATCAGGTTGTAGATGGAATGCCGGTAGCGATCCATGAGGATACCGTACGCTTTTTGATCGCCTTTTATAGCATCAATAACCAGATCATAATCTTGAATCGCCCGTGCAGAGAGGGTTGTTCTTGCTACTACTTCCATTGTTTCCCGTTTCCGGCAATTAGAGCCGGCGCGAGCAGGAAATAGTACAAAACATATACAGCATCGAACAGCGGAACCCAGATCAAAAGACCCGGATCTTGTAACTTCCGCAGAGATTTACCGTAAACAAAAAGCACTACGCCCATTCGCGCCAGCCAGGTGAATAATACAACTGGTGCAAACGCGCCACAGGTCAGCAGGGCAATCGCGCAGACATAATGCAACGCATGACTGGCTGATAGCCCGCCCAATGCGATGCGATGTCGGAAGCGATAATGCCTTCCTGTGGTCAGATGTCTTGACTTTTGGTCGTAGTAGCCTCTCCAGGTACGCTTCGGCTCGGAAAAGACGAAGGTATCCGGATGTATTGTTACAGCGGTGTTTTGGGCATTGGCCGCTCCATTAACGAAAAGATCGTCGTCGCCGGAAAGGACATGCGCGTGGCTGCGAAAACCTCCCTGCTGAAAAAACAGAGATTTCCGGTAAATTAAATTTCGCCCAACAGCCATGTAGGGCAAACCATAAATTGCAAAGGAAAGGTACTGGATAGCCGTAAAAGAAGTCTCAAAACGAATAAAGGCGTTTAAAAGACCTTGGTGTGTTGTATAAGGACTGTAACCGATTCCGATTTGAATATCCCCCTGAAGGAGACTTTGCATCTTGTTTAACCAATTGGGACTTGCAGGCGCACAATCCGCATCGGTTAAAAGTATGGTTTCAAATCGGGAATGTTCAATCCCTATGCTCAAAGCTGTTTTCTTTCCACGAAGATTAGCATCCTCTACGGAAAGTAGGTGCAAGATAGGATGTGTTTTTTGAAATTCCAAAACTATCTGTGCAGTTTTATCAGAAGAATGATCATCTACGACCAAAACTTCAAAGGAACGGTAGTTTTGATTTAGTATCCGGCCAAGATTTTTTTTCAAATTTTCGGCTTCATTGCGTGCGCAGATGATTATGGAGACGCCGGGTTGTTCAGTATCAAGCCTTTGTGCTACCGGGTGTCGAACCAATCCTGACAATCCAAAGGCCCAATAAGCAATCTGCATCAAGGTGGCTAAAAAAAACACGAACCACAGCGTCGTTATTAGCAAAATGATAATTTTTTCTTCAAAATAAATTTGTCAGCAACACTGTTTCATCTCAACTGAACATGTATATGATCGTCATGCCGCACCGCCTGGCAACCGTGGAAACGGATTTTGGCACTGCTTAATTTCAATCTGGTTTTAAGATGGGGTTTTCGATCTACAAACCGATAAGTTAGCATGGGCAACAAATAAACAACGCCGCCAATCTGGGTCAATACGGTGAGAAAGACAATGGCCAGACCAACCCAACAAGCCTTAATGACCGTTTTTATCATACGGGTTCATTTACCTCCAAAAACTCGAATGGCTCTATCGGTGCGTCTGCGACCAAAGCCTTCCTGAACGCAACGTGAACCCGGTCAGTTTTGACGTTCATTTTGGAATACATGCTCTGGATCTCATGGTTGTGCCCGCGAATGCCCGCCAAATACATATAAGGATAGGTGTTGACATTGTATGGGGTGGACAAAAAGTCGAGCAAAAGCGGAAAGATGCCTTTCGACCGGTAATCTGCGTGGACGCCAAAGCCCAGTCCTTTTGCATTTTTTGTTTTTGCAAATCGGTATTTGAGCAAAAACAGCGGGATCGTCCACCAGTTGAGCTTTCCTTTGGCGTGGCGGATGAACGGGTTGATGTCGGGCGCAAGGGCAATCAACCCCGCTGGCTGCCCTTCCCAATACGCAATGCACGCCAATCCTGGGTCGGCCACCCCTTTCGCTTCTTTCATGAATTGCACGACCTGAGCCGGGTCAAGCGGTTTGAAGTGGGCGAAACTGTCAAATGCCGCGTTGTAGACTTCGCAAAAATCGTGTGCAAAGTTTTCTACGTACTTAAAATCCAATGCTTTGATCTCGATTTGATTGCGCTCTTTCAGGCGTTGGGCAATCCCCCGCATCCGTTCAAAAGGAATATCGGCGGTTGCGCCTTTGAGGGTTAGGATTTGTTCAAACGGGATGTAGTGATTTTGCAAAAAAAATGCTTGATAATAAGGAGGGTTGTAGTTTTCCTGGTGCATCGCCTGCACAAATCCCTTCACCAACAGACCCCAGTAGCGGTCGCGTTGGCCAAAATTGACCGGCGCGTCCACCAAGTGTACACCCTGCCTGCGCAGAAAAACTTCCCCGTATTCTAAGAGTGCTCGTGCGTATTGCTCATTGGGGACGCACTCAAAAAAACCGATGCCGCCTGTTGGATGCACTGCATTTTTATTGCCGTCGTGGTCTACAAAAGCGGCAGCTCTGCCTACCGGCTTGCCGTTTTCATCCAGGAGTACGTAAACGCAAGCTGTGCCGTGTTGCAACAAACCATTGTGCGCAGGATCAAAAATGCCTTCTATCTCTTTTTGAAGTGGATGCACAAAGTTCGGATCGCCTGCATAGACGGCGTCAAGTACCTGATGGAACAAACGCCACGATTTTTTGTCGGTAACTGTTACGATTTGCATAGCGCTGGTCTGTTTGTAAACAGGAAAAAACAACACAATTATAGCACAATTGGCTCGGTTTGATAGAAGACCTTCCTGTTTTTTCCCGATGATCGCGGTAGGGGGTTGTGTAAAGAGGCAAAAGGCAAAGCGCAAGACTTGTCCCGCTAAGCGGGAAGGCAATTTTATTTCATAAAACCTGTTATTTTTGAAAACAAACAGAACGACTTTTCGAAGTCAGCCAATTTCGCGGAATTATTGCCTTTTGCCTT
>JBBQGV010000040.1:0-41057 GCA_038323375.1 Chitinophagales bacterium
TATTTTTTTGACCAGAAGAGCCAATTTCAATATGCTAAAAAGCTGGGGATGAAATTTAATGGGGATAGATATTATGTTCGTAACGATACAAGTCCTTTTCGCGCTGCTGCCAACTTTCAAGGAGGCACCTTAATGGTGCCGGTAGGTCTTGTTGCTCAGCTCATTTGCGCGAATGATCAGGTTGCCGGTCACTTCTGTCCGCACGCTCAGGCCGTTGAGGTCAAAAATGTTGCCGCCGCCAACAGATTCATCAATAGTCAGGTCACCTTCGATCATCGTGCAGCCGGGGTAGTTGGCCGCAAAGTTGTCAATTTGGCTTTGGTGGGTGAGGGTGATGCGCAGGATTGGGCTTGCCCGGCTATACTCGGGAGGAGGGTCAGCATGGCGGGGAATAGGTGTTTTTTCATAGTGTATTGTTTTTTTGTCTAAATCAGAATTTTCAGGATTAGAGCATTTTCTGAATGTCCGCGACGTGCATTCTGAGCATTCTAAAATTTTGGGAATTCTGATTCAGACAGCTCGTATTGGTCACTGCTATTGACTACCGCCGGGCCGCCCTGCACCATCAAGGCGAGTCTACTTACTTATTGCTTCACAACCTTCCCCACCCCCACAACCCGCTCTTCCTCCATAAGCTGCATAAAATATAATCCCACGGGCAGGGCTTAAATATTTTATTGCCCAAAGTCTAATAAATCAATTTTTGAACAAATAACGATACACGTAATCGTAATCATAGAGACAATCATCTCCAAGCGTATGATAGGTTCTTTTCCAGATGTAAAATCGTTTCCAATGAACAACGGGCACAGGAAATCCCTTGACTCTTTTTATCTTTATGATGGGATATTCAATGTACTTTCCTCTGATTTTTTCCTTCATTTTGCTAATGATGGAATTATCAATAATCCCTTTTGTATATAAACTTACATCATTTACAACCAGTTCTTCCTCATAGTTTCTCCCACCTCCAAATTTTGTAACTTCATAATTACACCCAATAAAATAATTTAAGTCTTTTGGCTGAAGGTGCTCCGAAGCAGATTGAACGAATGCGTAATGGTTCGGAGCTTGAAGCATGGGCGCTGCAAGTGCAACTGGTTGAACCATGCCGGTAGGGGATAAATACGGAGTGAATGCAGCGCCATATAAGTTAAAGGACAATCTTTGGTCAAGAAAATAGTTATTTGCTCTCACCCTGTTAATCCCCATATCATAAACTTTAGGAGGAAAAGTTGAAGCAAAATTTGAAGGTTGATTGATTAGTGTATTTGCGCAATCCATGCTAACCACGCCATCGTCATAACCAATATGCATCAGAAACTTTAATATTGGAACGCTTGCCGTAGGATGACCTCCGGATACATTAAGTACCGGCACAGGTACCGCAGCAATAAGTGGCCCCCATTTGGCGCGTGTGATTGGTGGAATCAAATCCACTAAAATGCTATTCAACACCATAACCCGGTGTATTCCTATTGACAGATCTGCCTTACAAAGACCCGCAGTGAGCGCTGTTGATGCAACGGCAGACAATAATGGGTTCTGTTGAGTCACCACTAACACGGTTGCAAGACTACTGCCTGTAAAAGCCCCATGAAGGGAAACGCGGCCTTTGCACCTGTCCGATACAAGGCTAATGTCCCCATATTTTGTATTGAAAAAACTAATATTACGGCTATAATGTGCGATTGTTAAGGCCGCATCTGCCACAATGGCACCTGTTGAATGTGAGACAAAAACAAAATCACGGCCAAAACAATTCGTCCCTCTCGGATCGCCAGCCGCCACCTGCACCTCCTTGCCGTTTTCCATTGCTTGCCATATTTGGGAAAGCACACTATGCACCGCTACTTCAGCTCTTTGCGAACAATTATAGGTAACAATTAAATACCGGTTTTTATTTCCCTTCCCTCTTAAAAAGTAATCAATATGAGGTTGCCAGTTCGCGTTTGCTACTGTTTTATAATATCCAGTGTAAAATTCATTTGTATTAATTGGCCAGTCAGCACCCGCGCCACTTACATTATTTGCCCGATCACACAAATGATCAAGTTGAAGCCCATGAATGTAGATTATATCTTTCCCTCCAAAAGCCATATTCCTAAGTTCAATTGGAGTGCCAACGTCACAGTTGTTGGTCATTACTGGTATTGGCAGCATGTTAGGAAGCTTATTAAATAAGGAGGTATCTATTTCACTTTTTTCCAGCATCTTTTGAAGTTCATTACACGTCATATTGATCCCCATCATCTTCAAACTATCATCACAATTATAGTTCAATACCTCCGGAGGCAACGTCCCTCCAATCGAAAAACATTTATCTGTCGCCTGTGCATACCAACTTGCCGTCCCATTATACCCATACAAATCCTGAAGGCTGCCATTGTCGTATTCCTCTTCTTCCGCTTCTGGCGGGCAGGTAAACCCGGCCGGAACAGCCCCATACCCCGCAGGTACGATGGGGTTTCCCTTCGCATCCAACTGCACTTCCTCACAATCGCTGCCCCAATTGGTTTCGCACAAATACACATTGTCTATCCACAAAGTAGCCGTTGCGCCGTCGTTGGTAAAAACATTCAGGGCGATGTTTTGAAAATCCTTGTTCGCCGTCCACACCGGGAATTCGATCACGCTCCAATCTCCGCAATCCCGGATTTTTCCGCTGCGGCCAATTATGGCAATATTGGCACCGGGCGCCGGATGAGTGCCATTGGCAGGCAGCGCCCCGTTGTAGGCGATGACCCTGATGCGGGCATAATCCGGCGCATTGGGCTTGTTGAAATACCGGACGCCAACACTCAATATATATTTTTTCCCCTGACGGATTTTGTTCTGCACAGAGAGTGCCTGCACACTAGCGCTACCGGTGGTTTGATTGCCCAATACCGCTGCATACCCTGGATTGAAAAAACCTCCGTTCGGCGTGTTTAAAAATTGTGGACTGCCATACCCGACCGACCAATATTGGGTAACGGGCGGGCGGGTGATCCCTTGAGCAAACTCGCCATTGCGGAGGAGCGGATTGTCGCACAAATCCGTTAATTCATTATTGCAGCCCTCCAATAGCGTGGAATCTCTACACAGGGTTTTACCAGTTCGGTCCAACCAGGCATATTGCAGCTAGACCGGGCTTTTACCTTCTACGCAGATCGTAGCCAGATTGGTTTGCCCACCCGGAATTTTTGTCGCTTGTTTCCAGATGACACTTTTTGTTTTGGCAGGGACGGAAGCCGGCGTTTGTTGCCACGGGTTTTGCGTGCCAAACACATGGGTGATGTTCCCGTTTTTGATGGATGCTTGAAACCAGGCCGGAAATAGCCTGGCCTGCGCGCTTAATTTGTTGTTTAAAACGACCTTGTAACAGCAAGGACCTTCGGTCATGTTTTGCGGTTTTAATGCGACTTCAAGCAACCGGCATTCGTCTACCCGGATGATGTTGATGGCCTCTTGCTGTATCGGGGTGATTTGGGTGTGCCCGATTGAAGTTTTGAATAGCATAGTCAGCATTAAAAACAAAGCAAAGCGGAAGGAAATGGTGTGTTCCATGTTTTGTGGTTTTTGTTTAGGCACCCTATTTTAGATAAGCCATCCGCGAGCAATTTGTGACAAGCGAGCAACATTAAGGCACCGTTGTTCCGGGAGATTTGGAGCATTTCTCGTTAATTCGGACAAGGTATAATTGTCGTTTGGGTCGTATGAGTACAGCCATTCGCATCGGTCACCGTAAGCGTGTAGGTTGTGCCGCCTGCATCCGGAATATGATCGAGGGTAATGCCATTATCTGCCACAAGCGTACCATTATTCCATGACCATGCGTAGGTAAGCGCTCCTCCACAAGTAGAATAAGAATTTGCGGCGCTCAGGGTAATGGTATCTCCCACGCATGGACAGATTGGTATAGGGCAATTGATAATGGCCACCGCCTCGCATACGTCCAAACAAACTTTATTGGACGCGACCGTAAAGCAACCATCATTGCACGTTACCCAATAGCAGGCTTGCTGAGTTGCGTTGAAAAAGTCGCCAAATCCGACCTGAAGGCCGTTGCAATACCATTCATAGCTACAATTTGGATCAGGGTTGGGAACGCTCAGAAGCGAAGAGCTGCCTTTACAAATCGGGTTGGGAACCGCCGTGATTACGGGTGCTAATGGTCGTTGTTTCAGACAAATCCTCACTTCATTGCTGTAGCAGGGTGGACAACCTGAATTGGGGTAATTGTATGGCCGGCATTCAATCCGATAATTTATACAGATCTCACCGGGAGGCCATAAATAAGGCGAACTGGCTGGCTTCAAATGGGGCAATACATTGGTGTTTTGAGTGGTGTTGCTGGTTCCCAAATCTTTCCAGACTCCCGCCGATGAGCCACTTGTGAACATATATTGCCATACTTTATTGCAATTCGTGAATGGAAGTACCACTTCCACAGCTGCATCGTCGCCTAGACAAATCAAGTAATGGTCGGGGTCGAGGTCGGGGTCGGGCATGAGCGTGGCAGGCGAGGAAGCGCCTGTTATCGTGCCGCACACCGGCTTGGGGTCAACTGTGATGCATTGCTGTACGGTTACCGGCGGGCAACTGCAATTGCTGATGGTAGCTTTAAAGCAAATATTAGGTTGAGTTAAAGGTGGCCCGCTGTAGGTTATGCTAATTTGGTCGTCGTATCCGGGGCCTGTCAATGGTATTGTCACACCTCCATCAATCACACACCAATTTATGTGGACATTGTTGAATGGGTTTGGCTGCGGCATATTCGAACTCAAAGTAACGTTGAACTGCACCACATCTCCTTCACAGAAAGTAGTTGCCGGCGCTATTGGTGATGGGGAAATGTTTAGCAGCGCATTCTGAACAGGGCAGCAAATTCGCAAGGAGCAAAATGGATCCGTAGTGTAGGTGCAGGTATTTGTTCCATCTGTCACCGTGATAATAGCTCGATAGCTACGATCAACATATGCATTAGGGCTGCAAAGCGCTGGGACCACACTCGTAGCTAGGTGCCCCGGTGGAGACACAAAGGAAAACCCGCTAAACAAAGCCGAAGGCGTCGGATCGGGCGTAATCGGTATGCCCGCTGTGCTAAAACAATCGTCACTGTATTCCCACATTACAGAAGTGCCTGCCCCTGCCTGGGCGATATTTCCGGCCAACCCGGAGTAAATGGAAAAATGAACTGCATCGCCACTACAAATTGAAGTTAATCCAATTGTTTGCAAAGGGTCTGATATGAAAGTTATTGAATTCGTGTATTCAGGATAAAGTATGGGGGCCGTTGAAGCAACAAAGTTGCTCGTTTGTCCAAGTTGTAATAAAAAGCCAGGAGGTGTCAGTGACGACAAGGACAATATCCCGTTATTTGCGGGGAATGACATATCTGTTACTGCCGTCACCCCCGTATTAAGCCAGCCAGCGATACCTTCATCAAACCGCCAGTAAGCCACCAATCCAGCCTCTTGCCCTGTGAGTACACAAGTGTTACAAGTGGTGAGTTGCGAAGGTAGTAGAGCAATATTCCATAATTTCACCTCATCCACATAACCTTCCCAGTCCTGACCAGGAGTTAAACTACCACCCGGCCAGTGCCCAACACGGAAAAGGTTAGCCGTAAAAGTGCCCATTAGGGTGGAAGAAAGTGCCTGGATGAGGTTTCCATCTAAATAAACCTCTGCTATATTCCCAGACCGAACTGCAGAAATACAATGCCATTGATTATCCCGAATATTGATAGATGACTGTAAAACACCGTCTGCTATTGAAAAACTTGACAGCAAGCCATTGCATTCTCCAATTTCAAAGCGACTACCCGGCGCTCCAAGTGCAAAGAGGCGTCTAAAGTCTCCGAAACAGGTTCCATTTCCCCCGGTGGCTGTTGAGTAAAACCACATCTCTACTGTAAAATCAGAATTTAACGCAAATCCCGAAATGGGACTTAGCGTGATAAAATCGTTATCTCCATCAAAATGAAGCGCATTATTCTGCCCCGAAAGAAGATTCCAGGAGAACAGAAAGACAAACAGTATTCCTTTAAAACGGAGTACGTTCGGAATGTTTATATTGATACGCATTAGTTGAATATTTTTTGGTTTTCAAAAAAATACAGTGAATCCGTGCTGAGGTTTTTTATAATTCAGCGTTTCCTGTACGGCAAAAGATTACTGGTCACGAACGATTTTGTCTATCCACACCAGCACATCATTTTCAAAAACCTGTACGAAATACAAGCCTGTTGGCAAATGCGCCAGGGAAAGTGTATGCTTTTCCTGCCCATCCGGTATTTTTTCGGAAACGAGTACCTTGCCGTTTAAGTCCACCACTTTCACGGTGCCATTGCGCAGCGGCATAGGGCTAATCTGTACCGTCATATCCCCCGTAGTGGGATTTGGATATATTTTTACGTGTACTCCCAATCCAAAATCGTCAACAGATACAATACACATGCCGCATTGAACAACCTCATGCACCGCTGTTCTTATGCAGCCATTGCAATTGGATTCAAAAATAAATATGCCAGCTGTTGGAGAAATATAAGTGGCATTAGTAGCGCCCGGAATTGGAGTGCCGGTCGTTCCGTCATACCACTGATAGGTGCAAAAATCAGGACATGGGTCTTTAGGCGGGAGTACCATTACGCCAGTCAAAGTGATCGGCGAATTATCATTGAAACACCGGAAGCAAGGCCCGATAATAATGGGCACGCAAGTCGGGTCAATGATTATCGGCCATGTTTGTGCAGATTGCGGGCAGCAGTTATCCCGTACAACGGCGTAATAAACACCGGCGATGCTGCCCGAACCAGGAGTTGGACTTGGATAAGTCCAGGTTACGGAAGAGAACATCGAGGTACTTGTATGAATCAAGTTACCATTAAGGTACCAGTCAATTACATACAGGCATGGTACGCCCGTATCCGTGTCAGTTCCCGCAATCGGACTGGGTGTAAAATCAACGGTGAGTGCTACTTGCGTATCTGCACAAGGGTCAGGAACAGCCGTAAAATTGTTGATGACCAATGCGTCTTTCACAACAATTTGATAATCGATTTCGTCTGCCGGGCATACCCCGTTTTGCTTGATCACCTTGTACCAGGTGGTTTGCCAGAGCTTGTTGGTGTTGATGACCCCATCCATCGTCCCCGAACCGGGAATCTGGTTAAAACCCGAACCGGACGATACGATGCTCGACCACCAGGTCCACATCGGCGGCGGCCCAGACGGCAACTCGGCACAGGCCGGTGAATAGACAAGCGTGGCATCCTCGCCAGGGCAGAATGGCTGTGATTCAAAAGGAATCATATCAATTTGACCGGCATCCGCATTGTCATTATAGACCCGGATGGTAGTAGCGCAGGTGCTGGGGCCACAAGGCCCGGTCAGTACTACAGAAAACCCATGGTCGTAAAAACAGACAGAGCTTGGCAGATTTGTTGGAAAATTCAGTACCGGGGGCTGATATGAGAGATTGGTCGCCCCATTTATTGCTGCCCCTTGATAATACCATTGCACGGTATAGTCACACGGCGGAGCAGAAGGAAATGAAACTTGCAAAGCTGCAGGATTACCCG
This sequence comes from Chitinophagales bacterium, assembly GCA_038323375.1. Lineage (GTDB taxonomy): Bacteria > Bacteroidota > Bacteroidia > Chitinophagales > Saprospiraceae > JABWAJ01. Next base: position 7,568 of record JBBQGV010000040.1, read on the forward strand.
ATTGACAGAAAGCAGGATTTGGGTTGTTGATGGTGCAGCTAACGGGATCGCATAGCGTAACTGTTGCTGTATTTGATGTCAGCAAGGTCGTCCCGCAACAACGTCCATCTAAAGTTATTTCTGAATATACTTCTACACAAGCTTCGCCGGTATATTGGTAAGGTAAGAACAAAAGATCGGCGCAACCCGGGCCGCTACTAATTTGGTAAGGCGTGGTCGGCCATACTGAAGCGGAGCAGGGTTTGACGAACCAGCGTACCTGGGTGACGCCACATGCCGTGGGGCAATTTATGAGGGGAATATACGCGGTCGTGCTGGTTCTGCAAACTGCAGTATCCCTCACCTCCGGCGAGATTGTGGGGCAGAATTTTATTTTACAAAAGCAAGAGTCTGCGCCACATTGTCCCTTCAACGTCAATTCGTAACAACCCTGAGACAGGAAAGGGGAAGGGGTCAGCGCAATAGAAAAGTTGGGCGTCGCAGGCTCATTGACATTGCTTAACACCACAGTACCCGTGGGATCAGTTAATTTCCAGTCAATTGTTGTCATCGGGCAGTTATTGCCCTGGCAGATGAAATCCCCTGTTAAAACAATATGAAGTGCGGGTATTGGATAAGCGCCACCACATGACACGGGCACGTTTAGTGCACCTCCCCAACGGATGCTCATATTTGAAAACGTGCCGCACTGACATGGCATGCACACCACATTCACCACAAAAGAGCAAGTTTCCACATTCCCGCAATTGTCCGTTGCTGTCCAGATCACAGTTGTGGTGCCGCTCGGGTAAACTCCGCTGGCACTTGCCGTGCCGTTGAAGCTATTGGTCAGCGTCACCGTCGGATCGCAATTGTCTGTGACCGTAGGGCTGGTGACCTGCACGTTAGCGGTACAAAGTCCTTGCGGGTTCAGCGTACCCGTCACCGTTATGTTCTGGGGGCAGTTGGTCAAAACTGGTTTGACATCATCATGCACCGAGATGATTTGGATGCAAGTGGCCATGTTGCCACATTGATCCGTGGCCTTCCAGGTTCGCCTGATATAATCATCGCATGTTTGGAACGTGATTGGATTAAATATAGTAAAAAGCACGTCGGTGAAAGTTATAACAATAGCCGATGTTGCCGTGCAGTTGTCTGTGGCGGTGGCCGTTCCGGAGAGGCTCGGTGGGAAGTTGCCATTGCACTCCGCTGAAAAAGTTGGCGGGCATACAATGACCGGAGGCACATTGTCAATGACCGTGATGGTCTGCACACAGGTGCTTTCATTTCCACAGGCATCGGTCGCCGTCCAGGTACGGATTATTGCTCCATCGCAGGGCATCTGACCCACTATAACATCTGACCAAGTGACGGTCGGCGCTGGCATACAGTTATCCGTTGCCGTAGCAAATCCGGTAAAAGCCGGTGTCAGGTTGGTGTTGCAATTCCGTTGCACATTCGGCGGGCACATGATCACCGGCGGCACCACTTCAATCGTTTGGATATCGGTGGAACAGATGCTCGTATTTCCGCACCAGTCGGTCACGGTCAGCGTTATCGGAAAAACGCCGCAGCCTTGTACCACTGCCGGGCTTACGCTCATAGATTGTATCAGACAGTTGTCGAAGGAGCCGGCGTCAATCATGCCCACCGTCACGGGAAGGGTGCAACCCGCATTCAAACTATAGCCTTGTCCGGGCTGACATAGTGCCACGGGCGGTATGTTGTCGGTGATGGTTACCGGTTTGCAAATAATATCCACACAGCCGTTGCTGGCAGTAAAGGTGAGGCAAACGTTGAATGTGCCACAGGTGCTGAACTGATGAGTAGGATTGTTTTGAAAGGATATATTATTCGCACCGCTATTGGGGTCGCCAAAATTCCATTGAGATGAGGGAGGTTGCTGCCCGATGGATTGGTTGATAAATTGCACAGCGCCGCAAGGCCCCAGCTCCTCCGCAATGAAATCGGCTTGGCAACTCACACAGGAAAACCCAATATCATCTATTCCAAAATCCCGGAATGCTCCGGGCGTCATTTGCCGTATAGCGAGGGGCACAGAGAACACACCGGAAGGGCAAACCCAAGTGGTGAAAAACCGTGTCCATACACCTACTGTCTGACTGACGTTGCCAATGCTAACAGTGGTGTTATTGATGCGCATTTCGAGGTCAAAGACCTGCTGCCCCGGGCCAAACACAGTGGCTACCCAAAACGAAAATTCGTAGGTGATACCGGGCGTGACGGGGACTCCGGTCAAACTCCACACGTCGTTAGCGACCATGGTACTGCCATCAATAGCCATGAAAAGGCCCGTCGAATTGCCGAATGTGTGATCAAAAACGGACGGCCAAATGGGGCATTTACCAGTAAAATTACTGGTCACGCAATACGTATTGGCGGTACAAGAGTTGCACCCCAGCGACAGGCCCGATGTGAAGCCCGTATTTCCAGCCTGAAAATTGCCGTTGGCGATGAGGTTGGGGCAGCCGGACTGAGCAGATATAACGCCTGATAACAACAGGCAAAGCATCAGGCAAAGGGCAGCAAATTGGGTAGATTTGATTTTCATAGAATTGGCAGTTAAATTGGTGATCGTTCGCGGTTGAAGACAGTACTATCTTGAATAAGTCATCCAGCTGGAGTTTGTGACAAACCGGATGAATCTTCCTTGAACCCGGCGCATAAAAAAACCGCACTGCTACACCCGGAACTGCACTTGCTCATGCGGCTTTGATTGATGGCTTTGGTTTTTTAAAGATGCCTTCGATCGTCCGGTTTGTACAAATATGCAACATCCCGAAATGCGGGGCGCGTCTAAGTGCGATTCGGTAAGGAATAGATGATATTCGGTAAAATCAACTGAAAACGGCCTTAAATCCGCTCATTGACGCCGGGGGCTATTTCATTAGCATCGCCCGGGTGGGGGGGTGTCCAAAGTCTAAAATCCTTAGCGTTTCACCACTTTTTCCACCCATATCGGTACGCCCCCATCTGTCACCCGAACGAAGTACATGCCTGCGGGCAGGGACGATACTGAGAACGGGTGTGATGGCTCGCCGGACTGCAGGGCTTCCGATTGGAGCAGCCGGCCACTGCTGTTGAGGATTTGGACGGTTCCGTATTGAGGCGTCTTCGCTGGGAACGCAAGGGTAAGTGCGCCATCCGTTGGATTTGGGGAGATACTAATTTCGTTTTGCTCGAAGGTGACACTAACGATATTCGAGTACACAACCCTACCATCCAGATCCACCTGTTTCAATCGGTAATAGTTGGTGCTCTGAAAAGGCTTTTCATCCAAAAAAGAATAGCTGTGCACCTCAGTCGTTGTGCCTTGTCCATTTTCAAAATGGAGTGTTTTCCAATCAATCCAATCGCCCCTGCGCTGTGCACCTCGAAGCCCCGGTTGTTTGTTTCGCTGGCGGTTTCCCAGTCCAGCAAGACGCTGCCTCCGCTTCAGTTCCGATAAACCTGAATAGTTAGATGGACAAGAGGGATAATGCATTGACCCTAAGCATTTTGGCATCTGGATAGCTCACGCCGATGCCAGTCACGTTCCCTCCGCTGAATGAGATGTTGGCAGGGTCGGTGAACGTACCCGCTCACCGGCTCTCCCGTGAGGATGTCGTAGGTGGTGCCGCTGATGGCGTTGTAACCGAACACCAAATTTAACTTAGAAGCTGCGCCAATGGTGGCGGTGCCACTAATGGCGAGCAGGTCGTAGGCACTACCTTGCACCGTGCCGTTGATTTCACATTGGTAGGTACCGCCGCTGAGGTCGAAGTTGCCCGTGACGGTAAGCGTACCAGGGCTGCCGCCGGGGGCGATGATGGCGGTGGCACTGTTGGTGAAGGCACAGTTTTGGACGATGGTGCCCGTGCCTTTCAGGGTGCCGTTGTTGGCCAGCGTGCCACCCGAGTGGTTGGTCAAAGTGCTGCTGGTGGTGTTGTCCAAAGTGCCGTCGTTGGTCAAGGTGGCGTAGTTGTGAAAGACGGCGGAGTTGTTATTTGAAAGGTAGCGCCCGTTGTTGTTGTTTATAATGCCGCTGTTATTCAGGATGGCGTACAATGCGATTTCCAGATAGCTTCCGGAGTTGATATTTAGGGTGCCGTTGTTCCACAGGCTACTGTAAAATGTGATTCTCAGAGCGCTGAAGTTGTGCAGGGTGCCGTTATTGGTCACTCCTCCCTGGCTGTGCAGAGTGCCGTTGTTGTTCAGGGTGCCGTTGTTGGTCACACCTCCCCGGCTGTACACTGAGCCGTTGTTGTTCAGGGTTGCGCCGTTGTTGATTTGCAGGGAGGCTCCGATGATGATCAGGTCGCCATTGTTAGTCAACATGCCATCAATGAATAGGGTAATATAATTGCTTAAATGCAATGTTTTGCTTGCATTAATGGTGAGCGAGCTGCCGGAGTTGAGTGTTTGCGACACATCCAAACCAGCAGTTCCGCTGCCATTGATGACTACGGCGTCACCGCTGGGGAGCGGATTTGGCGGGATGCCATTGCCGTCCCAGTTCGCCGAAACGCTCCAATTGCCGGAGCCAATAAGCGTGTAGGTAGTTGCCGAGGCAGTGACGTTTGCCAGCAGCAGGAGGAAGCCCACCGTCAGGAAAACCGCCCCCATCAATTCGAGGTCTATTCGCACGGCGACGAACTGCTCGACCCCAACCTCGATATCCGTTTGCCCATTGATGAGATTTTTGCCGAGAAATAGCGCTGGTGAATGATGAATGATGAATATTGCAATCGTCTGAAAATCATCCGGTTGTAATTCATGCTGGCTCGTTTTATTTTTATCATTTCATGTAAGCTTACCTTCCTCTTAGGGCAACCGGTGACTGGGATAATTGTATATTGCCGCTTGCCGAAAATGGCGTTATTCCTTCACCACCTTCTCCGCCCATACCGGCACCCCTGCCTCTGTCACTCGCACGAAGTACATGTCTGCTGGCAAGTGCCGCCAACGAGAACTGGTGCGACCGTCCGCCGGGCAACCAAGCGCATTGTCCGCTTTTCAATATCCTTATGCTCCAAAGCGGCTATTGTGTGCGGAATGTGGCTATATTTACCCACATTCCGCACGTAATAAATGTTTTGACCATGCCACAGCTTTTTATCGGCCGCAAGAAAGAATTGGAAACCCTCCAAAATACGCTCCATTCCGAGGAGCCGGAAATGGTAGCGGTGATTGGTCGCCGGCGCGTCGGGAAGACGTTCCTGGTGCGGACGGCCTTTGCCGAGCACCTGGATTTTGAGGTTACCGGCACCCAGAATGCCTCGATGGGGGAGCAGTTGAAAAATTTTGCCATCCGAATCCGGGAGTTTTTCGGAGAAGATGCCCTGTCCGGTAAGCCGTCCAATTGGATGGATGCCTTCGAAATCCTCATGCGGCAGCTCGACGGCAAGCAAAAACCGGGAAGGATGGTCGTCTTTTTTGACGAACTGCCCTGGCTTTCCACCCACAAATCGGGTTTTCTGAACGCGCTTGGCTTTTTTTGGAACAGTTGGGCTACCCGCCGGAACATCGTCGTCGCTATATGTGGATCGGCGGCCACCTGGATGATACAAAAAGTAGTCTATCACAAAGGCGGGCTACACAACCGGATAACCAAGCGCATTGACCTCCAGCCTTTTAACCTTTGCGAAACGGAAGCCTTCCTGCGGGCCCGCAACATCCTGTTCGACCGGTACCAACTGCTCCTCCTCTACATGGCCATGGGCGGCATCCCGCACTACCTGAAGGAAATCGAGGCCGGAAAGAGCGCTGCGCAAAACATTGACACGGTGTGCTTTTCCAATTCGGGGCTGCTGCGCGACGAGTTTTCCAAACTCTACCCCGCCCTGTTCGAGCACGCCGACAACCACATTGCCGTCATCCGTGCCCTGGCGCAAAAGTGGAAGGGCATGGGCCGCGCCGAAATCGTGGCGGCCACCAAACTGCCCGACGGCGGCGGCCTGACCGATGTGCTCGCCGAATTGACAGGCTCGGGGTTCGTCAGCGCCTATTATCCTTTTGGCAAAAAGAAAAGGGACATGCTGTACCGGCTTACCGACGAGTACTCGCTGTTTTACCTGAAATTCATCGAAACCAACCGCACGCCCGGCAAAAGCGTTTGGCTGCCGCTCAGCCAAACCCAGCAATTCAAAAGCTGGAGCGGCTACGCCTTTGAGAGCATCTGCATCAAGCACCTCCCGCAAATCGAAAAGGCACTGAGCATCGCAGGCGTGTTCTCCGAAGCCTCCGGCTTCATTCACCGCGGCAACTCCGATTTCCCGGGCTTACAGATTGACCTCGTGCTCGACAGAAAAGACCATGTCATCAATCTTTTTGAGATGAAATTTTACCACGAGCCTTGGCTGCTCTCCAAATCCGACGCCACCGAACTCCGCGACCGGGTCTCGCTCTTCAAACGCCTCTCCCAAACCTCCAAGCAGGTTTTCCTCACCGCCGTCACCCCGTTTGGCCTGCGCAAAAACGAGCACAGCATCGGGCTGATGGACAGCACCTTGACAATGGACGACTTGTTTGCGCCGCTGCCTTGAGCCGCCGCCGTCGTTGAAGCCGGGGAAATCCATGCCATGTTGATGATTTTTGGATTTGAAATAAAAAGGCAGGTGGCTTTCCAAAAGCCACCTGCCGCTGCTTGGTTTATTGCTTCACCACCTTCTCCGCCCACACCGGCACTCCTCCATCCATCACCCGTACGAAGTACATGCCCGCTGGCAGGGACGCCACCGAGAACGGGTGTGATTGCTCGCCAGGCCGAAGTGCTTCCGATTGGAGCAGCCTGCCGTAGAGGTCGAGGACTTGTAGGTATCTTGCTTTGGGTACTGTATCAGGAAACACCAACCTCAATTCGCCGAAGGTCGGATTAGGCGACATTTGAACCACCCAGCCCTGCCCCCTTTCCTGTGTTGCTACCGAGGGCGACTCGATTTTCGTCTCCACAGCATTGGTGAAAACCGGTGGGTTGAAGTCAAAATAAATGGCTGCCGTGTTGCTCACGCTCGTGCCAGACGGCAAATCCGGTTCCAACTGAATAGAAAAAGAAATAAAACCATGGCTGGCAGGCTCGTTGGCAGCGCTGTCGGGTAGCAGGATATTATCGAAGCGAAATTCGACCGCCCGGCTGATGGCATCCAAAGAGATCGTCCCGGAATGGCTGGCACCGAGCGGGCGGAAGGTGCCCCAATTGAGTTCGGCAGCGAGCGTGTCGAGTATCATGACGCTGAAAGCCGTGTCCGTTCCGAAGTTTTGAAAACGGATGGTGTAAGTCAGTTCCGAACTTGCCGGTTCATAATCAGCCGGAACCTGGGGGCGGTTCACCAATTTGTCGTTCGGGTCATAAGCGCAGTTGATTTCCGATGCAAAATGAGAAATAACAGGCGGTTGCAGCAGGTTTCCCGCCGCGTCGAGCGCCCAGGCGTAACCGGTCAAATGAATCGTATCGCCCAGGTAGTCGGGCCCCGCCACTTTTAGCAAGGCACGGATACTACGGGTTTCGCCGGGCTGCAGCGAATCCCCACTAAGCCAGACAATGGAATCACCCAGCACGAGCGCAGGCGCAGGTTCTGCCGATACGAAAGAAACAAGCCCGTTCGATTTCAAAGAAAAAACAGCGCCAGCCGGGAAACAGCTTTCGTTTTGTAGCGAAATCCAAAATGGGACGTTGAAGCTGCAGCGAGTGGGGCTGGCACTTATCGGCGCAACCATGCTCGGCTGTGATGTTTGGTTTTTGAAACCAAAAGCAAAGAGCGAATCGGATGTGGGCAGCGGCAGTTGGATTTGGAAGGTGGCAGGGCTGGTCGTTCCTTCAAAACAATCGCCCGGTTCGGCGCTCAGGAGAAAATCTCCGGCGGAGGCGTAAAAACGAAAAGTGCCGTCTGCTGCGGAAAAAGTCGTTTGCCCGCCAGGTTCGAGGTTGATTTTGATGCCGGGCAAAGGACTTTCGGTGCCATCCTGCACTCCGTTTTCGTTGGCATCAAAAAAGCAGATGCCATTGATGACGGGGTTTGCAGCAAGGTTTTCTATCCAGCCAAGGCCGCTGTCGCCGCTGTAAAGAACATCCAGGTCGCCGTCCTGATCAAGATCCGAAGTCGCTAAGTTTTTTACACCGGCAAGCTGCTTCATAAAAACCGGGTCACTAAAATTGCCTGCCCCGTCGTTGGCGTACCAGGCAATATCGAGGATATCGAACGACATGTTGTGCGCGGTGCCAAGGCAAATGTCCGTCGTGCCGTCCTGGTTGAAATCGCCAAGGCAATATACAGTTGAGCTGACCTGTGCAATCTGGTGCTCCACCCAGGCGCTGCCATTGTTTTGGTTTTCCAGCCAATTAAGATGATTGGTGGATCCGTTGACGAGCAAATCAACCCCTGCCAGCAAATCCATATCGCCGTCATTGTCTAAGTCGGCCCCTTGCACCCATGTCGAAAAATATAGGGCGATAGATACTTGTGGGCCAAAATCTCCATGGCCCAGGTTTTTTTGCCAAAACGTTTCTATCGTGGGCGAATAGGATGTTACTATAATATCCAACAATCCGTCGCCATCTATGTCGGCGTAAGCTACCGGGCCAATATAGGGAGGGTTCGTCGGGATGGAAAAATTCCCTGCGCCGTCGTTATACATCCAGGCATTGATATAAACAGGCGCTTGAAAATTGGTAAAAACATGCCAGTCGAGGTCGCCGTCGCCATCAATGTCAATCATCTCCCAGATAAAAGCCTGCTCCAAATCACGGACGAGGGTATCCGGGACACCGTAATTGCCGCCAGGAACGCCTTGCCACATCAACTGCAGGCTGTCAAAGTTTGCGGCAGCCAAGTCCGGGTAGCCATCGGCATCGAAGTCGGCAACAGCCAACCCGCCGCTGAAGCTCGTTTGGACAATGTTTTTAACTAAAAAACCGCCCGCCCCGTCATTGCTGAACCAGCCCATTTCCCGCTTTTCGATGTCGTTGAAAAAAACATCGGGGTCGCCGTCGCCATCCGCGTCGGCAATGGTGGTGCCTTGAATGCGAGCCACCTCTGTGAAGTAGCTTTCGACGGAGCCGAAACCGCCTGCCCCATCGTTTAGCGAAGCGCCATACTTGAAAACAAAGTCGCCGTACCCGTCGCCGGAGATGTCAGTAAACTGCCAATCATTACTGGCAATGACCCGGGTCAGTTGAAAAGTAAAGTTCCCGTTGCCGTCGTTTTTGCCCCAGGCAAAATTATTGGGGTTGGCCGGGAGTAGAATGTCGGCAAACCCATCCCCGTCCACGTCTGAAATGGAGTACAGGCTATTGCATGGGTAAAGCTGGGTTGGCTGGCCGAAATTGCCACTGCCGTCGTTCAGGTGAGATCGGATGAAATTAGGCCAATTGAGGTAATCCCAGTCAATAAGATCCATATCCCCATCGTAATCGAGGTCAAAAAACTGCATGAAAGAACTTCCTGCATGGATGATATTTGTCGTAAGGCTCAGCCCGCCGCCGGGTTCTTGTGCCCGCCAATAAGTGAGATCATAGTTGAAACCAATCCGGTAAACGTAATCTGGCAAACCGTCGGCGTTCAAATCTACCAGGTCAACCACGCTTACATCCTGGAAGGTGTTGGGTGTATAGAATTCATGTTGTTCGATAAAAATGCCGCCGCCTTCATTTTCCAGCCAGTTAACCCCGTCAAAAATATCCATCTCGCCATCGTGGTTCATGTCTATGATTTTAAACACGCCGAAAGCGCCAATCGGGAATACATTGCTAAAAGTGCCGTCGCCTTCGTTGGGTGCCCAGCAGAGCAAATTGCCGCAACGAACCAATACGTCGGGCAGGTCGTCGTGGTTAAAATCCACAAAAACGGGCGGCTCGATGGCGTTTTCGATGATAATTTCTCCCTCGGCAAAATGTCCCGTGCCGTCGTTGCGAAGCAGGGAAAGCGACCTGTCTTCCCTTAAAAACACCAGGTCATTGTCACCGTCGTTGTCCATGTCTATGACGTGGTGGCTGAAGCCGCCGTTCAGCAGGCTTGCAGGGAAAATGGGGTGGGCTGCGCCAAACTGCGCCTGCACCGATGCCGTCAGGGTCAGCAAAAAGAGGGAAAGGAGGAAAGGAATATTTTTCGAATACATTTTTTTAATTTTTAAAGTCAGCAGGTATTGAGTTTAGCGGGAAGCGCCTGTTAGCGCTTGTTGGGGTTTTCGTGATCAAGCGAGTGCGAGGAAATTTCATTTTAGAAAAGGCGATTTTTGCAGACATAGCCGGCAGCTATGGTGAAAAAAATCAACGCAGTATAAAATAAAAATTGCCGCTCGTAGCCGATTGACGAAATCCCCAACAAGCTCTTAATGTTGCACCAGCAACTTCGCCCTTCCCTGCTCGCCGTTTTCGCCAATAACTTCCAGCATGTATGCCGCCGAAGGCAGTGCGGACACGTCGAACTCAGCAGCGTTGCCCGCCGTCGCCAGTTGTTTTTCAAAACAGACCCGGCCCTGCAAATCAAATATCCGCGCTCGAACATTGCCGGGCGGCGCTTTGAACCGCAGTTGAACGAAGGCCGATGTGGGGTTTGGGAAAAAGGAAATCCAATCCTCCGGCACTTTCTCAGGGCGCACAGACACGCTCGTTTTTACCTTCGTTTCCGCAAAATTGGTGATGACCGGCGGGTTGAAATCAAAATAAATACCTGCCCGGTTGGGAATCACCTTGCCCGGCGCCAATGCCGCTTTGGGTTGGATGGCAAAGGCGACGAAGCCATGGCTCAACGGCTCGTTGGAAAATGAATCTGCCAGCAGGATGTTCGGAAAATTGAACTCAACGATGCCGTTCGCATCATCGAGGTTGGTGAAAAAAGAGTGGCTGGCGGTCAACGGGCGCAGCGTTTGCCAGTCGAGGCTGGCATCCAGCGTGTCGCGGATGCGGATATTAAATGCTAAGTAGTTGCCTGTGTTTTGGAAACGGACGGTGTAAACAAGCTCGCTCGTTTCCGGCAGGTAGTCCGGCTCCAAGAGAGGCAGGTTGACCAATTTATCGTTCGGGTCGAAGGAACAAAGCACCACCGATTCATAAGCCAGCGTATCCCGAAATGCCACGGAGACGCCATCATCGCCGTAAGTTTCGCCGAGGGCGGTCATTCGCAAGGTGTCTCCGGCAGGCAAGATGCCCATGTTGAATTGCAAAAGCACCTTGTATACCTCGCCGGGAAACAGGCTGTCAATTTGCCAAAAAAGCGTGTCGCCACTAACGCCGTCCGGCGCAGGTTCGGCGGAGAGGAGGTTGAGGTTCGAAGTATTGGCGAGCGCCATTTTTCCGTTGGAGGGCAGGCAGCCCTGGTTCAGGGTGTGCAGCCAAAACGCCACGTCCTGCCCGCAAATCGTCGGGCCGGATGACAGGAATGTTTCCAATTTTCGCAGGCCAGACCCGGGTTTGAAGCCAAAATACCGATTCAGCACCGCTGTGTCCGATACGGCAATGAGCCATGCGGAGATGCCCGTTGTCAGCGTCCAGCAGTCATCCGGCTCATAGGTCAGCGTGTAATTGCCGGGGTTAACGTAAAAGCGGAATTGCCCGTCGTCATCTGAAAAACTGGACAGGGAGGCGGTTCCAAGCGTGGTGCGGATGCCTGGCAAGAGGGCTTCGGTGCTGTCGCGCAGCCCGTTTTCGTTTTCATCCAAAAAGCAATACCCCGAAATATAGGGCAGCCCGCCGATGTCGCCGACGTAGGCGATTTGATTGCCCCAGGAAAATAGGATTTCGCCGTCGCCGTCGCCGTCTATGTCAATGGCTTTGCCGTCATTAGTAAGACTGCCGTATTCGATGTTGACAAAAATCGGGTCGCCCAATACCCCATTCCCCAAATGTCGTTTTCATACCAAAGCAGGGCAGACTCGTCAGCCCTGGCAAAATCCACATCGCCGTCGTTGTCGAAGTCAGCCAAGGTAAAATCCCTGAAATCGTTGCTGTGCGGAAAAGCCACAACATGCGAACCGAATTGCCCGTTTGCCAACTGAAGCCGGATGACCAAAGAATTGTCAAACCCGCCCGAATCGAAACCGTTAAAAACCATGTCCGTGAGGTTGTCGCCGTTAAAATCGGTGAACAGCGGGCGGTTGTAATAAAAAGCCGTGTCTATCACCACCGCTTTTTCAGGCAGGTCGCCGCCAGTGTTTTCCATCCAGCTTAGATGAAACCCAAGACCCGTGGTGCCCACAAAATCAAAGTCGCCGTCGTGGTCCCAGTCATAAGGCAGGAAGTTGGAATAAGAATCCTGGATGGTATCAATAATCACCGTCGAGTTGGATTGCGCCTCCGCCCGAATCAGGCTAAAAAGGGCACAACTAAAAACCAGAAAACGTTTCATTTTTTTCAATTTTCAAGACGTTAGTTTGATTTGACCATTTTTTTAACTTCCCATAAGCGGCTTCCAGCTTGCATTTTCACTAAGAACATGCCCGGCGGAAAGCCATGCAGTTCGATGCGGGTGCCGATGGCGGCAGCGGGCAATTGCATTTCCAAAAACCGGCGGCCCGCGAGGTCAGTCAGCAGTAGGGTGCCGCCTGAAAGCGGGAGCGGAGCGCCCCAGTCTAAGAAAATTTCCTCCGATGCCGGGTTGGGCCAAAGGCGGATTTTACCTCTCGTAGACACCTGCTGTTCTGTTGAAACGACTATCTTTTCCACCAATGTTTTTGCCATGTTCGTCACCACGGGCGGGTTGAAGTCGAAGTAAATCCCCGCCGAGTTTTTGATGAGGGTTTCGGCTGGCAGATTTGCTACCGGGTAAATGGCAAACTGTAGCAAACCGTGGCTGCCCGGCTCGTTCACGCTGGAATCGGGCAACAGGACGTTTCTAAAAGAAAACACCGCCGTGCGGGTCGCCGAATCAAACGTGACCGAGTAGGGATGGCTGGCGATGAGAGGTCTGAAAGTGGCAAAATCTAATTCGGGGGCGAGTTGGTCGCGTACCGTGACGTTGAAAGCCGTGTCGGTGCCGGTGTTTTGAAAGCGAACGGTATAAACTAATTCGGAAGCCGCAGCCTCGTAATTTTCCGGCAGGGAAGCCCGGTTGACGAGCTTATCGTTGGGGTCGTAAGCACAGTTGACGGGTGAAAATAAAAACACAGAATCCGCCTGGGTTTCGGGGCTGCCTGCGGCGTCGAGTGCGCGGGTAATGCCGAGCAGCCGGAGGGTGTCGCCGAGGTGTTCGGGGCCCGCTATTTTCAAAAGCAGTTGAATATCGAATGTGGCACCCGGCAGCAAGGTGTCGGGAGGTTGCCAGGTCAGCAGACCGGGCGCGATGGCGTCGGGCGGCGGCGAGGCGCTGATGAACATAACGAGCGAATCAGGGATCTGCAGCTCAAAAACCCCCGACGCCAGCGCGCATCCTTCGTTTTGAACGGAAACAAAGCCCGGCACTTCAAAGCCGCAGCGTGTGGGAGCGGTGGCGATTTGGGCAGCAAGTTTTTTAGCAGTCCCATTGAGTTTTAAGCCAAAATCAAGGGTACTGACTGTGCTTATTCCATCAAAAAAAAGGTGGTAGGCTGCCGAGTCGGTACTCAAAACCCAACAGGAATCGGGCAGTATGGACAGGGCGTAATGACCTGAATCGGCGTAAATCCGGAAGCTGCCGTCGGCATCGGTGAAGGTCAGTTTCCCGGCAGGTGCGAGGTGAAGGATTTGATTTTGAAAAGGCGGCTCGCCGGGGTCACGCAGTTTATTTTCATTTTTGTCCCAAAAACAGAAGCCGGTGAGATAGGATTCGGAAGCTACGTTTTCGAGCCAGCCGATGATTTGGGTGCTTGCAAAAAGCAAATCCAGGTCTTTGTCGCCGTCTAAGTCAAAATTCATTGCGTCTGCCACATAGGGGCCGGTAAAAGGCAATGAACCAGCAGAAAAAGCACCTGTCCCATCGTTTTTTTGTATCAAAATATGATAAAACCCATCTACCATGATGTCCACATCGCCATCGCCGTCATAGTCAGCCATGTTGATGGATGGTAAATTAAGCTGAAAATCGGTTGATTGGTAAATCATTCTAATTGCATCGAAAGTGCCATCAGCCAATGCCGGAAACCATCCAATGGAACTGTCCATTGCCACGACTACATCCAGCCGTCCAGATCCGTCCAGATCCGTCCACCAGCATTTGCGGGTCAGTGAAGGCGTCGCCAAAACCTGAAGTTCCGAAAAATTTGCTGCTCCGTCGTTTTGAAGAATAGACACGCTAAAGTTGCAGGTAAAGGCAACGTCAAGGTCAGCGTCGCCATCCATGTCAACCGCCGCCGGGAAGCCGCCGACCCATGGATTCAGCATGACTGGGGTCGCTAAGTTGCCATTGCCGATGTTTTCACAGAATTGCAGTGGCGAGCCACCAATGATGTCTGTGTCGCCATCGCTGTCAAAATCGAAAAGCAAAAAAGGCGCAGACCCGTTAATTGGCAATTGGAGCGGATTCGCGTAAAAACCAAAACCGAGGTTTCGCAACAGAATGCCGCCTTGAACAAAAATATCTAAGTCTGCATCGCCATCCGCATCTGCAAAATGGAAGGAAGTGGTATTAACCGGCAATCCCGTGATGGTCTGCCGGGATCCGAACTGCCCACCGCCTTCGTTGGAAAACCAATACAACTTATCGGAAGCCGCCACGATGTCCAGGTCGCCGTCGCCATCGAAATCAAAAGCTTTGATAGAGAAAGCGCCGACAATGTCCGGCACGATGATATCAGTGACCACTTCACCGTTCGGGTTGATGTTCATCTGTGCCACGTAGCTGCTACCGGGAATCAACGCTTCCTCCCGACCGTCGCCGTTTAAATCCACGCCAGGCGGGAGCAGGTACAAATTAGATGGGATGTACAGGTTGTTGAGGGTGAAATCATCGTGAATAGTGAAACTGCCTGTGCCCTCGTTTTCCCACCATCCGGTGGAATTGAACATAATGTCGGTGTCGCCGTCGCCGTCGTAATCGCCCGTAAACAGGCGGTCGTACAGGTCGAGCGTCATCGGGAATTCTTCTGCCACAAAAGTGGCGGAAAATGGGGTGGAGGTGTTTCGGTACAGGATGGGTTTATTGTTCGAATAATAGCCATAAGCGAGCAGATCCCGATCCCCGTCGCCGTCCACGTCGGTGATGCCGAAGAGGTAGGCCGCATCGGCAGGCAAGGGTTTAGCATCGAAATAGCCGGGGCCATAGTTAAGATACCAGGTTATTTTATTGGGCACCAGCACATCGGGCAGCCCATCGTTGTTCAAGTCCGCGATGACGATTTGAAAGAACAACCCGCTGTGTTCACCCAGGAGATAGGGGTCTGAGAAGTTACCTTGCCCGTCATTTTTCACCCATCGAATTTGGGTGGAAGCAAAGAGAGATTGACCCAGCACCAAATCCTGGTCGCCGTCCATATCCACGTCAGTCGCTTGAAAGGTACCCACCGGAATGCCGTCGAAATATTCCACCGGGTGCTTAACAAAATTCCCCTGACCGTCGCCGGCGTACCAGATGATTTTTCCAGTGTTGGTTATATCTGCCACGCCCATGTCTAAGAAGCCGTCCCCGTTCAAATCGGCGATGGTGATTTCGCTCACTTGAAACTCGAATTCGAGCGAATCCGAGGGGTTGATGGGAAAATGCCCCTGCCCGTCGTTCAAATACCATAACGCCATCTGGGAGTTGTAGCCTCCGATACCTGCCAGGTCAGGATGTCCGTCGGTGTTAATGTCGGCGGATTGGATGCCTTGAAACCCGGTCTTGCTGCCTGCGATGATTTTTTCGGGGAGAAATTGACCAAAAATGTTGGATGACGTGAGCAACGTGAAAGCAGTGAAGAAAAATGACAAGCTGTATTTCATAATTGGAATAGATTGGTTCAGCATCAGGCCCAAAGGCATACATCAGGGTAACATCCTTATGAACCGCATATTTTGGATTTTTGCCCCTTTTCTTTATTTTAAAGAACTCGTCAGCCCTTGCTTCATCGGAATAAATATTGTTGAAATAACTTTCGAATACAAAAAAAACCGCACTGCTACACCCGGAAACGCACTTGCTCATACGGCTTTGATTGATGGCTTTGGTTTTTTAAAGATGCCTTCGATCGTCCGGTGTGTTCAAATATGCGACATCCCGAAATGCAGATGCGCGTCTAAGTGCGATTCGGTAAGGAATAGATGATATTCGGTAAAAAGGCAGGAGTGTCAAGCCTGCTACCGGGTATTTGACTACTAAGGGTAGGATTGTTGTGGATGGAAAGGGTGTCCTCTGTATAAGCTCAATGCGGTGCCTCCAACTAACTATTTTATCAATGGTTTCTATTCCATAGAAACGTGTAATTTCTTCTTTTTCAATATCATTACCCCGTTCAAACACTCTTTTAACAGCAGCATTTTTTTGCTTTTGCCAATTCACACCTTCTATTTTGGTATCCCAGAATAAAACAGGTCTCAGTTTGGCCAAATCAGGATATTCCGTGTTTTGTTTTTGTTTCTCCTGTTCAATATCATAATATACCTGCAGAGCCATAAAATAGCCTTCCTCAAGTCCAAGCGCTTTTTCGATTTTTAAAGCAAGCGCAGTATTCATATCCCGCTTACCTTTGGTAATGGTGCCCAATGTTTGTGGAAACTCTTGCAGAGAAAGCGCAAACTGGTAAGTTATTTACGACACGCTCCTTAACTGAATTAATAAGGGTCGCTTTCTCCGGGCAAGGCATTTTGATTCTAACCGAGGCGGGGGTTCCCGACCTTAGGAACGCCGAAATAATAACTTCCCGATTTGGGCGGTGGCTTTTGGCTACGCCGAACTTGCGTTTCCCACCGGACTTCCCGCAATTGCTTTCAGTCGGCGCAATTGCCTTTGTCGGTCACGTAGCTTTGGCTACGCTCCCTTCTTGCGCCTTGTCCGCTGGAAAAATCCCCACGCCGAAAACGCGAACTTATTATTGCGATGTTCCTTAGCCATAGCTAAGGGATGCGGTTCCCCAACGAAGGGTAGGAGCAAAAGGCCTCCTGGAAAAGTGGACAGTTATTATTTCAATGACCCTTAATGGCCTTGACATCATTAGGAAACAATCTCCCGCAAAGGGCGCGAAGGTTACGCCAAGTCCGCAAAGCGAGACGCACTCCTTAGCGTCCTTTGCGGGACCTTAGCGTCCTTTGCGGGAACCAACCTCGCGCCAAGTCCGCAAAGCGAGACGCACTCCTTAGCGCCCTTTGCGGGAACCAACCTCGCGCCAAGTCTGCAAAGAGGGACACCAGCCTTAGCGCCCTTAGCGGGAACCAACCTCGCGCATGATCAAATCACCAACCCCGCTTTTCCCCGTTTCACGAATTCGCCATACCCTTTGTTGATCAGCACGTTACCATGATCAACAGCAACCTGGCCGCGCAACAACACTGTTTTGCATTTCCCCTGCACTTCCCAACCTTCGTAGGCAGAATAGTCCACGTTCATGTGGTGCGTTGCTGCGGAGAGGGTGTGCGGTTCTTCCGGGTCAAAAATAACGAGGTCGGCATCCGAACCAGGAGCAATACAGCCTTTTTTGGGATACATCCCGAAGATTTTGGCCGCATTGGCAGAAGTCACTTCCACGTATTTGTTGGCGCTGATTTTACCGGTGCGCACCCCTTCCGACCAAAGCAATTCCATCCGGTTTTCGATGGCCGGGTGCCCGTTCGGGATTTTTGAAAAATCATCCTTGCCCATCATTTTTTGTGCCCACATGAACGGGCAGTGGTCAGTGCCGACTACCTGCACCAAGCCCTGGTTTAATCCCGCCCAAAGCGCTTCCTGGTCTTTCTTTTCCCGCAAAGGGGGACTCATCACCCATTTGGCACCTTCCGGATTTTTTTGGTAAAGCGAGGCGTCTAAGATGAGGTATTGAATGCAGGTTTCCACAAAAATCTTTTGGTTCCGGGTAGTAGCGCGCCGCACGGCATTGAGGGCGCCTTCGCAGGTCATGTGTACGATGTAGGCAGGCACACCCGTGTAATTGGCCATATCGCTGAAACGACCCGAGGCTTCCGCTTCGGTCACTTCCGGCTGCGAGAGGTAGTGATAGAGCGGCGACAATTTGCCCTCCGCCCGGTGCCGGGCGATGAGTTTGTCAATCATGTCGCCATTGGTGGCGTGTACGGTGACCATGCCGCCCCGTTTTTTGACTTCCTGCATCAGATCCACCATTTGCCCGTCGTCAATCATGAGGGCACCTTTGTAGGCCATAAAGGTTTTGAAAGAGGTAATCCCCTCCTCCTCAATCATTTGGATGATTTCTTGTTTAGTATTTTCATTAAAATCCGTGACGGCGATATGGAACGAATAATCGCCGTAGCAATTCCCGTTTGAACGACCACGCCAGGATTCCAGCGCATGGTGCAGCGATTTGCCCTGCGTTTGCAACACAAAATCAATGACCATCGTGGTGCCGCCGTGCAGGGCTGCGCGGGTGCCGGTTTCATAATTATCACTGGAATAAGTGCCCATAAACGGCATATCCAAGTGTACGTGCGGATCAATCCCGCCCGGAAAAATGACCTTGTCAGTTGCGTCAATCACCTGATCGGCGCTCACATTCAGGTTTTTTCCAATGCTGTGGATCGTTTCTCCTTCGATGTAAATATCGGCATGGTAATCTTCCGATGCCGTTAGGATTCTTCCGTTTTTGATGAGTATGGACATAGTTTTGTGATTGCTGGTTTTTGAATTCTTTGCCCGAGGTAACCCCTTTTTGGAAAGGAGTCACTG
Source organism: Chitinophagales bacterium (assembly GCA_038323375.1). Classification (GTDB taxonomy): domain Bacteria; phylum Bacteroidota; class Bacteroidia; order Chitinophagales; family Saprospiraceae; genus JABWAJ01. Next base: position 26,266 of record JBBQGV010000040.1, read on the forward strand.
CTGCCGGTACGTGCGCATGAGCAGCCAATAAATTAATCCGCTTACCCCAAAGCCTACGAACCAGGCATAATGGTACAAATGTATGATCCATTCAGGCATACTGTCTCCGGCGATCACTTTAATCGTAACGAGGAACCCGGGTACATTGGGTAAAATCCCGGCTAATAATGCAATGACCGCAGCAATGTTGAATCCTTTGCGGTAGCTGTATAAACCTTTTGAATTGTATAAATCGGTGACTACCAATTGCTGTTTCCTGACGAAATAATAATCCACAATCATGATCCCGCCGACTGGTCCCAGCAAACTTGAATACCCCACTAACCAGGTAAAAATATACCCGGTTGGGTCAGCGATCAATTTCCAGGGGAAAATCAATATGCCGATAATGCCGGTGAGGTAGCCGCCTTTCCGAAAATTGATTCGGGAAGGAGCAAGGTTGGCAAAATCATTTGCCGGGCTGACGATATTGGCCGCAATATTGGTAGCGAGCGTGGAAATAGCGACGGCAATCATGGCTAAGCTCACCAGCAGCTTGCTGTCAAATTTTCCGGCCAGTTCCACCGGATCCCAAATGGTGGTTCCATAGATAATCGTTGTTGCCGAGGTTACGACGACCCCGATAAACGAAAACAAGGTCATGGAAGAAGGGAGCGCCACCGCTTGCCCAACGATCTGTGCTTTCTGGCTTTTTGCATACCGGGTGAAATCGGGGATGTTCAGGGATAAGGTTGCCCAGAATCCGACCATGCCTGTCAATGCCGGAAAAAAGAACGCAAAAAAGGAATTGCTGTCGCTGAATTTCGAAGGTTGATCAAGGATAGGCCCTAAACCATTGCCTGCATCAATGGCCCAAAACAGCAAGGCCAATGCAGCAAGTGGCAAAAAAAACGCCTTGAACACCATTAATTTTTTGATGCTTTCCACCCCAAGATAGACCACATACATATTCAACAACCAGAAAAGCAGGAACGCGATGGCCGGGCCGGTTTGCAAACCGAATGAATCGGGAAACACCTGCGGCAACGCATTGAGCGAAGGTATCCAGATTCGGAACATCTGGTACAGGGCAAAACCGCCGATCCAGGTTTGTATGCCAAACCAACCGCAGGCAACGATGGCACGCAACATGGCTGGTATATTCGCGCCGATTGTTCCAAAACTTGCCCTGGCAAAAACCGGGAACGGAATGCCGTATTTAGCGCCTGCATGGCCATTCAGAATCATCGGTATCAATACGACTAAGTTGCCCAAAAAAATGGTCAGGATAGATTGCCACCAGTTCATCCCTCCTTCAATCAGCGAACTCGCGAGCATGTAGGTAGGAATACAGAGGCTCATGCTGATCCATAAAGCCGCATAGTTCCACGTATTCCAGGTGCGTTTATGATCAGGAACAGGCGCAAGGTCTTCGCTGTAAAGGGGTGAAGCGGTGATGTCTTCGGTGGGTTCGGTGTCTATGGTTGTACTCATAACTACTACAATTAATGTGCCTGACTACGTTTTGACTACGTTTACTAAACTTTTAAAGTTTAGTAAACGTCACCTTCAATTTCACTTTGGCAAACGCTTTATCCAACAAATCCAAAGCAATCGCAACATCCTCCTCCGTAGCTGTCATGGGCGGAGAAATGCGGATGACATTGCCGTAAAGGCCGCCTTTTCCGATGAGCAGCCCCAGTTCGCGGGTCGCTTCAAACAATTGTTTTGTCGCCTCCGGCGAAGGTTCTTTGCTTTGGCGGTCTTTCACCAACTCCATGCCCTGCATCAGGCCCATGCCCCGAACATCGCCGATGACGGCGTATTTTTCCTGCAAGCGTTCGAGGCCGCTGCGCAATTGCCGGCCCAGGATCGCTACGTGTTGCGGGGTCGCTTCTTTTTCCAGCACACCAATGGTGGCCATAGAAGCGGCACAGGATACCGGGTTGCCGCCGAAGGTACTGATGGTAAGCCCGGCGCTGCGGGTGCTTTCCGCAATTTCGGGGGTGGTAATCGTGTTGGCAAGCGGGAAGCCGTTGGCGATGCTTTTTGCCATCGTCATGATGTCGGGTTCCACGTCATAATGTTCGATGCCGAACCATTTGTCGCCGGTGCGCCCGAAGCCGGTTTGCACTTCATCCGCTATAAAAAGCCCGCCGTAGTGCTTCACGACTTCCTGCACGATTTTAAAATATTCCGGCGGCGGGGTGATGAATCCGCCCACGCCTTGAATCGGTTCGGCAATAAACGCGGCGATCTTGCCGGAAGTCATGGTTTTTACCACGTCTTCCACGTCTCCGGCACAGGCAACCCCGCAGACCGGATACGTCATTTTCAGCGGACAGCGGTAGCAATAGGGGTTCAGCGCGTGCTTGATGCCCATGAAGTGTGTGCCGCCAATGCGCCAGGGCGACTGGCCGGTCAGGCTCATCCCGATGGCCGAGCGACCGCTGTAACCATGTCGCAGGGCGATAATTTCCTGATGCCCGGTATAGGTTTGCGCCAAAAAAACAGCCGTTTCATCCGCATCCGTTCCCGACGGCGTGAAGTAAGAAACCTGAAGTTTGCCGGGCGTAATTTCCGCCATTTTTTCGGCCAGGTTCACATGCGCTTCATTCGGGTAAAGCGTGGAGGAATGGATGAGTTTTTCAGCCTGTTCGCGCACGGCTTCCGTCACTTCGGGTCGGTTATGTCCAACGCTCGTGGTGAGGATTCCGCCAAAAAAATCGAGGTATTTTTTGCCCTCCACATCCCAGACGTACATGCCGTCGCCACGCTCTAAAGGCAGCGGTTCGGTATAATACAACAGGTGGTTGGGCCACAGGTATTTTTTCTGTTTTTCCAGAATTTCAGCTTTTTTGCTGAGGGTTGTTTTTTCAGTATCCATGGCATTGGTAATTTTCAAATTAATTAATTTTCAAATCAATCAACTCGCCCAATCTTTCCACGCTTCCGGATCCCACTTCGTCGTGGTCTTTTTCAGCTTGGTCCAGAAGTGGATCGAACTTTTGCCGGTGATGTCGCCTACGCCAAAGCGCGATTCATTCCAGCCTCCGAAAGAAAATGGCTCGCGGGGCACCGGAACGCCGACGTTCACCCCAACCATACCTGCACTGACCCGCTCAATGATGTAATTGGCCAAACCACCGCTTTGCGTAAAAACGGAAGCGGCGTTCCCGTATTCGGAGCGGTTTTCAATTTCGATGGCCTGGTCTATGTTGTCGGTGTGCATGATGGCCAAAACCGGACCAAAAACTTCTTCTTTGGCGATGGCCATGTCGGGCGTCACGTGGTCAATGACGGTTGGCCCGACGTAGTACCCGCCTTCTTTGCCCGCCACCACTGTATTCCTGCCATCCAATAGCACCCGTGCGCCCGCAGTTTCCGCTTCCGCAATGTAGCGCTCGATGCGTTCTTTAGCGGCTTGCGTGATCACGGAGCCGAGGTTTTTTCCGGGCACGATTTTTTTGGCTTCTTCACAAATCTGGTGGATGATGTGGTCTGTTTTTCCAACCGCCACCATCGCGGAAGCGGCCATGCAACGTTGCCCCGCGCAGCCTGCCATAGAAGCGGCAATGTTCGCAGCAGAAATATCGGGGTTGGCATCCGGCAACACGATCAGGTGGTTTTTTGCGCCGCCGAGCGCTAAGCAGCGCTTCAGGTTGTGGGTGGCGCGCTGGTAGACAATTTTGGCCACTTTCGTGGAACCGACAAACGAAACCGCTTCGATCCCAGGATGGTCGCAGATGGCTTCCACGATTTCGCGGTCGCCGTTTACAATATTAAAAACGCCGTCGGGAAGGCCGGCTTCTTTCAACAACTCAGCAATCCGTTGCGCACTCAGCGGCACCAATTCGGAAGGCTTCAGGATCATACAATTTCCTAAAGCAAGGGCATTCGGAATGGTCCATAACGGCACCATGAATGGGAAATTGAACGGCGCGATGGAGGCCACCACGCCAAGCGGCGCATGCGACGTGCGGCATTCTACGCCTTTGCTCACTTCCTGAATTTCGTCACTCAGAATTTGCGGCAACGAACAGGCAAATTCACACAACTCCATGCCTTTCAGAATTTCAGCCTCCGCTTCGGGGAACGTTTTCCCATTTTCTACAGACACCAAAGCAGTAAGTTCCGCTTTATGTTGCTCAAGTAAACCCCGAAGTTTGAAAAAGACCTGCACCCGCTCTTTGATAGTCCACTTCGACCAGCCGACGTAGGCTTCCTGAGCGGCTGCAACGGCTTCATCCAATACTTCCCTGCCGGAAAGGGCGACAGAAGAAATGGTACTTCCATCAAGTGGGCTTTGAACGGCCATAGACCGGCCTGCAACTTCCCGGAACGCACCGCGGATGTAATTTCTGGCTAAGGGATAAGCAAGCGGCGTTGTACTCATGGAAATGACTTTAATTTGGTTACGCCTGCCAAGTTTACAATTTTTTGACCAATAGACTAAATATAGCCTGATAATATTTCAAATATCAAAAAATCCACGCTCCTAAGGAGCCAGCAAAGAATAAGTTCCTTGTTTCAAGCCAGCTATCGCGTTGTCAGGCAAGACGCGTAGAGCAATTATAGCCTTAGCTACATGATGAGCGATGAGCAACGCAGCCTGGCAGCGGGAGAGCAACTTCAAATGAGGAAGTTATTCTTCGCTGACTCCTTAGTATATTAAAATTTGCATTTTCATAAAAAATGTACCCTTTTATTGTACAAGCTTATTTATAAATTACGTATGTTTGCGCTCACAAAAACTTCGTAGAACAGTTATTGAAATTAAGTTGCTCTATTAAAAATCTTCATGAATAGAGTTATAAAAGTTTTTATTATAGCTTCCTTTGATTGGTTCGTTGATTGTATGTTGTTGCAAATCAGGTAACAAAGCTTGTTATCAGTACTAAATAGACTACTTACTACCCAAATATTTCATTATGAAAAATCAAATTTCAATTACAAAATCCCGGGGCGCAACCCCGCTTTCTTTCCCTACATTTTCACCTACACACAATTTTGAATTAAGACACTTTAACCGCGCTTTCCCTTGAAGCTTTATAGCTGAAATGAAAGTGTATGTGTTTTAATTCCTGCTGTTCATAGCTGTCATTCAGCCTTTGAACAAGTTGTTAATGCTGTTTGCGTAGTTCCTCTATGCAAGCATTGTTTTCCCTATGCAGACCTAGTTTATTACTCACAAATTCAATGCTGTTCTTATGAACCACTCCTTACCAACTCCAACGGGCAGCTTAGCCCCAAAATCTACCAATTCACTGATCAAATCTTTTGCAATTAGTTTTGCTTTTCTGGCTTTGTCTATAACGGGCGCAAGCGCTCAAGGCAATGGTTTTTTTGAATCTTACGTCGTCCTTGACGCTGGATCCGGGAATCAGTTTTATGATGCAACGGCAACCACTGCTAATCTCGATTTCCACAATGCCAATCTGGGTGCCTTTAATTGCATGGAAACCCTGCTCCTTGGCGGACAGGGCAAGACATTCAAATGCAGCCCTTGTGATGTAACAGGAACCCGTATTTTTTGGCGGGTATGGTCTGTCGCTCCGAGTGGAAGCTTCACACAGGTGAACATGCCTTTTGCCTCCAATGACCCTGGCGCTGGCCCTGGATGCCAAAACCAAACCTGGCAGGAAGCCGGGGCAGGCAAGGTCAATGTACTGGCGGGTCTCATCCCTGGCAATTATACGTTGGAGGTCTATTTTGAAGGCAATGCGACTGGGAGCGGCTGTCCGAATCCTTTTTACCATAGCAATAGTGGCTCGAATTATCAGGCGACTTTTGAGGTGTCGGATTGCGAGCAATGCCGGTTTTTGGATGAAGATTTTAGCGTCAACCCTGTGTTGGCAGCGACCAATATTGACGGAACCTGGTACCCCGACCGCTATCGTCCTGCGGCTTTTGTTGCGGATGCCGGTCGTTTGAAAATTTCCATCAACGCCAACGACGGCGCGCAGCTCAGACCTGGCGGTTTTAATGCAGGATTTTACAATACGCAGGGTCGCAAGTTCAATCAGTGCGGTAAATGCGTAACGATTGCAAAAGGAGACTTGTATATTCCTTCCGATTGGGCAACTAAGAGGCGGAGAACAGATATTTGGGCCACAGGCTTTAATGCTTCCGATGCGGTGGCATTATACCCCATTATAGGCTTTAGAAACGTCACCGGTTCTAATCCAAATCTTGCCTACTGGAATGGTGGCTGGGTGGAATTAGGCCCCCCTGCCACTTATAACACTTGGTATACTTTCGAGTTCAGGTTGTCAGGTACCAACCTTGAGTACCTGATCAATAATGTGGTTGTTGGAACCATAGCTGCTGGTGGCACAACCTATTTCGGAGACATCATTATGCAAGGCTACAACTTCAATGATAATACGCTTGGTGTTTCCTATGACAGCGACCCACTGACTAATTCTTATGACGCTTTCTGGGACAATATTTCTACTTCCAGCGCAAGCGGTAATGTGGTAACGAACATCAATACCGGCAAAACTTTCTGTTCCATCCAGGCGGCCATCAACGATGCGCAGACCTTAAACGGTCACACCATCACGGTTGATGCGGGCACTTACGCTGAAAACGTTTTAGTCAACAAGTCGCTCACCATCAACGGGCCGAATGCGAATATTGATCCGTGCTCAGGAACAAGAGTTGCGGAAGCGGTCGTGACTTCTGCGGTGTCCGCTATTGATGCGTTAGCTATTTTTGACATTGCTGCAAATACGCCTAATGTTTCCATCAGGGGATTTACTATTGATGGCGACAATACGGCATTAACCAGTGGTTATCTCGGTACGAATGGCGCAGATATTGACGCAGCAGAAGGCATATCGTCTTACGGAAGCGGCGTTAATAACCTGACGATTTCCAACAACATCTTCCAAAATCTTTCCTATTTTGGTGTAACCCTGTATGATTTTCCCGCCGGCGTTCCTTCCAGCGGTCATGTCATTTCCAACAACAAGTTTCAGGATTTTGGCACATACGATCCCGCATCGGGTATTGATTTATGGGGTGGCGGTGTGCTGTTGTACAACAACCAATACGCTGCCGTTAGCAATAACTGCATGACCAATGTGCGGTTGGGCGTACAGACGGGCAATTTCTATCAGGCTAACCCAGGCGCTCCGGCTTCTCAGGTGATTTCCGGGAATACAATTCAGGCACGTCGGGTGGGTGTTTTCCACAACCTGCATTATAGTACTGCTTCACCAATGACCTTCTCAGGAAACACCATAACCGGGTTACCCAATCTGAATGAGAGCGGTGTTCGCGGTATGCTTTTCGGATCGCTTTCCGTTAACTCAACGGCTTCAAACAATTCAATAGACTTGAGCACCGTAACAGGTAATTCCACAGGGTATGAGGTTTGGAATGTAAAAAGCGCCAACCCTGTTGCCATTAGCGGGGGCAATCTATCCAGCGTAAATACAGGGGTATTTCTGAATAACTATGAAGGTTACAACAGTGATGCCACCGACGGCGCACACGCTACGCTGAGCAGTCTGACGATCAACTCCAATGCCAGCGGAACCGGTATCCGGGTATTAGACAGCCCCAGCAGCACACATGCAAATGTGCAATTGGGCATAACCTCCGGCGTTGTTGTGAATGGCGGCACGAAGGGCTTAGTCGTTGAAAATACGAACGCCGCAATCACCGGATTGGGCGATTTGGCTTTTATCGGCCAGAGTGGAAATTACATCGAACTCATTAACAATGCGGGCGACTTAACCGGCACGTCGGTTTCGTTCGACGGCAATACCGGTGCCACGGCCAGCATTGCTGAAAATTATGATATTGAAGACAAAATCCTGCACGCCACCGATGTTGCCGGGCTTGGTTTTGTCCGCGTCCGCACGAATGAGGTGTTCGTAACGCCTTTGAGCGCCAGCACCCAGCGGGGCATTGATGAGGTTGTAGCGGCAGGTGAAATTGTACGCATCAAGGGTGGTTCGTACGCCAGCGGTGCCGATGTTTCTGCAAAAACGGCAACACTTGCCCCGGGGTCAAGCCCTGCCTGCGTAACTTTAGCAGGCAATATGATCCTCAATAGCGGCGATGTATTAAATATGGAAATTGACGGCGCTGCGGCCTGTACCGGGCACGATCAGTTTATTGTGAATGGCACGGTTACACTCGGCGGCGCTTCGTTGCTGGCAACGCTGGGCTACACGCCCGGGCCGATTGACCAGATCATTCTCATCAACAACGATGGCGTAGATCCGGTTAACGGTCAGTTTGCACAAGGGAATACCATCAACCTTTCCGGCATTGATTTCTTCATCAACTATGCGGGCGGAACGGGCAATGACGTGACGTTGACTCGCCTGTGCGGTTCCTGTGTTGGCGGTACATTTGTCGGCAACGTAACCCTCAGTACCCAGGCACAAGTTGTGGCTTTCAGAGATGGTTCAGGCTGCAAATACACCCACGTCACCGGCAATATGGTACTTGACGGCAACGGTAACGTTGGAACAGGTGCCGATGCTGCGGGTTCAGACCCCATCACGAATCTTTGCAACCTACAGGCACTGACTACTGTCACTGGCAGTGTGACCATCCGCGACTTTAATGTAGCTGGAAATCCGTCAACATTGGCGGATCTTGCCAACCTTTCCACCATTGGGACAGCTTTAACCATTGGCAGCACCAATGCCGCCGACAACAACCTATTCAGCAGCGTGGTGCTCAATGGCGTGACCAATGTGGGTGATGCCAGTACGATCAGCATTCAAAACAACACCAATGCCACCTCGATTGAGCTGAAAAACCTCGCCGGACAAGTAGGCGCAGCCACCGTCAGCAACAACGCAGCGGTGAATACCATTGATATAGGCAGCCTCAGCGCTGGCTGGAGCATAGGCGGCGTGGGCGATTTGAACATACAAAACAACCCAACATTAGATGCGGTGGTTATCCCTACCCTGGCTACTACTGGTGGCGATATAACCATCACGACCAACAATAGCCCTGACTTTGGCAGCATCAACTTAGCAGCATTGACGACCGTAGGCAACAGCCTCACGCTTGACAACGACAACAACAATGCAGGAGGCGCAACCATCACGCTGACGAATCTGACAACAGTAGGCGGAGACGGGTCTGGCGACCTGAACATCAGCGACATTGCAGCGGGCACCCTGGATTTATCGAACCTGGTAACGGTAAATGGTTCCCTGACTATCGGCAATAATGACAATGGCTTGACGGCGATTCAATTCAGTGCCTTGCAAACTGTTGGAGTTGGAACCAACACCCTTTCCATCACCGGCAACGAAGACCTCGTTTCCATCATAGACAACGCAGCAGGGCCTGACATTACCGTATCCCGCGATGTAACAATTGCAACAAATGCAGCCCTGCAAACGGTGGATTTAGCGGACTTAAAAACAGTAACCCGCAACCTGACCATCGGAACAACAAATGGTGCCGCACTGGCAACCATTAACCTGCCTGCATTGGAAACAGTAACCGGCAACCTCAACCTTGACAACGCCAACGCCAATCCGGCGGGCGCAACCATCAGCATACCTTTGCTGGCAACCGTTGGCGGTAACGTGGATATTGATCAGATTGCTTCCAGCCTGACGATGGGCACTTCCTTAGATGTCATCGGCAACTTTTCTATGGACGACAACAACAGCCTGTGCAACCTCAACCTCGGCGGGTTGGAAACGGTGGGCGGCTTTGTTAGTCTGACCAGCAACTTCGATGCCTGCGGCAGCGCAAGCGCCGATTTAAGCGGCCTGATGATCATTGGAAATAACCTGCCTTTGGCCACCAGCGACTACCTGACCATTTCGGGTAACGATGCCCTGCCTTCGCTCAACTTTGCAGCCCTGACGGCAGTAAACGGCACCGGTGCGGGCAACAACCGCACCATTGAGATCAACGACAACTTCCCGGGTATGACGAGCTTGTCATTTCCTTTGCTAACGAGCATCCCGGGCGAGCTTTATATTTTTAACAACAACAACCTGACCAGCTTGTCGGCACCCGTGCTGACTTCTGTTTTGGAAGACTTCCGGATTGCAGGCAATGACGGTCTGACCACGCTGAGTTTCCCGGTATTGGCAAACATTACCGGCGTTTTTGAAATCAACGACAACGATGCCCTGATCGGATTGGGCGGATTGGCCGCTTTAACGACCGTAGGCAGCGCTTCCATCATTGGCAACCTTTTGCTGACCAGCCTCGACGGTCTGAGTAGTTTAACAACGGTCAATACGACGCTTGCAGTGACGACGAATGCCGCGCTGGGCGAATGTTGCATCATTCCCTGCCAACTCACCAGCATCAATGGCGTACCGGGGCCTTTCGCTCCTGCCGTTAACACCAACCCTTCCGGTGTGACCATTTCCGGCAATAAATCATTTGCAAGCGGTGGTCGTTGTGTGAACAGAACCGGCCCGACCGACTCCGGCTTCAATGTGGCCAAAGCAGCTTGTGCCGTCACCATTAGTGCGTTTACCGCAACGGAAAACTCCGGCCCGGGTAATGCGGATGATGATGCTATATGCGCAGGCGATGCCATTTTATTGAGCGCTACGGCCATGAGCTCCGGTTCGGGAACCCTGACCTACGAGTTCTTTATTGACAAAGACAACGATGGCACCAACAATGCCGGCGATGTATTGCTATACTCCGGAACCAGCGCTTCCTACAACTATTCCCCGTCTTCCAGTTTGGACAACGGCGACAATGTGCGGGTGCAGGTAAGCAACGCCGGAGGGTATTGCTCAGCAGTGAGTACGCCTCTACCTATAACGGTTTACAGTGTTCCTGTCGTAATGGATATCACAACGGCTTATAGTGGCGGCTGTTCGGGCACCTCTATGACGCTGACGGGTGCCGTTAGTGGCGGTACGGGTATATACACCTATGCGTGGTCGCAAACTGGCGTATCGGGAATCTTTGATCCAGTTGCAGCCGACAGCAACCCGATAGACTTTATCCCCTCCACCTCCGGAACAGCCAACTTCCAATTGGTCGCAACCGATGGCAACAATTGTCCGGCGACCTACAACAAGAACATTATCATTGTCCCTGGCGGGATGGCTTGCGGAATGACAACATTTACGGGTAATGCAACCATTTCTACACAAGCACAGATAGATGCTTTCCTGAGCAGTGGCTGCAAATACACCCACGTCACCGGCAACTTGACGATCAACGGATACAATGGCGCCTCGGATCCGATCACCAACCTATGCAACCTGACGGAATTGATTTCCGTAGGTGGCAATTTGCTCATCCGGGATTTCAACAATGCGCTGAATCCAAACAACCTGAGCGACTTAGCCAACCTGCAATTCGTAGGCGCTGGCGCCGGAACAGGCAACCTGACCATTGGTGGCGCTGCGGGGGATTCCAACCCACAAATAGGTTCTATTTCTTTACCGAACCTGCAATCCGTTGACGGCACGATCAATATTTCTTATAACAATGGCGCTTTTCCCATTAGTCTTGCCGGGTTAGCTTCCGTGACAACCGATGTGAATATCAATACCAATGGTGTGCTCGGAACGATCATGATTGGCAATGGCACTACAACCATTGGTCGCGATTTTATCATCAGTACCAATAATAGCACGAACCTGAGTATCATCAATGCCAATATTGCTACCGTTGGCCGCAACCTGACCCTCGACAACAACAACACAAGTGCAGGGGCGACTATTGCTATGCCAAATCTAACCACGGTAACTGGCAATGCAACCATTTCAGACATCGCTACCGGTACGCTCAACCTACCCCTTCTTGCCACAGTAGGCGGAACGCTGAGTATTTCAAATAATGACAATGGCCTAACCGCCATCACATTACCCGCATTAGCTTCCATTGGTGATCTGGGGTTGGTTACGGGCAACCTCTCCATCACCAATAACAATGTCTTGGAAACCATCAACACTTCGGGTTCTAATTTTACCGTAGGCGCTGATGTGACCATTACCGGAAACAACACAGGAGCGGCTCTTGCAGGCGGATTGACTACGGTCAATTTATCGGGCTTGACGCAAACGGGCCGTGATGTGGTCATTACCAATACCAACCGAAATACCAATGGCGCGACGGTCAGTGCGAACAACCTAACCTCCGTTGGCCGCAATTTCCGCATCGAAAATGTTGCCAACAGCATCAGTGCAACTGCAGCAGGGATGACTGTGGCAGGATATGTTAATGTGGACGATAACAATTCTCTTTGTGCACTCGATTTGAGTGGCCTGACTTCGGTCACCCAATATGTCATCATTACAGACAACTACGATGCCTGCGGTTCGCAAAGCATTGATTTATCGGCACTTCAAACCATTGGCGGATATTTGACCGTGTCCGGCAATGACGACCTGCCTGACCTGAATTTACCTGCACTTACTGCAGTAAATGGGGTTGGCGGCAGCAACCGCAGCATTGACGTGACCAACAACGACAATGAAATGACCGGGGTGTCTTTCCCTGTACTCAACACAGGTACCGTCGGTGCAATCCGGGTAAACGGCAATGCTTCCCTGACGAGTATCAGCATGGGTGCCCTCCCTTCCGTGGGTCAGGATCTGCGGCTGGAAGACAACAACCAGGTAGCCTCCATTGATTTTGGCGCATTAACTACTGTAACTGGCATTTTAAACATTGACGATGAAGACCTGCTCACAGGTTTGGAAGGCTTGGATGCTTTGGTTTCCGTAGGTGGCAATTTCATTATTAACGGCAACGGCGCATTGACCTCTACCGATGGAATGGTTGCGCTGACTACCATAGGCGGGACATTCAGCATTACCAGCAACCCTCAGTTGGGGCAATGCTGCATCGTACCTTGCCAGTTGACTACTATCAATGGCAGTGTTTTCCCTTATACGGGGAATATTACCATTTCAGGCAATAAGTCATTTGCTTCTGGCGGACGCTGCATCAACAATGGCGTTACGCCTGCGACGACCGTTGCACAGACCAGTTGCGGCCCAACGGGCAACATCACCGGCCCAATAGCAGTTTGCCTCAATGATGACATCACCCTAAACGGCAACCCGACTGGCGGTGTGGGGCCATTTACAAGCCATACCTGGACTATTACCGGCGGCACTGGTTTAGCAACCATCATTAACAACAATGACGGAACGGCTGTATTTACCGGCACCGTAGCAGGTACGGTTATGGTAGAATACGTGGTCATGAACGCCAGCGGATGTACAAATACACCCGCAATATTCACCTTTACCGTGGATGCGCCGCCAACTTTGTCCGGGTGTTTGTCTGACCTTTCCATCAATACAGATAATAACGGCGACGATGATTGTACCGCAGCCTTTAGCTGGGCGCACCCTTCTGTTTCCGGCCTTGCCGCATCTTGCGGACCAGCAGTGCTGACTGTAAACTATACACCTGACCTTCCTGGCGAGGGCGTTGTAACGCCTGGCGCCGCCATCATGCAAACTTTTGCAGCGACCACGACTGTGGCGTATACCATGACGGATGCTGCCGGAAATATAGCGACGTGTACCTTTACCGTTACGCTGAATGACAACGAAGACCCCGAAATTACTGCTTGCCCGACAGCCCGAAACTTTACGGGTTGCGACGTGGGGGCAATTACAGGGCCTGCTTATTCCTCAACGGTTGCAACTTCGAGCTATGCCGAATTTTCCGACGCCAACAACCTCGGCGTCGCAACAGATAATTGCGGCATTGTTTCTGCTACTTACCAGGACGCCACTTCGGGTACCTGCCCAATTGTGGTAACCCGCACCTGGACACTCGAAGACGCTAACGACAACGAGGCGGTTTGCACGCAAACGATCAACATAAATGCCCCTGCTGTTGTGTTGAATTGTCCTGCAAGTGTCACCGAAACAGCTTGCCCTTCGCAGGCTTCTTTGGATATTGCCTATGCAGCATGGCTGGCATCTGCGAATTTCACAGGCGGGTGCAACGCTACACTCACCAATGATGCACCTCCAAGTGTATCTGTATGCGGCAGCAGTGTAACGGTTACTTTTACGGTTAGCAGCGGCTGTGAGGCGGGTGTTACTTGTGTACGGACTTTCACGGTTGTTCCTCCTGCGCAGGCAGCTTTTGCTTCCCTGCCGGGTAATACCAGCATCGCTTGCGTTGCAGCCCCACCAACAGGTTCGCCGTTGGCTTATACCAATAACGAGTCCGGCGATTGCCTCATCAGTGGTTCTGTCACCGGTGTCATCACGGGTGGCCCGCATACGGCTTGCGGCGGTTCTTATACCGAAACCTGGACGTTTGTGGATGCTTGTAGCAGAACCATTACGCATTCCAGAACCATCTCCGTGACGCCAGCGGCGCAGGCTGCATTTGCCAGTCTGCCGGGTAATACCAGCATCGCTTGTGGCTCGGCTCCGCCAACAGGTTCGCCGTTGACTTATACCAATAGTGAATTGGGCGATTGCCTCATCAGCGGTTCTGTAACCGGTTCCATCTCCGGAAGCCATGACGAATGCGGTGGAAGCTATACCGAAAGCTGGACGTTCACTGATGATTGCAGCAGAACCATCACAGCCTCGCGCACCATCACCGTGGATCCGGCACCGGCTGCAACGTTTGCAACGGTTTCCAATATTTCAATTCCTTGTGGTTCCGCGCCGCCGACGGGTACTTCGCTTGGTTATACCAACAGCGCAAGCGGCGATTGCACCATCAGCGGTTCTGTAACCGGTTCCATCTCCGGAAGCCATGACGAATGCGGTGGAAGCTATACCGAAAGCTGGACGTTCACTGATGATTGCAGCAGAACCATCACAGCCTCGCGCACCATCACCGTGGATCCGGCACCG
>JBBQGV010000041.1:0-40560 GCA_038323375.1 Chitinophagales bacterium
TATCAATTCAACCTGTTCTTTACGAAATGATTCCGTGAACCGTCGCCGACGGCGTTCTTCTGTCGTCATCTTGTTGATCATCTTTGTCCAAATTTAGGAAACTTTTCCACCTCTTTGGTGTCAACTTATTCCATGAGACAGCAGAGGGTTGTGTAAAGAGTGATGAATTTGTTAAATTCGTATCATTATTATTGTCTGTATTTGACGAATTTAACTATTTCAACTATTTCAACAAAACTTGTCCCGTGTTGCGGGGTTCGACTCTTTACACAACCCCGCAACTCCATCTTTATCTGAATTACAATCATTTTTTAAAACCGGCCTACCACCATGCTGGAATCCCCCGCTTCCTGCAAAAACATAAATCCAAACCGACGGATGGCATAAAATGGGAAGGAAGTGCGGGCGCTACCCTCCATATTTAGGCTATTTTTCACATCAAAGCTTATGTCCGTAAGGCGGTCCGCTTCAAATTCCAGGTGGATGTAGTTCAGTTTAATGGCCTTTTCCAGCAATTTGCTTTGAATATCATCCAATTCACCTTTGCTCATCCCCCTTACAAAATTCACTTCAATCTTTTCATCAGAGATAAAAAGCACAGGTTTTGAGCTTTTTTGTGCCAGGAAAGCATATCCCAACAAAGCAATAACCACAATAAAAAGAAATTCTCTCATGATTTTATTTTTTTATAATTTTGAAAATCAATAAATTAGGCTACCGGCATTGCGTACCTATGGCACGAAAAATCATACGAAATGCTAATTCAAAATTGAATAAAATGAAAAAAGTAATGCTCTGGCTGACCTGCCTGTTGCCGCTTATCTTGCCGGCTCAAAACATCGTACTCAATCCGGGTTTTGAAACCCTGAAGTCCAATTCCGCCATCAAACCCTGTCAATACATCCGCGACGGCAAGGTATTCACCAATTCGGTACAGGACTGGAGCGCGTTCAATTATTACACCCCTGATCTGATCATCTGGCACGATTCGCTGCGCAATTGTCCTTATCCCAAACCCCGCAGCGGCCACAACATGGCGGGCATTATTGCCTACCACCCGGCCATAGACTCCGGTCATGGAAACGATTACCACGAACTGATTCAGGGCAAACTGAAGGGGCCATTGAAACCCGGCGTCACCTACCGCATCAGCTACTGGGTGCAACAAAACGACTCCACCGCCATCAAGCATTTAGAAGCCGTTTTTGGTCGCAGCGCTACCATCATCCCGGTGAGTTGCAACAACCTCGGGGTGTGGTTTACGGAAGCCCCCATCAAGCCGACGGAGGATTTCAACAAAACCATACGGGATTTTGGCGTCAAGCCGCACGTGGTGGAAACCAAAGTAGTACGGAACAAGCCCGGTGCCTGGACGCAGGTCACTGCTACCTTCACCGCCGACAAGCCATACCGCCACTTCATCATCGGCAATTTCAGCAGCGACGCGCATACACAGACTTTTCCGGTGGTCTCGGATTCCATCATGGCGCTGAGAAACAGCAATAAACCTTATTACCAAAAACTGAAACGCATCGCCTACTACTGCGTGGACGATGTTAGCATTGAGGAGTACCGCCCCGACAATGAAAGAGAAAAAATTGCAACTGCCCTGAGCGCCAAAAAGACTTACACCCTCACCAAAGTGTTGTTCAATACCGGCGAAGCCGTTGTACTGCAGGAATCTTTTGCAGAATTGGATGCCCTGGCGGCCTATTTGCTGGAAGAACCCGAATTGCGTGTGGAAATCGGCGGCCACACCGATCATATCGGCGAAGCGCAGGCCAATGCGGTGTTGTCGGAAAATCGGGCAAAAGCGGTTTGTCAATACCTTACCGAAAAAGGCGTGGCGTCCGAACGCCTGATTGCCAAAGGCTATGGCGAAAGCAAACCGGTGGCGGGGAATGAAACGGAGGCGGGGCGGAAACGAAATCGGAGGGTGGAGTGCAGGGTGGTCACGTAGGGGCGACCCCCGCGGTCACCCTCGATCGCTATTGGTTACCGGGCTTCTCCCGGTAACCAATAGCCAATCAACAGCAACAAATTACCCCCTACTCCACTTCAAAAGTCACCTTCAGCGAGGTCACAAAATTAACCATCAGCATACCGACGTCTTTCGTCATGGGTTTGGTTTCGCCACCCAGTTGGGGCTTGCGCGAATAGTTGCCCATGCCGCCCGGATAGGCCATATTGCCTAAATCTTCCAGGTCTTCGATAGCAAGCGTTCCGACAATTTTTTGTTTGTTGGCGGCCGCCAGCATCTCCGCTTTTGTACGGGCATTTTTCAGCGCCTGCACTTTGAGTTCACCCATGTACGTATCCACCTGTGAATGCGAATAATACATCGTGTTGGCGCTCGCTACGCCGGAGTCGCCTAATTTGGACATCAACATGTTGACGGCACCGATGTTTTTGACTTTGAGCAGGTAGCTTTTGGAAGCCATAAAACCCTGGCCTTCCATCTGATAAGAGCCAAAGCCGCTGATATTTTCCACGCGAATATCGGCGGAAGCAATACCGGCATCAGTGGCTGCTTTGAGGAAACGCTGCTCTAATTCTTTCAAGCCCACCTTAAGGCCGCTGTCGTCCTGATACTCTGAAAGGTTGATGCTCAGGTAAATTTCATCTGCTTCCACGCTTTTTTCGGCGGTTCCAAAAACGGTAATGGTGCGCTTGGATCCCATACCCGGTTGGGCATTTGCTACCGTGAAAAATGAAAATATGCCGGCGACTGCCAGGCCGAGGAAAAGTTTCTTCATCATAATGGATCTATTTTTGCTGCAAATGACGGGCATTTTTTTCAATACACAAGTATCTCGTGTGGTAATTATTCGCGACGCTGGCGTATGTTTGAGGATTCGATTTTCATCATGCAAAAAAAAACATGACAAATTCTCGTCGCAGTTTAATTATCGCCCTTGTTGCAGGTGCCAGTGTCTTACTTTTCATAAAATCGCCGTCCGTCTTTCCAGGCATGCAGTGGATTACGCAAGTGTTGTTGGTTTTGATTTTCGCGCTCAGCTCCTGGGGGTTGGTTTTGGGTATCCGAAGTTTGAAACGGGAAGGCCGCGGCCTTAAACAGTGGACAGGGGTTGGACTGAATGGATTGATTCTGATCGGTTTCTTCCTGTTGGTGATTCTGCTATTTGAGGCAATCCGGAACTTTAATTAGGAGCGTGTTCGGAACATTATCATTTACGTCACAACCATTGGTTATGAATATTTTAAGAACAATCTCTTTTTTACTTTTGGCGATTATTGGCCTCCAGTGCCAGTCGAAAAAAACGTCCGAACTTCCCGATCCCCACAGTTTTTCCAGTCCGGAGGAAGCGGTAACCAAACACCTCGACCTGAACCTCAAAGTAGATTTTGATCAAAAAATCCTCTCCGGCCATGCCCGATGGATTATTTCCGCCAAGGACAATGCGACAACGATTGTCTTCGATACCCGCGACCTCGACATTCAAAAAGTCACCCTCGGCACTGCCGAAAAAGAAGCAACCTGGACGCTTGCAGCACCACATCCAATTTTTGGAAGCGCGCTAACCGTGCGCATCGAGCCAAAAACTGAAATTGTAACGATTTATTACGCCACGCGTCCGGAAGCAGCGGCGCTGGGGTGGATGGATCCCGCCCAGACTGCCGGTAAAAAATCGCCTTTCCTGTTCACGCAGGGTCAGGCGATCCTAACCCGTACATGGATTCCCTGCCAGGACAGCCCGGGCATTCGCATCACCTACAACGCCGCCATCGAAACGCCTGCTGGCATGATGGCTGTGATGAGCGCCGAAAACCCGCAACAGCAATCGCCCGATGGCAAATACACGTTCCGCATGGCGCAACCCATTCCGCCCTACCTCATCGCGCTGGCGGTTGGAGAACTTGCTTTTCAATCGGTGGGCAACCGCACGGGTGTCTACGCAGAACCGAAGGTGCTGCCCGATGCCGCCTGGGAATTCGCCGACATGGAAAAGATGCTCGTTGCTGCCGAATCGCTTTACGGCCCCTACGCCTGGGGGCGCTACGACCTGATTGTGCTCCCGCCAGGATTTCCTTTTGGCGGGATGGAAAACCCGCGGCTGACTTTCGCAACGCCAACCGTCATTACGCACGACCGCAGCTTGGTGTCGCTGGTGGCGCATGAACTGGCCCACTCCTGGTCTGGTAACTTAGTCACGAATGCCACCTGGAATGATTTTTGGCTCAACGAAGGCTTCACCGTTTATTTTGAACGGCGCATCATGGAGGCGCTTTATGGCAAGGACTATACGAACATGCTTGCGCTGCTGGAATACGGGGAATTGCAAAGTGAACTCGAAGACCTCGGCGCTACCAGTCCCGATACGCGGCTGAAACTCGACTTGGAAAACCGCGATCCCGATGAAGGCGTCACGACCATCGCCTACCAAAAAGGTGCCCTGTTTCTGCACCTGCTCGAAGAAAAAGTTGGTCGAGAGAAATTCGACGCTTTTCTGAAGCAATACTTCAAAGCGCACGAGTTCCAGACCATGACCACGGAAAAGTTTTTGGAGTACCTGAAAACGAACCTGCCAGAAACTGCCAGCATGGAGGCAACGATCCGGGAATGGATTTTTGAACCCGGCCTTCCCGACAATGCGCCAAAACCGGAATCCAACCGTCTTTCAAAGGCGGAATCGGCGGCTCAGGGCACCCTGCCTTCCCGGTTGCAGACCGTTCGATGGACCTCCCACGAATGGGTACACTACATTCTGCACTTGCCGGATACCTTAGATGCCGCAGGATTAGGCAAAGTGGACCAGGCTTTTAATTTCACCCGTTCGGGCAACGCCGAGATCCTGTGCGTTTGGTATGACAAAGCAATCCGGCAAGGTTATTCGCCACAAATTTTACCCGAAATTGAAGCTTTTTTGGTGGAGATTGGCCGCCGTCGCTTCCTCATGCCGATTTACAAAGCCTTCAAAGAAAGCGGACAAGTTGAAACGGCCCGGCAGATTTTTGAAAAAGCAAAACCGGGCTATCACGCAGTGAGCCGGAACAGCGTGGAGGAACTTTTGAAAAACGATGAATAATCAAATCAAACGGGTTGTGATCATCGGCGGGGGCGCCGCAGGTTTTTTCGCGGCCATCCGCTGCGCTGAGGTGGACAGGAACGCCGAAGTCGTCGTCCTGGAACGCGGCAAAGAAGCGCTGGGTAAGGTGAAAGTCTCCGGCGGCGGGCGCTGCAACGTCACCCACGCCTGCTTCGACGCCGCAGAATTGGTCAAACGCTACCCCCGTGGCGGTCGCGAGTTACTCGGGCCTTTTCACCGCTTTGGCTGCGCCGATACGGTGGCCTGGTTTGAACAGCGCGGCGTGCGCACCAAAACGGAAGCCGATGGCCGCATGTTCCCGGTGACCGACAACTCCCAAACCATCATGGATTGCCTTTGGGATGCTGCCCGAAAAGCCGGGGTGAAGGTTTTTTTGCAACAGCGCGTAGACCGCATCGCCCCGCCTTCGGATCAACAACCCGCCTGGACGATTCATACCAAAGACCAGTCGCTTTACGCCGACAAGCTGATGCTGGCCACCGGCAGCAGCACTGCAGTGTGGGAATGGCTGCGCGAACTGGGGCACACCATCATTCCGCCTGTGCCTTCGCTGTTCACTTTCAACATCAAAGACCCGCGCATTCTGGGGCTGGAGGGCATCTCCGTGCCGAATGCGTTCACCGCCGTTGAAGGCGAAAAACTAACCGACGCTGGCCCTTTGCTCATTACGCACTGGGGCATGAGCGGGCCTGCAATTCTGCGGCTTTCCGCCTACGGCGCCCGGCTGCTTGCGGATCGAAAATACGATTTCCACCTGTTGGTCAACTGGACGGGACAACCGCCCGACGTGGTGAAAACGACGCTCGAAAACTGTCGAAAAACCGAAGCCCGAAAGCAGGTTCTCCCCCACCCTATGCTGGGTTTGCCGTCGAGGTTGTGGCGCAGTTTGGTTACCGCTGCCAGCATCCTCCCCGAAACAAAATGGGCAGATCTAAACAAACAGCAATTCCAGGCGCTGTTCACAGAACTTTCGGCGGGTCGTTTTCGCGTCAGCGGGAAAAGCACCTTCAAAGAGGAGTTTGTGACAGCGGGCGGCGTCAGCCTGCGCGAAGTGAATTTCAAAACGTTCGAAAGTAAGCTGCTGCCGGGGCTTTATTTCGCCGGTGAAGTGCTGGATATTGATGCGGTGACCGGAGGATTTAATTTTCAGGCGGCGTGGACGGGTGGGTGGATTGTTGGGGAGGCGATGGGGGGGTAAGGGTATTGGAGTTTGGCATAATATACAAAAACAGGGTTTTCTTACGTAAAAGTCAATAAATTCTGCACATTCCCTATTTAGTGTCTGTCCATTTAGTCCCGTGTCTTGTCTTTAGAGCTTGTTCTGGTTTTCGTGATTAGCTACGCTGAACTCACGATTGATTACGTCGAATCTTCAATTTGAGCGCGGGTGAGGAAATCTGAACAAGCTCTAAATTTAAAAAAACGTGAAAACATCCATTTAGGAGCGTGTCGTAAATAATTGACCGGTTTGCGCGGTGGCTTTTTCCATCAGGCTGCGTTGATCGTCGGTCGCGTAGCTTAGGCTAAGCTCCCTTCTCGCGCCTTGCCTGATGAAAAAATAGCCTCGCCGAATCCAGGTAACTTATTTACGTCACATTCCTTAATCTTGCAAGCATCCAGACAGGTGGGCAACATATTGAAAATCAGCCATGAACTCTATTATTGGACTGCCGAAAATGCCACTGCCGAAATTGATTTTTTGATTCAATCCCAAAACGGCATCATCCCGATTGAAGTGAAAGCGGAAGAAAATTTAAAGTCAAAGAGTTTGAAGGTTTTTCTATAAAAATATAAACCCGACATGGCAATCCGCACCTCGATGAGCCCTTTCCGAACACAAGCGTGGATGACAAACGTGCCTTTGTACGGGGTTTCGACAATAGGTGCTGGGCATTAATCTCGTGGCCACATCACTCCCCCAACCCATACAAACTCATCCCCGCCTTCTCATACTTATCCCCCTTCACCCATCTCGGCTTCCCGGCATCATCTGCAATCAACCGCGTCGTATAGGCAAAAGACTGGCAATATTTCAGGAAATAATCGTAGTCAATCGAATCCGGGTTATCGGTGGGTTGGTGGTAATATTTGTTGACCTCCTCGTCGAATGCCGTGACGCCCAGACTGAAAGTAAGCGCCGGAATGCCCTTGGCGGCAAAAGAAACGTTGTCGGAGCGGTCGAACAGGTTCTGCTCTGGTGCAGGGTTGGGGAAGAGTTTCAGATTCAACGCTTCCACGCCTTTTTGCAGCAAGTCATCGGTGCCGGTGCGGCCATGACCGATGATGGAAATATGTTCGGTGGTGTTGTAACCGGCGTTATCTATGTTCAGGTTAAAAATGACCTGGTTGAGCGGAACAAGCGGGTTTTCAGTGTAATATTGGCTGCCGAGCAGACCCAGTTCTTCGCCGGTTACCGCCAGAAAAAGGATGGAACGCTTGGGGCGTTGCAACGAAAAAGATTTGGCTGCCGCAATCAGTGCCACGGTGCCCATTGCGTTGTCGCGGGTACCGTTAAAAATCGAATCCTGCGGGGTGAACTGGCCGCCGTCTTTACCCGTGCCAACATGGTCGTAATGGGCGGTGATCAGCACGTATTCGTTTTTCAGAACCGGATCGCTGCCCTCCAGCACGCCGATCACGTTTTGAGAAGGCATGGGGCGACTGCTGTACCCGCTGCTTTCCAGCATTACTTTTGCTTTTTTGCCCGCTAAGTTTTTCACCAGTTCTGCTGAGGGTTCTTTCCACCAGCCGTAGACCATCTTTTTAGCTGCAGCCGATTCGCCTTCTTTTGAGGCCGCGCGCAGGTTTTCTTTGTTGAAATACTGTCTGAAAAAGCTCCAGGGAAACGAAAGGCGGTACAATTCGATCAGGGCAACGGCACCCCGTTCTGCAGCGAGGTCGCGTTTGGTACGCATGGCGCGAAAAACAGCCAGCGGGTCTTTGTCGTCGGGGGAGCCGGGCAATACAAATACGACTTTGCCTTTCACATCGAGTCCTTTGTAATCATCATGCCCGGTTGCGGCGTCTACCCAGCCATGGCCGGCAAAAACTGCGGTTGTGTTCAGGTTAGCGGCTTCTCCGGAAAGGATCAGCAATTCTTCGCCCTGCACAAAAGCCGATTTTCCCAGCGTCAATTTGCCGCTTGCCGGCGGTTTGACGGCTTCAAATGGAATGGACTGAAAATAACCGGTTGCGCCCGCAACCTTTTGAAAACCATAAGCTTCGAGGTGGGCGGCGATGTACGCTGCGGCGATGTTGTTGCCCGGCGCGCCTGTGCGGCGTCCCATCAAAGCATCTGATGCCAAAAAGCGGAGATGGGCTTCTACTTCGGCTTTTGTCGTTTGAAATTCGGGGAGTGCGGGTTGAGCGCTTAACCCGGCGCTGCACAACAGGAGGCAGGCGATAAGTACGTTTTTCATATCTAAGGATTGATCATCCGAAATGTGTTCGGAACCGTTTTAAAATTGAAAGGTGCAAATTGCTGTAAAGCAGGCCAATTTCAAATAGAATCTTTTGAAATATCAGGGGGATTTTTTCTAACCCGGACATTGGCTCACCCTCGTTCTTCGAACAGGCCGGTTTTTTTATTCTTCACCACATTATGCCAGTCAAAATAGCGGCCATTCATGACCACATAAACCCCCGGCGGCAGGGTTTGCACAAACGCCATCGCACTGCCGAGGTTAAAGAACCCGTCAGAAGAAGTACCAAAAGCATAAGGAATCATGGCACCGGTGAGGACAATAGTTTTGCCTCCAATACTCGCGTTTGCGAGAAAGCCGGCGGTTTCCACAATGCCGTCTGTGCCGTGGGTGATGAGGATTTTGTCCGTGGCCGCGCGATGGCAATTGTGCGACATGATCTCCCGATCAGTCTCCGTCATCTCGAGGCTGTCCACCATCATCAGGGTTTTGATGTCAATCTCGACCGTGCAACGCCCCAAATCGAACATCTCCGATAAATGGGTGTCTTTGAAATACAATTCACCGGTGATGTAATTGTATTCTTTATCGAAAGTGCCTCCAGTTACAAATACTTGAATCATGGTGTTGGAAATAGGCCTCTAAAAACAGACGCAATTTACAAATTCAACCAACTCAAAAACCAGAACTGCCCCATCGCCGATCGGGTCAGCCCCTTGTACATCAAGTTTTCATCAACATACAACTGCCCGCCGTCTTTGCTGCTTCCACCAGCGTCAGTGGATTTAAACGCTTCGAAGGTGTTGTACGTGATCGGTGCCATTTTGGCGGCAACCAAAGCTTTGTTGGCTTCAGCCAGGTCTTTGTTTAGGAATGCGTCGAACCGCTTTTGCAAGGCAGTCATTTCTGCTTTCAGGATTGTGGTGCGCTGCAATTGCGAATTGGAAGGTTGCCCCGGATAGCTGCTCACCTGCCGGTAGAGGTCGGAAATGCGTTCACCAAGGCGTTCATCTTCATCCACATAAAAATCGCCGCCCAAGGCCACTAAGGTATCTTTCCCGGTTTTGGCTTTTTGAATCAGCAGATCCAGCGTTTTTTTCAATTTGCCTTTCGTACTGGCCAGTGCGCCGGATTTCTTTTCGATGTCGCCAAAAACGTGGTAGATATACGCCAACTGTTCCGACATATTGTAAAGCCCCAACGTGGTTTCGCGCTGCAATTTGCGTTCCGCGTCTGAATAAACCGATTCCGGGTCAGTCGCCAGCGTGAAGCTGCTGGTGTAGGTGTCCTTACCTTTGATTACCTTGACATCGTATTTGCCGGCTTCGAGGTTCGGGCCGAAGAGCGAGCCGAACAGGGCATTGCGGTTGTTGGTGGGCGGCGCTTTCGGTTTTTCCATTGACGTCGGCATTTCCACCACGTTGATGCCAGCCGATTTTCCTGCCGGAATGGTGCGCAGCAATTTGCCGTCTTTCCAAATTTCGATGTCCATTTTGCCGAAGGTGTGGCGTTTCGACATGTAGTAGGCAATCTGCGCGGACGATGGCGGATTTCCAGCCACGTAATTCCCCGAGCCGCCAAACCAGTTGCCGCCAGCGCCGGGATCGCGCAACACCGTGGGCGTCAGTTCAAAAAAATGCAGCGGCGCTTTCATCACTTCCGGGCTCAACTGACGCAGCGGCGTGATGTCGTCTAAAAGGATAACTCCTCGGCCGTGGGTAGCCAGCACCAATGAAGGGTCGCGCGGGTGGATGACCATGTCGTGGACGCCTACCTTTGGAAAGTTGTTTTCAAACCGCGCCCAGTTTGCACCGCCATCCACAGAGATGTACAGGCCGAATTCCGTGCCCAAAAACAGCAATTCCGGGTTCACCAGATCCTGGCGGATGCAGTAGGCATAGCCTTCGATCTGCGGCGTTGCCAAGCTTTTCCAGGTCTTGCCGAGGTCGGTGGTCTTGTAAACGTACGTTTTCATATCTCCGGTGCGGTGGCCGTCGAAGGTGGCGAAAGCGGTATTTTTGTCAAACCGCCCGGGTTCGATGAAACTCATCCAGGTATTGGCCGGAAGGCCGCCAAGATTGCCGGTTACATTGCTCCAGGAACCGCCTGCATTGGCCGTTACCTGAAGGTTGCCGTCGTCGGTGCCTGCCCAAACGATATTGCCATCACTATACGATTCGGCAATGGCGTAAATCGTGCAGTGGTTTTCAGCAGTAGAGTTGTTAATCGTCAGACCGCTGGATTGCTTTTGCTTTTGTTTTTCCGGGTTGTTGGTGGTCAGGTCCGGTGAAATGCGCTTCCAGGTATCCCCAAGGTCATTCGACATGAAGAGGTATTGCGAAGCGAAATACATGCGATCGGTATTGGTTGGGCTGAGGTGGATGGGCGTATTCCAGTTGAACCGGAATTCCGCTTCTCCAACTGCGGGATAGGGCTTAATTTCTTTGGCCACTCCGGTTTTGCTATTGTAGCGGACGAAATTGCCGCCCTGGTATTCGCTGAAAATGAATTCTTTTTTGGTCGGATGCCGGAAGGAATAGAACCCATCGCCGCCAAAGGAATTTTTCCAGTCGGAATTGCCAATGCCGCCTGCTTTGCGCGACGGACCGTACCAGGAGCCGTTGTCCTGCAAGCCGCCATAAACGTTGAACGGTTTCTCATCGTCCACACTCACGTGGTAGAGCTGCGATAAGGGCAGGTTCATCCACATTTTAAAGGAATTACCACGGTCAAACGATTCATAAGCGCCGCCGTCGGTGCCAATGATGAGGTGTTTGGTATTGTTCGGATTAATCCAGACATCGTGAATATCGGAGTGTACCGTGCCGTCAATGGCGCGGAAGCGATCCCCCCGGTCTTCCGTGATAATCATATTGAGTCCGCACTTCATCACGATGCTGTCGTTTTTGGGATCAACGACCATTCGGGAAAAATAGAACGGACGAACGGTGGTGTTGAAGTCGTTGCTGACTTTTTTCCAGGATCCGCCTTTGTCTTCCGACAGGTACAACCCTTTTTTGTCTTTGCTTTTGCATTCCACCGTCAGGTACACAACATTGCTGTTGGATGGCGCAACCGCTACGGCCAAACGCCCCAGGGTTTCCTGCGGGAGCCCGTTGTGCGCAAGGTTCCAGGTTGCGCCGGCATCAGAGGATTTGTACAACCCGCTTTTGCCGCTAAAGCCGGAGTCGAACGTCCAGGGCAGGCGGCGGAAGCTCCACATGGCTGCGTAAACGATATCCGGGTTTTGAGGATCTATTTCCAGATCTGTTCCGCCGGTGTGTTCATCTAAGTAAAGGATTTTTTTCCAGGTGGCCCCACCGTCGGTGGTTTTGAAAATGCCGCGCTCTTCGTTGGCATTCCAAAGATGGCCCAAAGCGGCGACGTAGACCGTATTCGGGTCTTTGGGATGGATGACGATATCGCTGATGCGTTCGGAGTCTTTCAGCCCCAGATGTTTCCAGTTAGAACCGCCGTCGGTGGTTTTATAAATACCCGTGCCCACGGAAACGCTGTTGCGCACCCAGGGTTCGCCGGTACCTACCCAAACGGTTTCCGGATTGTTTTGATCAATCGCAATTTTACCGATTGACTGCGTATGGTCATCAAAAACGGGGCGAAAATCTGCGCTGCCGCTGATGGATTTCCATACGCCGCCGCCTGCAGCGCCGATGTAAATAATTTCCGGTTTGGAGTTCACCACATCTAACGAGGAAATGCGGCCGCTCATCACTGCCGGGCCGATGTGACGGGCGCGAATGGAGCCGAGCAACCCGGATAATTTGTCAGACTGCGCCTGAAGCCCTGTAAGACTTAGTAAAAACAGGATAGCAAAGGAGTAAGGTGTTTTTTTATACATAATTCTGGTTTGAGTTGGTTAACGGTGGACGGTGGACGGCCTGTCTACCGTCCACCGTTAACCGTTAAAACTACTTCTTAGGCATCGCAAAAAACGCATCGTCGTATTTGCCGTTGAGTTCCACAGACTTGAGGGTAATCTTTTGTGCAGATTGCCCACCTATTTTGCTTTCCATGAAGAACGGAAACATAATACCATCTGCTTCCTGATAATCGCTGAAGTACATTTCAGAATTCTGGCCTTTCATCGGGCCACTGCTAATCACCGTTCGGGTCATAATGAGCACAAAGTATTCGGCATCAAAGAAGTGGTGTTCAATATCTCCATTCTTTTTGGTCAGTTTGATCTGCCAGGTTTCGGTACCTTCGACCGTTTCTTTGCCTACCAATTCGACAGTATGGCCTTTTTCTTTGTAGTTTAGGAATTCGCTTTCAAACTTTGCCTTGGTCATCTCTTCCGACATTTCAGCCGGCATTTTCTGAGGCTCTTCGCTGCCTGCGAACGGGTTAATCCACCAGGGATCAATGCCATCGTAAGCCTGAACGATGTTTTTGCCCTGTACACTGACTTCCACACGTTGCTTGTTGGGCCGGGCAGAGTAGATCGTGCCGGGGAATTCCATGCCCTGCATGCTCATGGTGCCAATCATTTTGGAAGCTTCCAGGCTTTTCCACTTGTCGAGGCCGCCGGTATTGTCAAAGTATTTTGCCAGAATTTCATCTGCGGTTTGTGCCTGAACGGCCACAAAAGCGCAAAGCGCGATCAGTAGGCTAAAAAATTGCTTTTGCATAGTTGATTGGTATTTGATGGAAAAAGGAATGTTGACATAAATCATACTGCGAAGTAAAGAAAAGCCGCCACTTCTGCCAAACTATTCTCGATAAAGCGCCCCATAGGATAGATCGAATCCGGATTTTCAGGATAAACGCTTCATTTTTGAGGCAACCCTCCAACTTCGCTTCTGTCTTTTAAATCATTTATCAACCCGATTGTTCACACATTTTTAAACCCGATTGTTATGAAACGGATCTTTTTTCTGGCAGCCCTGCTGTTGGGCGTCATCAGCATGTCTGTAAATGCTCGGGCAGCCATTCCCGGAGGGAAAATTTTGTTGAAAGTAGTTCTTAAAGAAGGTAAAATTTTGAAAGTCAACTTAGCGAACTTGCAACAGGTAAAAACGGTCGTGCAGCTCAAAGACCTGAAAGGAAGTTCCTATTACACCCACGTAATTCGCAACCACAACGGGTTCCTGCGCCTGCTGAACCTGAGTGAGCTTCCCAAAGGCAAATATGTGCTTTCGGTGAGCCACGAAGGTCAAATTTTAAGCCCTCCGTTCGGCGGCTCCCACCCCGTCCGCTGAACTCTATTCGGCGGGATAAGAACTCAATAAAACGTCATCACCGCCTCTTTTCCTTTCCGTTGTAAGTCCGGTACCGTCGCATCTTCTGACGGGTACCCAACCGGGATCAGCAAAAAAGGGCGTTCCTCATCGGGGCGATTCAGGATTTTTTGCAAAAAATTCATCGGACTGGGCGTATGCGTCAGCGCAACCAGACCCGCCTGATGGATGGCCGCCAATAAAAACCCGCAGGCAATGCCGACCGACTCCGGCACGTAATAATTTTTTCGTTTTTCAGTTCCAACAACATCGTGCAGGCGTTTAAATACGACGATCAGGTAAGGCGCTGTTTCCAAAAATGGTTTGTGCCAGTCGGTGCCAAATGGTTGCAAATCCTCCAGCCACTCCTGCGTCATGCGGCCGTGGTAGTTTTGGTACTCTTCTGCTTCCGCCGCTTCTCGGATGGCTTTTTTAACGACGGGGTCAGCAACCACGCAAAAATGCCAGGGCTGTTTGTGCGCGCCCGATGGTGCCGAAGAAGCCGTCATGATTGCGTTTTCAATCACCTCCCGGGGCACTGGCCGGTCTGAAAAATCGCGCAGGGTGCGGCGGTGGTTCATGAATTCGTAAAATTCGCGGCTGCGCTGTAACAGTTCGTCTGCGGTACAGTGCTCGGTGGAAAAAGGAAGGAAAGTGTTCATGTTCGTGTTTTGCAGAATATTTGGTGCAAGATTTCAATAAAATATGGAATTTGAGAACAACAAATCTTATATTTGTAGGTATAGTATCATTATTTGTGTCAAAGAGTTCATAGCGCTCGCAATGATCATGGCTATAACAACACATTACATATTTGAAGAGTTGGCAGATTTGCTTGCTTCAATAAATCCTGAACAGGTTCTTGCCTTTCATACTTCTTCAAAAGCGCAGAAGCGGCTGGATGATTTACTTTCAAAAACCAAAAATCCAGAAGGATTATCGGAGGTAGAAAAAAATGAAGTAGAACAATTTATGCTGGTTGAGCACATTGTTAGTTTAGCCAAAGCTCGTGCGCTCAAAAGGTTATCGGTCGCTTCAAAATGAGCAAGCAATTTACCCCCGCTACTCGACAATTTATTGCATTAAGAGCCAATTTCCGTTGTGAATATTGTCTTAAACCGGATTTAGTTGTAAACTTTTCTTTTCATATCGAGCACATCATCAGCCAGCAGCAGGCATCTACCCATAATTTGCATTTACCTCATAATCTCTCCTATATTTGCATACAAAACCAGACAACATGAAGTCGAAGCACATCCTTTTGTTTTTTTTGTTGGCCATTGGCGCCTGTAAAACCGAAACCGGCGATCAGAGCCAGCCCACCTCGCAACCGCAAACAAGCGGTATCCAGATAGACCGAACAGACAACCCGGAATGGCGCCACGAAAACCTGCGCCTCTACCCGCTTGTCGCTGATGCTGCCTTCGTTGCAGGCCATGCGGCTGCGGGCAACTACATTGGACTGAAAGATGCCATGGCAATGCCAAAGTTTCGCATCGTGGAGAAAAAGCCGTTTGGACGGTTCGATGACCACGGCGCTGTGAATATGCTGACCGTTGAAAACCGGACCAATCACCCCGTATTCCTCATGTCGGGCGATGTAGTGAAAGGCGGCAACCAGGACCGCATCATCGCCGAAGATATGGTGGTGCCACCCGTAGCCATCGCCGATGCCCCGGTCTTTTGTGTGGAACAAGGCCGTTGGCAATACCGGGAAGAAGACGCCGGAGATGCAGCCGCCAAAAAAGTATACGCTTTTAAAGGCTATTACAACGTTGCGTCCGGTGAATTGCGCCGCACCGTGAAAGAGACCAAAAACCAAAACGAAGTTTGGGCAAAAGTCGGCGACATTACGTCCGCAAACGGCGCCACCAACGGCACTTCCGCCTATACCGGTCTGGAAGATTCCGAAGCATTCGTTGAAGCACGCGGGCAATACCTGCGCTACTTTGAAGGTAAATTTGGGAACCTGGAAAATATAGTGGGCGTGGTTGCGGTAAACGGCGACCAAATCATTGGCACCGATGTGTTTGCACACCCGGACCTGTTTCAAAAGCAGTTTCCCGCTTTGCTGCACAGCTATGTAACGGATGCTGTTACCCACAAAAAAACGGGGACTTTGAGCGACAGCAAGTTAGAGGGCTGGCTGTATGGCTTCGAGCAGGCCTGGATGAAAAAAGGCGCTTCCGATACAAAGTTTTACGACCAGGGTATGATGATTCACTTCAGCCATTTTTCGAAGTAGCGGGGTGCCAAACCTTACAGGTTTTTCAAATCAGGAGGAATGACGTTTTTAAAATGTCCGTTCATTTGGGCACGTACGCGCAGATTTTCCATTTCCCTTGCCATGGGAACAACGCGCTCCAAGTGCAGCAACATGAGTTCCTGCCGCTCAATGGCGTTGCGCAGTGATAACAATTCGTATTCCTGTCCGATAGAAAAACCCACATGGTGCCCAATCTGATAGGTCAGGAAATTATCAGCCGTTTCTGGCAATTTTTTCCGGATGCCAAGTACCTGAAAAAGGTCGCGGGTCAGGGCTAAGATTTGTTTGTTCACGGATTCATCTTCGTCCAGATCGAGCTCCAGCGATGTCACCTCAGCCCCCGAGTAAGGCTTTTCCAACGCCTGCCGATAGAACCGGTCAATCTGAAAGACGCCAACGCCTTCTGTGCGGATATCCATCTCGCCGCCGGGGTGTCGCTTTTCAATATTGATTAACCGAATCTCCGTTCCAAGCTCCGAAACTTTGCCGTCAATAAACGCCGGAATACCAAACGTGATGCCCTCCGATTCACACTCGCCGATCAGTTGGCGATAGCGCGGCTCAAAAATATGCAGATTGAGTTCCTCTCCGGGGAAAACAACTAACTGTAAAGGGAACATCGGGATCAATTTGCGCATAAAATTAGGGAAATGTCGTTTATCAAATGTAAAAAAAATAATTATTTAAAATCATGTTTATCATAAACATGTGGTTAAAATCATTTTATTGCATTTTTTGTTCAACTGTAGTGAAATATTTTGTCGCAAAGTTCATTATTTAAGCGCAAAATAGCGCTATCTTTTCCTCGTACTTCCCGGACAAGAACTAAAGTCATCTTTTTCTATAAGCAATCAAAAAACTGTAGCATGAATCTGAACTTCAGCCAAAAAACTGCACTGTATTTACTCGCAGTTGCCTTTTTCGGTCTTATCCCTTTTTCTTCCTGCAAACGGGAATCCGAAGCGGAAAAACTACCCGAAGGCATCGGCGAATACGTTTATGCGTTTACCTCCGGCGTTGTCTCCAAAGGTACGCCCATTCGCGTGCGCTTTGTGAATGCCGTGGTAGATGAAAACGAAATCGGCGAAACGGCACCTAACGGCCTCATCAACATTTCCCCTTCTGTCAAAGGCAATGCAGTGTGGGAAGACACGCGCACCCTGCGGTTTGACCCCGCAGAACCGCTTTCGTCGGGCCAGGCTTACGTAGCCAAAGTCAACCTCGACAAAATCGTTGTGAATGTCCCAAAAGGCATGCGCAGTTTTGAATTTGACTTTCGCACCCGCGACCAGTATTTCGAACTGAGCGTAGATGGTTTGTTTGCACCCAATCCCCGGGATTTATCAAAACAAGAACTCAAGGGGATTGTTTACACAGCGGATGCGGCAGACGCTTCAGGTATTGAAAAAATAATCGCTGCAACCCAGGCCGGCAAAGACCTCACCGTTCAGTGGGAGCACGATGCAGAGCAAATCACCCATACCTTTTTCATTAAAAACATCGCCCGTGGCGAATCTGCATCCAGCGTGGAGTTGACCTGGAACGGCAAACCGTTGGGTGTAAAACTCAAAGGAGAGCGGACGCTTGAAGTGCCCGCGCTGAATGATTTCAAAATCATGGAAGCGCGCACCGTCCAAAGCAACGAACAATACATCCTGCTCCATTTTTCTGATCCGCTGCTGGAATCCCAAAACGCTGAAGGTCTGGTGACCATCGGCGACGGCAACATCAGTTCGCGCATCCTCATCAGTGGCCAGCAACTGCGCGTTTATCCTGCCGATCGCCTCGCAGGCAGCTACAAAGTAAACGTGAGTCCCGGTTTGAAAAACATGGCCGAAAAGGCCATGAAAAACGCAAGCGAATGGACGGTGTCTTTCGAAGATGCCAAGCCCGAAGTGCGCTTAGTGGGCCGCGGGGTGGTGCTGCCCAATTCCGATGGCCTGATTTTCCCCTTCGAAGCAATTGGACTGAACGCCATCGAAGTAGAAGTCTTCAAAATTTTCAACAACAATATCCTGCAGTTTTTGCAAACCAACGACCTCGACGGCTTCTACGACCTCTACCGGGTAGGCCGCGTCATTATGCGCAAAAAAGTGTCTTTGCAAAAGCTCAATCCAAACGCTAAAGTTTCCGACTGGACGCGGTATGCGCTTGATCTTGGCGATATGATCCAAAAGGATCCCAACGCGTTCTACCAGGTTCGCATTGGTTTTCGGCCCGCTTATTCCACTTATTATTGCGGGGATAAAGCCACGACAGCTTCCAATTCGGACGATATGGAATCTGCAACCTTCCTGCTGGGAGAAGACGGCGAAACGGAAAGCTTCATGGAAAGCTGGTACGGCATAGACGGGTATTACGAAGACTACAACTGGTCGCAGCGTGAAGACCCTTGCTACGCAGCTTATTACAATTCCGAGCGCTTCCTGCGCCGCAACGTTATTGCATCCAACCTGGGCTTGATTGCCAAAGGCGGAACCGACAATTCTTATTTTGTAGCGGTGGCTGACATCCGCACGGCCAACCCGGTTTCAGGCGCTGAACTGGAGTTTTACGATTTCCAGCAACAATTGCTGCAAACTTCCAAAACGGACGGACAAGGGATGGCGACTGTGACGTTATCGCGCAAGCCGTTTGTTGTGATTGCCAAGCAGGGCGATCAAAAAGGTTATTTAAAATTAGAAGACGGCAATTCGCTGTCATTGAGCCGTTTCGATGTATCCGGTGCCTCTTCGCAAAAAGGACTAAAAGGGTATATCTATGGCGAACGCGGCGTCTGGCGCCCGGGCGATTCGGTTTATCTCAATTTTGTCCTGGAAGACCGCTTAGCCAAACTGCCGCCCAATTATCCGATCCAGTTTGAATTGTACGATGCCAGGGGACAACTCCAGGAAAAACGTACCGTTGCGCGCAATGTGAGCAATGTTTACCCGCTGCATTTCGTCACCCACCCGGATGCCCCGACTGGTAGTTGGCAGGCTAAGGTCAAAGCAGGCGGCGCAACATTCGAGCAGGCGGTACGCATTGAAACGGTGAAACCCAACCGCCTGAAAATTGAACTTGATTTTGGAAAAAAAGAACTCAGCAGGGCTGACGAACCCCAGCAGGGGCAGTTGAGTTCTTCCTGGCTGCACGGCGCTCCGGCTGCCGGCTTGCGGGCGCAGGTTGAAGTGCAGTTGCGATCTTCCAATACCACGTTCCCGAAATACGACAACTTTGAATTCGATGATCCGTCCCGTGCCATTGAAACAGAACCGCGCACCATTTTCGACGATGAGTTGAACGACAGCGGCCAGGCTCGGCTCAACGCGACGCTTTCTGAAGATGGGAACCTGCCCGGCAAGCTCACGGCAAGTTTCAAAACCCGGGTATATGAGCGGGGTGGCGACTTTAGCACTGATCAGTTTTCAATTCCTTACCACCCGTTCAATGTGTATGCTGGTGTGGAATTGCCCAAAAATAAAACCGGTGAAAAGCGCTTGGATGTAAAAAAGGATGGGAAGCTGCGTTTTGCTGCGCTGAATAAAAGCGGTGCCCCAAAAAGTGGCCAAAAATTGACCGTTGGTTTGTACCGTGTGGAGTGGCGCTGGTGGTGGGATGAAGGACAAGACAATGTCTCGCGCTACAATACCGGCACCCATTTCAACGCCTTGCAAAGGTCGGAACTGACTACCAACGGTAAAGGGGAAGCAGAATGGACGGTGAACGTACAGGAATGGGGACGCTATCTGGTGCGCGTTTGCGACACCGAAAGCGGCCATTGCTCCGGCGATTTCTTCTATGCCGGCTATCCCTGGTATGAAAATGACGAATCGGCCCGCGATGCTGCTGCAATGCTGGCTTTCTCATCCGATAAAGAGAAATACAACGTTGGGGAAACCGTGAGTCTGACCCTCCCAACTGGCGAAATTGGCCGCGCATTAGTCACCCTTGAAAACGGAACCAAAGTGCTGCAATCTTTTTGGGTGGAATCCAAATCAGGGGAAAATAAATTCACCTTCAAAACGACTGCGGACATGGCGCCAACGGTGTACGCTCATGTCACGCTGGTGCAGCCCCACGCGCAAGTAAAAAACGACCTCCCGATCCGGCTTTACGGCGTCATCCCAATTGGGGTGGAAGACCCAAACACCCACCTTTCGCCCAAATTGGCCATGCCGGAGGTTTTACGTCCGGAAGAGACCATTACGGTGGAAGTTTCGGAAAGTAATGGCCGCGCAATGGCCTACACCGTTGCTATCGTGGATGAGGGGTTGCTGGATTTGACGCGGTTTAAAACCCCCAATCCCTGGAATTCCTTTTACGCACGGGAAGCTTTGGGCGTAAAAACCTGGGACTTGTACGACTATGTACTGGGGGCTTACGGTGGCGAATTAGAGCGTATTCTGGGTATCGGCGGCGACGGGGAATTGGTGCGATCCGGCAAGGACGACCGCGCCAACCGCTTCAAACCGATGGTGGTTCATTTGGGGCCCTTCCAGTTGGAAAAAGGAAAAAAAGCGGTACACAAAATTAATATCCCGAACTACGTCGGCTCGGTTCGTACCATGGTGGTCGCTTCCGGTAAAGGCGCTTACGGCAGTACCGAAAAAACGACGCCCGTGCGCAAGCCGCTCATGGTGCTGGCAACGCTGCCACGGGTGCTCGGCCCCGGCGAGCAGGTCAAATTACCGGTAAACATCTTCGCGATGGAAGCCAAAGTAAAGCAAGCGACGGTGACCGTAAAAGAAATGAACGGGTTGGCAAAAATAGTGGGTAGCCCTTCGCAAACAGTTAACTTTTCCAAGGTTGGCGATAAGCTGCTCAATTTTGATGTGGAGATGGCCCAACGCACCGGTGTGGCTAAATTCCTGATTACGGCAGAAGGCGCTGGTGAAAAAGCGACGCATGAAATTGAAATTCAGGTACGCAACGCGAACCCGATGGCCACTAATGTATACAGCAAAGTATTGGCCAATGGCGAAACCTGGAACCACAGCTTCGAACCAGTGGGCATGCCAGGAACGAATCAGGGCGTGCTGGAATTATCCACCATCCCGCCGATCAACCTCGGCGAACGGCTTGAATATTTGATCCAATATCCTTACGGCTGTTTGGAACAAACCTTGTCGGGCGGTTTCCCGCAACTCTATGTCAACAAACTGATGGATCTGAATGAAAACATGAAAAAACAGGTGCCCATCAACATCAAAGCGACCATTGACCGCTTGAAGCAATTCCAGACTAATGAAGGCGGCTTTGCCTACTGGCCAGGCGAGGCTACGCCCAATGCCTGGTCGAGTACCTATGCCGGGCATTTCCTGCTGGAAGCCAAGGCGCTGGGTTATGCGGTACCTGCATCCATGCTGGATAAATGGCTGAATTACCAGAAAAAAACGGCACGTGCCTGGGATCCAAAATGGAAAGAATTTGGCTTTTTTGGCGACGAGTCGTTCGAGCTTGACCAGGCTTACCGCCTTTACACCCTGGCGCTCGCGCAAAAAGCAGAAATGGGCGCCATGAACCGGTTGCGCGAAATGAAATCGCTGAACATGCAAACTAAATGGCGCTTAGCGGCGGCTTATGCTGTTGCCGGCAAAAAAGAAGTGGCGCAGGAATTGACGCAGAACATCGGCACGCAAGTCAAAAAGTATCGGGAACTCTCCTACTCTTACGGCTCACCCCTTCGCGATCGGGCCATGATTCTGGAGACGATGGTTTTGTTGGGTAGTAAAACAGCTGCGGCTGAAGTGGTGAAATATATTTCCGATGAACTAAGTGCCCAGCGGTGGCTCAGCACGCAGGAGACTGCTTATGCGCTTTTGGCGGTGGGTAAGTTTGTCGGAGTGGAAGGCGTTTCAGATAAATTGCAGTTTACGTACCAACTCAATGGCGGACAGGCGGTGAATGCCGGTGCCAACGCCCCGATGCAACAAATCGAAGTGCCCTTCAACAACGGGAACGGGAAAAAAGTGATGGTCAAAAACACGGGTAAAGGCGTGCTTTTTGCCCGGCTCATCCTTCGCGGACAACCTGCTGCAGGTCAGGAGGAAGCGCGCGCCAGCGATTTAGCCATCACAGTGACCTACAAAGACATGAAAGGCAAAACGATCAGCCCGAATAACCTCTCACAAGGCGTTGATTTTATGGCCGAAGTGCGGGTTAGGCACCCGAATTCAAGGCCGTTCCCTTATCAGGAACTGGCGCTGGCGCAGGTATTCCCTTCGGGCTGGGAAATTATCAACTCCCGGATGGATGCAGTGCAAACGGTTGCCGTGGAAAGCCCTTCAGACTACCGCGACTACCGGGACGACCGCGTCAACATTTTCTTTGATCTGGCACAAGGGACTGAGCACGTATATCGGGTGCAACTAAATGCAGCCTACCAAGGTAAATTTTACCTGCCAGCTGTGTCTTGTGAGGCCATGTACGACAACAGCATCAATGCCCGAACGGCCGGGATGTGGGTGGAAGTGAGCGCGCCGAAGAATATTTAGCAAGAGGCAGAGAGAGGCGAGAGGCAAGAGGCAAATTGGCAAATAGTGGCTGGACTTTAGCGTTCGGGAGCAAGGCATGTGAAGACCCAAAAAGGGGAGTCTACTCGCGTAAATGACCGTTTTTGGGCCGAGCATAACGCAGCTATCGGACGCTAAAGACAGGCACAAAAAAGGGGGCAAAAACGCCCCCCGGAAAAACACCTAAAACCCATATTAAATCATAAAAACCTTCTGATCTGTCTTTTTGTTCGCGAACTCCCCTCACTTTCACGCTATCATAACATTCGCGACAGACTAATAGACGGCACTCCATTAAAAAGTAACAGGTTTTGAGATTTTTTTGCTCGCCTCAAAAAAATGATGCCTTCTCCTCCTGAGGGTTCCTTATCTTTGTGCTTCCCTCCCACTTTTCGACTCCCCTTTTACGGTTAAAGAAGCTAGGTTTTGAATAAAAAGCTGCTGCAACAATCCGCGCTTGATTGTCTAAAACAGTGCGAATTTGCTGAACAAACAGTACGTAATGCCACCGGTCATGCTGCCTGGCTTGCACTTGCGTTTTCGCGATTAGATGAAAACAAAGCCCTTCATTGGCTGAAAGATGCACTTGCTAATCATCGTGAAGGCGGAAGTGTTCCGGCATCAGCACCTTCGTCCTTGCCCGTTTATGGGTGGTTGCTGGGGCATTTATACCAGACATCAAAAAACAAGCCTGCTTTGTTGAAGGAGATCAGGTCTGTTTATTGCGGAATTGTTGCTTTGCATCAAGATCTCTACACCAACTACGATCTCAGCCGGGACGGGTTAATTGCAACGGCGCATGGGGAAACAAGTGAGGGCATGACTTCAAGTCACACCCTCACTCATTATGTTGAAGAACCTTTTTTCAACACCATGCTGATTTGGTCTAACGAACACCTGATCCGCATAGGCGGGTTGCTGGGCGAAGACGTGCTGGAACTGATCGAATGGAACGACCTGGCCATCTGGAGCATGAATAAAAAATTGTGGGATAAAAACGCCAGTTGCTACTTGCCTTATGACCTGCGCCGGCAATCAAAAACAGGAACGCCTTCCAAAAATAGCTTTTTGCCTATGGCGGCGGGTGTCCCCACTCAGGAACAGGCGGAAGTCATGCACGAATCCCTGCTGCAACAAACATTGTACCCTCACGAATGGACGCTGAACTGGTTTTTGTACAAAGGTTTGCTTCGCTATGAAATGCGGGAAACAGCCGCTGATTTGAAACGCGAAACGCTTGCAGCAGCCCTACCCTACCCTGCTGACACTATAGAAAAAGCAGCCATTGCTTTAGAATGGTTGTGTGCGAACAGATAACGATCTCAGGTCTTTCATAAAAGAGGCAAGACCTGTCTCGCCCAAGCAGAAAGATAAGAAGCAAGGGGCAATTTTGTTCCGTAACATCTAATATTAACGCAATCAAATAAAATGACTTTCCGCATTTACTTAATTGCCCCTTGCTTTTCGCCCCTTGCTCTTTAATTATTTTCTTCCCATCGCAATGCGATACACGACCCAGCCCATAAAGGCGAAAAACGCAACGCCCAATACGTGGTAACCAAATTCGCCAAACCAGCCGGATAGAGTGCCTTCTGCGCTAAGCTTACCAAGGAAACTGGATACCGAAGGAATCACAGCAAGCAATGCCACAATCACCCCGGCTAAAGCGCCACCTGCCACCAAACCGGTCGCAAACAGGCTGCCTTTACCCAATTCTGCGTCTTCTGTTTTTTCACCACGCTTCTTCAATTTCCAATCCACCAAACCTTTAATAGCGCCGCCTGCAAAAATCGGCAGGGTCGTAGACAACGGCAGGTAAGCACCCACCGCAAAAGAAAGTGATTTAACGCCGCACAACTCAAGCGTAACGGCCAGAAAAACGCCAACCAGTACGAATTGCCAGTCTAAATTGAAAGACAAAATACCCCGGATGAGCGTTGCCATCAAGGTGCCCTGAGGTGCCGGATATTTGTCGGTGCCGATGGCGTGGGTAATGCCCTGGGCTACTTGCTCAGCGGTAGGCGTATCGAGCAATTTGACCGTCAAGCCAATTACGATAGAAGAAACAATGGCACCAACGAACAGTGCAATCTGCTGATTTCTCGGCGTTGCGCCAACGATATAACCCGTTTTCAAGTCCTGAGACGTCG
This sequence comes from Chitinophagales bacterium, assembly GCA_038323375.1. Classification (GTDB taxonomy): domain Bacteria; phylum Bacteroidota; class Bacteroidia; order Chitinophagales; family Saprospiraceae; genus JABWAJ01. The sequence goes on from JBBQGV010000041.1 coordinate 24,639, forward strand.
CCCCGGCATTTGCGGCAGCGATACAGATCATACCACCGACTACAAGTGCCATGGGTTCAAAGACCTGGCCTGTCCAGCCGATGCCGATAAAAATGAGACAAGTTCCCATCAAAGTCGCGATGGTCATACCCGAAATCGGGTTATTGCTCGAACCGATCAATCCCACAATTCTGCTGGAAACCGTAACGAAAAACGCTCCAAAAACAATGACCAGCAAGCCCAGCACTAGTTTGCTAAAAATACTTTCACCCGGTACCTGTGGCAACAAAGCCATGATGACAACGAGGCCGAGGCTGCCATAAATGACCACTTTAAAGGACAAATCCCGGTCGGTGCGCTCTACGGTGCTGCCTTCCGCTTTGTCTTTCAGCGAGCCAATGCTGTCGCGGAAAGAAGAAATGATGGTCGGAATGGTTTTGATCAGGGTAATAAAACCGCCGGCAGCCACAGCGCCGGCACCAATCTGCCGGATATAAGCCCGGTAAATGGCAGCGGCGTAATCGCCAAAAGTACGGGTTGCCGGATCCCAGTCTCCAGGGCCTCCTACGACATCCAATCCGCCCAGATAGCCTAATTTCACCAATTGTGCTGCGGTTACCTCCATCGGCACGAGGGTCGCCAACAGTGGAATCAAACCCAGCCAGGCCAAAACACCGCCAGCAACCAAAACGCCGGAAATCCGCGGCCCAATGATGTAGCCAACCCCAAGGTATTCCGGTGTAATTTCACCGCTGACTACTGCTGAAGGGAAAAACCGGTTGGCTTGTTCCGTCGCAAAACGTGGCACTTCGGCGATGACGTGGAAGATTTTTTGCAGCATCGCATAAGCGAAAGCAAAACCTAAGCCCCAAAAAGCAGTGCGGGCAAAATCGCCGCCGCGCTCTCCGGCCACGAGCACCGAACCGCAAGCCGTCCCTTCCGGGTAAGGCAGGGTATCGTGCTCTTTTACAATGAGCGATCGCCGAAGCGGAATCATCATTAATGTGCCGAGGATACCACCCAAAACCGCGAGAATAAAGATGGTCCAGTAATTGAAATAAGCTTCGCCGATGCTTTTACCATCATCGCCTCCGGAAAGGAACAGGAAGCCAGGTAAAGTAAAGACGACCCCTGCAGCAATAGATTCGCCTGCCGACCCGGTCGTTTGTATGATGTTGTTTTCTAAAATATTGGTCTTAAAAAACCGCCGCCCCAACGAAATGGCCAACACGGCAATCGGAATGGAGGCAGAAACCGTCAAGCCCGCTTTGAGGGCTAAATAAACGGTTGCGGCACCAAAAATGATGCCCGCCAGCGATCCCAGCAGGATGGATTTGAGCGTCAGCTCCGGCATCGTCAGGCCGGGCGACACATACGGTTTAAACTTGTTTTGTTCGTTGGTATTCATGAATGTTTTGGATGTAGTTGGTTAAAAAACGATTTGGCAGAAGAAAGGTAGTGGAACTATCCACCCACCGCCTTTCCAATCCCCTTCAACCCTTCCGGATCACAGAAATAACTGATGTGGTCACAAGCAACAGTAATTTCTACCGGCCGGTAAATACGTTTTTCTTTTCCGGGAATGCCATAAATGCTGGTAGTAGCCACGGCTATGTCGTTCGCTTCTTTGAACAAAAGCAGGTCAAGCGCATCATAATGGCCGCGCAACTTGAACCGGGCAATCATTTTTTTCATCAGACTGGCCTGATCCCGCTCATTTTTAGTGGGGATGAGCTGCGTATTGCCCGCTACAATGGTGTAGCGAATGCCAGGGTCAGCGCCATCATTCAACTGCTTGAGGAATGATCCGCCCGGATCCATTTGCTGAAGGGTGATGAATAAATTCCCGGCTAACCTGCCCAGTAATGAAAGCGGAAGAATATAAGGTTTCAAAAATACCGCCCCATTCACGGCGCGCGACATCAACATACTGGATAATTCATACAAATCAGACCAGGCCGATCCGGAATTTGGCGTCCCCACTTGGATCAGGTGCGTAACCACCTGGTTGCCGCCCTCTTTTTCAATGAACCAGCGCGACACTAACCCGCCCATCGAGTGTGCGATGATGGTGAGTTGTTTTCCGTGTCCGGCTTTCAGGCCAACTGCTTCCAATCTTTTCTTGAATTCAACCGCCGTTTCGTTGATCTCCGTTTTCAGGTTTTCATAATCGAAGGTCAGCGCCAGGTCAAATTTCCGGTCAATGAGTTCATTCGTTGTCTGCACTTTGGCGCGCCGCATACATTTGGCCATATCCAAAGTATCGCCGATGATGCCATGCATGAACAGGACAATATTGCTCGCCTTGTCCACAGCCGCCTTGATTTTGCCTACATCGGTGACGTAATCGTAGTCTTCGACGTCTGTTGATTTAAAAGCCGCCATAGACAACTGCGGGTGTTTGTATTCAAACCCGAGCTTGGATAAAACGACTTTAAAAAAGAAGATTTTAATGGAGCCGCCAAGACTTCGCGTGCCCGACGCACTTTCATCCGGCAGCATTTCAATACTCACCACCCCAGATTGGTCAGACATGCCGACGAAGTAGTACAATCCGGATTTTTCGTCGAACGCCAGCGGGGCTACAAATTCATCTTCTCCAAGTTGGTGTCCCAAATTTACCCGGAGGGGGGTATCTGCCGAAATTTTGTCTTTCCCGGAAACCCCGCGCAATTCCAGCACGCTTAGCGAGGGTGACAGGTTATTGCCCGCCGAAAAGGCATAAGGTTGCGTTTCCTTTTGAGCCCCCCAGAGACGTTCCGGCGATTTGTCGGGCGAAGCACCGCTGCCTTCCATGCCACGCGCCGCTTCTGGCACCGAGGTCAGCGAAACCTGAGCCGATACTCCTGCCGGAGCTTCAATCGTGAGCGCGTCAAGCACCGTCACAGCCCTGCCCGGAATGAGTTGTGCCTGCTCCATTGGACGTACAATGGTAATCGCAACGTCCTTCGTTGTCCAGTCGGGCACAGCGGGGTAGGATTGTTCATTGCGTCCGGCCCGTTTGCTTTGAAAACCGGGCGGCACATCTAAAGGCAAACCTTCCTGATTATAACGATCCGTATTCAGAGCAGGATCGGTGCTGATGAAGAGTTTGATGAGTTCCGTCACTTCTGTAATCCCCCAGGTATGGTATCCTTTTTTGACTTCCAGCGGAATAGACTTGTATTGGGTGCCCTGGTAGTTGTCTAAAAACCAGGCTTCCATGCCCGGCCCCAGTTCTTGCTTTGCCAAAAATTTATTGGTGATGCCGCCCGTGTCTTCGATGTACAAACCGCTCACATAAAACGTTCGGGTACTCTTGTTTTTAATTTTCAATTGGAAATAGGGCGATTTCCAGACGCCGCCGTCCTGTTCGTAACGAAAAACAGCCGGCTTTTTCCAGTCTGCCAGTTCTTTAGGCGCGTCATCGGCATCGGCGCCGGGGGTGGTGATGCGGTAGAGTTCTACTTCAAACTCCTCGTCTCTGATCGTAGTGCGCGGATTGGACAATCCAATCAGGTTGCGCGAGCGCGCAATGGTTTCCACATCGGTTAAAAAGATTTTTGCTTTTTCTGCTTTCAGATCCGGAACGCGTCTAAAAACAGGCCGGGTCTCACCAGGCAGCGTCAGTTGGAAAGCTTTGTTGCCAGTGCGAATATGATATTCCGCATTTTTTTCATCATTAATAAGGTCTATGAGTTGGAAACCACCACTTTTCAGGGCTGCCCGAATAGCCGCATCTCCGGCGCGGTCTACGCCTTTGGCGAAAGCCACTTTTAACTTCCGGACGGCTAAGTCTTTTACAACCGCCTTGTAGCTTTTATTGGTGTCTTTGGCCGCAAGGCCGTCTACTTCTGAATAATTGGGCAGCACTTTAGTGATGCGCACCGTTTCGCCGCCGTCTTTCAACGTCAACAGCCCGCCGTTTTCCGGAATACCATGAATCGCGCCGACATCTACCGTCCATTTGCCGCTGCGGTAGGTGAGCAGGTATTCGGAGGAAGCTTTCTCCACTGCGCCGCCGAGGAAAAAATTGTTTTTTTCCTGTGCCTCTACGCTGTCCAATTGCGGCGTTTGGGAGACCACCCGGTTGCCTACTTTTACACCGATGATGTGCATCAAATCGGCATAACTGATCTGGCCGCCGTTTAGCTCCAGCGTTTCAATAAGGGTATAAGTGAATACGCCCCTAGTTTTGTTGTCAATGCGCAGTTCTTTCGCCGTTTCGTTTGCTTTGGCGGCAGCTAAGTGGATGTGATTGCCGCGTGGCGGGCTGACTTCCACAACCTTGCCTGCTGTGACGCGCTTGTACGCCTTGTAGCCGTGGTAGTCTTCCAAGGTAGCCGGCACCGGGCTGGGTTCGGCCATACGAGGCGTAACATTCGCATCGGCATTGCGGGTATTGGAACCGGCATGGCAACAATCAAAAATAGCAGCGAAGTGGACTTTTTTGCCAAAGGTTGCTTTCCAGATCAGATAGGACAATTCTTTGTCCATCAAATCTTTGCCATTAGAAATCCGGCTATCCCAACAAACAACCGATTCGTTCATCCGATCGGGGTCGAGGTGCCAGAACTCAGGCGGCGCAGGTGCTTGTGAACCGTGTCCGCTGAAATACAGCAGGCAAATATCGTCCGCTTTGGCTTTGCTGAAATGCGAAAACGCGGCGATGATATTCGCTTTGGTCGCCTCTTTGTCGGTCAGGGTTTTGAGGTTGAGCTTGAGATTTTTTTGTGCGCCGATACGCTGTTCGATGTAGGCTTTCAGTGCGTCGCGGTCGTTTACGCAACCGTTGAGGCGATGCCGCTCGATGGGATAAGCATCAATGGCGATCATCAGGGCGTAAAGAGTTTTGGTGCTTGCTGCGGGCATGTTGAATGCGGTTTTAAGTTGTGAACGGGAATCATAGGAATTAAGCAGCCAAAATAATGACTTTTTGCCTTATCTTTGTATAAAATGATTCCGATATGGCGAATACCGTTGAACGCATCCTGCAACGACCTGATGCAGTTTAGGTTTTCGAACAGTTGCAGGCTGCATTGGCAGAAGAAGCCGGTCGCAGGCGCGCTTTCCGCGAGTGGGTAGACGATGGCGTAAAAGCAGAGTTTATCAATGGCGAAACGATTTATTACTCACCGGCCAAGCAAAAGTATCTGGAGATCAGCCGACTTCTGGGCGGACTACTTCATACTTATACTTTAATTAAAGGCTTGGGTGCCGTTTGGTCTGAAAAAGCGATGATTTCGCTTACGCGAAACGATTATGAACCAGACCTTGTCTTTTTTAAAAAAAGCAAATCCGACAAATTTACCAAAGACCAGCTTTTTTTCCAGCTCCTGATTTAGTTGTAGAAATTCTTTCCCCTTGCACGGCATCGAAAGACCGGGGCATCAAAAAAACCGAGTACGCTGCGCACGGCATCCGAGAATTCTGGATCATTGACCCTGATCGGGAACAAGTAGAACTCTATTTTTTGCTTGAAAATACAACTGTTTATTTCGAGCCTTACGTCCTTACTCGGGATGAAATCATTGAAAGCCAGGTGTTGAGCGGCTTCAGCATTCCGGTTTGCGCCTTATTTTATGCCGATGTAAATATGCAGGCGTTGCAGGCGTTACTCCCAGGCAAATAAGCACGGAAATTTTCTTCAATTTCTTTAGGTTTGCAACTTGCCTTCCCGACAAAACGGCTTGGCGTATACGACCATGCACCCGTTAAAATCCTGGCCCGTCCATTTCAAAGAAACCATTTTGTTGTCCGTGCCTGTCGTCATTGGCCAGTTGGGAAATTTAATGATGAACATCACCGACAATGTGATGGTCGGCAATGTCAGTTACCTCCACCTTTCGGCAGCGTCGCTTGCCACCAGTACCTATATGATGGCAGCTATTCTGGGTATTGGCGCTATGAATGTCATCGCGCCTTTAGTCGCCGAAACCGTGGGGGCAAAAAACAAGACTGCAACGGGTGATTTTTTATGGCAAAGTTTATTAGCGGGGCTGATTGCCGGAATTGCCACCGGTTTGCTCACCGCCTTAGCGGCGCTGCTCCTGCCCTGGATGGGGCAACCGGAGAACGAGGTAGCCATGGCGCAGGAATTCCTGTACATTCTTGCCCTAACCAATATTCCGATGCTGCTTTTTATTGGCGGCAAGCAATACTGCGACGGTTTGTCGCTCACCCGCGTGGGTATGGTCATTACCCTCGCAGGCGTTCTGCTGAACATCTTCCTGAACTGGTTACTGGTTTTTGGCAATTGGGGATTCCCAAGGCTTGAATTGGCTGGATCCGGATATGCCACATTGATTTGCAGGGTGCTCATGGCTGGGGCCATCCTTTTATTTTTGCTGTATTCCAAAAGGATTTTGCCTTTTCGGGTTCCGTATCAGGCAAACAACCCCATGTTGTTGAGGATTTTCCGGCTCGGCATTCCGATGGGGCTTCAAATTTTCTTTGAAGTGGCCGCTTTTTCAGGCGCTTCCATCATGGCAGGCTGGTTAGCCAATGCGTCTGAAGCGCGTGCTGCCCACCAGATTGCGTTGAATCTTTCTGCCCTGAGTTTTATGATCTCGATTGGCATCTCTGTGGGTGCCAGCATCCGGATCGGCAACGCCCTGGGTGCCCGCGATTACCCCAACCTTCAGCGTGCAGGCAATACTGCGCTGCTCCTTGGCGTAGTTTGCATGTTGATCATGGCGACGACCATTTTTTTGCTGCGCCATCAATTCCCTTTACTTTATGGAGTGAAAGAACCTGAAGTGCTGCGCCTTGCAGCAGAGCTGATGATCATTTGCGCCATTTTTCAATTGTTCGACGGCACCCAGGGCGTTGCGGCGGGCACCTTGCGCGGCTTGCAGGATGTGCGCTTTCCAACGTTGATGACGTTTGTCGCCTATTGGGTCATCTGGATTCCCCTGGCCTTGTTGCTTGGGTTCACGCTCAATCTGGGCATTCATGGCATTTGGTACGCCGATGTGATTGCTCTGGCATTTGCCGCTTTTGTGCTGACTTTTAGATTTTGGAAACTGGCGCGAAAAAATCTTGCCTTGGGTTGAGCGCGGATGTTTTTTTCAATAATTCCTGTACTGTGACTAATGTCACCGTTGCCATCCGTTGGCCATGCCTAATTTAGCACCGTGAATTTTAAGAACAATGGAGTATGTACCAAGTGAAGCGCCGCCTATTGCCCTGGATGTACTGGAATATGATTTTGAAAGGAAAGGCGTGAAAAAATTGCGAAATTGCCGTCCGGCTCGATCCGAATCATGAACCGAGATATTACAGGATGGCAAAAGAAATCAAAGACAAAACCGAATTACACAGCCACATGCGGCAGCTTTTTCACGATCTGGAACCTTTCCTGCTGGCTGAATTAGAAAAAGAAAGCACCGTCTGGCGCTTTTTGGAAGGCGAACAGTTGATGCACCCCGGGCACTACCTGCGCAATATGTTTTTCATCACCAAAGGGCTGGTGAAAGTTTATCGGGAGGACAACGACGGCGCTGAGTTTTTTATGTATTACATCAAGCCGGGACAAGCCTGCGCTTTGTCTATTGCCTGCACCGAACGCAATGAAATCAGTACGGTTCGCGCAGTGGCAGTGGAAGAAACAGATGCGATAATGGTCTCCCATAACCACATGGAAGATTGGCTGATGCGCTACAAAAGTTGGGGGCGTTTCGTCATTGATACATTCAGGTATCGCTTGGAAGAGGTCTTGCTGGCATTTGACAATGTGGCTTTCAGGGGCTTGGACGAACGCATTGAATTTTACCTGAAACGGCAGTGCCGCGAAACGCAAAGCAAAACATTGACCATCAGCCACCAGGAGATTGCCAACGACTTGAATACCTCGCGCGAAGTGGTGTCAAGGCTGTTGAAAAAATTAGAACAACACGGAAAAATTATCATGCAGCGGCATGCGATTGAGGTGTTGGAATTATAAAAATCAGATCACATGAAAGTCGAACAAATCTATACCGGTTGCCTCGCACAAGGCGCTTATTACATCGAGAGCAATGGAGAAGCGGCGGTGATTGACCCCTTGCGGGAAACAGGGCCGTACCTGAAGCGCGCGGAAGAAAGCGGCGCAAAAATCAAGTATATCTTTGAGACCCATTTTCACGCCGATTTTGTTTCCGGCCACCTCGATCTGGCAGAAAAAACCGGGGCAACCATCGTTTATGGCCCCAATGCAGATACGGCTTTTGCCAAACATGAAACCAAAGACGGCGAAGAACTTCAGCTTGGCAAACTAAAATTCAAAGTGTTGCACACGCCCGGACATACGCCGGAAAGTACCTGCTACCTGCTATACGATGAATCTGGAAAGGAGTACGCAGTCTTCACCGGCGATACGCTCTTTATCGGCGATGTAGGCCGTCCGGATCTGGCGCAGAAAAAAGGATCGCTCACCAAAGAAGACCTTGCCGGTTGGCTCTACGACAGCCTGCGCAACAAATTGATGCCGTTGCCCGATGCCGTCATCGTCTATCCGGCACACGGTGCCGGCTCGGCCTGCGGAAAAAATATGTCTTCTGAAACCTGGAGTACAATTGGCCAGCAAAAAGTAAGCAACTATGCCCTGCGCGCCGACATGACCCGAGCGGAGTTCATTCATGAAGTCACTGAAGGCTTGGCTGCTCCGCCACAGTATTTTGCCAAAAATGCAAAAATCAATAAAACCGGTTACGAAAGCATTGATCTCGTCATGGAACGCGGCGCCCGCGCTTTGTCCCCGGACGAAGTGGTAGATGCCGTTGAACACGAAAATGCTTTGGTACTGGACGTGCGGGCACCCCAGCTATTCTGCCAGGGCCACATTCCCGGTGCCATTTCGATTGGTTTGGACGGGCAATTTGCGCCGTGGGTCGGCGCGCTGATTACCGACCTCACGCTTCCGATTGTGGTGGTGACCGAGGCTGGTCGTGAAGAAGAAACGGTGGTGCGTTTGGCTCGGGTGGGCTACGACAACTGCATCGGCTACCTTGATGGCGGGATAGCAGCCTGGAAAAAAACGGGCAAAGATATCGAACAACTGGAATCCATACCTGCTGCGAAGCTGGCCGAAATTTACCACAACAACCCCGACATCAACCTGATTGACGTGCGCAAACCTCCCGAATTTAGCGGCGACCACCTGCGCGATGCAGAAAATGTGCCGCTCGATTTCATCAACGACAAGATGGATCATTTCAACAGCAAAGACCCGTATTATCTGATTTGCCGCAGTGGCTACCGGTCGGTTGTTTTCGCTTCCATCCTGAAAGCCAGGGGGATTCACAATTTGGTGGATATTGCCGGCGGCTACAACGAGATCATCAAAACGGATATGCCACGTTCTGAAGCATTGCCCGCGCATACTGTTTAACGTAGATAGGGTGCGGTGTCTAAAATCTAATGTCTAACATCTAATCTCTCCAGGGATGAAATACGGTTTCGTTATAGACAACCGCAAATGCATTGGTTGTCATGCCTGCACGACTGCCTGTAAACAGGAGCACGACGTTCCGCTGGGCGTTTTTCGTACCTGGGTAAAACAGGTGGAAAAAGGTAAATTTCCTTACACCCGCCGCGTTTTTTCGGTGATGCGCTGCAACCACTGCACCAATGCGCCCTGTGTAGAAATCTGCCCGGTAGAAGCGCTGTATTTCCGCCAGGACGGGATCGTGGATTTCGATAAGAACCGCTGTATTGGTTGTCGTTCCTGCATGCAGGCCTGTCCTTACGACGCACTCTACATTGATCCGGAGAGCCACACCGCCGCCAAGTGTAATTATTGCGCGCACCGCATAGACGTCGGGCTGGAACCCGCCTGTGTGAATGTTTGTCCGGAACACGCCATTATTTCGGGCGATATGGACAACCCCCACAGCGAAATTTCCATGCTGCTTTCGCAGGAACAGGTGACGGTGCGCAAACCCGCTAAAGGAACCGTGCCGAATCTATTCTACATTGACGGCGACGAGTGGTCGCTCAACCCAACCGCAACCTCCAGGAGCAACTACGCTTTCAGTGCCCAGGATCGCGGCGTAGGGCATTATGCTGAAAAATTGGCTTTTGATGGCGATAATTTGGTCACGGCAGCATTGGCTGCCACCGGAAACGGATATGCTGCCGATGAAGTGTCGAATGGCAAACCGGTTGGCGTAAAATCCATTGACGCCCTCATGGGGCAGGAAGCGCGTCGCTACTACGATGCGCCCGATAAAGGCATTCTTTGGGGCAGTGAAGTCTGGGGCTACGTATGGACAAAAGCCATTGCAGCCGGCGCTTTCCTCGTGCCGTTTTTAGCCTGGCTTTTGGGAAAAGGCGAAATCCTGAAAACAAGTGACTGGTGGATGAGCGCGGGGTTGTCTTTCCTTTTTCTAATCCTTACAACCGCGCTGCTGGTCAAAGACCTTGACCAGCCGATGCGCTTTGTATACGTCCTGCTGCGCCCGCAATGGCGCTCCTGGTTAGTAAAAGGCGGTTATGCGCTGACGCTTTATGGCGGCTTGCTCACCCTCTGGGTCGCAACCATCTGGTTTGAATGGGAGGGTCTTAAAGCCGGCGTTTTGGTGGCAACGGCCATTTTCGCCGTCATCACTGCCGTTTATACCGCTTTTTTGTTTGCGCAAGCCAAAGGCCGCGATTTCTGGCAAAGCCCGGTTTTGCCACTGCACATGCTGGTACACAGCCTGATGGCCGGTGCCGCTGCTTTTTTAGTTGCAGGAATGTTGTTGGATATGAATCCTGCGTGGCAATTGTTTTTGAAAAATATGCTCTACGTTGCCATCGGGGCAAACTTCCTGATTCTGTTGCTCGAACTTGGCACTACACACGGTTCTTCCGATGCCGCAGCAACCGTGAACATGATTTTAAAAGGCCGTTATAGCCGCCACTTTTGGTTGGGAACTGTGCTCGTGGGTAATCTCTTGCCGCTGGTACTCCTGTACGTTGCAGGTACTTCGATTTTATTGGCGGTTGCCGGCGCGTTGGCCCTGGTGGGGATACTGATTACCGAGCGGATTTGGGTGGAAGCGCCGCAGCGGATTCCGCTAAGTTAAATAAGTTGTTCTTTGTACAATGATTCAAATGCTTCTACTGTCAGAACGCTGACAGAGGGAAATGGAACAGCCTTCAGTACATTGAAGTGTCGGTCATTAGAGACGATAAAATCAGCACTTGCAGCAACAGCACAGTCTACAAATTTATTATCGTCTTTATCTTGTTCGATCAGGTTCCAATTGAAAAATGGATCAGTAAATTTGACATTGGGTAAAAGGAGAAGAAAATCTAAAGTAGAGATGCGGTTTTTTCTAACCCGTATCTTTTACTTATGACCTCCTGATATTCAGTAAGTATTTCATTGCTAATGCAAATGTCGAAGGCACCATCAATAAGCGATGTAAATATCCAGTGAAGCTTGTAACCAGATGCTAAAGAGACAAGGAATACGTTCGTGTTGAGTACGATTTTGAGCTTACTCTTCATTTAACCAGCGATCTAAGTCTTCGTCTGTAATATTGTTGCGTTTCACTGCTTCATCAACCTCGTTGACTAACTTTTTGGCAAAATATTCTGCCAAAAGCTTTTTTATCGCCAAAAGATCCTCTTCCGAATGTTGGAAGGAGTACACTTTGAGCAATTCTTATTGAATTGGATTCAACTTGGTGGTGACCATTGACATCCTATTTAAATTAAGTTTCTAAAACTGTGCAAAGATAATTTGATTAGCGCTTTGGCGCAAGTGATCATTCATTTTACAGCAAAGTTCGCATCATGGCAAACAACAAACATAAACCATCTTTCATCGAATCCTTCGCCGAAAAAATCGGCCTGATCCCCAATTTGCACAAGGAGACCGCTCCGGCAGATGAGGTCAACCGACTCACGGAACCGGGCGATCTGACGCAGTTTCCGCCGCCCGATCAGTGGGACGACTGGAAGGAATACGAAGCCAAAGCCTGGCCCAGAAAAGTAGCCAAACACTACTCCATTGTGCCAACGACCTGCTTCAATTGCGAAAGCGCCTGCGGCCTGCTGGCTTATATTGACAAAGAAACCAACGAGGTTCGGAAGTTTGAAGGCAACCCGTGGCACCCCGGCAGCCGGGGCCGCAACTGCGCCAAAGGCCCCGCTACCATTAACCAAATTACCGACCCCGACCGCATCCTTTATCCGCTCAAGCGGAATGGCAAACGCGGCGCGGGCCAATGGGATCGGGTCTCCTGGGACGAAGCGCTCAACGACATCTCTGCACGCATCCGCAAAGCCTTGCAGGAGGGACGCAACAACGAAGTCGCTTACCACGTCGGGCGGCCCGGCCACGAAGGCTATATGGATCGCGTACTGCAGGCCTGGGGCGTAGACGGCCACAACAGCCATACCAATATTTGCTCTTCGGGTGCCCGCTTCGGCTACGCGCTCTGGTACGGCCACGACCGCCCTTCGCCCGACCACGCCAACGCAAAAGCCATCATGCTAATTTCAGCGCATTTGGAAAGCGGCCATTATTTCAATCCCCACGCGCAGCGCATCATCGAAGGCAAAATGAAAGGTGCCAAACTCATCGTACTGGATCCGCGCCTCTCCAATACCGCCAGCATGGCCGACTACTGGATGCCGACTTACCCCGGCTCGGAAGCTGCGCTGTTGCTGGCCATCGCCCGCGAAATCATCAACAACGGCTGGTACAACCGCGATTATGTTGAAAATTGGGTCAATTGGGATGAATACCTGAAAGCCGTTTATCCCGATCGCCCCTGCACATTTGAAACCTTCATCGAAGTGCTGAAAGAAGTATACGCCGAATACACCCCCGAATATGCTGAAGCGGAAAGCGGGGCAACAGCCTCCATGATTCGCGAGGTCGCCAAAGTCATTGGCGAAGCAGGCACGCGCTTTGCTTCGCACAACTGGCGTTCTGCCGGCAGCGGCAACCTTGGCGGCTGGGCGGTGGCGCGTTGTTTGCATTTCCTCAACGTGTTGACCGGTTCGGTGGGCACGGAAGGCGGCACATCGCCCAATACCTGGAACAAATACCACCCCAAGTTTTTCGACCATCCACCTGCACAAAAATTTTGGAACGAACTGCATTTTCCGAAAGAATACCCGCTGGCATTTTTTGAAATGTCCTTCCTGTTGCCCCATTTCCTTAAAGAAGGCCGCGGCAAAATGGATGTTTATTTTTCGAGGGTATTTAACCCGGTGTGGACTTATCCCGACGGCTTTTCCTGGATGGAAGCTTTTTCGGATGAATCCATGTTCGGACAACACATCGCGCTGACACCTACCTGGAGTGAAACGGCTTATTTTGCTGATTATGTGCTCCCTGTGGGCTTAGCTTCCGAGCGTCACGACCTGAATACCTACGAAACCCATGCGGGCGTCTGGATTGCTTTCCGACAGCCGGTGTTGCGCGAAAAAGCGCGCCGCGATGGCAGAAAAATCGAATTTACCTACGAAGTCAACCCCGGCGAAGTCTGGGAGGAAGACGAATTCTGGATCGAATTGTCGTGGCGCATTGACCCCGACGGTTCCCTGGGCATCCGCGAGCACTTTATCTCACCTTATCGCCCCGGAGAAAAAGTGACCGTGGACGAATACTACCAGTTTATTTTTGAAAATACAAAAGGGCTGCCTGAAACAGCGGCCAAAGAAGGCCTGACTGCGCTGGATTACATGCGCAAATACGGCGCTTTTTTGGTGGAAGAATCCGTTTACACCCAAAACCTGCGCGAGTTGTCCGAAAAAGAACTCGAAGGCGCAGCCATAGAAGATGGCAGGGTTCGCAAAAAAGGCAAAACGATTGGCGTCATGCACCAGGGCAAACCAGTGGAGGGCTTCCCGACGCCTTCCGGCAAAAACGAGTTCTTTTCGCAAACCATGATAGACTGGAAGTGGCCCGAATACACCATTCCCACCTACATCAAAAGCCATATTCACGAGGAAGAAATGGATCGGTCTAAAGGCGAATACCCTTTGGTGCCGACCTTCCGCCTGCCCACGCTGATCCACTCCCGCTCCGGCAATGCCAAGTGGTTGTACGAAATTTCCAACCGCAACCCGATCTGGATCCACCCGGAAGACGCTCAGGCGCTTGGTGTAGACACGGGCGACTTGCTGCGCATCAATACGGAAATCGGCTATTTTGTAGACAAGGTCTGGGTCACCGAAGGCATGAAACCCGGCGTGGTGGCCTGTTCGCACCACTTGGGTCGCTGGCGGCGGCCGCAGGATGTGCCCGCCAACCGCTGGGCCACCAATACCGTAAAAATAGACACCGACGGCCAGGGCGGATGGAGCATGAAAACCATCGCTGACATTCAACCCTTTGAGAGCAAAGACGCCGACAGCGCCCGCATTTTCTGGAGCGACGGCGGCGTGCATCAGAACATTACCTTCCCGGTTCACCCCGACCCCATCAGCGGCATGCACTGCTGGCATCAGAAAGTGCGTTTGGAAAAAGCCCTTCCTGGCGATGCCTACGGCGATATTTTTGTGGATACGAAAAAGTCGTTCGAGGTGTATAAAAAATGGTTAGAACTGGCAAGACCTGCGCCAGGCCCGAATGGGTTGAGGAGACCGTTGTGGTTGAAACGGGCGCTGAGGCCGGCGGAGGAGACGTTTTATATGGAATAACGGGAAAAGTAGTAATTTTACCTCCGGGCTAAGAAATTATTGCTTATGCTGAATGAACTCCATCTGGAAAATTTTCGACTTTTTAAAAGCCTTGATCTGAACGGATTAAAGCAAGTTAATCTGTTTGCCGGTAAAAACAATAGCGGCAAATCAGCCCTTTTGGAAGCCCTTCGCATTTGGGCAGTCCGGGGTGATAGCACGGTGATTAATCATATTATCGCTACACGCGGACAATTTACACCGGGATGGCCAGAATCTTATGAGTCGCTGTTTTATCGCCCGGCTTTGGCTTCGCAAGGATATGAACAGCCGTTGGAAGCCAAAATCGGAACAATTAGCATTTCCAGAAAGCTAATCAGAGAACAGCGTTCGCACTTTGCCTTATTGGTACATGGACAACCAGTACCTAATACCCTTGATCTTAACGCAACCATTGATCATCCGAATGACGCTGCGATATACATACCCTTTGAGGGAGAAGCTTTTTTCCCTCTGGATCAATTATGGGATAAAATAGCCCTTACTGAAAAAGAGGATGACGTAGTTCACATCCTGCGTGAAACCATACTTCCCGACCTCATTCGCTTAGATGTTAAAGAAAGTCGCACAATTGTGCGTTTAGCCAGCGAAAAAGCCCCTATCCCACTCAAAAACCTGGGTGACGGCGCTCAAAGAATGCTGCTGATGGCCATCGCTTTAGTCCGTGCCAAAGATAAAATGTTGCTGATAGATGAAATAGAAGCCGGTCTGCACCACACCGTACAAGAAGGTTTATGGCTCAAAATCTTCGAGTATGCCAAAAAATGGAACATCCAGGTCTTTGTCACAACGCATAGTGAAAATACCGTGAAAGCGTTCACTTACGCGATGGAGCAGGCAGATAACGGCGGAGCAGGCGCATTCTTCAGGCTCCAGCAAAACAGGAAAACCGAGCAGATAGAAGTAATTGCGTATGATCTATCCAGATTAGAATCTGCGTTGGAGCTTGAACTCGAAACGCGGTGATATGGCACAACGACTTATCGTAGAAGGGAATGATGCCATTGCTTTGGCTGTACTCTGCCAAAAGAAGGGGCTTCCGCTACCAGTAGGGTATGAATCCCCTTCCAAGTTTCAACAAGAATTTGTGAAGTCAGCAGGTGGATACGATAGAGCGCTTGAAGCCCTCCGAGATTCCTTGGATAATGCCAACCTAACTAATAGACTTGTTGCGATGGGGGCGTTTGTGCGAGATGACTGCAAATTTTATTTTAGATAAGGCAAAATTCGCAGTCGAATACGGGTGATTCGGCGAAAATTTTAACGCGGTATAAAATCAAATTTGGTCAACTCGCGCAAA
>JBBQGV010000042.1:0-40167 GCA_038323375.1 Chitinophagales bacterium
CTGGCGGTATGTTTGTTCCCCATACTTCCCGTAGCGTTCCATCATCAGAAAGTTCTTCCGCCCGCGCATACTTAAATACAAGTGTACGATGTGGATGAGAAATTTCATTTGACACTTGCCTATGTTAGACATCTTTCGTAATATTGGACCTGTGATTGTTTCGACTTTCATAATAGGTAAAACTGTAGTTTGTTGATTTGGAAAATCAAAATTACATGTTTTGCCTTTTTCTAAACCTTTATTTTTTTAACGAACCATTGTTGTAAAGGGGTAATTGTTTAAAAGCGCTGCATTGGGTTTTGATTTAAATGTTAAATTATTGAAAAAAAATCGTATTTTTTATCGAAAAAACAATACAATTACTACTCTGGATATTGTCATTATATCCAGGAGGTGAAGCGACGCAAAAAGCCGCCAAATCTGCTTTCCGGGTTAAAACCCGTGCAGAAAAATTTGTGTAATTTTTGTTTTGATTCGCCCTTTGAAAAAAAATAGTTACGCAGATGCGTTATGCAGCCAAATAGAAATATTAGTTTTTTGGGAGGTTTTATGGGGTTGCATGTTTCTTATTACACTATAGACGATGCTATAACGAAAACCGCTGGTATAATTATTCACTTTAACGCAATCTTTACATTTGGTTACACCTGTTGAAGTGAATTTATCGGTTGTTTTAGTGTCATAAGCCATTGTTGTTTATTGATTTTCAGCGTTTTGTGCTTTGTTTTAAACATTGGTTACAGGAGTTTATCTTTTTTATTGAGCAATTTAAAACATCCTGAAACGTAAAGCCCGCTGAAATATGTCAAAAGTCAGGTTTCAAAGGAAGTAATTTTTGATCCAATCAATTGCTGTTCAAACATTTAGACACGGTTTAGACCCTCTCCCCCCTATGTCCGATGCGCTGCATTTATGACAAATAGCCGACATGTTACTTAGTCTGGTGTCTGTTCTTTAGAGTTCGAGAGCAAGGCACACGAAGACCCGAAAAACGGGAGTTTACTCGCGTAATTGACTGTTTTTAGGGCCGAGTGTAACGCAGCTATCGGACTATAAAGACAGACACCACTTAGTACCCGCCGAAGTAACGGCGCAGGAACCACTCCGTTGACAAAAAAGCCAACAGGAGGAAAAATACCCATTTGAGATTGATGACCGGCCGCGTTTTGGCAGTTTGATAAATGACCGGTTTGATGGTCGTTTTTTCGCGGATAAGGTCGGCGACGGAAAGCACTTGGGCAGGATAAACAACCGACCCGCCATATTTATCGCTCAGCAAGCGCAGCAGGTTGTGATCGGCTGTGGTTTCGTATAATTCCAGTTCAATAGGTTGTACACTAAATTGGCCATTGTAAGTCAGATTTTGGCCGCTGCTGTTCACCGCAGCCCGGAATCGGTAGTTGCCTACGGGGAAGCTGCCTGCGTTGAGGGCATACAACTTGCCACTCTTATTGAAGGTGAAGGGAAACTCCCTTCCTTCGGCGTTGGTGACGACCATACTGGCGTCCGGGTCGTTGATGAGTTCGTAATTGTCGTTGTACAATTCCGCATCAAAGAGTGCCGGCTCATTTTCATTGAAAATGTTCTTGGTCAAATTGACCCGGAACTTCCTCTTGTCGTCTTTCAGGCTTACGTATTGCACCGTTTTCCCAATCAATTCATTGAAGAAATTGTGATTCTGGTGCTGCAAAAAATCAAAAAGCCGCCATTTCCAAATGCCTTCAGCGCACAAAACGCCCACACGAGCCCCGTTTTCGTCGCCCATCACCAAAAGCGGATAGCGCGTGTCTACCCTGCCGATGCGCTGGTAGAGCAATACCTGGGCTTTTGCCGAGACATCGTATTCGCCGAAAGGCGCCGTTAAAGGTGCGAAATTGGAGATATTGGTTTTCAAATTTTCATCCACCGTAAAGAGGTTGAAGTCTTTGCCCGGAATGCCCTGCACTTCGTTGGTATTCCGGCCCGCAGCGCGGATGGACACCAATGACTGCGCCTGATTCAGCCGCACATAATTGCTTTGCGTGCCAGCAATGAAGAGTACGGGCATTTTGCGCGAACGAATGACATTCAGCACGGCTGTTGCGTCGTTATCGAGCGCCGGAAGCTGGTGCATCACCACAAAATCAAAGTCTGCAACATTCACCTTAAGGTCGTTAATGTAGGCAATTTTGATTTCATAATTTTTATTGATGCTCAGCATTTGCCGGAGCGCCGCAATATCCGGGTGCGGGGAGTGGGCGAGGAGCAGCACTTTCTGGCGCGCATCCAACACATCCACAAAAATTTCCTTGCTGTTGTTGGCTTTGGAAGCCTCGCCTGCGATGGTACTGAGCGAAATACGGAATCGTTGCACCCCTCCCTGATCCGCATTTAAAACAATATTTCTCGTGGTAAAGAAGTCGTTGCGGTCAATATTGATCTGCATTTGCTGCAATAAACGGGAGTTGGCGCCTTCCACCTTATAAACAGACAGCGTCGTACTCGATCCCGTGCAGTTTTGTGCGGAAACGTCTGCCTGGACGCTGAACTGATCTCCGAGATAGGCAATGCGGTTGTGGAATACGCGCTTCAGAACAACATCCCGGCGGGCTGTCGTATCTCCAAGCGCTACTGAATAAACCGGAGCAGTGAGTTTTGTATTTAGGTAAACGGGGTTGCTGCCTTCGTTGTAAATGCCATCGGTGGCCAGTACAATAGCGCCGAGATTTTGATTGCTGAAGAGGTCATTGACCCCCGACAACAATTCGGCAATGTTGGTGATTTTTTCGGTGTATTTATAGTCAATGCCTTCGCGGAATTCATTGCCAAAAGCATATTGCTTCACTTCGTAATCTTTGCCCAGATCGGCGGCTAAAGCGGTGAAGTCTTCCTCGTATTTTTTGAGCGTTTCCGCTTTCATGCCGGCTGGAACAGATTCTGATTGATCCTGGGCCAGCACGATAATCGGCTTTTTGCTTTCGGTAATGATGGATTTCAGCAACGGGGAAAGCAGCAATATTGCAAGGATAGAGACCGTAATAAAACGCAAGACCCCAAGCAGCCGGCTGAAGTTTTCCGACTGTTCTTTAAAGGTTTTATCGCGGTAATAAAGCAACAGCGCGTAAGCAAGTCCTAATAAAAGGCAGAAAACTAGGTACCACGCCGGGTATTGAAGGCTAATACTTTCCATGTAGTGTGCTAAAATGTCTAAACTAAGAACGTGCAATCCTGACTCAGGTTGCAGTATGAAAAGAAAAAACCGGGGTGCCACTTTTCCAAATGCAGTGGAATAAGGCGGCGCAAGTTATGCAAATTAAGGTAAAGGATAAAGAAACGTGCTAAGGATAAAGGCTAAAGTAGAAAGGTTAAAGGTGTGTTTCGTATTCATCGGGAAAACGAAAACCCTACTTTAGCCTTTCTACTTTCTACTTTCTACTCGGTTTTCCCTTACGCTTTTGACCCGGCCACTTTTTTGCCGCTTTTGCCGCCGGTACCAGCGCTTCCGGATTTGGAAGCTTTTTTCTTGCCCTTGGTCTGCTCTGCCAATTTCACCGCTTCGTAAGCATTCAGCAAGCCGCCGGTAACGGATAACTGGCTCATGGACACGGTTTCATCTTCTGTTCCCGGTTTGATGACTTTTTGAGTCCAGGGTGTTGCAGATTCCATCATGATGTCTTTTACCTGCTTGGCAGTCAGATCAGGGTAGTAAGACCGGAGGAGCGCTGCTGCGCCGGCTACCATAGGAGCTGCCATACTGGTGCCTTGCTGGTTCTTATAGCCGTTATCGGGTACCGTAGAATAAATTTCAACGCCGGGTGCAAAAATGTCTACCAGTTCGGGGCTGTAATTGGAAAAATCAGCCGCTAAGTGTTCGTCTTTTGTGGGAGCATGCGCGCCTACTTCGATCCAGTTCTCTGCGTATTTTTTTCCAAAAAGACCCGATTTTGCAAAACGGTCATTGGGAAAATTATCGGTGAGGCTGATTTTTGCGCCGTCATTGCCTGCGCCGTGTACGAGTACGACATCACGCTCCATGGCATAGCGTACTGCAGCATCCACTGCCGATTTTTCGGGAGATGCGCCTTTCCCGAAACTCATATTGATGACCGTAGCGCCGTTGTCTACTGCGTAACGAATGGCGTTGGCCACGTCTTTGTCGCGCTCATCACCATTAGGAACTGCGCGTACCGCCATGATGCGCACATTGTCAGCAACGCCATCCATACCGATGCGATTGCCGCGAATGGCGCCAATAATTCCGGATACATGCGTGCCGTGGCTGGCATCCGGACCGCGCACGTCGGCATTGCCGTAGTTGCGGTCGTTGACGTTCAGCGGATCGTCGCCAATGATATGCCGGGCGTCGAATTCCGGATTATAGTTGTATTTCAACTGGCCATTGAAGTAATCGTAGCCTTCCTGAACCTGATCCATCACCTCGGCAAAACTTTCGCCGCCCTGAATGCTTTCTTTTACGGCACCGGCAACGCGCATCATCATGGCGTCCGACGAATTGAATTTTTCTACATCCTTGAGGGTGACCGCTTTGCGCGGAATGCCCAGTTCTTTCTCAAATTTAGTAAAGGCTGTATGAATGGACGTGTACAACTCTGCATTTGGTGTCAGCTCTTCGCGTTTCTTTTGGATTACTTTTTCGTACTCAACGTACGTATCGTATTCCGTACGTTCCTTTTTAGAGAGCTTGGCCGGGTCTTTGCCCTCGTACTTTTTTTTGTAGCGAACATACAAGCGGGTGACCTCCAGGTTTTCATTTTCAATATTGTTGCCATTCTTGTTGCCGAGGAAATTCCAGCCGTGGATGTCGTCTATATAACCATTATTATCGTCGTCAATGCCATTACCCGGGATCTCCCCGGGGTTCACCCACATGATGTCTTTCAAATCTTCGTGCATATAGTCTACGCCGGAGTCAATGACTGCTACGACGACCGTTTTACCCGTTTTGCCTTTCAGCAACTCCTTGTACGTTTTTTCGGTACTTAGCCCCGGGTAACCATCTTGGGTAAGATCGAGATTAAACCAATTTTTGGGTGCGCTATCCTGAGCAAACAGCAAGGATGCCGAAAACAGCGAAAGAAACAGACAGAATGCTTTGAATTTCATTATTTTAATTTTTTTTTAAAGCTGAAAAACGTGAAATTAGGGGATAAGTTGCATCTTACCCCAACAATTTCCGGAATGGGGGAGGGGGATTTTTTCTCCACCTGATGTGCTAAGAAATTGATTTTGATTACAATAAACACAAAATCTGCCATGAGAAACAGCTTGATTATCCTGTTTGCCGCAGCAGCGTTGCTGCAAGGGTGTACTTCAGATGCGAGTGAAACTGCTGCGACGGATGGCGCTTCCACGGCTTACGCACTCGTCATTCATGGTGGCGCTGGTGCCATTACCAGAGCAGACATGACGCCCGAAATGGAACAAGAGTACTTGAAAGTGCTCAATGAAGCGCTGGATATTGGTGAAACCATCCTGAAAGGTGGCGGCACCAGCTTAGACGCTGTGGAAAAGACCATCATGTATTTAGAAGACTCTCCCTTGTTTAACGCTGGAAAAGGCGCAGTGTTTACGCACGAAGGGAAAAACGAGCTGGATGCTTCGGTGATGGACGGGGCTTCGATGAAAGCTGGGGCTGTAGGTGGGGTGGCGATTGTCAAAAACCCCATACAGGCAGCGCGCGCAGTGATGGAAAAATCGCAACACGTGCTCCTGGTCGGAAAAGGCGCTGAGCAATTCGCGCTGGAGCAAAAAATAGACACGGTCAGCCCGGAATACTTTTTTACCCAAGCGCGCTGGGATGCACTGGAACGCGCAAAAGCAGCAGAAAACCAACAGGAGGGCACACTGATGACCAACCCGGATTATAAATTCGGTACCGTCGGTTGTGTAGCTTTAGACCGTAGCGGCAATATTGTAGCGGGCACGTCAACCGGGGGCATGACGAACAAACGCTGGAACCGCTTGGGCGATGCACCGATCATCGGCGCAGGAACTTATGCTAACAATGCAACCTGTGGCGTATCCTGCACAGGGCATGGCGAATTTTTCATCCGGTATGCCGTTGCTCACGACGTCAGCGCCATGATGGAATACAAAGGCAGCTCGGTGCAGGAAGCCGGGGAGTTCATTGTCAACCAAAAACTCAAAAATGCCGGCGGCGAAGGCGGCCTCATCGCTTTAGACAAAAAAGGCAATATCGTCATGCCGTTCAATTCCGAAGGGATGTACCGCGGCTACGCCAAAGCCGGCGAACGGGTAGTTAAGATTTATAAGGATTAATGCTTATTCCCTCAATGCCCCCCGACTGCCAGCGCAGGTTCTTCTCCCATTTCCGTATTCGACGATTCCCGGACTAAGAAGCAGGAGGCTGCGGCCAGGAGCATACAAATGCCTGCCAAAACTAAGGCATTGCGCGGATCGTCGCCCAGTACGGATTTATAATACAACGGTACCGTCAGCATGCCGATGAACTGCGGCACACAAATGAAACCATTAAAAATACCCATGTACACGCCCATCCGCTTGGGAGAAACCGCGTTGGCCAGCATCAGATACGGCATAGACATGATGGAGCCCCACGCCAGACCAATCAGGGTCATGCCCGAAAAATAAATCCACTTGTCGTTGCTCAGCAGCACACTGAAGAACCCCACTGCGCCAATGCTCAGGAACAAAGCGTGGGTGGCCCGACGGCTCCCCATCCGCCTGGCAATAGCGGGCAAAAAGATCGAAATCATGAAACAGGAAATGCTGAACATGGCGAAGCATAAACTGCCCCAGTTTTTTCCGGCTTCAAAACCGGCTGGGTTGGCATCGGGGCTGGGCGCGTTGAAGGCGTATTTCGCCACCGATAAAGAAAGGTATTGCCACATTAGCGGCAGTCCATACCAGGTGAAAAATTTTACCCACCACAACTGGCGCATCACCAACGGCATTTCTGATAAAGAAGCCAGAATCTCTTTAAAAACGGGCAACAGGAGGAACAGATACACCCCCAAGCCAATGCCCGTAGTCCAGATGAACGCCTGGTTCAGGCCAACCAAACGCCATGAAAACAGGCCGGCCATCAATGCTGCACTGAGGGTAATGGCCAAGTGCCAAAACGCAATGTTTTTCTTTTGCTCGGTGCTGAATATTGGCTTGATTTTGTAATCTTCATTTTCCGGCGGGTATTCTTTAGTGGTCGCCATCGTGAAAAACACCGTGAGCAAAATGGCTGCCGCACCGATATAGAATGGAAAACGCACCGAATCGGGGATGCCGTTGGCGAAGTCGCCCCCTACCGCCATAGAAATGCCGATGATCGGCAAAAGCAGCGGCATCAGATTGGCTAAGGTTTGACCAAAACCCACCATAAAGGATTGTATGGCAAAGCCGGTTGGCCGTTGTTTTTTATTCAATATATCTCCCACAAAGGCGCGGAAAGGCTCCATGGAAGAGTTCAAACCCGCATCCAGCAACCACATCATACAAGCGGCCATGAACACCGATTTTGAATTTGGCATGAGTACCATGGCAATGCTGCCTACGATGGCACCTATAAAAACATAAGGCTTCCTCCGGCCCCAACGTTTCGACCAGCTCCGGTCAGACAAGGCGCCAATTATGGGTTGCAACAACAATCCTGTGAGGGGGCCGGCAAGCCATAACCCCGGAATGTTGCTTTCTTCTGCGCCTAAGTACCGGTAAATTGGACTCATATTGGCCTGCTGTAAACCAAAGCCGTATTGTATCCCCAAAAAGCCGAAACTCATGTTCCAAATTTGCCAGAATTTCAGGTCAGGCTTGTTTTGCATAATAATGGTTATTGAAATTTTAAAAGAGCAAAAGAATAATGCTCAAACATACACAATTGGTGAAATATGAGCAGCTTTTTGAAAACTATTCCTTGTATTGCCTTTCTAAGGTGGTATTCCAACCAAGCACTGCTATCTTTGCGGGAAGCACCAACGTGGATGATCCTATGCATTTGACGAACGCCAGCTCACAGCCTCCTGATCTACTACTTGGCACAGCCATGTGGGGATGGACGATAGCAGAACGCGACTGCTTCCTTTTGTTGGATGCATTTTATGCAGCCGGTTTTCGCGGGGTAGACGGGGCGACCAATTACCCCATCAATAAAGTTGCTGGTGATTTTCGGAAATCGGAGCAGATTCTCTTGCAATGGATTCGTGTACATGGCATCAAAGACTTGCGGATCACCATGAAAGTAGGCAGTCTTGACAACCTCCGCAGCCCGGAATGCAATCTCAGCGAAAGTTTTTTATTGTTCAGCTTAGAAACTTACAGCAACCTGTTTGCAGAAAACTTGAACACGCTGATGGTGCATTGGGACAACCGCAAAGATCCGGACGAAATCGTGGAAACGCTGGAAGGGTTAGCAGCAATCGTTAAAGCAGGCTACCAGCCCGGGCTTTCGGGCATTCGTTTTCCAGAGGTATATGCTGTGTTGAACGAGCGGTTTGGCCTCGATTTTAGTATTCAGATCAAACACAACCTGTTGCAATCCGATTATCCGCGCTATGCGCCGTTTCATGGTCGCCGGCGTTTTTTTGCCTACGGGATGAACGCCGGTGGTCTGAAATTAAACGCGGAAGCGTACCATGAAAAAAGTTCGCTGAAAGTGCGGGGAGGAGATACTTCCAACACCGCCCCGCTGATTGCAGCGGTTGCGGAATTTCTCAAAGACGCATCGCCGCTGCAAAACCTCAGCCATGCAGGCATGTTGTATGCTTATGAACACCCGGATATGGCTGGATTGTTGCTTGGGGTTTCCAATATAGACCAGCTATCCGACAGCCTGAATTTTTATGAGGCGCTCCGGCAGACCGACTGCCGGGAATTGTACAGCCGATTGCTCACCTTGCAACAACACCATGCGCCAACACTTTGACTTTGCGATCATCGGCGGCGGCATCTTCGGGGTATACGCAGCACTTTATCTGGCGCGCCACGGGCAATCCGTTTGTCTTATCGAAAAAGAGACTGCTTTATTCCGGAAAGCTTCCATTGTTAACCAAGCCCGGCTGCACAGCGGTTATCACTATCCCCGAAGTGTAGCCACTGCACGGATGTCGGACGACAACAAAGCCAGGTTCACAGTAGAACACCGCGATTTTATCAATGCGGGGTTTGAAGCATATTACGCCATTGACCGGTTTGGTTCGTTCACAGACAGCCAGCAATTTGAACGGTTTTGCAACTTCATCAACATTCCATGCGAACGCATTAAAACGCATCCGTTGTTCAATTTTGAACGCATCGAGGCCCTGTATAAAACGGCAGAATACAGTTTTGACCCGATTCTTATTGCTAATTTTTATCGGCGGCGTTTGGAAGCGGAAAAGAAGGTAACGACGATGTTGCAAACGGCTGTGATCAAAGCAGTGGCTGGCAACAATTGCTGGGAACTGAGCCTGCAGCGCACAGGCGGGGCGGAAATAATCCACATCACTGCCGACCAGGCCATTAATGCCACCTATGCAGGCAGCAACGCCGTGAATGCGCTTTTTGGAGTGGACGATATTCCGCTGATGCACGAAATTTCAGAGATGGCTTTTCTGACGGCGCCCCAATTGAGCAATATTGGCCTGACGGTTATGGATGGCCCATTTGGGTCGCTGATGCCCTATGGCTTATCGGGGTTGCTGTCCCTGTCGTCGGTGATCTATACCCACCACAAAGTTTCTTATGCCAACCTGCCTGCATTCGATTGCCAGGGACAACAAAACACCTGCCGCCCCGATTTTTTGTCCGACTGCAACGCCTGTCCGGCCAAACCCCGATCCAACTACGCGAAGATGATCGCCCAAATGGGGCAATACTTCAGTGAAGAAGTAACGTTTCGATATTTCACTTCTTTTTTTACCATCAAATCTAAGTTGAAAGCCAACCATATAGACGATGGCCGCCCCACAGAGATAAGTCTGCTGAAAGATAATCCACGATTTTATTGCATCTTTGCCGGCAAAATTAACTCTATCTACGAGATAGAAAAGGCCATTTCTTTTTGATGGCGCTTTGCCGTTCAAATACAGTTTTAGCCTCGTATCCAAAGCTCTTACGAATATGACCAACAACAAAGTACACGTGTCTTCCGAAATCGGAGCACTTAAACGCGTGATCATCCATCGTCCTGATGAAGGCATTGCCCGTATTTCTCCACGACAATCAGAGGAACTCCTTTTTGACGACATTGTCTACCTGCCCAATATGCAGGAAGAGCACGATGTGTTTTCGGCGGTACTCCGCTCTTTTATGGGTGCTGAAAACGTGTTGGAAACCCGGCAATTGCTGTTTGAAGCGTTAAGCGAAGACGAAGCCAGCAAGCAGGAGATGATTGACATGATCGTGGATTATGAAGAGCACCCTACAAGCTGCAAGTCTTTACTAAACAGCCTCCCGGAAGACGAATTGGCCGATGTGCTCATCACCGGTTACTATGCTAAAGACGATTACATTCTTTTCGATCCGATTCCCAATTTTATTTTTACCCGGGACATTGCTGTGACGGTGAACGACCACATCATTGTTACAAAAGCCGCTAAAGAAGCACGTTTCCGCGAAAACTTCCTGACGCGGTTTATCATCTGGGCACACCCGATTTTCAGAGGAATGCGGGAAGAAGGGCGGATCATCAACCTGAACAAACCTGATATTTTCCCGCCATCCAAGCGGGGAGAAGTGATTTCGGTGGAAGGCGGCGATGTCATGATTATCAATAAAGACTACCTGCTCATCGGCGCAAGCGAACGCACCACTCCCCACGGTATCCGTTCCTTAGCCAATGTATTATTTGAGCGTGGAGTAGTAAAAAATGTAGTCCAGATCAACATCCCCAATGACCGCTCCTACATGCACATTGATACGGTTTTTACACAAATCAACCACAACCACATCGTCGCTTACAAGCCCATCATCGTGGACGGGCTGAGTTCAACGGTGGAAGTCCTGAGGCAGGATGGCAAAACCGGGCTTTACCCTTCCGTGAAAGACTTCTTTCTGGATGAAATCAACCCGAACATGGAATTCATCCTTAGCGGAAAAGGAGAATCTCCCTACCAGGAGCGCGAGCAGTGGACCGACGGCTGTAATTTAGTAGCGTTGAAACCGGGCGTTGCGTTGACGTACGATCGCAATCCCAAAACGGAAGAAGCTTTTGAAGACGCGGGATATCGGGTAGTCTGGGCGCGCGACCTGCTCAAAGCTTTCGACGACGGTATTATTTTGCCGGAAGAAGTAAAAAACACCATTATTACGATGCCTTCCAATGAGTTGTCGCGCGCGCGCGGCGGTTCGCATTGTATGACTTGCCCGATCGAACGGGCAGAACTGTAAACGACTATGCTGACTTACGACTACCCAAAGCGCGTGCGCTACGGCGAGACGGACCGGATGGGCTATTTGTATTATGGCAATTATGCCCAATACTACGAAATCGGCCGGGTAGAGTGGCTCCGCAACTGCGACATCAATTACAAGGAAATGGAAGAGGTGCATGGCATCATCATGCCCGTGGTGTCCCTTCAAATGCGATTTGTAAGGCCGGCATTATACGATGAGTTGCTCAATATCCGAACCACACTAAAAGTCTTGCCCGATCGTTTTGTAACTTTTCAAATGGAAATATTCAATGAAAGCCATAAATTGGTAAATGGCGGCACCGTTCGCCTGTGTTTTGTTCATTCGCTGAGCGGCAAATCGGTTTACGCACCTGATTTTTTGCTGCAAAAACTAAAGCCGTATTTTGAGAAAAATTAAACTACCCGATCCGAAGAAAGTACAGGAATCCGTGCTGCGCTGGAAATGGTTGACCAGCCTGATCGAGTGGTCTAAGTATCACTCGCTGCCCGGCTTTTTTAAAGTTCCGGTTTATGATGTTTCCATGTTCGTTTACCGGGAAGCCAAGCGCCAGGATTTGTTCTCCCGGGCAAATGCGGTAGCGTTCAGCTTCTTTTTATCCCTGTTCCCATCCCTGATGTCATTGTTTACCCTGTTGCCCTTTTTGCGGCAATACGTTTTTAGTTTTTTACCGGACAAAGGCGCAAATTTTGATGAAACCCTGAAATCTGAAATCCACGGGTTGATGCCCGGTGATGCCGGCGATCAGATCATCCTGTTCATTGAAGACCTGATCACGAATCCGCGGGTGGGGTTGTTGTCCTTTGGTTTTATTCTGGCTATTTATTTCGCTTCGAACGGAATGCTGGCCATGATGAAAACCTTTGAAAAGTCGGAAGAGCGGTCTTTCAAAAAGCGAAAACCTTTTGAGAACCGCATGATTGCCATCTTGCTTACTTTCCAATTGGGGTTGCTGCTCATTGCTTCGGTCATCCTGATCATCATTGGCGACCTCATTATTAGCTGGGTGGCGCACTACATTCATTTGGATGCTTTTTTCAAATGGACTTTGTACGCCATGCGCTGGGTGGTCATTCTGATGCTGGTTTATACGATTATTTCCTTAATTTACCGCTACGGGGTACCCACTTTGCGCAAGTTTCGTATGTTTTCGCCCGGAGCCACCCTGGCAACGTTTTTGTCTGTATTGTCATCAGCGATTTTTTCCTTTTATGTAGACCAGTTCAGCCAGTACAATAAATTATACGGTAGCTTTGGTACCATCATCGTCACCATGCTATGGATACAGATCAATGCGCTGGTCTTGTTGTTAGGGTTTGAACTCAATGCGGCCATCGCCATTAACCGCGATATCCGTTCCGAGCATAATCCGGAATAAGGATGACACAATACCTCTAAAGAAATCCAACCATACAATTCAGCTATATTAAGTTCGTTAGAACTAAAAAATTACCGCATGAACCGAGCGCTACGCCTCCCTATCCTTCTGTTGTTCTTTTTTTCGGGCACGTTGCTCAGCCCCGCTTTTTCTCAGAAATACAGCAACGAGTTTTTGAATATCGGCGTTGGCGCAAGGGCGCAAGGGCTGGGGAACTCGGTTATTGCCAACATTGGCGACATTACTGCTGCTGCGTGGAATCCGGCGGGATTGGCCGGAATTTCGCCAGACAAAGGGTTGCAGATCGGCGCGATGCACTCAGAATGGTTTGCCGGAGTGGGCAAGTTTGATTACCTTGGATTCTCCCTGCCCCTTGCCAACAGCGAACGGCGCATCGGGGTGTCGCTTATCCGGTTCGGGATTGACGAAATTCCGAATACCCTCAGTTTGTACGAAGATGACGGTACCGTTAATTTTGATAACCTGCGCGAGTTTTCGGCTGCAGACTACGCCTTGCTGCTCAGCTATGCTCAACCGCTGAAGACCAAAAGCGGTAAATTACTGATTGGGGGCAACGTCAAAGTCATTCACCGCCGCATTGGCCCTTTTGCAACAGCCTGGGGGTTCGGGCTGGATGCCGGGATTCAATACCAAAATGGCAACTGGCAATTGGCCGCAGTGGTTAAAGACATCACCAGTACTTTCAACGCCTGGGCTTTCAATTTCACCGAAAGGGAAAAGGAAGTTTTGGAACTGACCAACAACGAAATTCCAATCAGCAGCGTCGAGGTCACCAAACCGCAACTTACCCTGGGAGCAGCCCGGCGTTTTCAATGGAATAAAGTAGGCTTGACGCCCGAATTAGACGTTGTGGTCACCACAGACGGGAAACGAAATACGCTCATTTCTTCAAGCCCCTTCAGCATTGACCCGGCGTTTGGCGTGGAAGCAGATTACAATCAGTTCCTTTTCCTGCGTGCGGGCGTGAACCAGTTTCAGCGCATCACTGATTTCGACGGAGAAAAAAGCCTGACTCTGCGCCCGGCGTTCGGCGTTGGCTTAGTCATCTCGGGATTGCATATTGACTATGCTTTTACCGATCCGGGAGACAGTCAGAATTTGTATTCCCACGTAATTTCACTGTTACTAAATGTCAAACCCAAAAAACGGGAATAAAGGATGTTAAAGTCTGCTCCGGGGCCTTGACCGATTCAAAAAAAATGCTTAAACTTGTGGACTGCATTTGTAGAAATGCACAATGCCACGCAAGCATCCATAGTTTCTGACCTAACATTATTTACATTTTGGTTAGATTTGATTTGGGTAGGGCGGGCCTCAATCTTTAGCTTTGCTAAAGATTCCCATCCGGGACAAGGGGATTACCGAACTAAATCAACTGCCTGAATCCTGTCCTATGAGGTCTGAACGCCCTCAATGCTTGTGTGGCTCTTTTTTTGTCAATACCTGTAATTCAGTAGGCGTTTGTACGTCCTCGCCATCGTGTCCTGAGAATATCCTAACCTGAACATATTGAACACAATGAAATTGGCTGCCTGAACCCTCAGGTAACTATTGGTCTCGTATTTGCGCGCGGAAACAATGACATCGTCAGGGATAACTTTAAACGGATATTGTTTTCGGGCCCGAATGATCAGGTCGTAATCTTCCATAATCCGGTAATCGTCGCGATAACCGCTGAGGGCATTAAATGCCTCGCGGGTGATGAAGAGCGATTGGTCGCCCCCCCTGCACCAGGTTTGGTTAAACCGGGTAAAATAGGCATTCATTTTCAGCATCCAACTGTTAGAGTCGAACCGAAACCGGAAACACCCCACCGGATAGCCTTCAGCTACGGCGTGCAGGATTTTGTCAATACAATCTTCCGGAGGCAGGGTATCTCCGTGTACAAAATAGAGCAATTCGCCGCTGCTTTGTTCCACGCCGCGATTCATTTGCAAGGCGCGTCCCGGAGGCGTTTGAATGACCCGGGCTCCAGCTTCAGCTGCGATGGCTGCTGTTTGGTCTTCGCTGCCGCCATCCACCACGATTAAATCGGAAAGGAGGCCATTGTTTCTTTTCGTCAGGCGTTCTATAACCCTGCTTATATTTTCAGCTTCGTTCAGGGTGGGTATGATGATGCTCACCTTCATATAGATTAGTTGCTTTAGTATGATGTACAAGAAGATTTAACACAATTTTAGGGATTCATCTTGTAACTTTTTTAATCTCATCCATTATATGATGGAAAGAACCGGAATAAAAATTGGCATGCCGATGTCCTTCAATCTACAAATAAGTCGTAGCCTTGCAAAAAACGGAGGGATGAGCCTCGGGCGAAAGACTGTTTCATCGTGGGAAATTGAGCAAGAGTGGCTGGAGATACAGGTGGCTCAGGGTGACCCTACCATGTTCCGACCTATTTACAACCGCTATTTTGAGCAGGTTTTCCGGTTCATTCACCGAAGAACCGCAGACGAAGACCTTTCTGCAGATTTGTGCTCTCAAGTTTTTTTGAAAGCGATGCAGCGCCTGAATGATTACGCTTTTAGAGGTGTACCATTTTCTGCCTGGCTGTTTCGGATAGCGAGCAATGAAGTTGCTCAGCATTTCAGGCAAAACAAAGCAGGCAGGGTCGTCAGCATCGAAGATGTCCACATCGGAGAGGTGATGGAAGAAATAGATGAAGAACATAATGAAGCTTTGCGCAATAAGCTACTGCTGGTGTTGAACGATTTAAATGAACTTGACTTGCAACTGATTGAAATGCGTTTTTTTGAACAAATGCCATTTAAAGAAATTGCCGATATAACCGGAATGACCGAAAACAATGCCAAAGTTAAAGTCTATCGGATACTGGAACGATTGAAAAAAAAGCTCATTTCCTAAGCACTTGAACATGACTTTTAATGAGCCGATTTTTTTACTTCCTTTTCCAAAATTGCAGCGTCTATGAGTAAGCAATACGACATACGGATCAATCCCCAACAACCTTCGAGCGAAGAAATAGCGCGTCATAAAAACTTTGACGCCCTGCTGGAACAATACCAACAGAAAAAAGCGACACCTCAGCCCGGTGCCAGCATCATTCGGTTTTCTTTGTTGATGCGGTATGCAGCAGCACTCGCGGTGTTAGCAATTGCTGTTTACGGCGCTTTTATTTTAACGCAGCCTGCCGTATCGGATGTGCAGGCAGCTTACTTCGAAAAACAGCCCCATATCATCGTTCCTTTTGAACAGCCTGAATTGACAAAACCAGCAGTTGCACTAAAGGTCAATGCCAGTAAAGGCGGGGTATTGGAATATTCGAGCGGATCGCGTCTGGTCATCCCTTCGGAAGCTTTTATGACGGATCGCGGTAAATTGGTGGAAGGCGAAGTGGATATCCGTTATCGCGAAATGTTGGATTATGTTGACTTTTTCTTGGCCGGTGTGCCAATGAATTACGACTCAGCTGGTAAACACTACGATTTGGAGTCCGCCGGTATGGTTGAAATTTATGCGGAACAAAATGGCAAACGCGTCAATTTGGCACCCGGGAAAACCATCGCGGTCGAATTGGTTTCTTTTATTTTGAGGACGCCCAATAGCCAGATTCCTCGTTTTAATGTCTATAAATTGGATACGGAGGCTCGACAGTGGGTTTATCAGGACGTCAATCACTTGCAATTGGTAGAAGACTACCTTGACCCCAAAGATCCGAACTACGACGTCAAAAAAGCCCACTTAGATGCCCTGAAAGCTATTGAAAGCAAAGGTATCTTGGAAATGCAGGCCTTTCAGACGATGACACCCGCTCCTGAAGCGCCCTCCAGTCCGCAAAAGCATCAGGGTAAACACCCGACCATTGAACTGCAATTTACCGATGACAATGTCATTTTTGAAGATGAGAATGGTTTGGAAAATGGGGAAACAGATCGTTTGGAAAAATTGTACAAAGGAACGATCTGGCAAATATCCCCACGGAATGGCGCATTCGATGAACGTGCTTTCCGCGTTGAATGGGAAACTACCCGGCTCAAGCAGTTGAACAATCAGGAATATGAACTCACCTTTATCAGTGGGGCGAAAGAGTTGAAACTGATCGTTTCGCCGGTACTTATGGGCAACGACTACGAACAGGCGCTCCGAAGCTACGATGCCGTCGTAAAGGAATATGAGCAAAAAATGGCAGAATGGGTACAGTTACTCCAGGAAAAACGGGTCGCCATTCAACAAAAGATAGCCGCTGAAAAAGCAACTGCGCAGCAAACATTTGAAGCGCAACATGCGGATATTTTTACTGCAACCGGCGAAGGCCTGATCAGAAGCAAAGTCATTAATCGTTTTCAGGTTGCGAGCCTGGGGTTATGGAGTTGCGATCGTCCGGTTCCGCCCGCTCCCAAAGCCGTCAGTGCGCAATTCACAGATCAGCAAGGCAAAGCGGTTGAGGGTATGGTTGCTTATGTCGCCGATAAAAAGCGCAATACCCTACGCCGGTTCTTAGTGACGGACGGTGCAAAAATTAATTTTGATGCTGATTCCGATAACCTCCTCTGGATGGTTACGAAAGACGATAAATTGGCTCTTGTGAACCCCGGACAGTTCCGGCAAATCGGCAACAAAGACGAATACACTTTTGCTTTCACGGTGCTGGATAAAAAAATCACCAATGAAGCGGAGGTGCGGGAATTGCTGAAGTTTGAATGAGCTGGTTGCTTACTGCCTGACTGCACGAACAAAATGCTGTTCGCCGGATTTAGAGATGATTTCAATATAATATAGACCAGGAAGCAGCCTTCCCGCATCAACAATGCGGGAAGGCTGTTCTTTTTCCAGCACAACTTGCCCTGCCATATTAAAAATGCGCAGATAATGAATAGCTTCCGAAGGCTCAGAACGTACAAAAAAGCTTTTCGTAAATGGATTGGGCACAATGGAATAAGTGGTCTTCAAGGCTTCCTGTCCAATGACATTGCTGATGCCATCGCAAATATTGTCATTTTGCCCAAAATCCATCAAGTCATTGTGGAATTGGCATAAAAACCAGTTTTGTCCATCAATAAAAAATTCATTTGGCTCGTCTATAAAAAAGTGTTCCCAGCGCCACAACCGGGGGTTGGGGCCATTGTAAAGACAACCGGTATTCACCATGCCGATTTTCTCGATGATGCGGGCATTGCAAATACTTTAGCCGGATAGCCTTGTATTACTGTATCCCCTTGAACGCTTAGGTATTCAACCCCCGTGCCCCGCCAAAACGAATTGACTGCATTGACCCACTGTGGGTTGTTGTCGAACCAGCCGTTTTGTGCAGACAGCACACACCCCCAGCCAATTAGCAGAATAAAACAGATACTTTTCATGGCGCTTGCATTTTCGAAACAAACATCCCCAAAGATAAGAGGAAATTGAAAATTTGCTTACCTCATTACACTTGCTTTTCCCTGCCTTCCTGTGCCGGGGCTTTAGTCCGCCTCGCATTTGACCATTGCATTTCTCCAGGGATGAGGGAGCCGAGGCGGTAGTTGGGGAAGTCCCAAAACCTGGCGATGCTACTCCACCACTACAAAATTCCGGTGAGCCAACACCGCGCTGCCACTGCTGATCCTGATTCGAAAAATACCGGAAGACAGGGCGTCCGTGTTAATTTCCAGCAACTGATTGCCTTCTGTAAGCTGTTGTTGCTTCCTGGAAATGATTTTACCAAGGGCATCAATGACCTCCACCTGAAGGGTGGTTTCTGCCGGAAGATAGACAGGTACTGAGAGGAGAGCGCCTGCACTGACCGGATTCGGATATTGAGCGCCCGCGATGAATTTATCTCCCGCCAGAGAAGCCGCCACCACTGGCGAAGCCGCAGAAGCCCCGTCAAAATCGAGCTGCATCAACCGGTAAGTGTAGCGAACACCGGGTTTAACATCAAAGTCTTTATAAACGTAGGTTTTGGGATCCTGAGTGGTTCCCGCGCCTTCGACCCAGGCGATCGCCCTGAAATCCCGCCCGTCGTTGACGCTGCGCTGCACTTCAAACCCTGCATTGTTCAGTTCTGCCGCCGTTTCCCAGGACAACAGGATATGGTCGGAGGCAGCAACAGCAGAAAATCGGGTCAATTCGATGGGGAGCACCAAACAAACAAAATCTACCACGATGACGTTTGCGCAAAGCCCCGCATTTCCCGAGATTGTGGTCGTGCCTGCCACACTCATATTGTTGATGGTCCTACAAATCGCTTCACAATCAGAGAGCACGTCGTTATCGGTGATGGTTAAATTTCCACTAATGATGTCAATATTTTGAAGGCCATCCAAACTTGGTAGAGCGTTGTTGTTGATGATGGTT
Organism: Chitinophagales bacterium; assembly: GCA_038323375.1. Lineage (GTDB taxonomy): Bacteria > Bacteroidota > Bacteroidia > Chitinophagales > Saprospiraceae > JABWAJ01. The sequence goes on from JBBQGV010000042.1 coordinate 19,061, forward strand.
AAACTCCCGGTAATTGCGGCTAAAAACGCCAGGGAGCTGATGTCCACCAGCACATCGTTTTGTTGTATGGTTAGATTGTTGCCAATAATGATGAGTACCGGAAAACCGTCGAGGTTGACCAACCCGTCATTATTTGCAATGATCAGGTTATTGCCTATCACCGCAAGGCTGGAGAAATCGAGGCTGTTTAGAATTGCATTGCCCTGGAGGTTAAGAGAACCGGCGGTATATTCGAGCAAGGGCATGGTAAGATCGGCCAACGCATCGTTGTTGTTAACCGTGAAATTATTGCCAATGGTCTCGATATTCGCAAGGCCATCTAAGCTCGTCAAGGCCGGGTTGTCCCGGATGCTCACATTCCTGGTGAAAGAATCAATGGCCGTCAACGCTAATGCATCAATATCTGAAAGCAGGGCATTGTTCTGAATAATTAGATCCCGGGCGCTCGTCATGCCCAGGTTTTCCAAGCCATCCAGATTGAGCAGGTTGTCGTTGTTAACAATTCGGATATGGCGCGTAATGTTTAACAAAGTAGAAAGTGGCGATAAATCTGTAACAAACGTATTTTCTAAATAAAAATCCCGCCCAATAGAAACCAGCCCGGCTAATGCCGTTAAGTTGTTAATGGGGTCAACGGTGGCGCTGTCAATAATTATGAGGTCGCCTGTAATTAAGACACAACTACCCAAAGCATCTACTTGTGCCTGGGTAATTGCGGTAAAATTTCCGGTGCATATTTGCGCGAAAGCCCCCTTTGCGCACACCAGCAAACAAAAGAAAAGTGTAGTTGTCAAAATTCTCATAGGATTACCATTGATGTGATGGAATATAGTTTTCTAAAAATTGATAGTATGTCCAAAGTTTTTGGGAAAACGATGACCTTGCCGGGTTTCGGCATTTGAATGTGCAAGAGGGAAAGCTGAAAGGAAAGTTATGTGTAGTTATCGCTTTCTGTATGCAAATATAGGATACCTTAAGGCAGGATGTACGTTTTTTAATCGTCTTTTTAAACGGATAACACTATTTTTTCATTTCGTTCAATTGGCTCATCAACGCTGGAATTATTTCCTGAGTTGCTTCGTAACCAATCTGGTAGAGCGCTTCGTACTGGTTGAACTGAAAAATATGATAGCGATGTACTGCCTTGGGTTCGATAACGAAATGGCACTGCTCCAGGTCGGCTCTGGTATTGCCGACTACAGATAGTTCAAAGCAACGGGCAGCTACGCCGATCAGGGATTGGAGGGAAGTATCGCGCAGCTCAACCTGGGGCATCACGTTTACGCCGATAACGAAATCCACTTCTTCGAGCAAGGGAATAGCAGGCAGGTTACTCAACAAACCGCCGTCAACGTAGAGTTGACCTTTGAGTTCCACCGGTTTGAATACCAACGGGATAGAAGAAGATGCAACAATGACGTCGAACAAAGGGCCGCTGCTCACCATTTCGCAGACGCCGGTATGCAGGTTGGAAATAGCCACAATGAGTTTTTTATTCAGGGCTTCGAAGCTGTCTTCTGTAATTGTTTGAGCCAATCGCTCCCTCAAATAAGTCAGTTTTGTAAATCCCCGGTTGGGCAACCCAACTTTGATGAGTTTAAAAAGCTTGCTGTCTTTTACGAAAGCGAGCATCTCTTCCGGGGATTTCCCGGCGGCGTATAAAGCACCCACAATGGATCCTGCGCTGGAACCGGAAATGACCTGTGGCTCGATGCCGTTTTCCAATAAGGCTTTTAGTACGCCGACGTGGGCGATTCCCCTTGCGCCGCCACCGGAAAAAGCAATCCCGATTTTTGGTTTATTGATCTGGTTCATCTTGCATACGGTCTCTGAAAAAAATATGGAAGGTCTATAGAACAGAAAACATGCGAATCAGGAGCTATTTGGCATTTAGGGTCGCTGAAATAATACCTGTCCACTTTTCCAGGAGACCTTTTGCTCCTACCCCGCGTTGGGGAACCACCTCCCTTAGCTATGGCTAAGGTCGGGAACCCCCGCCTTGGTTAGAATCAAAATGCCTTGCCCGGAGAAAGCGACACTTATTAATTCAGCGCACCTTAACTTGCTTTGGATAATGCCTCAGCACGTTTAAAATTACACCGAGTCTCTCGGAGTTAAAGGGAGTTTCACAGAGTTTGTGATTGCACCACATGAAACTCCGTGAAACTCCCTTGATTCATGGCTCCTGTTTTATACAACAATAAAACAAGCAACCGGCCTTATTGCTTCACAAACTGAAACGAACCCGAACCACCTTCGTAAAAGAGCACGATTGCATAAGCACCTACAGCCCATTCACGAATGTCAAGGCGAAGCGTTCTTGTTTCGTTGTCAGCCGTATGGATCAATGCGCCAAGACTATTGAAAATCCGTACCTGATTCCAGGCGATGCTGCTTTCAATACTCAGCAAGTCGGTAGCAGGGTTGGGATAAATTTTTGCGGAATGCTTAAAGTCCACTTCTTCAGATGGCACCACCATTTCAATATCAGCCAGATAACGTGGCAGCAATTGGTAGCCCTCCAAAAATGGCGCGCCGGCGTCGAACTGGCCGCCGATTCCAGTCAGGTTGAAGGTGAAATCCGGAACCGTTGTGCCAAAAATATCTACATCGGCATCAATACGCATGGCATAGGTGTTAACGCCATCCGTAACATCCACATTAAAACCGGTGCCGGTATTGGTCCATTGCGCCGGATTAACGATGGTCAGGTTGTTGATTTTCACCAATTGCGATTCGCTGTCTTCGTTCAGGGTCGTTACGACTGTTGGCGCAAACAGGCTATTGTCAGCAGAAGTGAACCAAACGGAATCTGCATTGATTTGCGTGAGGCCGTTGAATTGTGCAATGGTGCCGCGCACGATGACTTCGTCGCCTTCGTTCACGGTGTACCCAAAGCTGTTGCTGTTGTTAAAGACTGCAATACCGATGTTTTGTCCGTCAATAATGGTGAACTGCAAGCCTGCCGGGCGCAGGTTGAAACCATAAGCAATGCCTTGCAACTGGCATTTTACCCCCAATGAGTCAGCAACGCCACCCGGATTAAAAGCCGTAACGGCTCCAATGCTGTACTGAGGATAAGTAGGCGCAGGCGGGGTGCTGCAGTCGTTGGCCGCTCCTGCGGTGGAGAGCAACTGGAGGCCGCCGTTGAATACGCCGGATTCCGTAATAGAAGCTTTCCAGTTGGCAGGTGCATCGTTGTCTGCATTGACGTCACACAATTCCAGCGATGGCCCGGTGCCATCAGCAGCAGCAGGCCACGGCGCGTTTGGCGAATAGGTCACGATATCAACGACATTGCCCGAAGCATCGCGCAATTCCAGCGTTTCCCCTGCATTGTTCAGGGCGCCGCTCGTCCATTGGAAGGCCGGGATCCCAAATTCTTGTTCAAACAAGACAGAGTCTACGGCTACGATTAAATACTCGCCAGGGTTCAGAAACGCGTTGGATGGGAAAGTATACACGATCCCCTGTGCGAAGCTAAACCCTGCAAGGTGGACATGCTCCGTGTCATTGTTGTACAATTCGATATACTCAAAAACTTCGGTGCTGGGAGGGTTATACATAATTTCCGTAATCACGATATTGGGAATTTCGGTATCGTTGTCCGTAATATGAATGGTGTAGTTAATGCGGGTAGGGTCTATGGAAGCGCCTGCATCCGGATTGGAAAGCGCCAGAATCAAATTTTCGATCGTTTCAGGACTCGAATCGTCAAGGATGGTAACGACGATGGTTTGGGTATCCACAGTAGCAGCGGCAAACGTTACGGTTTGCGTTGAAAAGTTGAAGTCGCTACCTGATGCAGCCGAAGAAGCCTGGGCAACTGAAACCTGTACGGAGTGCGCAGCGCCGTCGCCATTGGTCAGAAACAAGCGCACATTTACGGTGCCGGCATCTTCATTCACTTCCACCTGCGAGCCAACAAAGCCAATGATCGGGCCGTTGAGGCATTGCGCGTCGCCACCGGGATTGGCAAACAGCTCGAAACCAGCCACTGTGACTCCAACCGGCGTGCTGGCGGCCTGCCAGTTGGCACCGTCGTTGTTGTCGGCTTCTGGATCGCAAAGCACCAGCGAGGGACCGCCGCCGTCGGGCGCGCTGGGCCAGGCACCGCCATCGCTGAAATCTACCATATCTACTACATTGCCTGCAGCATCAGACAATTCGATGGTTTCCCCACCGTTACTCAGGGCACCTTCGGTCCATTGGAAAGCCGGCAAACCAAAAACGTTTTCAAACGCCACGGAATCTACGGCGACGATGACGTAATCGCCAGGGCTTAAGGTATGGGCCGGAAAGGTGTAGACCACTCCTAAGCTAAAGGTGTAGCCTTCCAGATTGATGTCGCTTGCGCCTTTGTTGTGCAATTCGATGTATTCCAGCGAATCGGTGTTGGCTTCAGGTGAATTGTACATGATTTCGGTAATCACGATGTCGTCAGATGTTGGAGCACCTATAACCGTGATGGTTCCTGTCATATTGAGGCCAACATGCGGATCGCAGCGATAGCTATACGTACCTGGAGTATTAAAGGTGTGGGAGAAAGTCCACCCGAATGACGCATTGCCACTGAAAAAACTTTCGGGGTTATTGGGGAAAGTAGTTTGAGCGCCATTGACGTTGTGAACGCCGCTGTTGTTGCTCCAGGTTACAGACGCTCCAGCCTGGATGGTCAAGTTTTGCGGGCTAAAATTAAAATTCAGAACAGAGACTTGGTGTTGAGCGCCTGCCAGGGTAGGCAAAAGTGCCAGACATGAAAGGGTGCATAAGACCAGCGTAATGATTTTCCTCATAAGACAAGGTTTTTGGAATGAAAAAATACTTTCTCGCAAAAGTACAGGTAAAGCAAGGGAATGACCCTGAAATGCAAATAAAAATTGCGTTAAGTAATCAGGCTGACGAGCGACACCATATTTCATAAGATCATACCTGGGCAAACAATCATTCTTCAATCGGGCCTATGCACAGATAGTGGGAGTAATGTTTTGTGTATGAAGAAAATAAATTTCAAAAAATCAATGTGTGGTTAACATGCGCTTAACAAGATGATCTTAATTTTGCCGCGATCAAAACCATTATTCATTAAATCACTGGTTTATGAAATTTGCAAACTTACTTAAAGTGCTTGGCGCTATTGTGCTGGCTGTTGTGTTTACGAACACCGGCTATGCTCAGGGGGTGACTTCCGCTACTATTCTCGGTTTGGTAACCGATGCGAACGGAGAGCCCCTTGTCGGCGCTAACGTAGTGGCTATACACGGACCTTCGGGAACGTTTTATGGTAACTCGACCCGGGAAGACGGCCGTTTTACCTTGCCCAATGTGCGCATTGGCGGTCCTTACTCGATCAAGGTGAGCTACACCGGTTATGAAGACAAAGAAGAGAAGGATGTGACTTTGAGCCTCGGACAAAGCTTCCGCATCAACTTTTCTTTGCAGGAAACTGCAACGGAGCTTCAGGCGGTAGAAGTAATCGCTGTTCAAAGCGAAATCCTGAATGGCGAGCGCACCGGCGCTGCGACCAACATCAAAAAAGAAGTCATCAACACGCTGCCAACTTTTTCGCGTGGTTTGAACGACTTCATCCGTTTGACCCCGCAGTCAAAATCTTCTGCGGTGGCTTCTACAACTGGTGGCGGAACGTCATTTGCAGGCCAGGACAGCCGTTTCAACAACCTGACCATTGACGGTTCGATTTTTAACAACAGCTTCGGTCTGGCTTCTGCACCTGCCGGCCAAACCAACTCGACTCCGATTTCATTGGATGCCATAGATGAAATCCAGGTAAACGTTGCGCCTTTTGACGTTCGCCAGGGTGGGTTTACCGGCGCTGGTATCAATGCAGTTACGCGCTCAGGTACCAACCAGATTGAGGGTTCTGTTTTTCACAACCTGCGCAATCAGAACCTGATCGGCACCAAAATTGACGGCAAAGATGTCTTCAGCGAACGCATTGACAACGGCTCTCTGAAATTCAACATTCAGCAAACCGGTTTCCGCCTTGGTGGTCCGATCATCAAGAACAAACTGTTCTTTTTTGTAAACGCTGAGATCGAGCGTCGCACTGACCCGGCTACGACCTTTGTTGCTTTCCGCGACTCTGTGAGCACGCCGCCCGCAGACGCCAACGTGACCCGCGTGCGCGCATCCGATATGGATGCCCTTCAACAGTTCCTCATCAATAACTATGGCTATGACCCGGGCAATTACGAAGACTATGACCTCCAGACCTCCAGCGACAAGGCGTTGATTAAGTTTGACTACAACATCAACAACAATCACCGGGTGAGCCTGCGCTACAACTACCTGCGCTCATTCCGCGATGTGCCGGCGAGTAACTCCGGCTCTTTCCAGAACCGCAGCGGCAATAAATTTGCCCTAAACTTCTCGAACTCGAACTACATCATCAACAACGACATTCATTCGGTTATCGCCGAGTTGAACAGCATCTTCGGGTCGAAAGTCTCCAACTCGTTCCAAGTTGGGTTCACGGCTAACCGCGATTATCGTTCCAGCGGCGGCGGTATTTTTCCGTTGGTGGATATCCTGGAAGGCGGCCGTAACCTGACTACTTTTGGATTCGAACCGTTCACGCCGAACAACACCCTGAATACAGATACCTGGCAGGTGCAGGACAACCTAACTTTTTATGCAGGTGCCCACACCATTACAGCTGGGGTGAACCTTGAGGCTTTCAAGTTTGAGAACACTTTTACGCCGACCTACTACGGCCAATATGTGTTCAACTCGCTTGAAGATTTCTACAAAGCTGCCGGCGGCGACCAAAGCATTCAACTGCGTCGTTTTCAGCAGACTTACTCTGCTTTGCCGGGCGGCGCGTTGCCAACGGCAACAACGAAAGCCTACCAGCCTGGCGTTTACCTCCAGGATGAAGTGGATTTGTTAGACAATCGCCTGAAAATCACGGCGGGCATTCGTTTGGATATGCCGTTCTTCGACCAGTCTGCCCTGAACAATCCGATTGTGGATACAATGACGTTTCGCAGCCCAACCGGTGAAAATGCCAACTACAGCACCGACAAGTTACCTGATGCACAAATCCTGTTTTCACCACGTATTGGTTTTAACTGGGATGTAAAAGGGAATCGTTCACTGCAACTGCGCGGGGGTACGGGGATCTTCTCCGGCCGTCCGGCTTTTGTTTGGATTTCCAACCAGGTGGGTAATAATGGTGTCCTGACCGGATCTATCTTCCAGGACAACACGTTGGCTTATCCGTTCTCTACGGATGTTACAACCCATATTCCGGACAACGCGACAACGCCTTCTGCGTTCAGTATTGCTATTTCGGATCCCGATTTCAAGTGGCCGCAAGTTTGGCGCTCCAATGTTGGGGTTGATTTTAAACTGCCATTCGACCTGGTGGGTACACTGGAAGGGATTTACAGCAAGACGCTGAACAACGTGATGTACAACGACGTGAACCAACGCCCGGCAGCCGCCAACCTTACCGGAGCAGATGATCGTCCGCTTTATGCCGGATCACCTGCTGCACGCCGTCTGAATCCGAAAATCAACGACGCTATCCTGCTTTTCAATACCAACGATGGCTATTCTTACAGCTTGACGGCCAAATTGGAGCGCCAGTTCAAAAACGGCTGGTATGCAATGGCAGCTTACAACTTCGGCGAAGCGAAAGACCTGATTACAGCTGGCTCTATCGCATTCTCTTCCTGGAGGGATAACCGTTCGGTATTGGGCAATAACTTCCCTGAACTGGCATTTTCAGATCAGGATCAGCGCCACCGGGTAATCGGCGCGATCAGCTACCGCATTGAGTACCTGAAGGCTTTGGCGACAACGGTATCGCTTTTCTTTCAGACCAATAATCAGGATCGGTTCTCCTTTGTATACAATGGTGACATGAACAGTGACGGCGCAGTTTCCAATGACCTGATGTATGTTCCGACCAATGCAACGGATGCCAATGAAATCCTGTTCCAGGACATCACCAACGGCCCGACCGGAGCTGAACAGGCTGCTGCTTTTGAGACCTTCATTGATAATGATGATTACCTGAGCGGCCTTCGCGGACAGTATACAGAACGCAATGGTGCCATTCGTCCCTGGGTAAGCACACTTGACTTGTCGGTACAACAGGAATTCTTCCTGAAAGTAGGCGGCCGTCGTCATACGTTGCAGGCTCGTCTTGATATTTCCAATATTGGCAATATGATTGATGACAGTTGGGGTGTAGGCGATGCTATTGTGAACGGTTCTCCACTGCGTTTCGTTTCACGCAATGCTGAAAACCGCCCGGTATATGAATTCACCCGGGTAGGTGGTCAGTTCCCGACGACAGCATTAGGCACCAGCAACAGCCTGATTGACGTTTGGCAGATGCAGTTTGGTTTCCGCTACATTTTCTAACGGAACTGAAATAACGCTGTTAAACGCCTGAACAGGCGATCAATGCAAAAGAGGCGCTGCGATGAATTTCGCAGCGCCTCTCGCGTTTTAAAAAGAAGAGTAGTTTACGGCCTAATCGCGCACATCTCCGCATACACCCGCGCAGCACGGATAATATCGGCTTCTGTTTTTTTGAATTCGTCGTTATTCGCCAATTCAGCTAAGTCGGCGCAATCCGAAAAATACTTGGCGAGTCCTTTTTTAAAGAGCAAAAAATTGGAACCGGAAATGGAAACTGGCGCGCTTTCGCCTCGTTTCTGATAGGCGTATTCGGTTTCCACGTCGCCTAATTTGTTGTCGTAAGGATGGTATTGGTAAACCGAAACCTTGTCGGAGGCGTAAAGCTGCTCCAGAATATGCATGCCCGCCTGTGTATTGCCTTTTGCGCCGGGAGCAAAAGATTTGACAAAAAACTTGCGGTCATTGAATGCAAAACTTTTCACATCGCCGGGTTTGAGTACATCTGTGACGTCTTTGCCGCCTTTTTGATACTGGAAAACAACATTGCCGGACGGGCCAAATTTCAGTTCGGTTCCTTCGGTGATTTTTATGGTAAATTTTCCGGCGATGCTGTCGCCGGTAAGGGTGTTCAAATAGCCGTTGAAGGCGGCGCTGTTGGCCGCTTCTTCTTCGGCTTTTTCAGCTAATTCTATCGCTTTAGCCGGAGGGATCGCTTTTTCGGGGTCGCGGAAGACGTGCCGGGTTGTTAACTTGTTCGCTGCAAACAACTTGCGAGTTGCTTCAATTTCTTTCAACAGGCGCTTCGAGCGGCCTTCTTTCCAGTCGAGGTCGTTGGCTTGGTTGGCGTATCTTTCTGCGCTTTCTAAGTCATCAAGCCAATAAAATACACTCGCGGTATTGAACAGGCAGGCATGGATAAGTCCTTTTTGTTTTTTGTCGGTTGGGTCGTATTTGTCTTTTGCTTTCAGCCAGAACTCAACAGCGGGCTTCACGGCTTCCCGCAGATGATCCACAGGTTGGTTGGGCGTCATTTGCGCGAAAGCGGCTTTTACGGTTTCATAAGCCTGGTTGTAATCTTCGTACCCCTCATCCTTTTCCCGGAGCACTTCCAATTCATCCGTCGCTTTTACAATGCACTGGAAATCATAATTGTGCCGGAATTGTCGCCCCATATCCCCAAGGTTGGAGTTGAAGTGATTTTCAATCAGGTTGTTGGTGATTTGGTTGTAGTTGTCCGACCAATATCTGGAGGCTTCACCGGAGGTATTGTACCTTGAAGTTGTATAAGTTTGCGATCTGGTGCGGTCTGTTTGGTAAGTATCGAACAGCACCCGGCCTTCGTAGTCGTAAAGCCGCCAGGAAATGGGCATGCTCCAGCGAATGGATTTGTAGTATTTGGTAATGACTTTTTCTGTCCCGTCTTTTTGTTTTTCTTTGCTGGTGGAGGTTTCCATTTTATCGCCGTCAACACGGAAATACCCCAGGTTGACTTCAAGGGTGAAATGCCCTCCATTGGAGACTTTTTTGAAGCCGTCCAATTGGAAATGGCTCTCTAAGGAAGATTGGGTCTTGCGGAGGTTGTCTAAATAATATTGGGTGCCCCTGATGCGAAGGGTGTACGTGGTATAGGATGCGTCGAGCGGTGTAGCAGGTAAATGGGTGTATTGAACGTTGATTCGTTCCTGTTTTATTTTTTGGGATTGAACAGCGCCTGCTATCAGCAGAAGCCCTGCGAGAATGAATAACTGCTTTTTCATACTGTATATAATTAGTGGATGAATAAATTGCATACCGTCGTGCTGCCAGGCCAGCCGGGCACGTTTAGCGTTTTTTTTTAAGCACCGTTAATCAATACAGCATTACAAAATTGAGATAGAAAGGTAAGAATTATTGGCATAACGCAGCCATCAGTCTTTAATGCTCACTCGGATTCGGCAAAAAAACTTCTGCCATCATGCAACGCGCACTGCCTCCACCATAAGTTTCGATGGTTGGAATCGGGCTGTATAGAATATTCGTGTGTTTTTCGATGAGCACAATTTGAGCTGGAGTCAGGGATTTAAACGCCTGTTCGGACATGACTAAAAACGTATCGCCGGCAGTGTTGCGCACCTGTAGCATGTTGCCGGCAAAATGAACCATTTGATCCAGGGTTATTTCAATGACTTCTTTTCCAGTTGCCGCAAATTTATTCATCAGCGTGCGCCGCTCGGAAGGATCGCGCAGGGTGTCTAAACAAATTACCACAAAAGCTTTTCCCAAAGCCATCATTACATTCGTGTGGTAGATTTCCTGGCCGTTGGCATCCATGGCGGTGAATGCCACCATTTCGTAGCCGATGATCGAACAATATTCCCGCAGCAGCGCTTTATCCGTTCGGGGGCTGAGGCAGGCATAAACAATTTTGTTGGGACGATCCAGGATCATACTGCCCGTGCCTTCAAGGAAGCGGTTTTCCTGCTCGTAATCTTCGAGGTGAATCCGCTCTGTATAAGCGAATTGTACGGTCAATCTTTCCAGAATATCTTCGCGCCGCTCCAGCCGTCGGACTGGCGCATACATCGGGTAGGTAATGAGGCGTCCGTCCTGATGAAAAGTAACCCAGTTATTGGGGAATACGGCGTCGGCTTTTGGCGGCTCGGCGGTGTCGTCCACAACGATCACGTTGACGCCGGCTTCCCGAAGTTTTGCTACAAATCCGTCAAATTCTTCAATGGCCAATTGCTGAATTTCCGACGTCGGGCGACTAGTGTCGTTGGTTTGAAAGGCATTGTTGGAAGCCGTTTGTTCATTGAAGCCAAAATTGGCCGGCCTCACCATCATAAGGGTATCTGCAGTCTGAAAAATCTTTGCCATAAGCTTAGTTAATTTCGGGAGGTAAATTTCCACAGATTTCTGAAGTTTAAAGCATAGCTGCGATTATTTCTTGCAATTGCAGCTCAACTTTCTGCCATCGCCTTTTCTTTCATGGCGGTTGCCGTTTCATGCCCCAGGTACCGGTCAATCCAATTGTGGACAATATAAAGCAAGGGAGTCAACAGGACTGCCATGAGAAACTTGTAGGCATACTGCACGACCGCCACTGCCATCAACTGATTCCAGCCCCAGGGTTCTACATTGCCCACCAATTGAGGCCCAAGTTTGAAGGCGATGAACAAGACGACAAAACTGTCGAAAAACTGGGAAACAACGGTGGAGCCTGTAGCACGCAGCCAGATGCGCTTTTCGCCGGTTCTTTTTTTGATCTGATGAAAAATGACCACATCCACAAGCTGGGCAACCAGAAACGCCGTAATGGAACCCACGATGATGAGCAGACCCTGTCCCAGAATAACACTGAAAGCGGCTTGCATATCGGGAACGCCTTTGGTTGCGTTTTGCCCTTGCCACCAATCGGCAGGCACTAATTGTATCGCGGCATAAATCATGAAGAATGCATAAGTGATCAATCCTACCGCCAGAAAAGATAAGAGCCGGATGCCGCGTTTGCCGTAGTATTCGTTGATGAGATCCGTCATCAGAAAAACAATGGGCCACAACAAAACACCCGCAGAAAATTGCAGGGCGCCTTCCCGTCCGAACAAGTTGAAATTGAATGGTTGCATGCCTAAAGTTGGTTCGAGCGCAAATATTTTTACCCCGATGAACTCTGCGACTAACGCATTGGCTACAAAAAATCCACCCAGAATGACGAATAGGCGGGAAGGGCGGAAAGACAGGACGTTGAGCGACATTTTGGGCGATGTGACACCCAACGGATCGTCAGATTCTGGCGTCTCTTCTGAAGTAGCACTATTTTTTTCCATATTTGTGAATTCTTTTGCTCGCAAATTACTGCAAAGTTGCGTTTAACCAAGAAGCCCATGTGGGAAGTTTCAAAAAACTACATGGATAGGAAGGTGATTCAGCGCCTATTTTGTGTTGATTTATTAGATAAAGTACTAAAAACGGAATCATGATTCGAGTATTTTTTAGTTTGCTCTGTCTGCTTTTTTTCGCCCCTAAAGATGCGATATGCCAGGTTTTTAGCTCCAGCATCAACCTTGAAGACACCACACAGCGACACCTGATTATTACCAAACGCGGCGACAGAATCATCGGCAGGATTCAAAAAATTGAAGGCACCACAGTTTCTTTTATTATGACAACCGGCAATGTCATTACTTACCCTTTTCAGGAAATTGAATGGGTGGGTTTGCAGGAAGAAAAAAGTGCGGACTCAAAACGCTCCAAAGGTTACCCATCCGAATTGCCGAGACTAAGGATTACTCCGGAGCGAAACGGGTGCGAAAACCTCCTCTTTAGTTCTTCAGCCTTCAATTATCAAAAAGGAACGGGAGAATATCGCAACTTGGAAATTCTTATTAATATAGTTGATGTTGGGTTGTCCGACAATATCTCAGTAGGTGGGGGAATGGCGATCCCTTTTGTCTTCATCGCACGGCTAAAGGCTACGATTGACTATAACGAAATCATACATTTAGGCGCCGGAGTCAACAACTTCATTCCAATTTCCGAAGAATTATTCGGGAGTCCTTTTACACATTTTTATGGCGTAGTGACGCTTGGCAAGCCTAAAGCTTACCTGAACGCCACACTTGGGTATGGATTTACCTGGGGCGGTTCTTCCTTAGATTTCCCCGGGGACAGGGAAACGGTGCCTTTAGTGGCTACTTTCGGCGGCTCGATTACGGTTGCTGATCGGTTTCGGTTCATCATTGACGTGATGTACCTGAAAGGTGAGGGCCTCGATGAAGTAATTCCTTCTTTTAGCATGGGGTGGCTTGGCAGGATGAGCCGTTTTGAATTGGGTTTGTTCTCTTCCCTTGTGGGAACGGAATTTTCTGCCTTTCCGGTATTGGCTTATGCAAGAAGATTCTGACTTTTGTGGATCTTTTGCTGAACCTTGCCGCAAAGGCAGGTGTTTTCGCTACGTAAACAAAATGAGGGTTTTTAAGTATGGCTACAATTGCAATTAATTTAAAAGACGGTAAATTAGAAACTGACGCGCCGCGCGACCTGATTGTTGGGATAGACCTAGGCACAACCAACAGTCTTGTAGCCTACATGAAAGACGGACTTGCACTTGCGGTGCGGGGCGATTCTGGCAAAAATGCGCTCATGCCATCGGTTGTTCATTTTGCGCCTGACCAATCGGTATTGGTTGGTGATGCAGCAAAAGAAAAATTGATTAGTGACCCGCAACACACCATTTATTCGGTGAAACGCCTGATGGGTAAATCCTATAAAGATGTTCGCGATTTCGAACAATACTTTGGTTACCAAATTATTGACGAAGACACCGACAGTCTGGTGAAAATCAGGGTAAAAGACAAGTTTTTTACCCCCATTAAGTTGTCGGCAGAAATCCTTAAATCCCTGAAACTGCGGATAGAATCCGTGCTGAAACAACCAGTTTTTAAAGCGGTGATTACGGTGCCCGCTTATTTCAACGACGCCCAACGGCAGGCCACCCGTGATGCCGGAAAATTGGCAGGGTTGGATGTTTTGCGCATCGTAAACGAACCCACAGCGGCCAGTTTGGCTTATGGCATTGGCTTGAACCAGGACGATGAGCAAACCGTAGCGGTTTATGACTTGGGCGGCGGCACTTTTGATATTTCTATTTTGCACATCCACCAGGGCATTTTTGAGGTGCTTTCGACCCACGGTGATACTTTTTTGGGGGGCGACGATTTTGACCGGGCTATTGTAGACTACTGGACTAAACAAAATGGGCATGAAAAAAACGACCTGACCGGGGATAAATCCCTGAGCCAGGCGTTGCGTTTGCAAGCGGAAGCAGCTAAAAAATACCTGAGTCAACACCCCGTTTATGAATCGGTTGCCGCCAACGGCATGGTTTGCCGCATTGACCGCGCTACGTTTGAATCGCTCATCGAACCTTTGGTGCAGCGCACCATTGAGAGTTGCCGGCAGGCTTTGCAAGACGCTAAACTCGATGTTTCCAGGATAGACCACGTCATTATGGTGGGCGGATCTACCCGCGTGCCTTTGGTGAAAGCGACAGTAGCTGGCTTTTTTGGGAAAGAAGTATTTGATAAATTGGATCCCGATGAGGTCGTCGCGCTGGGTGCAGCCATCCAGGCGGATATTTTGGCCGGGAATCAAAAAGACATCCTGCTGCTTGATATTACCCCCCTTAGTCTTGGCATTGAAACGTTGGGCGGGCTGATGGATACCATCATTCCCCGCAACACAAAAGTACCCTCCAAAGCAGGCCGCCGCTATACCACTTCTGTGGACGGGCAGACAAACCTCAAAATTGCCGTATTTCAGGGCGAACGCGACCTCGTGGAGCACAACCGGAAGTTGGGGGAGTTTATCATGCGGGGGATTCCGCCCATGCCAGCCGGATTGCCCAAAATTGAAATCTACTTTGTCCTGAACGCGGATGGCATTTTAAAAGTGAAAGCTCAGGAATTGCGTTCCGGGGTGGAGCAGGAAATCGAAGTGCGTTCCCAATACGGGATCAGCGAAGAAGAGATGGGGAAAATGCTGCTCGATTCGATCCAGCATGCACAATCCGATATGGCAATCCGTGCACTGCTTGAAGCGCGCAATGAGGCGAAGGTTATCTTGTTATCGGCTGATAAATTTTTACAACAAAACGAAAACATCCTGAACGAAACTGAAATTTCGACTATAAAATCTTTAACTGCCACGCTCAAAGCGGCTACTGAAGGCGAGGATAAAGACCAGATCAACGCAGCAATGGACTCCCTGAATAAGTACGCAGCGCCATTAGCTCACCGCGCCATGGATCTTACCATTGCGGAGGCAATTAAAGGGAAAAGTGTTTAAAACGCGCGAAAATTCCTAACTTTGTGCAGCATCCTCGTGTCTGCTATCTTAAATCTATCGTCTAACATCTCAAGTCTAAGACTCGCCATGGCTGAAAAAATAAATCTGCGGTACAGTATTCTGATCCTCCTTATTGTAGGGGCGGCCTTGAGCCGATTGTTGCCCCACCCATTCAATTTTACCCCCATCGGGGCGATGGCACTTTTTGGCGCAGCTCATTTTTCCGACAAACGATTGGCTTTTGTTTTGCCATTCGCAGCCATGTGGTTAAGCGATCTCTGGCTGAACAATATGATGTACGAAAACACCGGAGGCTTCCAGTGGATGGGTAGCCCCTGGGTGTACGGAAGTTTTTTCCTCATTTCCATTATGGGGTTGGTGTTACTAAAAAAAGTACGCGTTGGCACTGTTCTCGGAACAGGGGTACTGGCTTCCATCCTGTTTTTCCTCATCACCAATTTCAGTGTTTGGCTGGGTTCTGCGGCTTATCCGCAAAATATCACAAGTCTGATGCTTTGTTACGAAGCCGGTATTCCATTCTTCGGGAATACACTTGCAGGCGATCTTTTTTATTGTGCAGTGCTTTTTGGCGGGTTTGAGTGGGCGCAACGCCGCATTCCGGCCTTGTCTCGAAGTGCTTCCTGATTCACGAGATATGCGTTATGCTGGTTGAAGAAATTGATTACTACATCGAAAACGGGCTTTACATTTTCACCGAGCGCTATTTGCTGGCACGGGGCTATTGCTGCAAAAACGGCTGCCGTCATTGTCCTTACGGATTTAAGCGCGAACTTCCAAAACCCGAAGAAGAGGAGACGTCTTGAAAGATAATTTTTCCATCAGCTATTCGTCAACTTCCTCTTCTCCCTGCTCCAGTTCCGGATATTCGATTCGCCCGTGGTAGATGGATTTCATCACTTCTTTAAACACTTGCCGACAAGTTTCTAATTCGCTGAAGGTCAATTCGGAATCACTAAGTTGGTGCTGCGTTACTTTACCTGTGATGATTTTGTCTACTAATTCGTTGAGGTCTTTTTCTTTCGGATTTTTCAAGCTTTTTCCAGCGGCTTCGATCGAATCGGCCAACATCATGATGGCTTCCTCTTTGGTGCGCGGCTTTGGCCCCGGATACCGGAATGTTTGGTCTTCGCCCTCCTCAAAATTCGGATTTTCCTTGATGTAATTTCGGTAAAAGTATTCGGCGCGCGTGGTGCCGTGGTGGGATTTGATGAAATCCACAAGCACCGTAGGCAGTCTGTACTTTTTGGCCATTTTCACCCCTTCAGCAACGTGCCCGATGATGATCTGTGCGCTTTCTATGTTGGAAATGTCGGCATGTGGATTTTTAACCGTTTGATTTTCAACAAAATATTCAGGATGAAGGGTTTTGCCGATGTCGTGATAAAGTGCTGCTACCCGAATGAGCAAGTGGTCTGCGCCTATTTTCCGGGCTGCCGTTTCCGATAAATTGCCGACCTGGAGCGAGTGCTGCAACGTACCTGGTGCCTTCAGAGCCAATTCCCGCAACAAGGGCCGGTTCATATCAGATAGTTCAACTAAGGTGATGGGGGAGGTGAACCCAAAAATCCGCTCCAGCAATGGAATGAGCGGATAGGCCAGCAGGGTTAAAAAGACATTCACGCCCAGCCAACCGAAAACAGGCCAGTTCAGGGTTTCAAAATTGCCTTCCTGTACCAATGAAATGGCCATATAGGAGATGATATAGGTCAGGTAAATGTACAGCATCGAATAAAAGAACCTCGACCAGTCACGGGTATCTACTTTACTCACGAGGACGACCATACCGGCAAGCAATTGCAACAGCACAAATTCCAGACCTATGGAGGATAAAAAACCGGTGATGACCACGACAATCAAATGGGTAAACAAAGCCAATCGCGCCGTGAAAAAGGTCTTGACGACGATGGGCACGACACAAAACGGCAAGAGGTAAGCGCTGAGGAATGCCGTCTGCTCCGTTGCAAACACGAGGTAGCTGAACACCGCCGGCCAAATCATGACAAAGACTAACTTATTGGTTTGGGCGTGAACTTCCGGTGCATAGAGCCGCAAATAAGCCGAAAACAAGCCAATGACCAACGCCGCCATCAGGAAATACCCGGCCAGAATCCACCAGTAAGCAGACGCACCCGAAACCGTCGCTTCGTATTGGGCTTGGTAAGAAACCAATTTTTGATAGGTTTCTTCTGAAATGGCATTGCTTTCGCCTGCGATCAATTCGCCTTCCCGTACCATGCCCCGATGGGTTGGCAATTGGGCGATGAGGGCGTTCTTGAATTTAGCGGTCAGGGTATCGCCGTATAGCAGGTTTGGTGCCAGGGCATTTTCGAGCAACGGATACAAGAACTCCGGTTCTCTCAACCGGCTATAAGGCAGGGTATCGCTGAGCAATTCTTTGGCAGTCTGGAGGGTCAGTATATTTTCGACGGTTTGCTGATGGGTCGTATTCCCACTCACAATGTTGATTACGAATTCTTTGCCTTTGTTTTGGTGTTCGGGTGCCAATAGAATGATGCCGCGCTGATAAATCCGGTCGAGCATTCGATTGCCGTAGTCGGTATAAATATTCGGGTTTTGCAGGACATCCCGGAAGGTGCGGTCGTTGCGGGTCATGTTCAATTGGGCAGCAAATTCTTCAGCAAAACGACGCTTTTTGTCTTTTGCTATACCTGGCGACATCAAGTAATAAGGAGAAAAGGAGGTTTCCAAGGCCTGAATATCGGCAGCCAGTTCTTCCTGCGATTTTTTGATGGCAAAGTCAAACGGAGCAACTAAGTCGTCGTAACGCCAGATTTGTCCTTTTTCAAAATAGTATTTGAATTGTGCATTTTTCGGCGCAAGAAAACTGATGAAAATCACGATCCCAAAAACGAGGAGGTACCGCACTAAGTGCGGCAGCCGAACAAACCAGGATTGCCATTTTTTTTGCATAATTAAATTCGTGTATATTAGAGCCGGCGAATGATTTTACCTTTACCAGTAGTCAAAGATGACAAATATACCGCAATATGCCAGCAAGAAATATTGATCAGGTGCTCGAACGCTTGGATTATATCATTGAAACCAGCCTGAATGACCAGGATCCACACGGCGCTTTTGCTGCTTTGTACCGACGCGTAACCGCTGCGGTCAAGGATGGGATTGCTGTTGGGCAATTCGACGATGGCCCGCGCATGGAGCGCTTAGACGTCGTATTTGCCAACCGATACCTCGATGCCTGGGAAGCCCGGAAAGCCGGAAAACCGGTAACCGAGGCCTGGGCTTCGGTTTTTGAAACAGCAGGGCAGGGGAGGAAGCTGCTGCTGCAACACCTGCTGCTGGGCATGAATGCACACATCAACCTCGATCTTGGCGTTGCCGCTGCCACGGTTTGCCCCGGGGCAGCCATTACCGGCCTACATGACGACTTCAACCGGATCAACGACCTGCTGGCGCAAATGGTGGATACCGTACAGGACAACCTTCGCTCCGTATCGCCTTTGCTGGGCATCGTGGACTGGTTGGGTAAAGATAAAGACGAGCGTTTTGCCGGGTTCAGTCTGAAAACAACCCGGACTTTGGCGTGGATTGCTGCGACAAGTTTGGCTGCATTGGAATCAGAAACTGAACGAAACGCTAAAATTGACAACCTCGACCAAAAGGTGGCGAGCATTGGGAAAGGTATTGCAACTCCGCCCGGTTTTTTTGGATGGGTGATTAAACTTATTTTGTTTTTTGAAAACAAGGATGTCCGGAAACAGATTGGTGCGGTGAAGGATACTATGATTGCTATATAGCGGCCTTCGGCGTGGTAGATCGCTTCTACGCGGGTGCTGCCCGTGCTGTTTTTGCGGTATTCCAGTCCGCCGGCGTAGGTTTGTTCGTACTGCACCGTTGCGCCTTGCTTCACGATTTTGCGGAGCTTCATGCCTGCCGCGTCGTATATCCACTCGATAATATTGCCGCTGCTAAGAGCTTGTTCGGATTTCCGTCAATCGGCTGCGAGCGGCAAATTTTGTTTTATACTTCGTTGGATTTTTTCGTCATAGCTGCCGGCTATGCCTGCAAAATCCGCCTCGTCTAAAATAAAATTTCCTCGTCCTCGCTCGATCACGAAAACCCCGAACAAGCTCTAAAGGTAACAACATTCGGCAAATTCAGGTGGTTGTAGGCGATGTTCGGAATGCCTTTATAGGAGTCCGTTTTCAGGTTGCCGTTGGCGCCGTAGGTGTAGCCGGTGTCTGGACTCAAAATTTCTAATTGTATATTTTCGGTAGCCGGATTTGGAAATGCCCGAAGCGTAAAAACCTGTTCCTCTGTAGTATTCGATTCCGGTGCGGGGGCATCAAGGCTGAATCCCGGTTGTTGAACCGCATCGTACTGAGTGGCTCCTGTTTGGGTCAACCCTGAACGGGGCCCTCCTTCAGATAAGAAGGTTTGCATCCTGATCTTTTGGCCCATCGTAAATAGATAAGCACAGGCATCCGGGCTATTGTCCATAAAATTCATGGTCATTTCTATCGGATTGCCCTCGCAGGTGCTCACATGCTGATGAGGATAGCATTCGCTGTTGGGGGCATTGTGAATTGGCGTATCTTCCACATAGTCGTCAGCGCAAGGGAATTCCCCCCACAAATCATAGAGTCCCAGGTAATTGCCGATCAGGTGTGTACGCGTTCTACCTTCGGTAAAAGCAGTGTTTGAAAATCCGCTATTTCCAAAAAAGCGGTAGTCAATTACAATTCCATCCGTTTCAGCAGATCCCCCCGGCATTTGGGCATAACCGCTGACATTATCGCCAAGGCTTACCACCCAAATGTTCAGGTACCTTTTGGTATTCCAGGCTGCAACACCACCATTTCCAGGATACTTAAAAGCGTCATCAGTTCGCCAGGAATTGGTTGAAGAAGGAACTGACTCTATCCCCGTTGTTTATTGCCCGATGGGATCTGTATTTGCGAGACAAAAGCTGATTTCCGTATCCTGAGCTTTTTGAGCAAGTTCTTCGGCTACGCCTTCTATATTTTGAACCAGCATTGAATTCAGCGAAAAATCGCTGTTCAGCGCTTCTATTTGAGACAAAACCTGCTCTGATGAAATGTAAAAACTACCGGGGTTGTATAAAATATGGAATACAATAGGAATCATAGTTTTTTTAAATTCAATTTTATTTTTTTGCTCCTGCACAAACCTTTCCAACATGGATTTTTCTTCAAATAAGGCCGGATTTTCCAGTTTCATCCTCGTTTCTACCTCCTGGGTGGCAAGCTTTCGATAGACAATTTCTTCCTGAGAAAACAATGGCATGGATAGCAACAATACAGTCAGAGAAAGCAGAACTTGTTTCATGATTTCAAATGGTAATGATGTTAACAGTTAATGCGTAACCTTTTCTATCTCTCCTCCCATTTCCCCCCACAATTATACAGCGGTTGCTTATCCGCCGCTGAAAAAAATGACGAAACCCCGTTTTGAGCACGTGAAATCCGGTTTTGAAGCCGTAAACGATTTCAAAAGCTCAATTTGCAGCCTGATATCAGGCTGTCCCGCGATGTTTGTGTGTGTGTTCAATAGTGGTTCCTGTAGAAAAAGCAGGAACGGTAGCATTGCAAATTCCGAAATTGTTCGGAGGAAAGGAATAGATCAAATATACAGGGTATGTTCGTTTCAAACAATAGGTTCAAAAAACTTTAACAAATTATTGAATTAACTTACTTAGTGTCTGTCCATTTATGGTGCTAAGGGGTGCTGAATTAATAAGGGTCGCTTTCTCCGGGCAAGGCATTTTGATTCTAACCAAGGCGGGGGTTCCCGACCTTAGCCATAGCTAAGGGAGGTGGTTCCCCAACGCGGGGTAGGAGCAAAAGACCTCCTGGAAAAGTGGACAG
>JBBQGV010000043.1:0-39996 GCA_038323375.1 Chitinophagales bacterium
CCGCTCGTTGACAAAAAAAATGCGTGGGAGGCTCGTCCCTCACCTCCCTCACATTTTTTTCGCCAACTCACTTTAGCTCATAAGTAAAGCCGGAATGAACTACCAACTGACTACGGGACGAAGACTAAGCGGAAGCCTATAATGAGGTCGCGGCCGACGGGGTAGTCACGGTAGCGGTATGCCGACCGGCAAAACCCCGCGTTGCCGGGCCAACTCCCGCAGCGAATAACACGGAACGAACCCGAATCCGGCCCGGAATAATTCTTTTCCGGGTTTTCAGGGAAATTGTCAGACCAATCCCGGCACCATTCCCAAACATTTCCACTCATGTCGTACAATCCCAATTCGTTCGGCTTTTTTTGACCCACGGGCTGGGTTCGGCTGTTCGAGTTTTCACCGTACCAGCCCACATTGATCAGCACAGAATCGCCGCTATATTCAAATCCCTTGGAATCATTGCCGCCACGCGCAGCGAACGCCCATTCGGCTTCTGTCGGAAGGCGGTAGCCTTTGGCGGAGTTGTCAATTTCCACATCAAACAAGTCATTGCCATAGTCGTCTTTCTCCCCATTCGCCGTTAATTTGTAAACCGGTTTTAGCCCTTCCCGTTCATTGAGCCAGTTAAGATAAAAAGCAGCGTCGAACCAGTTGACATGGACCGCCGGGTTATCGCCGGCAAACTGCCAGCTTGGCCGTTCAATATCGTGGCGTTTTGCTTTGGCAAAAACATAATATTGCCAAAACGTGGTTTCCGTTTTCGCCATTTTAAACGTGCTGACGCTGAACCGCACGGAATCTTCTTCCTCCAAAAACGATCCGCCTTCCACATGGATCGTTTTGGGAAAATAGCGCTCCTTTAAAAATGTTAAATACGCCGGAGGTATGCTTTCTTTTAGAATCGTGCGCAGTTTTGCCTGCAAACCGGGCGAGTTGGCCGCCAGGTCTGTGGGCTGCAACAGATTCAGAAAAGTAACGGCTGCCGCTGCCGTATCGGCCTCGGTATAGAAATAGGCGATTTCCCAAACCCGTTTTTCCACAGCGCCCCGCTGTGCCTTCAGGTTGACGGCAGTCTGGCATTTGCGGAATGTAGCGTCGTATTCTAAATGGAGGATATTGCGGTCTATCTCGGCCAGCAGGATGGTCACGGCCTGATCGGAGGTGATTTTCAGTTCGCGCAGGGCTTTGTCCGTGTTTTGGTTGGCAATCAGGGCTGCGACGGTCTGCTCTTCTGCTTTTGCCTTCTCCACTTCTACCTCTTCTGTTTTTTTATCAGCCCTCTCCTCGTTTTTTTCCGAAACACCGAGCAGAGAATCTGTCTGTGTTTTTTGAAAAACAGCTTCTTTTCGCTGAGTCCGGGCTTCCAGCGTTTGGCTGTCAGCCTCCAGCTTTTGGAAATAAGCAAAAACACTCGCCCCCAACGCCAGCAACGCCACTGCCCCAATCACCCACGTAAAAAACCGCTGCCGTTTCCGCGCCCGTTCTTCCGCAGCTAATTTATCTTCGGCCAAGCGCAATTCCCGCGCCACCCGTTCTTTTTCGGCGTTTTCCAAGCGTTCGGCTTCTGCGCGACTGTTTTCCAAAAATTCCGCCTGCGCCGATGCCAGGGCGAGTTTAGTCAAAAACGGCTCGATGCGGGCGAGTTGGCCTTTGTTGAAAAAATACGCGCCTTTGGAATCTGTGTGTTCGCCGTAGCCGGTTTCGATGCGCTGCCGGATGTCGCGCAACTGCCGGAGTTCTGCGCTGCGTTGCTGGTCAATGAGCGCGGCGAGGGTATCGTGGGCGAGTTCGAGGGCGTCGTCGGAGCGGCGGAGGATGCGGCTTTTTTCGAGTTCGCGGATGGTGGCCGACACCAGCACGGGCGGCAGCACCGCCAGCACCCGGGCCGCTTCGCCGTTCAGCGTGAGCCGCCCGTCGGGGGCGAGCGCGTAGCCCACCGGCGCTTTAGTGCCTTCTTTGGAAACAAAAACGTCCAGCACCTGCGACACGACGTCTTCGGGCGGGGCGGCAAAGGCGGGGTTTTGCTGCAGATTTTTAAAAATTTCCGTTTTTTGCTCCTGCAGGAACCGGCCCAGCACGTCCGTGATGGGGCCTACCTTGCCGATGACTGCATCGGTGAAGCGCAGGGGCGAAAGCCCTTCTTTGGCGGCTTCCTGGTACAGCATGTGCAGGTACACTTGTACATACGGCATGTGGATGCCGCTTTTGTCGGCTAAGATATTGTCCATGATCCGCTCCGGCGCGCGGCGCGCATCGTCGAAACCGATGTTGAACACCTTGCAGGAGCCGGCGACGACGGCGCGCAGGTTGTCGCGGCTCATCGGCTCCACGCGGAGTTTGCGGTGGTAAAGTTCGGGCACCGTTTTTTCAAACTGGTTGAGGTGCCCGAAATAATCTTCGCGCAGGATGAACAGGATGCGGCAGGGCAGTTCGGCCTCTAAGAGTTCGGCGATGGTGTCGTAAAAAGCCTGTTGTTCGGCGGTGTTGCCGAGGATAAAAAGTTCTTCAAACTGGTCGAAAATCAGGTAAACCGGGCGCAGGTAGCGGTTGAACAGCGCGCCCACAGCTGCCGGAAAGTCGCCGTCAAAAGCAGCGCCTTCGCCGAGCGCTTTGGCGATTTCCCGCCGCAGGGCTTCGTTGATGTTTTCGCCGCGGCGCACAAAAATCGGGAGCCAGTCCACCCCGCCGAAGCGGTTGGCCAAGCCGCATTGCACGAGGCTGGTTTTGCCGGTACCCGACGGGCCGTACACAAAAGTCAGGCGGTTTTTGGTGACGAGGTTGTAGAGTTCCTTCGTCTCCGCGTCGCGGCCAAAAAAGGCGTCGCGGTCTTCAAACTCGTAGGGATCGAGAAATTTAAAGGGACTTTTCATGGCGCGGCGGGGTTTGGTTTTTCATCAAAAACGGCTTCATAAAACGCTTCGAACTGGATTTTCGCCAGTTGAAACTTGGTGGCCTTTTTTTTCTTATCGTAGAACTCCGGGTCGTCTAAGTCAATCACGTCGGCGTCGGGGTCGTTCACGTATTTATAAAACAGGCGTTCGTGTTCGCGCCAGGCAAAGAAGTAGAGTTTGGACAGGGAGGTATCGGGTACCGCCTCGAAGGTGTTTTCGTCGAGGATGAACGGCGAAAGGTTCAGGAAGTGGTTGCCGGTGCCGTCGCCGAGGCGCAACAGCACCACCGAGCGATTGTCCATAAAATCGGACTGACGACGGTATTCTTTTTCATAGAATCCGAGTGTACCGTGCCATTTGACCACCATGTGCTCGAACTGTGCTTCGCCGGTGTGGCGGAATTTCAGCACGTCAATGTTGCGCACCGTGGCGAGCAGGTAGCGCCCCAGGAAGCCGAGTTTGCTAAAGATGAGGGCTAATGCCTGTTCGGCGCGCGCGCAAAGTTCGGGCATTTCCAAAGCGCTGGCAGTTTCGGTCTGCCGGCGCAGGGTTTCGAGGAAAAAGCAGGCGGTTTTTATATCCTCATTGGCCATAAAATCTTCGCGCAGGCGGGTAAATTCTTCCACAAACGGCGCTTCACCCTCGCCTTCCAGCGCATCGCGCAACAGGCGCAGCACGGAGAAGTAGTCGCAGTTGCGGCGTTCGGCGGCATCGAGGCGCAGGAAGACCCGGAATTCGGCGAGCATCGCTGCCGGCGGTTTCCAGGCGGCGTTTTTTCGCAGGATGTTTTCCCACAACTGCGCCATGAGGACGTAGAGGAGGAAGTCCATACAAATTTGGTAAGTCTGGGCCAATTGGGCAAGCCGCAGCGGGCCGGCACTGTCCCAGCCGGCAGCAGCGCCCGGTTGGGAAGGCGCCACGAGTTTGCGCACGTGTTCGCTGATGGGCGCGGGCAGGGCTTTGAGCAGGGCGGCCACGATTTCTTCTTTGCGCTCGTCGAGCAGGGCACCGGCTTCGTGCAGCTCGCGCACCCGCGGGTTGGCCTGCGCGAAGGTGTCGTAGAGGGATTCTAAGAGCAGTTCGTTGGGGTCGTATTGCATGGCGGCGGGGCGGGCGGCCTGCACGGGCAGTTTCCAGTTGGCAGCGTCGGGCTTGCCGGGGTTGGGAAAAATGCCCCAAAGCGGTTCGTCGGGCTGATCGTGGGGTTGGAGGTCTAAACCCCGGTTCACCGCAATCTCTTTCCGGCTGAGGGCCTCGCCGATGCCCTGTTCGAACGCTTCGCCGATGCTCAGGCCGGTTTCCAAAGCCTGGAACAGGCGGGCGGAAAACTGCGCAGCGATTTCGTCGCCCACCGGCGCGCTCGTGGCGATGACTAAGGGTACGCCAGCTGCATGAAGGGCCGCCACCTGTCCGCCGGTGCTACACCCATTGAGGACGACCACTTTCAGGTTTTTGCACTGCCCCAGCAGGTGCGCGATGCCCCCGGCACGGGAGTCACCGTCTTCCGTCAGCAGGCGGTCGCGCCCGGCGTGGCCACTGAACAGGAACAGGCCTAAGCGGTCACGAAACAGCGTGAGGTAGTAGCCGATGTCCTCCAGCGTGGCATGGCTGACCGACCAGGAAAGAAAATGCTGGCGCAGCACACGCGGCGAAAGAATTTTGTTCAGCGCGGCGTATTCTGCGGCGAGAGTAGGCAGCGGGTTTTCGCGGCTGTTGGCAAAAGTGAGGAGCAGGACTTCCATACTGGCGTGGGTTTTTAGCTGGAGCGCAGGGAACACAGGCCAAATATAAAATTACTTGGGGGAAAAACCTTCGGGCAGGGCATAAGATTTCCCACCCACTCCGGATACAAGATCGTAAATCAATTATTCATACAAAATTTACGATCATGAAAACTGGAATCCAAAGCATTCGCTTCGCAATGGCAGGTTTGCTGTCGCTGTATTTGTTGACAAGCCTATTATTTACTTCCTGCAAAAAAGAATTAGAACAACCACGGGAAGAGGAAACCGTTTAGGCACCCGATTCCATTGAGGACATCATTGCTTATTTCAACGCTCAATGGGGCATTTTGCTCGTGGCACCGGGTTATGAAGCCGAGGTCTTTGACTATCTCCGCGCCCAGCCCACTACCAACCGGGATCATTACCTGTTGACGGTCAATACCACTTCGGGCACAACGGTCACCTTTTTGTTTACAGTCAAAACTGCACCCAAAGAAGAACTTTTTCTCCTTTCAAATGAACCTGCTTTTGAATCATCGGGTGAAGAAGCCGGCGTAAAATTTAAGGTGTACAAAAATGCTGAATGCCCGAACAGGGAAAATCAGAACAAAGAAACAGGCAAATGGGTCAATCTTCCTCAAATTGATCCCGTTACGGAAGCGGCTTCCTATCGGTCGGCGGTAACTGAAAAACACACGAAGTGCATTTATAACAGGAATGAGAATAATAAATGTACGGAATTCCTCAAAAAGGTAGGCACGACCACGTACAACGATAAATTCGATGGAGAAGGGAAAGACCTGCCGAATCCAGTAGTCTATATGCGCTATCGCTGTGATTAGTGTCAGTCTTTATGACCCGATAGCTGTGTATACTCCATGAATCCTCAAAACTTAAAGGGGACACCTTTCCCAAAAAGGTGTTCCCTTTTTTGAAGACACAAAACCTAAGGAAACCTGTTATTACGGAGGTGTTCCCGAATTAGCTGGCGTTTCGTCAAGAGGTAACACCTTTTGGAGACGAATCAACTCAGTACCGGTTCATTTTGTTGCGGTTCTTTTTTGCCTGCGAAGTATTTTCCCAGCAAATCCGGCAGTTTTTCAACGGCAGCAGACAACCCGTGGGTCGTGCTGGACGGCACAAACTGGATGCTGTCGCCGCGCGTCACCAAAAAGCCCATCGGAACGATGCCCATGCCAGCGCCAGCGCCGCTGCCTTCACCGTGTCCGGTGACTTTGGCTTCGCCTTCGCCGCCCCCGTAGCCAAAGCCCATGCCGACTTTGATGACCGGTACACAGGTGAATTCGCCAAGCTTAAATTCGGCACCGACGACGGTACTGGTTTTGGTTTCGTCTTTCAGAAATTCGGTGACTTTGGATAGCACCTCTTCATAATTTCCTGTTTTCATAATCAAAATATTTTAGTAAACACGTGATGAAATGATTGCCCATAAAACCCGGCTCAAGCGGTTTTCGACCAGCAATAAGCCTTCGTTTTTTCCTTGAAAATTAATCCATACGCCAACATTGGGTTTTCGGAAAAACCAGCCTGCCGGAAAAAGCCAGGCGTTCCAAACATAATCGCCTGTATCTATCCATAACTGACACTGCCTTACCTTAAACGTCCGGGCAATTTTTTTTGCCAATTGCCACCGGACAAAGCTGCTCTTCGATTTTTTGCCCACTTTGCTTTTTGCCGGAGCTGGCTTTGTTGCTGAACGCCGCTGCTTTGATTGTATTTCGGAGAGTACCCAGCGTTTTTTCCAGAAAAACAGCCTGAGTTCAATCACATCCAACCCTTGTTCCGGCAGCCAGTCCAGCGTCCCAAGCCCACTCCATCCTACCCGGTAAACCCCTTCTTGCGTATTGATTTCCATGCGTATTGGTGCCCAAAGAAGCCAGCAAATTGCAACAAGGAGTAAGGAAAGGAGCACCCACCACATTAGCGTTATATTTTTATGTTGAGAACTAATACAAAGCTCAAGGCATGCCTTTCCCTTCGCAATGAGCATCATCATAGCAGTAGATGATTCCAATCACCGAAGGCCGAAATCCACTTGGCGCGCCAACTTCGATATTCGTTATTCCGTGTTCTATTGG
The DNA here is from genome assembly GCA_038323375.1 of Chitinophagales bacterium. Classification (GTDB taxonomy): domain Bacteria; phylum Bacteroidota; class Bacteroidia; order Chitinophagales; family Saprospiraceae; genus JABWAJ01. Next base: position 6,712 of record JBBQGV010000043.1, read on the forward strand.
TCTTCTATTGTTCTACGGTTCCATTCAAAAACCGCAACCTATCGAACAAGGGACGCCGAACGCCGAAGTTACCCCCCCAGTTCAACTTGTTTAAAATCAACCCCGGGCATGACCCTACTCATTTCTTTTTTATCCGACTTCCTGCACCTTGCCCCCGAACTAAAACTGATTTTACATGAAAAATCAAACCGGTATATGGCTCGGCAAAACGAAATTTTTAATTTCAATCGCCTCGCTAATCCTTTTTGCGGGAATCAGCACGTGTGCATACGCGCAAACGGACAAGGAATTACTCGCTAAAATTGTGGAAGAAAACCAAAAAGCAGTAGATGCTTTGGTGCTGTACCCGGCAGAAACGCGGCAGGATATTTTGGAGGTCGCTTTGTACCCGGAGGCGTTGATCAAATTGGAAAACATGCAGGCTTCAACTGGCGCTGCCTTTAAGAAAGCCGTGGAGCCCTATTCCAAAGAAACCCAGGAAATAGTTTGGGATATGACCCGTTACCCCGGTTTGGTGCGACGAATTGCCCGGGAATCCGGCGGATCAAAAGCGGGCATTGATCGGGTATTGACCGGCTATCCAGAAGAAATTCACAACAAAGCGCTGCGCGCCGGGATGGATCACTTCGGGGTGTTGAAGCAGATTGACGAACTGAACCAGGCTGCCGAATCTGCTTTTGAAACCATGATTTCCGCCTATCCGACAAAAACCAAAGCAGCGTTGCATCGCCTGCTCGAACTACCGGAGGTGTTGAGTTTGCTGACGGAGAACATCCGACTGACCATTCTGGCCGGCGACCTGTACCGCAAGGAACCAGCCTGGGTATTGCATCAGGCAGACAGCCTGAACCTCGTGGTTGCCCGCCGGAATGCCCAGGAGGTTGAAGACTGGAAAAAAAGCTTAGAAGAAAATCCGCAGGCAAAAGAAGCGCTGATGGCTGCGGCTCAGACTTACGCTGAAGAAACCGGTTACGATGACGACCTGTATGATAACGACCTGTACGATGGCGATGTTTACGATGAGGGGCAATACGAAAGACCCGTTCGCATTGTCGAACGCCATTATCATCACTATCCTTATTGGTTTGGATACCCATCCTGGTACGATTACCCACGCTGGCGTCCTTATCCCTGGTGGTGGGATTGGGGGTTCTATTACCCCGGGTCGGTTCGTACCATCGTGGTCATTGGTTTGCCGTCCTATCACTTTACGAACTGGTACTTCTACCATCCGTGGCACCACGACCGATGGTATCATTTGTCGGATCATTTTGTCCGGCATCACTACCGGCATCACAATAGCGGCGGAAGCATTACCACCGGGGTTGTGGTTTGGCAACAAAGACACCGGGGGATTATCAGCGACGATTGGCTCAGAGACGATGGCCGACGGGCAGACCGTTTCCGGGAATTCAGCCGCTTAGAGGCAAATCTCGACAAATACAACCGCAGTAATCCGGATAAAAAATTAGATGAACGGGATTATCTGGATCGAAACACCGGGCGTTATCCGGAACTTTCCAAAGTGAAACCGCCCAAGGCGTCTGTTGAACAACCAGCAACCCGCGCCAAACCGCCTGCAAGGGACATGCGCGATGAAGGTGCCCCCGAGCTAAAAAAAATGCCGGATCAGGATCGCAAAAACCAACCGGCACCGGATACCAGATCCAAGCCCGGCACACCTTCCAAAACAAAACCGGACACCCAGCCCGTGACGCCGCCAACCCGTGTGCCCAGCACCGTTCAGCCTGAAATAAACAAAGGCCGGGAACACCACGAAACTACCTTGGAAAAGCAAAAAACCAAACAAAGCGCTGAGCCGCGCCGCGAGCCTGCACCCAAAGTGACGGCACCGCCAAAGCGAAAAGCAGCTACAAAAGAGCCGCCGAAACAGGAAAAATCCAGAAGAGATTAAGCATCAAGCAAAAGTGGAAAGAGTGATTTTAACAACAGGGATCTGCGCAAGTTGCGGATCCCTGTTCATTTAAAAACCCCACTTTAACCTCAAAATATTCATTTTTTTAGTACGTTTACCCTGGCCGCGTAGTCAAAATAAACCAGAATATGGACTCACTCACTCACATTGCCATTGGCGCCTGCATGGGCGAAGCATTTGCCGGAAAAACGGTCGGTAGGAAGGCCATGCTGTGGGGGGCTTTGGCCCAAAGTGTGCCGGATATTGACTTTGTTGCAAACTTCTGGATGGACACCCCGGGCAGCCTGCTGGCGCACCGGGGTTTTACGCATTCCTTTTTGTTTCTGGCATTCATTACGCCTTTTATGGCGTTGCTGGCGGAGCGTTGGCACCGTCCCCACAATATTTCTTTGCTGAAATGGATCTTGTTTTTCGGCACGGTCATTTTTTTTCACCTGTTCATGGACGGGTTCAATAACTATGGCGTCGGGTGGTTTGAACCGTTCAGCCGGCTGCGTTTTACTTTTAATGTGTTGTACGTTGCTGACCCGTTTTTTTCAATCGGGCCAGGCATAGCCTGTGCAGCGCTGATTTTGCTGCGAAGAAAGCATCCGGGACGAGCATTTTGGTGGAAATTCGGCCTCCTCACGAGCAGCTTCTACTTAGTTTATTGTTCGGGCAACAAACTCTACATAGACTCGGATGTGCGGGATAATTTGGAAAAACAACAAATTGCCTACACCCGCTATTTTACCACGCCTGCGCCACTCCAAAACTGGCTTTGGTATGTAGTCGCCGGCGATGACCGCGGATACCACGTCGGGTTTCGGTCTTTGTTTGATGATGAAAAGGCCATCCAATTCGAATATTTCCCGCGCAACGATTCTTTGCTCAATGCCGTGGAAGACCACGAAAGCGTGCAACAACTGAAACGCTTTTCCCGGGAATTTTATACGGTAGAAATATATTCGGATACCCTCGTATTCAATGACTTGCGATTCGGGCAGATCATTGGCTGGCAGGAACCCCGTGAAAAATTTGTTTTTCACTTTTTTGTCAACCACCCCGACGACAATCGCTTAGTGGTGCAACGCGGGCGTTTTGACAAATGGGATCGGGACGTGGTGATGGGGCTATGGCAAAGAATAAAAGGCCGCTAATTAGTGTATGTCCATTTAGTCGGTGTCTGTTCTTTAGAGTTCGAGAGCAAGGCATGCGAAGACCCAAAAGTGGAAGTTTACTCGCCTAAATGACCAATTTTGGGTCTTCGCATAACGCAGCTATCGGACTCTAAGGACAGACACAAATTAGTGTCCGTTCATTTAGTCGGTGTCTGTTCTTTAGAGTTCGAGAGCAAGGCATGCGAAGAGCCAAAAGTGGAAGTTTACTCGCGTAAATGACCAATTTTGGGTCTTCGCATAACGCAGCTATCGGACTATAAAGACAGACACAAATTAGTGTCCGTTCATTTAGTCGGTGTCTGTTCTTTAGAGTTCGAGAGCAAGGCATGCGAAGACCCAAAAGTGGAAGTTTACTCGCGTAAATGACCAATTTTGGGTCTTCGCATAACGCAGCTATCGGACTATAAAGACAGACACAAATTAAACCGTCCGGCTCCTGCGCGCGTCAATAAAGCTTTTGATAAACACCACCAGCGCAACGCCGTTGCTGACCATGCAAGCAAGGAAGATGTACTTCTTCGCATCCCAGGCCTCAATTTTGATAAAGCGCCCGATGCACATGCCTAAAAGGAGCAGCGTGAGCACGACCAAGACATGCGAAACGATTTTTGGGGCTTTGGCCCAAAACAAGCCCAACACAATGAACAGAACGCCGAAGGCTGCCGGAATGAGCGCCGTAGGCGATGCCGTGCCCGTAGAAGATACGACGCCGAAATAGCCATATAATCCCGCAGCAATCAGGACAATGGCGTTGACTAAGTTAACTGTAACTGGTTTCATTGTTTATTTTTTTTGATTTGGTGTCGGTTGTAAAATTAAAGCCCGTGTTCTTCAATCTCTAAGATAGCCGCCACGTGCGCGTCCGCAATTTTCTGCCGCATGGAATCCGTCATTAATTTTCCGGCCTCCACTTTGTTGTTGTAAAAGCCATTTTCGGTAAGTACAGACGTCATACTGGTTTTGCGTAGCACGTAAAACTGTCCTTCCGGTTTCGATTTCAGGCCGCGGCTTTTTAACGCAGTTTTTTCAATCAGGTGTTTTTGAAAAATCTGGGCAAACTTCTGGCCGCGTTTGCTGCCATGGAAAAACCAGGTTTCAATACCGCTGACGGTGCTGTTTGCCCAGGATTCCGAGCCGGGTGCCGGCGCGGCGTTGGAATGCACGGAAACATATAGTTTGGGCAAGTCCGATCTTTTTTTGTTGGCGCGTCCGACCCGACCCTCCAGAAAATCGCCGATCTCTACTTCCGGCACTACATTATAGGATGCGATGCCGGCTGCTTCTAATTTTTTGATGATTCGGGCGACGATGTCGCGGTTAAATTCGTATTCAAAAAAACGGGTTTCGCCATCGTCAAACAGGGGAGAACGCTTGCCGGAGGTTTGTTTGCCATGCCCGTTGTCGAGGCACCACAGATAACGTTGTGTGGGCTTCTTCGGCACCGGTTTTGTTGCGGGTTTTTCCGCAGGGGTTGTCGTTTTGGCCACAGCCGGTTCGGCCACGGGTTCCGGTTCCGGATCATCGTCCACATCAGACACTTCCAGGGGTTTTTTGGTTGCTTCGGCATCGGGCTTGTTGGGTGGAAAAGTAACCTGATCAAATTCGTTGGTCACCACAACAATCGTGTCAGGCTTGATTTCAGCGCCATCCTGCGGAAAAGGATCTACCGTTTCCGGGCGCGGCTTGGGAGGTGTGGGCTTAGTAGAGGGTGTTTCTTTTTTGCCACCTCCAAAAAGAGCGGCAAAAAGATTCTTGATGGCCTGAATAATTTTGGAAAACATAGGTTTACGTTTTGGTGCAGGCGTAAAGATAAGATTTGACCGTCAATTTGCAAGACGGCACACTTCTTACCAACCAATACCGGCTTTGTTTGTTGGATAAAAACGAATAGAATAAATTATGAAAGTAGCAGTTTATCGAAAAGCGCATTTCAACGCCGCACACCGGCTACACAACCCAGCCTGGTCCGACGCGCGCAACCAGGAGGTTTTCGGGTTGTGTAACAATCCGAACTATCACGGTCACAACTACGAGCTGGAGGTGCGCGTTGCCGGTGAAGTGGATCCCGAAACCGGGTACCTGATTGATTTGAAGGTGTTGAAAGACCTGATTTATGAAGAAATAGAGCAGCGCTTCGATCACAAAAACCTGAACTTGGACACAGTGGAATTTAAAAACCTCAACCCTACCGCCGAACACATCTGCTACGTGATCTGGAACCTGTTGCGGGCACGCTTAGATGCGCGGTATGAACTGTCGGTGAGGCTGTATGAAACGCCGCGCAATTATGTGGATTATCCGGCCTGAAATGACAAGCGTCACCCCGAAACATCGGGGTGACGCTCATCGTCAGCGACTTATCTAAATAAGTTTATGCTTCTTCTTCCGCAGCAGGAGCTTCTTCCGCAGGAGTTTCAGCCACTTCTTCCGCAGTAGCTTCCGCTACAACTTCAGGCGTTGCCTCAACAACAGCTTCCGCTACAACTTCAGGCGTTGTTTCAACAACAGCTTCCGCTACAACTTCAGGCGTCGTTTCAACAACAGCTTCCGCTACAACTTCAGGCGTTGTTTCAACCGCAGCTTCCGCTACAACTTCAGGCGTTGTTTCAACCGCAGCTTCTACAACAACTGCTTCCGCAACATTTTCTACTGCTTCTTCCACAGCCGGAGCTGCTTGAACAACTACAGGAGGCGGCGGCGGCGGCGGCTTGGGCGTACCAGAAACACGCGCATGAAAAGTTTCCTTTTCAGCGGCAACTATGGCTTTGCGCGCAGCAACTTTAGCTTCTTTTTCTTCAATCCAAGCGGTGTACTGAGCTTCTGCAACTTCGGGCGTCAAAGCGCCTTTTTTCACCCCGCGGTTGAGGTGTTTGCGGAACAACACGCCTTTGAAGCGAAGGATAGAACGCACCGTGTCCGTCGGCTGTGCACCTTTCATCAACCAATCGTAAGCTTTGTCACGATCAATTTCGATGCTTGCCGGTACGGTCAGCGGATTGTAAGTGCCGATCTTTTCAATGAAACGGCCATCGCGGCTCGAACGAGCATCTGCAATGACAATGTGGTAAAACGGACGCTTAGAGCGACCTTTACGCTGTAGTCTTATTTTTACAGCCATTTGTTTAACAAATTTTTGGTTAAACCATACCTGCTTCCCTTGCATAGCAAGCAACAGGCTTTTTAAAGCGGGTGCAAAGATAATGGTTCTTTTGAAAGAAGGAAGGAATAATGCAATGATTGTTAGAAAAAAGGAAAAGCTGTTGGAATGGTGGGTCGGAGTCGCTGAATAATGAAAACCCAACCATGGCCATTGATGAGTTCGTAGTACGCATCTTCGCTGTCAAAATCCATTTGACGAAAGTCCTGAATCGTTATTTTTTTTCAACTACGAGCATTGACAAAAGATTTTGCGATGGCAATAAGGAGCTTGTCGTAAATAACTTCCCTGTTTGTGCGGTGGCTTTTTCAAGGATTCTTAGACTCATTTACTGCAAAGTCTTGAGAGAATAAGGCGGGTTTTCAAAGGCTTATTCTAACTTTAGGTTTCAATTTCAAATCCCTATGAATACCATGTTCCAAAAACTCGCTACCCTGCTTTGTGTTCTGGCTTTTTCATTCCCAGCCCTCACGCAAACCGCTCTTTCCGGAGTCATCAACCGCTATGCCGCGATTACGGCCATTGATTATTGCCAAAACAGCGCGATTTTAGCGGACGCATCCGGCTTCGGTCCCGGTATGACCGTGCTCCTCATCCAGATGAAAGGTGCTACGATCAACACTTCCAACACGGCAAGTTTCGGCGATATTACTGACATTGGCCATGCCGGGCGTTTTGAAAAAGCAGCCATTGCTTCCCTTTCGGGGAACACTGTTTTTTTTCAAAATGCTTTAGTCAATACCTATCATACGGGAGGGATTGTACAATTGGTTTATGTACCTGTGTATGAAAATGCAACGGTCACCGGAACGCTTAGCGCAGCGCCCTGGAACGGACAAACCGGCGGCATTCTGGCGCTGGAAGTAAGCGGTACGCTGACCCTTCAGGCCGATTTGGACGTGAGCGGTAAAGGTTTCCGCGGCGGCATTGCCGAAATTACCACCGCTAACAATTGTAGTTGGCTCGTGAGCATCAATGGCTATGCTTATGGCCCCAACGACTGGCGCGGCGCAGCCAAAGGCGAAGGCATTGCCGATTTTGCGGCAAGCCAGCAAACCGGGCGCGGCGCTCAGGCCAATGGCGGCGGGGGCGGCAACGACCACAACGCTGGCGGCGGCGGCGGCGGCAATGTAAGCGCCGGCGGCAAAGGCGGCAACAACGACGAACCGTCATTTTTCGGCTGCGACGGTTTCTTTCCGGGGCGCGGCGGTAAACCGGCATCCGCTGCTGCCGGGCGCTGCTACTTCGGCGGTGGCGGCGGAGGCGGCCACGAAAACAACGAACTTGGAACAGACGGTGGCAATGGCGGCGGCATCCTGTACCTGAAAGCCGGCCAACTCACCCAGAATGGATTTGGGTTGCACGCCAATGGTGCCGATGTGCCGGGCACCTTCGGGGAAGGGGCGGGCGGCGGCGGCGGTGGAGGCACAATCCTGCTTGATGTACTCAGCCTGAATGGTGCCCTCTTAGTGGAAGCGCTCGGCGGCGCTGGCGGTAATATTGACAACGTAGGGGCAGAACGCTGTTCCGGGCCGGGCGGCGGCGGCAGCGGCGGCCGCATCCTGTTTTCGGGAGGGATTTCGCCGGTGACCGATGTATCGGGAGGCGTGGCGGGTATCAGCAACAATTCCGCTTCCTGCAACACGGGAACCAACGACGCACAACCTGGCAGCGTGGGTGTAACGGGCGGACTCATCAGTATCCCACAGGGTGTTGAACCCAATCAGGCGCCGGAAATCGCAGCAGCGCCGGAATTAGAGCCTACCTGTGTCGGCGATCTGTTGACGATTCCTTTGCAGGTCGGGGGATTTGGGTTAGATTATCGCTGGCAGGTGAACACGGGGAGCGGGTTTGCAGACCTTCAGGACGGCGGTTTGTATAGCGGAACCAGCGCGCCCACGTTGCAAATTGCCAGCGTTACCGGCCCGATGGGTGGATATGTCTTCAGATTGGCGGTGAGCAGCAATTGCTTCCCGACGATTTTCTCACAGGAAATTGCGCTTACAATTTTGCCAGACCCGCAGGCCGATTTTTCATTCACCAGCACAGACCTGATGGCAACGTTCACAAATGCATCTTCGTCATCCACTGCCTATTGGTGGGATTTTGGCGACGGCCTGAGCAGTGCTGCCGCCGATCCGCAACACATTTACGCCAACGGAGGGGAATATTTGGTAAGGCTTGCGGCGATTAATGCCTGCGATACCGCTTATGCGGAAATGCTCGTCAGCGTCTTCAGTGCGCCCCTATCCAGTTTTTCCGCTGAAAATGTCCAGGGTTGCGCCCCGCTGACGATCCAGTTCGCCAACCAGTCTTCCGGCAGTTACACCAGCTTGCTCTGGCTGTTTCCGGGCGGAGTCCCTTTTTCCTCAACCCAGGAAAACCCAGTCGTGACCTACGATCAGTCCGGCGTTTATGACGTCACCCTCATTGCCCTTGGTGCCATAGTCAGCGACACGCTGGCTCTACAAACCTTCGTGACCGTTTTGCCGCAGCCGGTTCCCGATTTTAGTTTTCTGGTAGTAGGTAATCAGGTCATTTTCACCAATTTATCCGTCAATGCAACGGCATACAACTGGGATTTTGGAGACGGCAACGGCAGTACGGAGTCCAACCCGCAGCATATCTTCGCCAATAACGGCACCTATTCAGTAACCCTGAATGCGCAAAATGCTTATTGCGGCAATGCAATCGGCCAGACCATCCTCATTGGCATCAACGGGGTGCAGGAACACGATCCCGGGCGCAAGGTTCGCGTTTTCCCTAACCCAACCAGCAACCTCGTATTTATAAAAACCAATGACAATCAATCTATTATCGAATACGAGGTACAAACTACACATGGTGTTCTCCTGATTCGGGACACCCTCCGTCCGGGGGCACCGGTCAATCTGAAGCAATTTCCTGCCGGAGCTTACTTTTTGAAGATTCAGCAGGAAAGCCTGAAACAGACCATTTGTGTAATAAAGCGTTGAAACCGATTGAATAAAGATTTTATTTTCTGACAAAAATTCATTTGCTTTGCGCCCTGAAAATTAATGCGCCTGAAAACAACAGGCAAGTAGGGAATTTTTCTTACTTTCAGCCTTGAAAGTTAACAGGCTCAATAAGTGCCCATTTTTTCCGTTACGTAAGCGTTCAAAACAGAGGATAAAAAGTTAATGAGACTTTTCAGTTTTTTCAAGCAAGAAATTGCCATTGATTTAGGCACAGCAAACACCCTGATCATACAAGGCGATAAAGTCGTGGTTGACGAACCTTCAATCGTCGCCATCAACAGAAAAACCGGTGAAGTCATAGCCGTGGGTCGGAAAGCCATGCAAATGCATGAGAAGACTCACGAGGACATCAAGACCATCCGGCCTCTGAAAGACGGTGTGATCGCTGATTTCCAGGCTGCCGAAAATATGATCAAAGGAATGATCAATATGATGGGCACCCGCCGGCGTTTTCTGTCCCACATGAAAATGGTGATTTGCATTCCTTCCGGCATCACGGAAGTAGAAAAACGCGCCGTTTTTGAATCCGCAGACCACGTGGATTCTCGGGAAACCTACCTGATTTACGAACCGATGGCTGCTGCATTGGGGATTGGCCTTGATGTAGAAGAGCCGGAAGGCAATATGATTATTGATATAGGCGGCGGCACTACCGAAATCGCCGTGATCGCCCTTTCCGGAATCGTTTGCGACCAGTCTATCCGCATCGCTGGAGACGAATTGACGAGCGACATCATGGATTACATGAAACGCCAGCACAACGTCCTGATCGGTGAGCGCACGGCTGAACAAATTAAAATCCATGTTGGCTCGGCGCTTCCACTGCTGGAAGATCCACCGGAAGACTTTGCCGTGAACGGCCGCGACTTGATGACGGGGATCCCGAAACAAACAAAGGTTTCATACATCGAAATCGCGCATGCTTTGGATAAGTCCATTTCTAAAATTGAAGAAGCAATCCTCAAGGCGCTGGAAATGACGCCGCCGGAACTGGCTTCCGATATCTATCGCAGAGGCTTATACCTCACTGGAGGAGGTGCCTTGTTGCGTGGTTTGGACAAGCGAATTTCCTTAAAAACCAAGCTTGCGGTACACATTGCCGACGATCCGCTTCGCGCGGTTGTCAGGGGTACCGGCATGGCGCTCAAACACACGGATCGCTACTCTTTCATTATTGACCGGAAGAGCGTCTGATAAAAATCGGGGCCGAATCAAATTAAGTATACAGTATGGGCAGCCTGCTTCAGCTATTTGCGAGGTTTGGAAATTTACTCACGCTTCTGTTTTTGGAAGGGATCTGCCTGATGTTGATCGTACAGAGCGGCCCAAAGCAAAAGGATATCCTACTGAATACATCGGGGCTTGCAGTGAATGCCGCCAATGAAAGAATATCCTGGCTAAGGAGCTACTTTTCATTACAACAGCAAGTTGCCGATCTGAAAGCAACCAATACGCAGCGCCACAACGCCCGGCCGGAAACCCGGTACGACAATGTTCTTGTCAAAGACACCATCAACATCAGCGACTCCCTCTATTCTTATATTGCCGCAACGGTCATCACCCGAAGCATCTACGGCGCAAACAATACCTTGATTCTCAACCGTGGAGGTGCCCACGGCGTAGAAAAAGGCATGGGCGTGATTTGCGACAAAGGGATTGTGGGTATTGTGGCCGATACTTCCCGCTACTTCAGTAAGGTCATTTCCATTCTGAACACAAAATCGCGCGTGAGCGCTTCCGTCATTTCCCAAAAGACAACTCCGAAAAAAAACAACGACACCTTTGGCGTGCTCGTTTGGGAAAACGGAAGTTCGGAGCTTGCCAACCTGACCGATATCCCCCGTTACCATGAGGTAGAGGTTGGGGATACCATCCTGACCAGCGGCTACTCCTTTGCATTTCCCAAAGGCCACCCCATTGGTATCATTGAATCAATTCCCGGCTCCGACCCGGTTAAGACCAGCATGCACGCCATCCGGGTACGCCTGAGTAACGACCCGATCCGGGCAGAACACGTGTACATCGTAAAAATGGACAAGCAGAAAAAAGAAGATTTGTTAAGCATAGAGAAGGACGGCGGCTATGAACAGTAAAATCATCCTTTCTAATGTCCTTCGGTTTGTGCTGATTTTGCTGGTACAGGTTTTTATCTTGAAGCGAATCTGGCTGGAGGTAGACGGGCGACCTTCATTCCAGGTTTTGGCATACCCGCTTTTTCTGATGATCCTGCCATCTAAAATGCCGCGAATTGCCCTGATGTTGCTCGGTTTTTTGCTGGGCATTTTAATAGACCTGTTTTATACGCCGATGGGGCTTCATGCTGGCGCGCTCGTCCTCTTGGCCTACACCCGCCCATGGATTCTGTCTTTTCTGGCTCCAAGAGACGGATACAACATGAATCACAGCCCTACCATGAAGCGTATGGGGCGTAACTGGTTCTTAAAATACTCCGCCAGCCTATTATTGCTGCATACATTTTTTTACTTCTCGCTGGAAGCGTTTACTTTTGCTTACATTTATGAGATTCTGTGGCAAACCTTTACGAGTTTTGCTATTTCATTCATTTTTATCATTATTTTTATGCTGGTTTTCAATCCGGAGGATTGATTCCTGAAAGTTTCACAAAATTTAACAGACACCGTGTCAGACGCACACCGCACAAGACAATTCACCATCCAGTTTATCTTCATTGCTGCTGCATTGATGCTGGTGGCAAAAGCGGCGCATCTGCAAATATTTAATAAAGAGCAGCAATCCCGCGCAAAATATGCGGCCATCAGCCGCCAGGTACTCTATCCCGCCAGGGGAATCATGTACGATCGGAACAATGAAAGGCTTGTTTACAACGATCCGATGTACGACCTGATGGTTACTTTCAATAAAATTGACTTCGCCAATTTCGATACGCTCGGTTTTTGCAAGCTCACCGGCATGAGCCCGGAAGGTTTCTCCAATGCCCTGATCAAAGACTGGCGCAGCGGGAAGTTCTCTAGATCCGTTCCTTATATTTTCAAAGGAAAAATATCAGCGCGGGAGTTTGCTTTCATTCAGGAACACCTGCACCGATTTCCGGCTTTTACCCTGCAAATACGCAGTGCGCGGGGCTATCCGCACAGCAATGCGGCGCACGTGCTCGGCTATATTCGGGAAGTCAACCAGGACGAAATTACGGCTGACTCCAGCTACCAGTTGGGCGACTACATTGGTGCCAGCGGGCTGGAACGCTTTTATGAAAAACAACTGCGCGGTGATAAAGGCATCCGACACGTCCTGATAGACAACCTTGGACGGGAAGTAGGCGATGGGAAAGAAGCGGAGTACTATGAACCGCCTGTTGAGGGTAAAAATCTCTACACAACCCTCGACCTTGAGTTGCAAAAGTATGGTGAATCGCTCATGGTCAACAAAATAGGCAGCATCGTTGCCATAGAGCCTGCTACTGGCGAAATCCTGGCGATGATCAGTTCGCCTTCTTACGACCCCAACCACCTGACCATTGACCAAAGTTCGCGCGCTCAGAAATATGGCGAACTGCTGAATGACGCCTCCAAACCTTTTTTAGACCGCTCTATTTTGGCTCAGTACCCTCCGGGGTCACTGTTTAAACCAATTGTTGCCCTCATTGCCCTTCAGGAAGGGGTGATGACCCCCGATCGCGGTGTCAGTTGCAGTGGGGGATATTATTTTGGCGGGCAGCGGCTCACCGGATGCCATAACCATGCTTCGTGCAGTAATGTAGTTTCAGCTATCCAGCACTCCTGCAATGCCTATTTCGTAACAGTATTCCGCGATATTGTTGATAAATACGGATATACACACCCCGATAAAGGTTTCGATGAATTCAACAGCTACCTTAAAAAGTTTGGACTGGGAGACCGGCTTGGTGTAGATTTTCCGGGAGAAAAGAAGGGCTTTTTTCCGAATTCCGATTATTACGACGGGGTTTATAGCGGAGACGGTTTCTGGAAATCCGTCTGGATCAGGTCTTTGGGTATTGGGCAGGGCGAATTGTTGCTCACCAACCTCCAGATCGCTAACCTGGTTGCTACCATTGCCAACAGAGGGTATTACATTACGCCTCACTTAGTTTCAAAGGTCGGAGAAGGAGAAAATGCCTGGAAAAAGCAGGTTTATGAAAAGAAAGAAACAGGCATTGATAAGGCTCATTTTGTGCCGGTAATTGACGGCATGGAAAAGGTGGTTTTGGCCGGTACCGCGCGCTCAGCCTACATCCCGGGGATTTCGGTATGCGGAAAAACTGGTACTGCCGAAAACCCTCACGGCGAAGACCACTCAATTTTTTTCGCTTTTGCGCCAAAAGAGCAACCTGAAATTGCAATTGCCGTATACATTGAAAACGGGGGCTGGGGCGGCTCCTTCGCAGCGCCAATAGCCAGCCTGATGATTGAAAAATACAAAAACGGCAAAATATCGGAGGCAAGGATTTTCTTGGAAAAACGCATGAAGGAAGCCAATCTGTTGCCTAAACCGGAAAAGGTTGCCAATAAAGCACCAAAACTTAAAACAAAGCCCAGGAGTGAGCAATAATGCGTTCCTGTTTGAGCGTCCGGCGACCGGTGCCAATCATCAGCGTTCTCCCATGCATGCCCGGGTATTGATCACCAAAATATAGCAGTGCCCGCCGTTGTGATCCGCGTCTACATACCAAAACTATGACTTAATGGCCTGTAAAAACTCATTCCGGGTGTGTTCATTCAGAAATTTACCGCCGTATTCGGCAGTTGCCGTGCCTGCGTGGTGATGTTGAACACCCCGTGCCTGAACACACATGTGCTGTGCATCAATATAAACAGCAACATCTTCTACACCCAGTACGCGCCGGAGTTCATTGGCAATTTGTATTGTGAGGCGCTCTTGCACCTGGGGCCGCCGGGCAAAATGCTCCACAATGCGGTTCAATTTGGAAAGGCCGATGACTTTTCCGTTCGGAATGTAGGCCACGTGCGCTTTGCCGTAAATGGGAAGAAAATGGTGTTCGCAAAACGAATAAAGTGGAATATCCCGTTCTACGAGCATCCGACGGTATTGGTATTTGTTTTCGAAGAGGGATATTTTGGGATAATTGGCAGGGTTGAGACCTCCAAAAATTTCTTTAACAAACATTTTGGCCACCCGCTTTGGCGTGCCTTTAAGAGAATCATCCGTCATATCTAAACCAAGCGTGCGCATGATTTCCTGAAAGTGGCTTTCAATTTTGGTTATTTTATCTTCATCGCTCAACTCAAAAGCATCTTTTCGAAGTGGTGAAGCAATCAAAGGAGCCTCAAAATTCGAAACCGAAGCAGGCGTTGCCGGGATGTTCCCGGAGCTATCAGTTGGAGGTGAGGTAGCGGGTTGATTTGAGATTTCGGTGATAACCATGAACGTGTTTTTGTAGTTTTAATCACATGGCTTTCCAACTTGGAAAGCAGATGATCAAACATACACTGGTGCATTTTGTTTAACTTTTGCAAACATTTACCATAAAACATTTAAACAAAACATGAGATTTAACACCTGCGCGATCGGGTTTTTTGTCATCATCCTCGCATTGAGCGCCTGCAGGCCGTCTACAACAGCCGATGCCTTTTCAGGGTGCGCTTACACGGAACCAGAGCCCATATTCAGTGGGACTATCCTGGGTATTGAGCGTCATAGCTTCCAATTGGAGGCTCAGGAAAGTATGGAGCAAATCAAATTTGATGACGGGCTTAACCTCAGCATCCGACAATCGGGCTGCAACCACCGGAAGCAGGAGTTTGAGTTTCAAATCCCCGGCGCATATACCGAAAAAAATGCCGGCTTTTGGGTACGCCAAACCATCGAGCAATTAGAGGGACTGTCCGCACTCGGCCCGGAATTTGTCGTCTTCGAACACTGGTCAGTGGCAATTGCCCGCGTGGCGAAACAAATCAGGTTGTCGGAAAGCACCGAAATCGAGGAAGGATTTTATGTTTCGGTTGACCGGGTACTATCCTCCGACCATGCCACTCTAATGCTTACATTCTCCGATCAACCATAAAAAAATGCCCGGGTCTAATGAATTTTATACTTCACTGGTTTTCAGTTTTGCATCAGGGAGTGCATCGTTAAATTAAAACAATATTTATTTTATAAAAACAAAAAAATCAACAAGATAACTAAATAGATTATATTTTGCCAGCATCTTTTTTTCGACGAAATTTTCACCTTTACACTTGCCGGACATCGTCTTTCTGCCTATTTTTGCAACAGTTAAACAATCCACACCACAATTCAAATCCTGCGCTTTCATCAGTGCCATCAGGCGTATGACGGCCTGCCTTTGGAGCAGCTTATTTTACGGATAAGCTAAAGGTGGTATCGCGCGGTGTAAGATATTTTTAGTATCAGTAAGTTGGATAAGCTCCGCCGCGGTTCTTGCGGCGGAGTTTTCTTTAGGTGCCTTTCAAGTCTGCCGTGTCAATGTAACCAAGCCCTGTGTTTATTTTTTAATGCCTGAAAATCAGATTTTTGAGATTTTTTTTTGGAAAAATTTAAAATTTTCAAAAAGAAAATTTGACAACATTGACTGGAACGTCTTATATTTGCATCGCTTTAGTAAAAAGCAACCGGCAAAGGCCGGAAAACATCCGCAGAAGTAGCTCAGTTGGTAGAGCGCAACCTTGCCAAGGTTGAGGTCGCGAGTTCGAGCCTCGTCTTCTGCTCCAAAACAAAAGCCTTCTTTTTTGGAAGGCTTTTTTATTTTCTATAAGGCAGTTTGCTATCTTTGAATCCTTGTTTCAGATATTGTACCAAACTGTACCCTGCCCGGGTGGTGAAAAGGTAGACACGCAGGACTTAAAATCCTGTGGCCTGTAAGGGCCGTGCGGGTTCGAGCCCCGCTCCGGGCACTTTTGCTTCTCTTCTTCAAAGTTTCCAGCTTAACTTTTTTCTGCTCACCGCCCTCCCGGCATGCAATCTGCATGGGCTGCTGTCAACCTTAAATGGTGAAGGCTTTACCCAAAACGGAGGTTTTTATTCTCCGCATGGAGCGCGTGCCTTATGTGGATCAATCCGGGTTGTAAGCTCTTGAGGATGCCATTTTAGACTTGCGTAAAGAGCACGTAGCCATATTATTTGGGGCTGCGTGGCCACCCGGAAGACATGCTCAAAAGCGTTAACCTCGTTCCGGGGTTGATTCCCTACGCACATTGTTTCGATAATTTTTCAGATTGCACCGCCTGGTTGAAGGGGTATCTTCAAAAAACGGGAACATTGAACGATATATGGCAAGTTCAAGCCTAAAAACGGTCGAATAATAGCGTTCTTTGTAAAATATGCCTCAAATTCGCAGTCGCTTTTATATACAAAGGAGTGACCTAATAGGCGGTACATCAAAAGTGCAAAAATACAGAAATTTATGGCGATTGGAATTTTCATCAAGCTCAATGAAAAGTTATTCTTGCGCGACCCGCAAGAGACTAAACTGGGGCATCGGATCATCCAGGAAAGCATTATTTTGATTGACCAAATCGGCTTTGAAGCGTTCACGTTCAAAAAATTGGCCGAACGCATTCACTCTACAGAAGCTTCCATCTACCGCTACTTTGAAAATAAACACCTGCTCCTGCTCTATTTGCTAAGCTGGTATTGGGAGTGGATGCGATACTGTATCGAAGTCAATGTCCAAAATGTAGCCGATCCGCGCCATAGACTGAAAATTGCCATTTCTACCATCATTGAGGCGTCCCGGCGCAATCCTGCCATTGAATTTGTGGATGAAGACATCCTGCACCGGATCGTGATTTCAGAAGCGATCAAAGCCTACCATACCAAACAAATAGACGAGGAAAACAAACGCGGATTCTTTTTGACCTACAAGGCTTTAAGTAAGGTGATTGCCCAATTGATCCGGGATATTTCGCCGGGCTTTCCCTACCCGAAAGCATTAGCCAGCACCTTGTTGGAAATGTCGAACGACCACCCTTATTTTGCCCTTCATTTGCCCTCCCTAACGGATGTTCAAGTCCCGGACGGAGACCTGAGCCAGGTAGAGCAGTTGTTGACGGATTTTGCTTTCGCGTTAATTGATAATATTGGCAAGCAGAAAACTTGATTGTCACACCAACTCATCCAACTGCACAGCAAGCTCCCGCTCCAGCAAATGCAGATCCGACAATTCGTACATTGCAATCGTAGTGGCAATGCCCGATAAGATCGGCATTAGGATGGGGCCAAAAACAGGAACAGTCATCAGGAGTTGAGCCACTAAGCCTGTTGCGAGGGCAATGCCGATATAGTTCCGGGTGTACTGCATGCTTTCTTTGACACTCAATCCGAATAATTCATTGTAGCCGTCCACTACGGCAAAGCCAAAAAAATAGCAGCTCACCAAAAAGACGGCCGGCGTTTCAAGAAAAGCAATGCTTTTGAAGATGCCGAAAAATATACTCAGCATCACAGAAGCAATGATCAATTCCAGTATCCAGCAGCGGATATAGACCTTAAATGCCCGAATTTGGGCGTGAAGCGCTGTTTGAAAGGTCACGACCTGCGGTTCTCTGCCGGAAAGAATGGCCAGCGTACGGATGCTGAAATGCGTTGTCGCCACATACAACAGCATAAACATCACGTATTTCAGGCCACTGGCATAAATCAGGCTGTATCCGTTTTTAAAAACATCGCTGGCTAAGGTGCCCATTTGGCTGACAGTTTCCGAAAGGCTGTCGAAATGTGCCTGCGACCACCAGTTGGAGAAAATGCTCAACATTTTGAACCCCACCACAATGGCGATCAGCGCCAGTATCCGGGACAACCAGCGGTAATCCCAGTCGCCTTCCCAGAGCCGGTGTTGTTTAAAAAACTTCCAGGTGCGCGGATAGATCGCCATGGTGTGACGAAACTGAGTAAGGTACTCGTTGAAGGTGCGTGGTAGCATAATGGGTTGAAGGTCGTTTTGTTGGATTCAAATTTATGGATATGCAAGTGTTTTGTCCAAAAAACAAGACGAGTAGATCGTTTTTCAGGTTACAAGTTTTTGAATACCGGTTGAAATGAAAAAGCTATCCCACTTAAAGCAGGATAGCTTTTCAACTATTCCGAAACTTCCGTTACTAATTCGGGTGGCCGTGGAAATGCACTTTCTTCGTATTGGTTTTGTCATCGTGGTCTGTTGCAGTCACCACCAATTCCATATCTGTGTGATCGTTTACGTTATTGACCCAATGATCGTGAACATGCGCCTCGGTGCTGTGGCAGTGTTCCCCTTCCACAAACAAAACGGTGCTGTCGGATACTTTTTTCAACGCAACCAGATACTCATGCAGTTCTGCTGTATATGCGTAATATCCACTTTGATGTGAACGGTATCGCCAAGGTCAAACGTCGCGCCCTCTTCGGGAGATTCGATGACAATCTGTGGTATGCCAGTGTCTTCTTTATCATTGTCACAAGCACTAAAAAAATAGACCGGCGTCATTTTACCGTGTTGATCTTTTGTCATTTTGGGGATAGCGTGCGATTTGGGGAACATTCGTGCAACTTCCGCCTATTTTCCCTAATTTTGCAGCAAATCACCAATCACGAGCAACTGCCAAAGGCAACCTATGTTTCCAAAATACGATGTAATTGTTGTAGGCGCAGGCCACGCGGGCTGTGAAGCTGCTGTCGCTGCTGCGAATCTGGGGTCGAAGGTTTTGCTGACCACGATGAACATGCAAACCATTGCCCAGATGTCATGCAACCCCGCTATGGGTGGCGTGGCGAAAGGGCAGATCGTGCGTGAAATTGACGCCCTGGGCGGTTATTCGGGTATTATCACCGACCACACCATGGTTCAATTCCGCATGCTCAACCAGTCGAAAGGCCCGGCGATGTGGAGTCCGCGCGCACAAAGCGATCGGCAGCTCTTCGCCCGCAAGTGGCGCACGATGCTGGAAGCGCATTCCAATATTGATTTTTGGCAGGAGATGGTGAACGGCCTGCTTGTAAAAGACGGCGTGGTCTGCGGTGTACGCACCAGCATGGGCTTAGAAATCGAAAGCCGCTCGGTGGTGCTCACCAACGGCACTTTCCTCAACGGCATCATCCACATCGGTGAAAAACAACTCGGTGGCGGTCGCGCAGGCGAAAGCGCGGCGAAAGGCATCACCGAACAACTGATCGGACTGGGCTTTGAAGCCGGGCGCATGAAAACCGGCACCCCGCCACGGGTAGACGGTCGGTCGCTCGATTACAGCAAAATGGAAGTACAGCCCGGCGATGAAATTCCCGGTAAATTCTCCTACACCGAAACCCCGCCGCTGCGGCAACAATTGCCCTGCCACATCACGTACACCAGCGAGGCAGTACACGAAATGCTGAGAACCGGATTCGACCGCTCGCCGATGTTTTCTGGTAGAATACAGGGCCTGGGGCCACGCTATTGTCCGTCCATCGAAGACAAAATTGACCGTTTTGCCGACCGCGACCGCCACCAGTTGTTTGTGGAGCCGGAAGGTTGGGATACCTGCGAGATTTATGTGAACGGCTTTTCGTCTTCCCTGCCGGAAGACGTCCAGTATAGAGCTTTGCGGCTGATCCCGGGTTTTGAGAACGCCAAAATGTTCCGTCCCGGTTATGCGATTGAATACGATTATTTCCCGCCCACGCAATTGCGTCTGTCGTTGGAAACCCGGTTAGTGAAAAACCTCTTTTTTGCAGGCCAGATCAACGGCACCACCGGGTACGAAGAGGCGGCCTGTCAGGGACTGATGGCGGGTATGAATGCCCACCTTGCCATCAACGAATTGGAGCCATTTATTCTCAAACGCTCAGAAGCTTATATTGGGGTGCTGATTGACGATTTAGTCACCAAAGGTACCCAGGAACCTTATCGCATGTTCACTTCGCGGGCAGAATACCGCATCCTGTTGCGGCAAGACAACGCCGACCTGCGCCTGACCCCGTTGGCCCATCGGCTGGGGGTCATGAACATGGAAGCACGGTTGGCACAGGTGGAAGAAAAAAATGTGGCATCAAAAGCGATTGGTAAATATTTCGAGGAAACGAGCGTTAGTCCGGAAGCTATCAATGGCTATTTGGAAAGCTGCGGCACGGCACCCATCCGTCAGAAAGTAAAATTGCAGGGTATTTTATTGCGGCCGCAAATTGACATGAACGCGTTGCGGCAAGCCTTGCCGGAATTAGACACTTACTTGGCGCAATTCCATGGCGGGCATGTGGAACTGGCAGAGATCAACATGAAATACGACGGCTATATCCAACGCGAGCAGGAGTTGGCGCAAAAGATGAACCGTTTGGAAGAAGTAATCCTGGCCGAACAATTCGACTACCACCAAATTTCTTCACTTTCCAAAGAAGCGCGCGAAAAATTAACGCGCATGAAGCCGCGCACCATCGGCCAGGCAAGCCGGATCAGCGGGGTATCGCCCGCAGATATTTCGGTGTTGCTGGTACACATTGGCAGGTGATTGTTTTTTAGCCGCTCGTGCAGCGGCGCCCAAATTTGACAGACTATGGCAGAACAACCTTCATTTGACGGACAAACCATTTGGCAAAAAGTAAAAGAAATGGCGCTCCGGGGCGTTGCTTTCTTACGAGCCAGGTGGGCGGTCTATCACAGCAAATACCCCCGGTTGTCCATCGCGACAGCCATTGCCGGCGGGCTGTTCGGCGGCGGGCTGCTTTTCCTTTTTCTGCTGTTTATGCTGGTTTACACGGGGCTGCTTGGCGCCTTGCCAACCTATGGTGAACTTAAAGATATTCAGCGCAATACTGCCTCTGAAGTCTATGCGGAAGATGGCGTGTTATTGGGCAAATACTATATAGAAAACCGCGTCAATGCCGCCTTTGAAGAAATTTCTCCGAACGTAGTGAACGCCTTGGTGGCCACGGAAGACGCAAGATTTTTTGCACACAACGGCGTGGATCTGCGCGCCTGGTTCCGTGTATTTTTCAAAACCGTCCTGCTGTCGAATGAATCTTCCGGCGGCGGCAGTACCCTCAGCCAGCAATTGGCGAAAAACCTGTACAAACGCAAACACTACTTAGTGCTTTCCACTTTAGTCAACAAAATACGGGAAATCCTGGTGGCACGGCGGTTGGAGCGCATTTACAGCAAGGAGCAATTGCTGGCGCTTTACCTCAACACCGTTCCGTTTAGCGAAAATGCGTTCGGCATCAAAGTGGCAGCGCAGCGTTTTTACGACAAATCACCGCACGACCTCCAAATAGAAGAAGCGGCGCTGCTGGTAGGTATGTTGAAAGCAAATACGACGTATAATCCGGTACGAAACCCGGAAAAATCCTTAGAACGGCGTAATACCGTGCTGGATCGAATGGAAGACCAGGGGCATATCAACCCGGAGCAGTGCGAATCTTTGAAAAAGTTGCCGCTCCGGCTCAACTACCAATCAGAAAACAGCGGCGACGGGCTGGCGACTTATTTCCGTGAGCACCTGCGCCTGGAAGTAGAAAAAATTCTGGAGGGTTTTGAAAAGCCCAATGGGGAAGCCTATAACCTTTATACCGACGGGCTGAAGATTTATACTACCATCAATGCGCAGTTCCAAAGTTACGCCGAGACGGCCGTGCGGGAACACCTGCCCAAATTGCAGCAATCTTTCAATAAGGAGTGGAAAAATGCCAAGCCCTGGGGCAACGACAGCACGCTGGAAGACCTGAAGAAGCGTTCCCCCCGATACCAGAGCATGAAGGAACAGGGCTTTTCCGAAGAAGAGATCAATGAAGCCTTCAATACGCCGGTGAGGATGCGCGTCTTCAATTGGGCAAAAGAAGAAGACGTGCGGGAAATGACGCCGATGGACTCCATCAAGTACTACCTCACCATGATCAATGTGGGCTTTTTGGCCATCGAACCCAATACAGGGTTGGTGCGCACTTGGGTCGGCGGCATTGATTACCAATATTTTCAGTACGACCATGTGAAAGCGCGCCGTCAAATCGGTTCCACGTTCAAGCCGGTCGTATTTGCCCAGGCGCTGCGCAGCGGGATGCGCCCCTGCGAATATACCAGCAGCGCTTTGGTGATGTACGATGACGCGGAATTGGAAAGAGGCGGAACCGGTACGGTGGTTGCGGCCGTAAACGAAGCGCCAGCAGAACGCACAGAAGGCCAATGGACGCCCCGCAATTCAGACGGCAAATACAGCGGTATGTATTCGATGGAAGGTGCCTTGTGCAAATCTGTCAATACGGTGGCCGTAAAAACCATCATGCGCATCGGGGCAAGTTCGGTGCGGAAATTGGCCAAAGAAATGGGCATGCAGGCAGAGTTGCCAAACGACGCTTCCATTGCGCTGGGAACGGGCCAGGCCTCTTTGATGGAAATGCTCCAGGTTTTCGGAACTTTTGCCAACCGGGGTCAAAAACCGGTGCTGCACTACCTCGACCGCATCGAAACGGCTGACGGCAAAGTACTGGTGTCTTTTGACCGACCCAATCCACAGGAATTTCAACGCGTATTGACCCCATTACACGCCGATATGATGTCGCAGATGCTGAAATCCGTGATTGAACGGGGAACGGGTTCCCGTGTGCGCTGGGAAAACGGCCTTTACAACGTGGATCTTGCCGGCAAAACCGGCACCACCCAAAACCATTCCGACGGCTGGTTCGTTGGCTTTACCCCCAACCTCATCGCCGGCGTCTGGATCGGAGCGGCTCTGCCAACTGTACACTTTCGCAGCATGTACACCGGCCAGGCTTCGGTTACTGCCGTGCCGGTTTGGGGCAGGTTTATGGGACAGATTTACAAAAACGAGCAATATAAAAGCAAGGTTTTTACTCGGTTCACCGCGCCGCCCGATACGACAATGGCCCTCATGCGTTGCCCTTACATCCTTGCAGACTCCATGGCACTGGAAGAAATGGAAGAAGAAATATCCGATTCCCTGAAAATTGAACTAACCATAGATGACCGGCCGCGAAGGGACAACGAAACGGAAGAAGCGTACGCCGAACGCATGGATCGCCTGCGCCGCCGCTTAGAAAAACGGGAAGAAAACCGCGACAAACTGAAGGACTTCTGGAACACCACCCTTTTTGGCAAGGACAAGAAAAAAAAGGAAGAAAAAAAAGAAGGCGGAGGTGGGTAACGATTAGGGATTAGGTGTCGGACACCTCTGAAGGTGTCCGACACCTAATCCCTAATCGTTAAACATCTGTCCAAAATTTGACACCTCGAAGGATAAGGCATCGGATGCCTTGGAGGTATCCGATACCTTATCTAAATTTATGCCCTTTGCTTAAACCTAATTTTTATCATGAAGCGACTGTCTACAAGCCTAAGCCTATTTTTGCTTTTTTTCCCCGGCGCTTTTGCGCAAACCTTTTACAATACTGGCGAAATCCAGGAAATCCGCATCTTTTTTGCGCAACAAAACTGGGATCACCTGCTCGATTCTTTAGTTATAGCCAATGAAGACGGTCGCCTGATCGCGCCTTTAGTCATCGTGAACGGCATTGAGTACGACAGCGTGGGCGTCAAATACAAAGGCAACAGTTCCTACAATCCCAACCGGCCCAAAAACCCGTTCAGCATCAACCTGGATGAAATTATCAGCAGTCAGGATTATGAAGGGCACGACCTGATCAAACTTTCCAACGCCTTCAAAGACCCTTCCTTTGTACGGGAAGTGCTCGGGTTTGAAATTGCCCGGAATTATATGGCAGCGCCCCGCGCCAATTACACCAAAGTCTATGTCAACGGCGCTTACCACGGCCTTTATTCCAGTGTAGAAAGCGTCAAAAAGAAATTCCTGAACGAATATTTCTATTCGAACGACAATGCGCTGTTCAAGTGCGACCCTACGCAGGGCGCTACCTCGCCGCCCGGCTGCCCGATGGGTGGCGGCGGCGCTACATTTACCTATATCGGCGCTGATTCGAGCTGTTATTTCCGGTTTTATGAAATTGAATCGGATTATGGCTGGAATGACTTGGTGAGCGCGGCCAACACGCTCAACAACAACCCGGCGGACGCCCACCTCGTATTCGACATAGACCGCATTTTGTGGATGCTTGCGTTTGACAATATTTTGGTCAACTTAGACAGCTATATCGGCTCCGGGCACAATTATTATGCTTACAAAGACGGCAACGGTCGCTTCTGCCCCATCATCTGGGACATCAACGAAGCTTTTGGCAGCTTTGGCAATATTGGCGGCACTGGCGGCCAACTGAACCTCGCCCAGATGCAACAACTGGATCCTCTGGTTCACCTGAACAATCCAGGCAAACCATTCATCAACAAGCTTTTAGCCAATCCAAAATACCTAAAAAGTTACATCGCGCACATGCGCACCATCTTGGCCGAGCAATTCACCAACGGCGCTTATCTCACACGCGCCACGCAATTGCAGGCATTGGTCAACGATGCGGTCAATACCGACCCGAACGGCCTGTACACCTATACGGATTTTGTGAACAACCTCAACAACAGCATTTCCGGTGGCATGCTGATTCCGGGCATCACGACGCTCATGACCCCGCGCATCACTTACCTGAACAACCACCCCGAATTGCTGAAAGTCCCGCCAGTTATCACGAACGTCGGAACGGTGCCGGCAGTGCCGGTTTTTGGCGGCACGGCCTGGATCACCGCCGCAGTCAGCAATGCGACCGGCGTGCGACTGCGCTACCGCTTCGGCCATGCGGCCATCTTTGAAGACGTGCCCATGTTTGACGACGGCACCCACCAGGATGGCGCTGCGGGCGATGGGATTTTCGGCGCGTCCATTACCATCCAGGGCAGCTTAGCCGACTACTACATCTTCGCGGAAAACGCCAACGCAGCCCGCTTTTCTCCAGCGCGCGCAGCGTACGAATTCTATACCCTTGAAGCGGCAGGAACAGCGAATATCCCTGCCGGTGCAATAGCCATCAATGAATTCTTAGCTGACAACGAAAGCGGCGCTACCGACCCCAACGGGCAATACGAAGACTGGGTGGAGTTGTATAATAACACGGCGGCGCCCATCCTGCTTTCTGGCGCTTTCCTAAGCGACAAGGCCGACAACCTGACCAAATGGCCTTTCCCATCCACCGCAACCATCCCGGCCAACGGCTACCTGTTGATTTGGTTGGATGAAGACCAGAACCAGCCGGGGCTGCACGCCAATTTCAAATTGTCGAAAGACGGCGAAGCCATCTATTTCACCAATGCCGACGGTTCGATGATAGACCAGATCGAATTTGGGGCGCAAAGCACCGACATCACCACGGGTCGCTGCCCTAACGGAACCGGGCCTTTTGCAGCCATGAATGCCGCGACACCGAATGCTGTCAATTCCTGTTCTACCGCAGCGGGAGAGGCAATCGGCACAGCATTCCAGCTCAAAATTTTTCCGAACCCCACGCTTTCCGGGCAGGATTTTGTGTTAGAAATCACGGCACAACAAGCGCAGCAAGCCCAAGTTTTGCTATTCAACGCGCTGGGCGTACGGCTTTATGAAAAGCCAGTTTGGCTGATGCAGGGAACAAACCGGTTTTCAACGCCAGCCGCTGATTTGCCATCGGGAATTTATTGGATACAGGTAGAGACCGAGCATGGGAGGAAGGGTGTGAAGGTGGTGGTTGGAAAGTAAAATCTAAACTTCGTTAGGCGTGGCGGCGCATCCCGGATTTTTCAAAGGTGGCTTATTTCCCGCCAACTTCTGACAGTCACTTCGTTTTTCCGGATTTGGGGGTCGTCGCCCCCATAGATTAAAGTGCTTGCTTTCCTGCCGGTCAGGTTTTGCCAAAACTGAATGTTTTTGAACGAAACATTCGTCAGTGTAGCCGTACTTTTGATTTCAATTGGGTTCAAATAGACTCCTTCATCAATGACTACATCCATCTCATTGCCCGTACTGTCTCTCCAAAAATAAAGATTAGATCTTTTGCCTTGATTGAACCTGTTTTTCAACAACTCAGAAACGATGAAGTTTTCAAAAATGGCTCCGCGGTAAGGATGTTGAAACAATTGTTCCGGACTGGAAATTTGTAAAAGGTAGCAAGCCATACCTGTATCGTAGAAGTACAGCTTTGGGGTTTTGACAATCCTTTTATTGAAGTTTTGAAAATAAGGCGGTAGCAGGAAAACATGGTAGCTGGCTTGTAAAATCCCAAGCCATGACTGTATCGTTTTGACATCCATACCGATCTCATTGGCTAAGTTAGCATAATTTAACAATTGGCCAATTCTGCCCGCGCAAAGCGACAGCATTTTTTCAAAAAGCAAGAGGTTACTCACATTTTTGATTTGCCGGACATCCCTTTCAACATAGGTTCTTAAATACGCGCCGAACCAGTCATTGGGGGCAATGCCATCTGCTTGCACCGGGGGGAAGCCGCCTTTAAACATGACCGTATTCAAGTCGTCAAGTGCGTTGGGAATAGCGGCTATTTCGGAAACAGAAAAAGGAAGCAAGTCTATATAAGCCGCTCTCCCTGCCAGGCTCTGTGTGATTTTTTCCTGTAACAGAAAATTATTGGAACCGGTAAGAATGAATTTGCCTTTCTCTTCTGATTCATCTAAAATCTGTTGCAAATAAGAAAGTAGCTCGGGTGTGCGTTGGACTTCATCTAAAATTGCACCGTTTTGATATTTCTTCAAAAAATTTCTGGGGTCTTCCAGCGCAAAATTTCTGGTATCCGGATTTTCAAGGGAAACATAGGTTTTGTCTGGAAAACAACTCCTGGCCAAGGTGGTCTTGCCACTTTGTCTTGCTCCTATTATGGCTACTGCTTTAAAGGATTGGGCGAGGCTTTTTACTTTTTCAGAGGCTGTTCTTGGTATCATATTTTTTTTGTAGATTTGGAATTCAATTCCAGATTTGCAAAGATAAACCTTTCCATAAAATGCCCATAATCTTTTAACCCTCAAAAATTATCTCTGTTAAAACCCTTCAGGACAGGCTGCTCAGAGGCGAGCTCGCGTTGGATGATTTGCAGGATGCGGTCGTTGTGTATTGTGTTGAAAATATGGTCGTCGTATATCTTCCGGCCATTGCCATAGACCTTCCTGAAATAAGGCACCGGCTGACTGCCCGTTACCGCTTTCAGCAGTCTTTTGTAAAAAGCCTCATTCAGGCTATGGACTTTTTTGTCTCTCAGGAAGTCGCTATATAAGTGCTTCATAAAACGTAGATTAACATGAAAATACTCAACAAGCCAAATACGTCTGCTGTCGTTCAAAAGTTCCTTCTATAGAATTCCATTATTGGACTGCAAGGGCAAATTTTATCTGATCCTTCGTAGGATTTTTTCAACATACAGATCACAGCTTGACTAAGAGTCGTACCCCCAGCTATGCGAACAACCGCGAAGCGGTTAACTGTGAATAACTCCGGATGAAATCCGGGGAAAAAGATGCGCTGTCTAACACTTCATAACCCTAAAGGGGTTGAATATTGTTGTATTCCTTGTTGATAACCGGGCTTTCTTTTATTCAACCGCTTCGCGGTTACCTGTGCTGTATAGCTTTTCCTCTGCCACCGATTTCATCGGCGGTTAATCATATTCAATCCTTTCAGGATTTCTCATGGCCTATTCATGCCGCTCGTAGGCTTTATCATGGAAAGAAAGGCATACCCTAAGCTATCATGATTTTTAACAGAGCGGAAGTCTATGCTGCATGTTCCACATGGATTCGATCCGTAAATATACTACTATAATTGAAACACATACATGCTGTTATAGGTTTTTTACAAAAAATGTATTTTTGATTTTTTTTAAACTTTTTGTTTTTAAAACTCTTTCCTATCTTTGGCGACTGCATTATCAATATTAAACAGCGGAGGTCTCAAAGGCATGGCAGACAAAAAACACACACCACCCATAGAAAATAACGGCCAGGAAGGACACAACATCGTCAGTCTCAATGGCATGTACCAGGGCTATTTCTTAGATTACGCCTCTTATGTAATCCTGGAACGCGCCGTGCCGGCCATTGGCGATGGCCTCAAACCCGTGCAGCGCCGCATCCTGCATGCCATGAAAGACATGGACGACGGGCGCTACAACAAAGTGGCCAACATCATCGGGCAAACCATGCAGTTCCACCCGCACGGCGACGCCGCCATCGGGGATGCTTTGGTCAACCTCGGACAACGCGACCTGCTCATAGACTGCCAGGGGAACTGGGGCGACGTGCGCACCGGCGACAGTGCGGCAGCCTCGCGCTACATCGAGGCGCGCCTGACCAAATTTGCCCTCGAAATCGCCTTCAACGCACAAACGACCCAGTGGCAACTGTCTTACGACGGCCGCAACAAAGAACCCGTCGTACTGCCCATGAAATTTCCGCTGCTGCTGGCCCAGGGCGCGGACGGTATTGCGGTCGGGCTTTCCACCAAAATTCTACCCCACAATTTCATCGAACTGATCAGGGCTTCCATTAAAATACTGCAAGGCAAAAAAGCCGAAATTTTTCCGGATTTCCAGACCGGCGGCTACATTGACGTCACGGAATACAATGCCGGAAAACGCGGCGGCCGTGTGAAAGTGCGCGCCAAAATTGAAGTCGTGGACAAAAAACTGCTGGTAGTGCGCGATTTGCCTTACGGTGTCACCACCGGCACCCTCATCGAAAGCATCGTCAAAGCGGCAGATAAGGGTAAAATCAAAATCAAAAAAGTCACGGACAATACCGCGCAGGAGGTAGAAGTGGCCATCGAACTGGCGCCCGGCGTTTCGCCCGACGTGACCATGGATGCGCTTTACGCTTTCACTGATTGCGAAATCAGTATTTCGCCCAATGCGTGCGTGATTGTGGACGACAAGCCACATTTTCTAAGCGTGGACGACATCCTGGAAGTCTCTACCCACAACACCAAAGCGCTGCTGCGCCGCGAATTGGAAATCCTGAAAGCGGAACTCCAGGAAAAATTGCACTTCGCCAGCCTCGAAAAAATCTTCATTGAAAAGCGCATCTACCGCGACATCGAAGAGTGCGAAACCTGGGACGCCGTGCTGGCCGCCATTGACAAAGGCTTGCGCAAATACGTGGCTGTGCCCGGCGAAAAACAAAAAGCTGGCGACACCCGCTTGCTGCTGCTGCGCGACATCACGGAAGAAGACATCGTGCGGTTGACCGAAATCAAAATCAAGCGCATTTCCAAATTCAACAGCTTCCAGGCAGACGAACACATCGCCAAATTGCACGAAGAGCTGCTCCAGACCCAACACCACCTCAACAACCTCACCGATTACGCCGTCGCTTATTTCGAGCGCCTGCTGAAACAATACGGCAAAGGCCGCGAGCGCCGCACCGTCATCACAACTTTCGACGCCATTCAGGCAACGGAAGTGGTGGCCAACAACGCCAAATTGTATGTCAACCGCGAGGAAGGCTTCATCGGCTGGGGCCTGAAAAAAGACGAATTTGTGAGCGATTGTTCCGACATTGACGACATCATCGCTTTCCGCAAAGACGGTAAATTCCAGGTCTCTCGCATTGCCGAAAAGGTGTTCATTGGCAAAGACATCATCCACGTGGCGGTCTGGAAAAAGAACGACGAGCGCACCACCTACAACTTGATTTATGCCGATGGCAAAACGGGCCGCTCGATGGCCAAGCGCTTCAACGTGACGGCCATCACCCGCGATAAGGAATACGACCTGACGATGGGTTCCAAAAACTCCAGGTTGCTTTATTTTACCGCCAATCCAAACGCAGAAGCAGAAGTCGTGACGGTACACCTCACGCAGGGCAGCGCCGCCAAGAAAAAAATATTCGACTTTGAATTTGGTGAAATCGCCACCAAAGGGCGCGCCTCGCAGGGCAATATCCTGTCGCGCTACCCCATCCGAAAGGTTGTTTTGAAAGAAGCAGGGAAATCCACCATCGGCGCCCAGAAATACTGGTGGGATGACGTAACCGGCAAACTGAATACCGACAGCCGCGGTATCTTGATGGGCGCATTCGACACCGGCGACACGCTGCTGGCACTCTTTAAAGATGGTTCCTACGAAGTGGCCGAAGCCGACCTCGCCCGCCGCTTCGATCCGAACGAAACCCTGCACCTCAGCAAATTTACGCCAGACTCGGTGATCACTGCGGTGTATTACGAAGGCGGCAAAGAATGGACTATGGTGAAGCGCTTCCGGGTGGAAACCAATTCGCACAACCAACGCTTCCCCTACCTGAGCGAACACAAAAACACGAAACTGTTTTTCGCCACTGCTAAACTCGAACCGGTGGTTAACTACACCATTAAGGACAAAAATAAAATGCTGCAAGCTTCCGCTGCGCTGGGCGAAATCGTGGATGTTAAAGGCTGGAAAGCCATCGGCAACAAGCTGAGTGAGTTCAAACTGACTTCCTGCAAAATGGTGGAAGACCCGGATGCGCCCAAACCACAAACCACGGCCGCTGTTGCTGAAAAAGCTGCGCCGCCCGAAAAGCTAAACGCCGGCGACAGCATTGATTTTGAAGTGACAGGGAACGGGCAACAGAAGTTGTTTTAGCCCCCTCCGCCCCCGAAGGGGGAACTGGTTATTGGTTATTGGTAGGTTAGGAACAGGACAGGGATACAGAGCCTTATCAAGAAATGTTTCCCAAAACGGACAACGATCAACGGACAACGATCAACTTTCAAATAACCAATAACCAGCCCTACTGCCTGACAAACTTCCCCATAACGACCTGATCACCAAACCTTACCTCGATCAGGAAAATGCCTTTCGGCAAATCAGAAACATCGAACGTGTTCGTGCCGGGGATGGTATACATCGTTTTCAGTTGGCGACCCGCGAGGTCGAAAATCGTCAGTATGCCTTCCCGCGTGTTTTCCGGCAGGACGAGGTTCAATTCGTTGTGGGCGGGGTTGGGGAAAATGGCTAAAATTTCTTTTTCCAAATTTTCTTCCTCCACAGGCACCAGACAAGCCGGAATAATGTCTTCCCACATGCCATTGCAGCCGTCCATATTGTTGAAAAAAGTGGGCGTGCCTGGCGAAGGGCCGGGTAAAACGTATTCGCAAATGGCCTGAACGGCACACCAGGACAACTTAGGGTTGTTGGTAATCGTGACATCGCCATTGAGGTAGATGGAATGATTGAGGCTTGAAATGTCAGATAACAGAGGGTTGCTGTCGAGCAAAAGACCGCCACTTAAGTGTTCCAGGCTACCTAATCCTTCCAGGGTTTCCAAAGAAGGGTTGTCATAAACAGCAAGCCCATTGCCAATGAAGTTCACCGATCCCAAACCAGACAAGTTTGGCAAGGACGAATTGGCATGGATATTCAAAGACAATACAGAGTCCAGCGAGGTC
This sequence comes from Chitinophagales bacterium, assembly GCA_038323375.1. Taxonomy (GTDB): domain Bacteria; phylum Bacteroidota; class Bacteroidia; order Chitinophagales; family Saprospiraceae; genus JABWAJ01. The sequence goes on from JBBQGV010000043.1 coordinate 38,202, forward strand.
AGCCCCAGATAAATCAACGATGGATTGTCATAAATATCAATACGCTCGGTAGTATTTAGCCCGCTCATGCCCGCCAGATTGACCAGCGACAAGTTGTCCCACACGTTCACCTCGCGGGCATGTTTTAAGAGGGGTAATCCATTAAAGTTTTCTAATGCAGGATTCATGAACACCACAAAATCACCGATAATCGTGTCTAATGCTTCCAGTCCGGAAAAATCCTTCAGTGTCGGATTTCCCCATACGGCAAATTCATCCCCCATATACGTCAATGACCCCAAACCTGTAAAGTTTTTCAAAGAGGGGTTTTCCCAGATATAGACGCCACCAGGTATGGCAGGAAGGGCATCCAATCCGGTAAAATCTTCCAGCAGATCATTGTTGTAAACCTGTAAGGTGGCGATGCTGCCTACCGAAACGCCCTGCAAACCATTCAGGTTTTTCAAAACGGTATTGTCGTAAATTTCTACCAGTCCGCTAATAGAAGTAAGCGCCTCCAGACCAGTCAGATCCGTTAAAAAGGGATTGCCATTGACAGAAAAAAAGCCATTAATGGCAGGGAAAGCCCCCACGCCTTCTAAGTTTACAAGCGCATCATTGAGACTAATCCCCAATCCGCCGCCGACACTACTCAAGCTGCCTAACCCGGCTAAATTTGCCAATAGCGGTTGTTCAGAAATAACTAAGTCGGTGCCAATCACCGAAAGTTGGTCAAGACCATTCAAGGTCGGTAGCAAAGGGTTGCCTGCTATGCCCAGCAAGCCGCTGATCGAGGTAAGTGCCTGCAATCCTGACAGATTTTCCAATGATTCATTATAGGTAAGGAGGCAGTCGCCCCCAATATGCGTCAAAGCATTCAACGCATCAAGATTTGTCAGGCTGTTGTTGCCATAAAGGTCTAAATTCCCGCCAAGCTGCGTAATATTGGACAGGCCGGTTAACTGCTCCAGGCTGCTGTTGTTAAAGCATATTATCCCGCCTCCGATGGTGGTTAAGCTTTCCAATCCCGACAAACTCGAAAGGCCATGGCAGTTGGTCAAATAAAAATCGCCTCCAATATCAGTGAGGTTGCTCAGCCCTGCTACCGAATTTAGAAAAGGGTTGTTCCATAGGTCAAGGTTCCCGTCTATGGCGGTCAATCCAGCCAATCCGGCTAAGTTGCTGACGTCTGTACCAGAACCACTTTTTCCAATAGTCAGTCCACCCAGGACATGCGTACAACCCGAATAATTGTTCAAGAAATCATCCACCTGTTGTTGAGCAGTCAGCGTAATTCCTTCTGGCAAACAAGTCGTCTGGGCTTTCATTGAAAATAAGCCAACACTTAAAAGCAGTAGGGTAAGGCATTTTTTCATTGGATGGTATTTTACTGTTTGATAATTTTTCCGGTGCTCATGGCCTTTCCGTCCTGCACAATCGAGTAAACGTACAAACCGGCAGGCAAACGACCGAGGTTAATAGCATTGTTTCCTTTGCGCAAGGTTCCTTGCATCACAAGCCGACCCAAAGCGTCGGACAAGGTAAACCGGGCCGTTTCGCCTCCCCATTCCAAAACCATGCGATCCTGCACCGGGTTAGGGAATACCCGAACGGCTGCTGCTTGTCCCGGCTCATCTGTGGACACTGTGCCAATGAGTACCGGACGGCACAGCGTATGTTCCCCATTCACATTGCTCACCGTGAGGCAGACCTCATACAATCCATCCTGCGTATAAGTATGCGTTGGGTGGCGATCCGTAGAACCATTGCCATCGCCAAAATCCCAGAGCCATTCTTCCGGCTCGTAATAAGACAA
>JBBQGV010000044.1:0-39864 GCA_038323375.1 Chitinophagales bacterium
GGCGGTTCAGTGCTCCGCAGACACATTTGTGGTTCAACAAACATTCGTTCTTCGAATGAACATTTGTAGTAAAAATCGCCAACTTCTTGTAGCTGCAAACCGTTGCAGGCAATGGTAGCAGACCCCACCAAAACAGACAGACATCAATAATTATGACTTCAAAGTTTCTTATTAAAAATGTAACAATTGTAAATGAAGGACAAAGTGTTACGAAAGACATTCTCTTTTATGACAATTTTATTCAAAAAATTGGCAACATAAAAGCTGAACCCGGCTTTAACGTAATTGACGGAACAGGCAAACATTTATTCCCCGGAATAATTGACGGGCAAGTGCATTTTCGTGAGCCAGGACTAACGCACAAAGCTGACCTTTATTCTGAAAGTAAAGCAGCAATAGCAGGTGGCGTAACTTCTTTTATTGATATGCCCAATACAATTCCTAATGTATTGACAGTTCAAACCCTTGCCGACAAATACGAACTTGCATCAAAAAAATCATTGGCAAATTATTCCTTCTTTTTGGGTGTAAATGGCGATAATATTGATGAAATAATTGAAACGGATACTTCAAAATTGATTGGCGTATCTGACGATGGATTGTATTTTACCAAAAAAGGTAATTTGCTTGCAGACAATCCTGCAACAATGGAAAAACTATTTGCTAACTGCAAATCAATTATTGCCATTCATTCTGAAAAAGAACAGATAGTAGAAGAAAACGAAACTATATATAGAGAACAATATGGTGAGAATGTACCTATTGAGTTTCATCCATTAATTAGAACTGAAAAAGCTTGTTTTGAAGCAACCAAACAAGCTATAGACTTGGCAAATAAACACAATACAAGATTGCATATTCTGCATCTTACAACGGAAGCGGAAACTCATTTATTCCGAAATGATATTCCTCTAAAAGAAAAAAAGATTACCACCGAAGTATCAGTTCATCATCTTTGGTTTTCAGACAAAGACTATCATCGTTTAGGTAATTTGATAAAATGGAACCCTGCCATAAAAACAGAAAAAGATAGGCAAGGACTTTTAAAAGCATTATTGGATGATAGAATTGATATTGTTACAACTGATCACGCACCACACACTTTGGAAGAGAAACAAAAGCCTTATTTTCAATCAATGTCAGGTGCACCAATGGTACAACATTCGTTAAATTGTATGTTAGAGTTTTACAAACAAGGACTAATTTCTTTGGAGAAAATTGCTGAGAAAATGTGTCACAATCCAGCTACGCTTTATCGTATTGAGAAAAGAGGATTTATCAAAGAAGGCTATTATGCAGACCTAACCTTGGTTGATTTAAATTCAACGTGGACAGTAACAAAAGACAATATTTTATACAAATGTGCTTGGTCGCCATTGGAAGGAACAAGTTTTCAAACCAAAGTAATAAACACATTTGTAAACGGTAATTTGATTTACGACAATGGTCATTTTAATGAAAAGGTTAAAGGACAAGCATTAACTATCCAAACAGATTAGAAAATATTGCTAACCGATGTTTAAAGACAGAAAATTAATAATTGCAACAAAACACGAAAAAGAAAAAGTGATTGCCCCGCTTTTAGAAAAATTATTGGGTGTTTCCTGCTTTGTAAATGAAAACTTTGATACAGATGTTTTCGGCACTTTCACGGGTGAGATAGAACGAGAACTTGACCCCATTGCAACAGCAAGACAAAAATGTTTGATGGCAATGGAATTAACAAATTGCGATTTGGGCATAGCAAGTGAAGGCTCTTTTGGACCACACCCATCAATGTTTTTCATAAGTGCCGATGATGAGTTTTTAATTTTTATTGACAAGAAGAATAATTTAGAAATTATAGCAAGAGAATTAAATACTGAAACAAACTTTAACGGTAAAGAGATTAAAACTGAAACAGAACTTTTGGAATTTGCTGATTCAGTAAACTTCCCGTCTCACGGTCTAGTCCTTCGCAAAGGGAAAGCGGAAAACAATGACATTATTAAAGGCATTACAGATATAAACCAATTAAAAGAAGCATTCAAAAAACTATTTGACAAGTTTAAATCCGTTTATGTAGAAACTGATATGAGGGCATTGTATAATCCCTCTCGTATGAAAGTAATTGAAGCTGCAACAAAAAAATTAATAGACAAAATAAATTCTTTATGCCCTCAGTGTAATATGCCGGGTTTTGGAATTACAGACGATAAAAGAGGATTAGAATGTAGCTTATGCGGTTCACCGACCAATTCAACATTAAGCTATATTTACGTTTGCCAGCATTGTCAATACACAAAAGAAGAGATGTATCCTCATAAAAAAGCATCCGAAGACCCTATGTATTGCGACTATTGTAACCCTTAACAAGATGGGTTTAAGCAGCAAGACAAAAACAAGAACCACAGCCGCTAACACGGGTTTGGCAAAAGTGGCGGTTCAGTGCTCCGCAGACACATTTGTGGTTAATCAAACTTTAGTTCTCCGCATCCACATTTGAGATAAAATCACTACCTTCGCCAAGCGCCAAACCGTTCGTGGTCAGGAGGACTAAAAGCTTACATACCAAAACTAACATAGAAAGAACTACAAATTAATATGAGATGAATATGAAATTAACTTTTAAAGCACGCATAATTTTTACGGGAATAGTGGCTATAGTAATTTGGACTCATTTAGCATGGGATTACTTTCACGAAGGAGTACCAACCCATCATATTCTACATCGCCAGGATTTACCTGGAATATCGAATTGGTGGGGAGGAATTGTCCTTCCATTGCTAACATGGTTCTTATTGCATCTCATTCAAAATAGGATGAATGAAAATGACAAATCAAATATTAAATCTAACTCGATTCATTTTGTATATAGGTTTTTAGGAGCTTTTTTATTTGGAATATTAATCTCCTTCTTGTTTACGATAAGCTCCGACATACCTGGTTATATGATGATTGGAATAATTATATTATCTTTTTTTGTTCCGCTATTTCGACCTGAATACCTACTTGGTTTTGTTCTTGGAATGACATATACATTTGGGGCAATTTTACCAATCGGAATTGGGATTATACTAACTGTAATATTTATAATATCATATAAATTTATTAGATATGGTATATTGTACATTGTCTCAAAGTTTAGGTAGAATGCTTGAAATTTTTTTTGATTATTTAAATGAGACTCAAAATTATATATCCCGAACCGCTAACAATGTACAACAAATCATAGCCGCTTAGCGGCAGGCTACGCTTTCAGCCCGCCGTAAATAATCTATGGTTTTATTTCCAAAGCTTCCATGCTGTGCCGCCCCGACCATACCCAACGCGCCAATCGGTGGGGGGAGATGCTGAGCATAGTCCGGCTGGCATTCGTGTTGTTTTCCGGGTTGACCCAATCGGGAGAGCAAAGACAGGGGGTAGCCAACAGCATTTGAATCGGAGCTATAATTCCGCTGCTGGAAAAGGCTCCTGGAAAATCATCCATAAAAAGCTATACATAGAGAGATTATCCAAGATTTAAATTTAATCTATCAAAAATATGGTATTAAGAAATCAACATTAATTGGCCATAGCTTTGGTGGAATTGTAGCAACTTTGTTTTCGGAAAACTATCCTGACAAAATCGAATCAATAATTCTTGTTGGTGCACCAGTTTCTCTCCAAGAAACGTTTAAAACCATTCTTGCAAAATCGAAAAGTATTTATCAATCTAAAAACGACAGTATCAATCTAAATTACATTTCTATGCTGGAGACTATGGACACAACTGGCATTGCATACAGTTCTTACTGCTTTGGACACGCAATGCAAAATGGCTTTTATAGTCCTAAAAAACCAGTAGATGAAGCAAAAAGTATTTATTCAAAATTTAGAACCGATACCTTGCTAACAAAGTATGCTTCTCAAATGACCTATGAAGCACCACAGGGGTTTTGGAAAAACGAAAAATATACAACGATTAATCTTACGGCTAACTTGACAAAGTTGAAGGCTGAAAAAATAGAGATTTATGGCTTATATGGAAAAGAAGATGGACTGTATTCAAGCCAACAAGTCTTAGCATTACAAAACTTAATAGGGGTCGGACAACCTAAAATATTTTGACAACTGCGCTCATAATGTTTTCATTGACCAGCAGACACAATTTATAGACGCAATCAAGACTTGGGCAAAATAAAACTGAAGCTAAGGAGTGGGTCGTAAATAAGTTACGTGAATTGGGTAAGTCTCCAAAATGTTGGTATTACTGTTAAAATCGACACTTCAAAATAGACAACAGGACAAAACATTGTCGTTATAAATACAAGTACAATTTAAAAAAGACTAACCATGATCAAATATAGCCTCTTCTTTAGCTCCTTCTTACTCGGTCAAACCTTGATCGTCCAAGCTCAGGAAGTCAACAGTCACCGCTTCTATATCCAACAGTATAAAGACCTCGCCATTCAGGAAATGCTGCGCACTAATATTCCCGCAAGTATTACCCTGGCTCAGGCAATATTGGAATCTAATGCCGGGCAAAGTGAAGTGGCTCTGATGGCCCAAAACCAGTTTGGAATCAAGTGTGGAAATAGTTGGCTGGGACCAACCTATCAAAAAAAAGACGACGATTATGATATAAATGGGGTATTGACTTTTTCTTGTTTTCGGGTCTATCCTTCGCCAGATGCCAGTTTTCAGGATCATTCCAATTTCCTGACCGACCCTCAAAAGGCCTACCGCTACGGGAGCTTGTTCAGTTTGGACAACACGGATTATCAAGGCTGGGCCTATGGCTTGAAAGAGGCTGGCTACGCTACCAGCGAAATTTATCCTCAAAAATTGATCGCGCTGATCGAAAGGTATGACCTCCAACAGTACGACCTGGTATTTTCTGAGTGGAGGAAAACCACCGATCCCGCTCACGCTACAGTCGGAGTTTCTGACTCCACACGGGACAACGTCTCTAAATCCATCGTTTACGCTACCCTTATTACCACCATCAATGGGGTGCCTGAAACCATGGCTTCCGGTTTTGAAACAGCAAGTGATATAGCTTATCGTTCCCGCATGTCCGTGGAAAGGTTACTGGATTATAACGAAGGCTTGGTTGACGGCTACGTACTCCCGCCAGGCGAAAAAGTTTATCTGGCTCCGAAGCGTAATGCTTTCGATGGTCCGCTGGAGTACCATGAGATGCAGGCCGGGGAATCTGTGTATGATGTGGCGCAGAAATATGGTATCCGGCTGAAAAAACTTCAACAGCGGAACCGATTGGAACCGGATCAACCATTAGAACCTGGGACAGTCCTAAAACTCAGTGGGAGTCGAGTCAAAACGCCTCCTGTCCAGCAGACCTATCCGACGGATAAGCCGGTGTCTCCGAGCGTTGAACCAGCGTCTCCGACTTTGCCCTTATTCCACACCGTCGAAAAAAACGACACCCTTTGGAATATTGCCCACCGCTATCATACCGATGTGGAACAGCTAAAACAATGGAATAATTTGAACGATGCCATTATTCGACGGGGTATGCAGTTGCGGGTGCATTGAAACATCAAGTGTATTTGCCCTGGGTTGTTGAAATGTACTCTTTATTTCTGATTCCAAAGAACACTCACAATGATTTCATTTCTTCTTCCCCAAAATTGATACGGCGCGTTGTAGCCTAAAAAGCGAAAGTTTCCGTAATACTCAATTCCATTTGCCTTCAATCCACTTTCTAATTTGGTAGCATACGTTTTAATATCTTCATTATTGGCATAACCACCGAAACGAATGGCTGCAACATATTCTTCGGCAGTGGTTTTAATGATAATAGATGTGTCGTTTGGTTTCGGCAAATTATCTCTATTATAGTTATCCGGCATCACAAAACTCATGGATGAAAGTGAATCGTTTATGTCCATGTGCACGGGCGTTGTCATGGCAATATTTTTATTGGCGTCATTTCCGCCAAAAATAAAGGAAGCCAGTTTTCTAAATCCTGCGGAGGATAATTCTTTGTACGTTTTTGCGTCCATAGAGGTGGTTGCCAACGTAGCCGAAGGATATAGACGTATCTCATAATCATTTTCTGTTTTAATGATTTGATACGGTTGTGTTTCTGTGTTTGCCATTGTAAAATAGATTTGAGAAGAAATTAATAAAGTAGTCAAAATCGCAAAGATAATTAAAAATAATTTCATGTTGAATGATTTGATTAATGTAATAAAATCCATACTACTGGACATTTTCAAAAATCAGACAGAAACGAAGAAACGTTTACTAAACTTTAAAAGTTTATTAAACTTCATGTTGACAAAAATATTCAGTAGTATGATAGTAGACTCATGCCCCGTCTGCCCTAATTATTTTCCCGTCTTCCATGGTGATCGTTCTTTGGGTCTTAGCGGCAAAATCCAGATCATGGGTGACAATCAATAAGGACTGGTGGTATTCTTCTGCCAGTTCCTTAAAAATATCGAACACCACATCGCTGTTCTTCTTGTCCAGGTTACCAGTCGGTTCATCACCCATGATAATCAAAGGCTCATTAATCAGTGCCCTGGCGATGGCTACCCGCTGTTTTTGTCCCCCACTCAATTGATTGGGGTACTTCAGGGTCTCCTTTTCTATTCCCAGGATTTTTAGTTTCTCATAGGCATGGTGCTCTACTTCTTTAGCCGTAAGCTTTCCGAATTTGAGTCCCGGCAGCATGACGTTTTGCAGGTTGTTGAATTCACTGAGCAGATAATGAAATTGAAATACGAAACCAATTTTTTCATTTCGCACCATTGCCAATTCTCCGTCCTTTTTGTTTTTCATGTTGACCCCGTCCAGAAACAGCTCCCCTTCATAGCTTGTATCCATGGTAGATAAAATGTAGAGCAATGTGGATTTGCCACAACCCGACTTTCCCACAACAGAAACGAACTCGCCCGCATGGATAGAAAAACTCACATCGGTGAGCACCTTCACGGTGATGGGATCATGAAATGATTTGCTAATGCCGATGGCTTCTATGACTTTCTTTTCCATACCTATTTCCCCCTGATGATATCTACCGGATCTATTCTACTTGCTTTCCTGGAAGGGAAGTAGCCGGCCAAATAGGTGGTGATGATCGAAAAAACAGCTCCAATCAAATAGAATTTTGGGTTGTAGTTGATGGGATACGTTTCTATGGTTGGCAAGGAAGCGGTATTGAAGGGGATTTCACCGATCAAAGCGGAAAGCCCTAATCCGAAGACCAGTCCGAGCGCGCCACCAACCAGACCAATGGTTAAGGCAATGGTGATGAATATGGCATTGACATCCCTGCCGGAAAAACCGGTCGCTTTCAGAATGGCAATGGAATCCATTTTTTCATAGATCATCATATTCAGGATATTATAAATCCCGAATCCGGCAACAATAAGCAAGGTAATTCCCACCGCGTAAGAAATCAGGGTTCGCACCGAGCTACCGGTTTCAAATTGAGCATTGGCCGTTTGAATATCAATCGCTTCTGTTTCAAAGCGGGTATTGTACATTTTTGCAAGGGCTGGCGCCAAGGTCATGTCGAATAATTTGATCTGAATATCAGTGACATAGCTGGCTGGTTTTCCGAGTATTTTTTGAGTCGTGGCGAGTGTGGCATAGCTTTGGACTTTGTCCAGCTCTTCTATCCCCGATTGAAAAAAACCAACCACTTTCAAAGGGAATCGGGCACCGCTGCTGGTTGTTATTTGAATGTTATCGCCGATCTGAACGAGCATTTTCCTTGCGGCACCTATGCCCAAAATGAGGCTGTTGGGGGTGTTTTTTAGATCTGTGGTTTTGCCTTCCACCACATAATCCTGAAACGTAAAAAGCTTGTTTTCTGCGTCTACATCAATGCCATTGACCACCCCGGTTAAATTAATTGCGCCAACATTGTAAAAAATGGGAACCATGGTTTTGGGTGCAACCCCCCGGACATTCGGATCATTTTCCAGGGCTTTGAGGATGGCTTTGCTATTGCGAATCTCCAGCAGCTCATTTTTGGGTTTAACATGCCTTACAAAATGGTGAGCACCCGAGTAAACAGGCGATCTGGCAATGGGTTGAATCGGGGAAGGTAAAATTTCATTGTAGAGCCTTACATGGGGAGTGCGGTTTAAAATCAAATTGTCGAGCAAATCGTTTAGCCCCGCCATAAAACTGAGTAAAGAGATGAACATGGTAATGCTGAAGGTAACCCCAAAGGCAGCAACCATCGTTTGCCTTAGTCTTGCCTTCAGCATAGCCGCTGAAATCCGTGCAATAAGTTTGATTTTCATTGCTCAGGGATAATGAGTTCTTCACGCGCATCAAGTCCTGAGAGAATTTCCACCATCTGGTAATCCTTCAAACCGGTTTTTACGATCAGTCGTTTCCCGGATTTGTTCACCACGACGGAATCGTTTACCAGATAATTTCTCGGGATGAGCAGCGCGTCTTTTTTTGTGCTAATGACCACATTGGCCTCAAAGGAAATATTCGGGTACAGCACGCCTGGTGGTCGTACAAATTCCGCTTCTATGGTAAAGGTTTTACTTTGCACATTCAGGATGGGGTTGATCTTAGACACCACGGCATTAAACACGGAATCCCGATAGCTATTCAACACCACCAACACTGGCATACCCAATTGGATGGCCACAATATCATATTCATCAATCTGCATTTCGAGCAAATATTTTTCATCATCCCCTATGATAGCAATTGGTATTTGAGGGGTGACGATTTCGCCCTTGCTGAGATTCATCTGGTAGACCTTGCCTTTTACTTTACTTTTCACGAGGTAGTCGCCCGTATTTTTATTGCTGATGGACAGGTTGTTTTGGGCTTGTTTAGCGAGATAATCCAATTGCCTTTTCAGTTCCTCCAGCTTTTCCTTCGCAGACGCATAGTTGTTTTTTGAGTGCTCTAAGGCAAGTTCTCTTTGCTCCAATTCTGCTTTGGATCCAATGTTTTGTGACCATAGGTTTTTTCGTCTTGCAAGCAGGGATGCATCATTATCTAATTGACTTTTCATCAAATTGACAAACAATCTGGCTTCATCTAATTTCCCGCGATTTAAATTCAAAGCATTAAATTCAGCCGATAATTTGGCATTGTCTGCCGTCAATTGCTGGGCATCATTCGCGATGGACAGTATTGGAGTACCCGTTTCCACTGCTGCTCCTTCGTCTGCAAAAACTTGATTAACGATACCGCTTACTGCTGCAAAAACCTGGTATTGATTTTTACTCACAATGACCCCTGAAGCATACACAGATTCCGTGATGGTTTGCCTAACCGGGCTTATGGTGTCCTGCTTAGACTGACAGGCTCCTATTGGGATCAATAAAAGTAGAAGCGTATTTGTCCGGTGCTTTTGTAGCGACCTAAGTTCTTTCATAAGAATCGCAATTTGAATATTGCACCATTGATGCAGTCGCTCAAAACTACATAAAATTATTCGTATTCATTGACCACATAGATGCTGTGGCATATGTGGCAAATAGTTACAATGCTTTAAAGTGATTTTTCACAAAAGCATCTTTTTCGTTATCCGTCATCTTATCTGCCGATTCAATGTCAATTTTTATGTCCTTAAAATGCAAATCCTTATTCAAGTAATTATGGAGTTCTGATTTAGCATTTGTTGGGCCAAATAAGAGCACATTGTCATATTTCAAAATCTCATCTGCAATCTCTTTGTAATAGGCTTCATGCATTTGCTGTTCTTTGTTATGCATCAGACTTTCACTTCTGCTCAAAGCTTCTTCCTTTGCATTAAACGTAAATTTTGATGAGATAGAGTGACAATTTTCCTTGGAATTTAAATCAATCAAATTTGCGGTTGAATGATCCATCCAGATGCCCAATTTTTTTTGTGGTTCCATTTTTTTGCTTATTTAATTAGTGTCTGTCTTTATAGTCCGATAACTGCGTTGTGTTTCGCTCCAAAATCGGTCATTTACGCGAGTAAACTCCCGTTTTTGGGGCGAAATACGCCTTGTTCTCGAACTCTAAAGAGTAGACACTCGACTATAAAGGCAGACACTAAATTAGTGTCTGCCTTTATAGTCCGCTGTTTATTTTTCCTGATTTTGTATCCGCCCAAGAGTGGTTTCTAAAGAAGTTTTTAGTTTGTCAATCGCACCTGATACAGCGAGTTCAACGGTATCTGCCTGACATGAAACAGCGAATGGTTGTCTGCCTTCAATTCTGGCTTCCAATAAACATCGCATATCATTCAATCCTTCTTTTCTCCCATTTTCATCCGATAGATGAACTTCTATTCTTGAAATATGCGATTGAAATCTTGTTAGCCCTTCTGCTATCAGGGAGGTAAAATGCTCCTGATGCCTCTCATCCCCTTTTATAGTCTTGTCAGAATTAAATTGAATTTTCATAGTTGCGTTTTTATTGTTTTTTTGTCACCCTTGATTTTCTTCCAGATCGCTGTGGTTATCTCCCCCCAAACTGTAGTAATTATTTTCTTCATCCTCACTGCCCACGCTTTCTTGTTGATCATCCAATTCTGATCCCGGAATATCTAAATCATCACCAGACATATCGTCTTTAAAGCCCTTTTCATTCAATGATTCTTCGCCTTCGTTTGCTATCGCACCAACATGTGTTTTAGCATATTTATTTACAAGACCCTCCAAAGAATGATAGTAATCTTCAAGGTTCTTGACATTTATTTCACCTTCCCCTGAAACTTTTACGGGCATTTCATTAATATATTTAGTTAGCTCGGGAAATTCCTGGTGAATTCTGGTGGTGATGTTTGTGATATTCTGATCCCATTCTGCTTTAGTTTTCATTTATCTTTTAGATTTATTATGGTTTAGTAATCAAAAATTCACATCTTACAATTGCCATTCAATACCATTGAGATAATTTACAGCATTTTTAGTTGCTTCTCTTTAATGGCAAGTTTTAATTGTAGCAATAAGGCAAATGTACAGCCATTCTACGGATCAGGATTACACAATTTTGGAAATTAGTTACATCATTCACACATTACTTTTTTGAAAACACAATCAACAGAGCCGCAATTGGGCACCATTGAATCGGGGGCGACAAATAAGCCTGAGCTAAGGCTTTTGTGTTCGAGAGCAAGGCGTGCGAAGCCCCCACATTTCGACTGCGCTCAACGAACGGTCATTGAGCGTAGTCGAAACGAACGCAGCTATCGGACTATAAAGAAAGACACTAAATAGTGTCTGTCCATTTAGTCCGTGTCTGCTCTTTAGAGTTCGAGAGCAAGGCAGGCGAAGGCTCAAAAATCGGAGTTTACTCGCGTAAATGACGCTTTTTGGGCCGAGCATAACGCAGCTATCGGACTATAAAGACAGACACTAAATAGTTTTCTTTACCTTTGTTCAGGTGATCGAAAAGTGCGCATAATAACGTGTTGTGGGCAAGCGAAAACAGACGCACTATCTACAAAACAATAATTTAAAAAACAACAGATGAAATTATATCTTGCCCTTACAATTTTAATTTGCCTATCAGCAGGGTTTGCGTATGTGAATCAACGGTTATTGAAATTGCCATTTGTAATCGGACTTTTTGTTTTATCGACAATACTTTCCTTGTTTGTAATCATTTCAAAATTTTGGCTTAATATACCAGTTGAAGAAATTAAAATCTATATTGAACTTGCTAACATTGACAAAATAGTAATCAATATTATATTAGGATTTTTACTTTTTGCAGGGGCATTACATACTATTTGGAGAAATTTAAAAAAGCAAATAAAACCAATTGCAACCTTTGCATTAGGTGGCGTTTTACTTTCAACAATTATTATTGCAAGCCTGTTTTATGGGCTAACTCAACTCTCCAATTTGCAAATTGACTTTGTATATTGTTTAATTTTCGGAGCATTAATATCACCGACAGACCCAATTGCTGTTTTGGGGATTTTGACAAAAGCAAATGTTCCTAAAAAAACAGAATACATCATTGTGGGTGAAAGTCTATTTAATGATGGAGTTGGTGTTGTCGTATTTATTGCATTGATAGACAGTTTAAATACAGGTACTTTTAGTTTTTCTCATTTTGGATTTTTATTTTTACAAGAGGCCATTGGTGGAGTATTAATGGGACTTATTTTAGGCTATAGCTTGTATTTGCTTTTAAGATCGGTTAACCATTATCAAACAGAAATCTTATTGACACTCGCTTTTGTAATGGCAGGTTATTCGTTTTGTAATTATATACACATTTCTGGGGCTTTGTCAATGGTGGTAATGGGCCTGATGGTTGGTAATTTCAGACAAGACATTGCAATGAGCGACACAACACAAGGATTTGTACATGAATTTTGGGAATTAGTAGTCGTGATTTTAAATGCGGTCTTATTTATTTTAATTGCTTTCGTGCTCATTGTAATTGACTTTAACACAAAGTATATTTTAGTAGGGATCATTACAGTTTTAATAGTATTAGTATCAAGGATTATCATTGTCTATCTGCCTCATTTTATATTTCCTAAACTTTTAGAATTGACAAACAAAGAAGCAAAATTAATTAGTTGGGGTGGTTTGCGTGGCGGGCTTTCATTGGCATTGGTATTATCCTTGCCCGACAGTGAATCCAAAAATATACTTTTAATTGCGACATATTTTTGCGTTTTATTTAGTATAATTATACAAGGACTGACAATTAAAAAACTCGCAAAGTAAAGACAGAAAAACGCCAGCCACCAACATCGGTTTGGCAATATAGCCGCTGACGTGCTTCTATGAAATATTTCCCACTTAGGAGCGTGTCGTAAATAACTTACCGGTTTGCGCGGTGGATTTTTCCATCAGGCTGCGTTGCTCGTCGGTCGCGTAGCTTAACCTATGCTCCCTTCTCGCGCCTTGCCTGATGAAAAAATCCCCTCCCCCAATTCACGTAACTTATTTACGACATGCTCCTTAACTAATTGCTATGAATGCGAAAGCACTGATCATCGAAGATGAAATACCGGCACGCGAGCACCTGACCCGACTGCTGAAAGGCATTCAGCCCAATATTTAAATTTCTGCTAATTTAGACAGCGTGCGGGCTGCGGTGGCGTGGCTCGACAAAAACCAGGCGGATATCCTATTTTTGGACATCCATTTATCCGACGGCAATAGTTTTTCCATCTTTGAAAAAATAGCGGTTAATACACCCATTATTTTTACAACCGCTTATGGCGAATACGCCATCAGCGCAATGATCAACCTGAGTAAAAGCCGGATTAAAGTTGAACTAAACCCGAAAGCGAAACGGGAGGTTATTGTGAGTAGCGAGTTTAGTCAGGAGTTTAAGCAGTAGTTGAATCAGTAACGGGAATTCCTGATTCTACCAGATTAGGTAGCATCACAAAATACCGAACCTGCACCCCCGTGGAATACCAGTGCCGCCACAAAGAAAATGCGGATTTTGATTAGGCAAATCAGGTGACGTCGTGGCAGTTTTTGCCGCCAAAGTCGAATGGGCAGGAGGTGATCCAGCCAGCGAAGTATTCGACGCGGTTGGTGCATTTTTGAGGGAGGGTGTAACAAAAGAGGGGAAAGAGCGTATACGTAGGATTGGCGGGAAAATAGTAGGGGCTTTGTGTGCTTATTAAGTTGATTTTCGCAGGATTCAATCGTTTTCTTTATCTTTGTTCAGGCGATCGAAAAGTATGCGTATTTTTGGCCAATCCAACGTCTATAAATAATGAAAATTTCAAAATAATAAACTAAGTGTATATTCTTGAGTATCTGACCCCCCTGAATGTTAGTAACATTCCGGAGGTTTGACCCCCTGGAAAAAAAGTGGATTCACCTGGCATTTTATTGAAGTAGGAGACAATGTATAATCCCAATTTTAAACCCGTCGAATTCGACGAGTTTAAAAAATAGGCGATACCCGTGCCCACATACCCAGCAAAGAAGAAGCTGGCTATGAAGAAGCCGACGAAAAAGTAAGCAGCGGCAAAAAGGTAGCGATGAGAATCCTCACTCCATCCCATCCTCCTCCAGCACCAATTCCGCATCCTTTTCCCAGATCTCCATTTCGCAAGGTTTGCAGTTGAATTTCAGCTTATACTCCACCTCCCCGTGTTTCAGGATGAGTGGTTCGGCAACTTTTTCGCCCATGGTAGCGCGTTGGTAGCGCGGACATTTGCCCAATTCGTATTTCACGCAATATTTGGTCACCATCACGCGCGATTTGCCGGGGTCCCACTGCAACTCAAATGCCTTTTCAATTTCGGAAACGCCGTGGCGCTTGTAAAATGCCCGAGCCAATTTGTTGGATACATTGTAGGTGAAATCAAGTGCCTTTACCGGGTAAGGGTGTTCAGTTTTGACGAGTTGGTGTGCTTCCCGTTGGTAATCCCGAATGCGGAGGTTGGCCAGGTGTTCCAGCGCAGCTCTTCGGATTTCGTTCACTTTTGAATTGGGCAAAAACCAGTTTTGCGAAAAATCTACTTCAATTTCATCCGCAATGAAGGGCGTATTGCCAGTTTTAGCAAGGTTCTTTTTGATGTTTTCGATCAGTCCTTCGGCGTTTTTGGCGAGTTCTTTGGGCACTTCGAGGTTTGCGGTATAGGCATGACCGTCTTCGTCCACGATCTTTAGGCGGAAGCCGGTTTCGGTTTCGCTGAAGTGCATGTTCACGCCGATTTTCCGCACAGTGCTGTTTTCATTTTCGATCATCCGGTTGAACTCCGCATCGAGGTTGCGGTATATTTCCGTACCGACCGGCAAATGTTTCAGCTCGTTGGGCACGACCAGGTCGTTGACGATGATGTTGACCTGTACGCCGTCGCCGATGCCTTGTTCGTTGATAAAATACAGGCCGTCGCCGTTGTTGAGCAGCTCGTGGTTTTCAATCCGGTAGCCGTTGGCTTTTAGCTCTAATAATTTGCCGATGTACTGCCCCTTTGACTTGGGGCTTTCCCACGAGCCGATTTTTTCGCGGCGGTGGTTGACAAAATAATCAGTGTAGCCCCGATTGAAGCTGCGATCCAGCTCCGGCTCAAAATTGTAGAAGGTTCGGCCGGAAGAGGCTTTTTGGAATTGATCGGCATGGGCTTCCAAGAAGGCATCCAATTTTTTGCGCAGGTAGGAGGTGTTGTTTTTGACGTACACAATGTCTTTCAACCGGCCTTCAATTTTAAAGGAAGAAATCCCCGCTTTGATCAAATTGGGCAGCTCGTCGCTCAGGTTTAAGTCCTTGATTGACAAGAGGTGGCTGCTTTCGATGAGGGTATTGCCTTTGCCGTCAATCAACTGATAAGGCAGGCGGCAGTTCTGGGCGCAGGAGCCTCGGTTGGCCGAGCGCTCGCCGTTGGCGATGCTCATGTAGCAATTGCCGCTGAAGGAGACACACAGCGCACCGGTGACGAAAAATTCCAGTTCTGCGTCGCTGGCTTCGTGGATTTCGCGGACTTGATCCAAGTTCAACTCCCGAGCCAATACCACGCGTTTGATGCCGGCATCGGCTAAAAATTTCACATGCCCGGCATCCCGGTTGTTGGCCTGTGTGCTGGCATGGATGGCGATGGGCGGAAGATCCATTTCCAGGATCGCCATGTCCTGGACAATGAGGGCGTCCACGCCGATGTTGTACAATTCCCAGATAAGTTTCCGGCAGGATTCCAGTTCGTTGTCGTACAAAATGGTATTGAGGGTCACCAAGACCTTTGCTTTGAACAAGTGGGCGTACCGAACCATTTCTGCGATGTCCTCCACCGAGTTTGTGGCATTTGTCCGGGCACCGAACAACGGCGCGCCTATGTATACGGCATCTGCGCCGGCATTGACGGCGGCCATGCCTTGGTACAGATTTTTGGCCGGGGCCAGGATCTCAATTTTTTTTCTCATTCCGTGCATTGCCGGGCAATATTTGTTTGGATACAATTGCGTTTTTTCTGCCCATCAAAGGCGCAGGGCGCAAAATTACAAAATTTGTCTGCGGAATTGAGTGCATTTCTTACCCAAAGTCAATGAAAAGTCCCGCTGCTTCCTGCAACTTTGTGTCGGAATTCATCAAAATGCAACAACATGACATCGAAAATGAAAGCTGCCGTTTGTACTCAATACGGCGCTCCAGAGGTAATCCAAATCACAGAATTGGCGAAACCTGAACCGAAGGAAAACGAAATACGCGTAAAAATTCACGCAACGGCGGTTAACTCCGCAGATTGCCGGTTGCGAAAAGCGGATCCCTTTGCGGTGCGTTTTTTCTTCGGCTTGTTCAAACCGAAAAACCCTGTTTTGGGCGGTGTGTTGTCGGGAATCATCGAAGCGGTTGGCAAAAATGTGACGCAATTTCAGGTGGGCGACGCGGTTTTTGGCTCCACCCAAATGCACCTGAGCACCCATGCCGAGTATATTTGTCTGCCTGAAACGGGCGCTTTGGCCATCAAACCCGAAAACATCCACCATGAAGAAGCCGCTGCGCTGCCTTTTGGCGGCATGACCGCCTTGCATTTTTTTCGGAAAGCCAATGTTCAACCCGGGCAAAAAGTGCTGATTTACGGGGCTTCCGGAGCAGTAGGGACAGCAGCGGTACAAATTGCCAAATATTTTGGTGCCGAAGTGACGGGCGTTTGCAGTACTTCAAATTTGAGCCTGGTAAAATCCCTTGGCGCAGATACGGTGATTGATTACACTAAAACCGATTTTACGAAAACCGGTGAGGTTTACGATGTGGTATATGAAACGGTGGACAAAGCCCCGTTTTCGTCGTGCATCAGCGTTTTAAAGCAAGACGGAACGCTGATACTGGGAGCCGCCCTGCTCGGCGGCATGCTCCGGGGTCTTTGGACGTCCTGGACCAGTCGTAAAAAAGTAATCATTGGCGTCGCTTCTGAAACGGCGGAGGCTGCTAATTTCCTGCAAAAGCTGGCCGCAGAAGGCAAGTTGAAGGCCGTTATTGACAAAACGTATCCACTGGAGCAAATTGCCGCTGCACACGCGTATGCGGACAAAGGACACAAAAGGGGAAATGTGGTCATTGGATTGGTTTGAGGGGGGGTATGCCCGTCTCTTCAAATCCTACCTATTTCACGCCCGTTAACACAAAATCAAAGTCCACCGTTATCTCGTCCCCCACTTTAATGGTTCCAAGCAGCATAACAGGTGGCTCCATTTTAAAGTCTGTCATTTTTAATTTTTTGGAAAAGGACAACTGCAAATCGCCATTGGGCAGTTTTTTTCCGGTTGCTGAAAGCGGGGCGGATTGGGTATTTCCGGCCATGGTCAATTTGCCGAGTGCTTCGATGGTAACCATATTCGAAGCATTTGTTTTTACTACGGCATTGCTAAGGGTATAGGTAATATAAGGATTTTTGTCAGCCTTGAACGTTTCATAGGTTTTGTTGTCCATCTTTTTTCCCTCTGTGCTTTTGATGCCTTTCACGGCAATTTTAATCTCTACGTCTTTTACCCCAACCAGCACATCATCTTTTGTTTCAAACGAGCCTTTGCCTTCCATTTGGGTGATAGCCGACTCCCAGTCATGCAAGCTGGAAGAGCCTTTTATAACAGCCTTTTTCGAGTTTAAGGAGAAGGCGGCATACGCCACTTTGGGTGCTTTA
The DNA here is from genome assembly GCA_038323375.1 of Chitinophagales bacterium. Lineage (GTDB taxonomy): Bacteria > Bacteroidota > Bacteroidia > Chitinophagales > Saprospiraceae > JABWAJ01. The sequence continues at coordinate 17,516 of JBBQGV010000044.1, forward strand.
GGCGTAGGTATGGTAGATGGAGGTTTGGTTTCGGTGCTCACAGGAGGGGTAACATCGGGTGTTTTAGATGCAGGCACGTTAGCGGTGGGCGTTTTTACGCCTGGTTTTTGCTTTGCATCGCTGGTTTTTGTGGCTATGGGCGTTTTCTTAAGTTTGGGTTTGGCAGCGGGAAGCGTTCCTGTTTGCGAAACCAGATCCGGGCTTTTTATTGCCGGCCGCGCTGAGGTAGTAAGCATGCTGGTGTCCGTATTGGATTGGGCTGCGCTCGTGTCCGTAAGTGCAACTTTTCCTTCTGTAACAGGTGCTTGATGGTGAGTGACAGAATCGCATTGTACGAATAAAATGGCTAATAAAAAGCCGAAAAATGCATGATTGATGGAGTCTTTTTTCATGATGTAGCATGTTTAGCACTATCATGCAAAGGTGGGCTTGTTTCAACCTGAAGGCATTACAGAATTTTGGAAAAGAGTTGCAGGATTCACGCTTTTCCCAAACCTAAAAAATTAGATACCAATATCGGATAAAATAAAAAAACAGGGGATTTACGATTTATAACTTTTCTCAACCAGAAATATATGCGGCAAAGTGATGCATGCTATCAAAATAAAAAACTGACTGACTATCGATGTTTCGGAGGATAGGACTGATTGGCTGAGTACTAAAAGAAACAATCCAACGAGTGAAAGCAAGGTGTATGGTGCGGCTTGGCGATAATAATGCAATAGCGTGAAGGAAGGTGTTTGGCGGCGGAAAAACGCCACCTGGTTGAGCAGGGAACCCAACGAATGCCATAGCGTGAAATAAATTGTGAATCCCACTAATAGTGGCGTGTAGAATAAGACAAAGGATAAGAGGACGAGGCTGGTTATCTCCCTAAGCATCTGCCAAGAATTGACTGCCCGAATCAGTCGAAGGCCTATAATCAGTAAGATACAGAACAGCAACAGCAGCCATTGTATTTTAGCCATTTCAGCATCAGTCCACTCCAATTCGGCTCCAATCAAATGGCCAATAATAGCACTACTTTCATCCCAATGCCAAAGCAAAGCCCCACCCAACACACAGGTGCCCCAAACGATATACATCATAAAGGCGATCATGCGCGACAGACGTAGATACTGCCAATTGGACTGACCGAAATGATAAGCTGAAATGGCCAAAAACAAAATTAAAGCGAACACAGGCAACCATAGCCAGCAAAGTAAATAACCGAATGCTGCCACCAAATAATATAAGAAAAATTGAAAGACCTGTTTCTTTTTTAGCTTTACACCATGTATACGCTGAAACAACAAGTAATCGGTTGCTCCATGAGGAATACCAATCAGCAAAACCAATACAATAAATATTGGATACTGAATTTGATGCAAAAAATCAGGCCACAACCACCCCAAAATACCGAAAACCAGGGTAATACTTGCGACAGCAACATAGATACTGTTGTTTCGAATATCATCCATACACCATAGTCTGGAAAGTGAACCAAGGAGACCTTTGGAATTATCTGTAGGAAAGGGAAGGGCTAACAGTAAAATGCCTACTGTCAGCCCTTGTAACGGTATAACGTACTTCGAGGTTAAAGTTTAAGCGTTTTCATTTTTGCGTGGCGTACTTACTGCCAAGCTATAAATGACCAGGCCAAACCCTATTTTATTTACAGCATCACCGATGTTGTAAATCAAGTCCATGTTGCGTACGTCAATCACACTCCTCAGCCAGCCATCCGTCTCGATTGCCATATATCCTATGGGATAAATAGCCCATCCAACGAGTACGAACCAGGACAAAGCCTTGAATGCAGCCTGGAGTTTCGGATCATTGGAATTGTTCGCCAGCCGACGAGCAGAACCGATCCATACTTCGTACACGATACCTGCGTAGCCCACAGTAGAAATTACGCCCCAAATCACACTGTTGGAACGAAAAGCAGTTTCCCCCAGATAGCCAGCTACCAACATTACCAGCGAGTAGCCAATCATTTTCCAAAGCAAACTGATTTTGGCACCGAATGCTTTGAGAATGAGGTAAAATTCTACACACATGAGCGGCACTGTGAGAATCCAGTCAATGTACCGAAACTGGGTGGGTGATTGACCCGTCTCCATCCATACGTCGCGCATGTAGTAATAGTGAACTGAAGCGATAAGGGTAATTAGGCCAGCGATAAGCAGCGAAGTTTTCCACTTCCCTTCCACCTGTTGGCGTTCGAAGAGGAAGAAGACAGAGGCTGCAAACATAGCCATGTAGCCAATGAAAAATGTAAATCCAACATAATCATTGGAAGAAAGCTTGGAAAAAAGCAATAGTGGTTGTTGGAAAAGCGATTCCATAATGTAAAGATTGGTTAATCGTTGAATATACAACGACTGACTAAACAAGACATGGATTGGTTGGTTCACCTTTTGTTTAACTTTTTTTAGTAAAATCTTAAAAAAGGCTAAACAAATGAAAACGAAAGAACAATGGATGACCCCGGCTATAAGGATACCTGTTCGAAACTAACCCCGATGGGGGGGCTGCTCATGTATGTAACATTGCACATACTACGTTGTTTCTCGTATCCGATCGGGTAAAGCACACCACCGAACAACGCATCATTGTAGATTGCGGGTTACCCCCTTGCTTTTACTCCAAAAGCAGCCTATATTGCCGCTACAATTCCTTAACCTAAAAAATCAACCAAATGTTTGGCTTAATCCTGATCTACTTTATTGGAAAACAATTTTTCACCCTCGCGCAAATGCACAACCGAAGTACCTGGGGTTTTGCCCTCCTGGGGGTAGCGTCTTACTGTGCCGGAACCATCATCGGGGCCGTACTGATTGTACTTTTCTACGAATTTTTCCTTGATATTTCTTCCGACAGCCTTTCAGACACAGCCCTGGGATTGATGGCAATTCCATTTGGCTTGCTTGCGTGCTGGGGATTGCACAAAGTCCTGGAGCAACAATGGAAAAGAAAACTGGAAGCCGATAACGCGAATGTGCTGGATGAAGATCTTCTGTATAATGATCGGAATCAGGGATAAGATTTGATGCGTTCCTTAACCAACTATTTAAATGCCATGCAAGAAGTAAGCATTATCGGGATCCTCATCATCTTTGTTACCTTTCTTACCTCCTATCAGGGTTTGAAAGATCATGCCTACTTAGACCGGTACACTTTTCAAACCGACAAAATTTTGATCAACAAGGAATACGGGCGAATGATTAGCTCGGGGTTTCTGCACGTCAGTTGGATGCACTTTGCTTTTAACATGGCCACCCTGTATTTTTTCAGTGATGCGCTTGAATTCAAGCTGGGGTATACAAATTTCCTGATTGTCTATTTTGGCAGCTTATTGGGCGGAAGCCTGTTTTCGCTTTACATGCACAGAAATCACCCCGATTACAGCGCCATTGGAGCTTCCGGGGCGGTTAGCGGGCTGGTGTTTGCTTCCATTGCGCTGTTTCCGGACATGGAGATCAGCTTGTTACTGCTCCCTGTTTTCATTCCGGGTTGGGCTTTTGGATTGTTTTATGTCCTGATTTCCATCCTCGGCATTCGGTCGCAAAGCGACAATATTGGGCACGACGCGCATTTAGGGGGCGGATTGGTTGGTTTAATTATTGCGGTGGGCATGTTTCCGGAATCTATTAAAAACAATTATTTAGCCATTCTTTTGATTATCATCCCTTCTGCCATTTTTATTTATTTAATATTAACACGACCAGGCTTTCTGTTGGTCAACCATTCATCCCCAAAAAAGAAAGGTTTTTATTTACCTGAGGACAAGTACAATGCTTCATTGCGCGACAACAGAACCGAAATTGATAAAATATTGGATAAAATTAAAAAACAGGGGATTGACAGTTTGACCAAGCAGGAAATTCAAAAGTTGAAGGAGGATACGACACGCTCCTAATCACCAAATCACCAACCCCAACCCTACCAGCGCCGCCAGAAAAATCACCCCATAACCAATCAGAACAAACTTCTTTATTTCCCGGCTGCCCGCCCAAAGCGCAATACTGAACTTGACCAAGGTATTGCAAATAGTGGCTAACAACACCGCAGTTCCTGCGATTTGAAGCGGAACGGTGGTGCCGGCTAATTTTGAAATAGAAATCGTAATGGCGTCTACGTCGGCAAGTCCGGCGAGGCTGCTCGAAACGAGAATGCCGCCAGCACCAAAATATGCATGGGTGTAGCTGATCAGGACAATAATGGCCATGTAGAGCAAGCCGAAGATCAAAGCGCCCTGTAAATTGAGCGGTTTGCCCAACGGAATAGACGCATCCTGGTTTTTGCCGTCTTTGTGGCGCAGGTAAAAATACAGGGTAATGCCCGCCGCCGCAAGCAACATGATGCCAAGCGGAACATACAGACTCCTTGCCAAAGCGCCGTTAAAAATGGTCACCCAGAGCATAACCCGGATCACCATAATGGTGGAGGCGGCCAGAATACCGGTGGCGTAGTTGGCCGAAAAAGCTGGCGTCTCTCTGCTTCGTTTTGCAAATACCCAAGTGATCAGGGTGCTCGAAACCAATCCGCCCAAAATGCCCGTGAGCAAAATCCCTTTGCTTGCGCCCAAGAATTTGATCAGCAAATACCCCAACAAGCCCAGTCCGGAGGTCAGGATCACCACCCAGCCAATTTCGCGCGGGTTGATGACCTCATAAGGCCCCATATTCGCGTCCGGTAAAAACGGAAAAATCAGCAGCGCCGCAACGACAAAGCGGATGAGGTCGTACAACTCTTCCTGTGTGATTTTCCCGATGATTGACTTTAGTTTTAATTTGGAAGACAACACCACCAGCACAATTACCGTAATGGCCAAGCTGAGTTCGATGTACCCCAAAAACGACAAACTGCCCAATAAGAAAGCGATGAGCGCGGAAAACTCGGTCGTGCCGCCGATATCGCCTTTTGAAGCCGTAATCCAGTAAGAAACACCGACAAAGATGACCGCCGCCAGAAACACAGCGCCATAAACCCAGGGAGCGAGCAAATAATACACCATCGCGGCGATAAACCCCAACAGCACCAAAAACACAAAGGTGCGGATGCCCGCAAAGCTTTTTTCGTTATTGGTCATGGCGGTGTGCTCCCGCTCCAGTCCGATCAGAAAACCGATGCCAATCGTCACCAGCAAGCGGATGAAAAAATCCTGCTGGGTGAGCTGGAAAGTGGGTAGGTTGATTAGGTATTCGTTCATCAATTTGCTCTAAGTAGTTAATGGTTATTGGTGTCAAAATAAGATGCTGCATATCCTAGTACTTTGGATGCGACACAAGACGAGCCGACCTAAAAGATTGTTAGTAGGATTTTATATTTCATCTATTTCTTCGTCTGTCAGCCCTGTATATTTTTTTATAATTCCTCTTTCAACTTTGTCGTGCTTCATTTGGCCAGCCATTTCAATCTTGCCTTCTTTTTTAGCGTCAACTCTTGCCTTTTCGAGCCTTAACCGTTCTTCGGTTTCTCGCAAACCAGCATAATCATAAGCCTCCAATTCTTCTGGTGTCCATGCCTGAATATTTGCCTCTTCAAAAGCCGTCCGCAGCCCTGCGTCGTCAATGCCTTCCGGGATGACTTCGAGGTTTTCCGATTCCTTGATAAAAAACACCCATTTCTCTACAAGCGTTTTCAAATCTTTCTTTTCAAGTTTAAATTTTAGCAGTTCAATAAAGTTGAACTCCATGTCTTCCATTATCTGTTCGCCCGTCTCAACGTCCAAAATCCGATGGCAATTAATGTATTTTGGGTTTTTAGAAATCTCAAAGTCCAATATCCCGACGAAAATGGTCGGGTTGAGCTTGTCGTAAAACTCCCCCCTGTCAATCTGGCTTACATAACCCTGTGAGGTATAGTACAAAACCCGCTTGCTGAAACCCAAAGCATCGGCAACCTGCATCTAAACAATGAACTCTCTATCACTTTGGTCTTTTGCTTTCACGTCAATTATCGTAGCCTTTCCGTCTCGGAACTTGGGCAACTGATAGGGGTTCAAGATCGTCACATCCGTAATTTTATGCTTGCCCTCAAAGTCAAGGACAGCGTTCAAAAAGGAAATCAGCACCTCCTTTTTGTTTTGGTTGCCGAAGATTTTGGGGAAAGCAATATCGTTTTTAACGTCTGCGAATTTCATATCAAACAATTTGGTGTAAAAATACAAAAAACGCCGGGATTTGCAGTGGTTTTTGTGGTCGAGTACGCAATCAAATTCCCTACTATTTACGACATTAGATCAGAGGTCGGAACGAGTGTGTGACGTTGACGAGGCGGGAGGTTGGTTGCCAAGGGGCAGTTTTGTTTTATTTACAGGTCGCGTGGGTCAATTCCAATAATCTGGGTTGAATCATCAGCGTTGAGTATTGCGTTCAACGGGGCGGTAAAATATGCTTTTACTCAGGTGTAATACAATAGAATGTAGTGAAGCAAAAAAAACGATAGTGAAGCGGGCTATATGAATAAGCAGGTTTGGCGCGGACAGATAAAGATCCCCTTTTCCGCCACAATGAAACCTATGCGACAAAACCCCCGCTTGGCAATGGCGCAAATACGTTTATCTTTGCCCCTCTTTTTCATCAGTCCTGACTGTAAACGACTCTTATTCGATGAACAGAATTGTATTCATTATCACGTTGTTAAGCCTCGCACAAGGGGCCATCCTCGCACAAAATGGCACCATCCGGGGCAATATATACGATCAGAAAACCGGCGATCCCATCATCTTGGGCAATGTTCGGCTCGAAGGAACCAGCAATGGTACCAATACTGACGAAAACGGTTTTTTCAGCCTCGGCAATGTGCCGGCGAAAACTTACAAGCTTATTGCCACTTACATCGGTTACGACAGCATAGCGCTCACCGTCAACCTAAAAGCCGGCGCGATTGTATACGAGCGCATCACCCTGACAGAAAGCACCATAGAATTGGGCACAGTTAACGTCTCCGGGCGCCGCGAACAGGCTCGTGCGGATGTGCAGATTTCCAAAGTAACCGTAACGCCCAAGCAAATCCGCTCTTTGCCTTCCACCGGGGGTGAAGCGGACATTGCTCAGTACCTGCCGGTGCTGCCGGGCATCATCGTTTCGGGCGACCAGGGCGGCCAGCTCTACATCCGGGGCGGATCGCCGGTTCAAAACAAGATCCTGCTCGACGGCATGACGATCTACAATCCTTTCCATACCATTGGCTTCTTTTCTGTTTTTGAAACGGAAACCATCCGCAGTGTAGACGTGCTCACAGGCGGCTTCAATGCCGAATACGGCGGTCGCGTTTCAGCAGTGGTAGACATCAAAACCCGCGAAGGCAACAAAAAACGACTGGGCGGATTGGTTTCTGCCAGTCCGTTTCAGGCAAAAGCCTTATTGGAAGGCCCCATCCGGCCTTTCAATGAAAAAACGGGGAGCAGCGCTTCTTTCCTCGTCACCGCGAAGCACTCTTACCTGAATGAAAGTTCTAAAATTTTCTATCCCTACGCCACGGATACCACCTTTTTCTCTTTTGCATCGGGCGACACCAGCCTTGCGAACCTTGGCGATTTCGGACTACCTTATCAATACACGGACATCTACGGCAAGGTGTCTTTCCTCGGCGGTAACGGCAGCAAAATGAACCTGTTCGGTTTCAACTTCTCCGACCGTTTCAACTTTGTCGGGGTGGCTGACCTGAACTGGACGACCACCGGCTTAGGTACAAGCTTTACGTTGGTGCCGGTTAATTCCAACGTCGTGCTGGATGGCTCACTCTCCTTTTCCAATTACGACATCGCCCTGAAAGAGCCGGACGGCGGGCCGCGCAGCAGCCGCATCAGCAGCTATTCGGCCATCCTGAACTTCAATTATTTCGGGGATAAAAGCCAGATCAATTATGGCTTTGAATTCAATGGCTTCAATACTGACCTGACTTTCCGGAATATTTTTGGTGCCACGATCCAACAGGAGGATTTCACAACCGAAGTAGCCGGGTATTTCAAATACAAATACAAATTGGGCAACCTGATCATCGAGCCGGGTGTTCGTGCGCAGTACTACGCGTCGCAATCTACGATGTCTTTTGAGCCCCGGGTCGGCATCAAATACAATATTACCGACTTCCTCCGCCTGAAAGCGGCAGGTGGTTTTTATTCCCAAAACCTCATCAGCACGGTCAACGAGTTAGACGTCGTCAACTTTTTCGTCGGCTTCCTCGCCGGACCGGAAGAAACCCTCTACGAGCCGGGAACCCGCACGCCAACCGACACGCGTTTGCAAAAGTCCACACACGCGGTAGCCGGGGTGGAAGTAGACCTCAGCAAAACCCTGGAACTGAACATAGAGCCCTACTACAAGAACTTTACCCAGTTGATTGCCATCAACCGCAACAAGCGCACGGGCAGCGATCCGGACTTCGTGACCGAAACCGGCAACGCTTACGGGGTGGATTTTTCAATGCGCTACGAAAGCAAAAAAACATACCTCTGGCTGACCTACTCTTTGGGCTACGTCAACCGCGACGACGGCGAGCAGGTTTATCCGACCGTGTTTGACCGCCGGCACAACATCAACGTACTGGGCACTTACACTTTTGGCAAAAAGAACGCCTGGGAAGCCAGTTTGCGCTGGAACATGGGTTCGGGCTTCCCGTTCACCCGCACGCAGGGATTTTACCAAGACAATACGTTTGAAGACCTGATCCTGACCAATGTCCTGACGGGCAATTTCGGGCTCGGAACTTTGTTGTCGGCTGAGCGCAATGATGGCCGGCTTTCTTTCTACCACCGCTTGGATGCTTCGCTCAAACGCACTTTCTTTTTTGGCGAATATGCAAAACTGGAAATCTTAGCCAGTGTGACGAACGCATACAACCGGGAAAATGTATTTTACGTGGATCGGGTTAGCAACAACAAGGTGAACCAATTGCCGATTTTACCGAGCTTAGGAGCGACTTTCAGTTTCTAAAGTTTTAACATAAATCTTTAGGTAAGTAGGAACAGCTTGTTCTATATTTGCGGGCATCCGGTTTTGCACTTCATGAAAAAGGGGGAAGGAAATGAGGGAAAAGTGCGTCCGGGCAAGGGTTACATTTTGTAAACGCACAAAAACAAAATAACAGGCAGCCAACGCAATCCAATCGCAAAAAGAATACGACACACACTTTCCAACACTATATGTTCAAACAGGAAAGCAAGATGGCTTAAATAACTTTTATCTTGCTTCCCTGTTCTTAACACCTGCGAAACTGCCTGTATTTCAAAACATTAAAATCAAAAATCGTGGGGTTAACAGACAATCAGGGATCTCAGGCCAAAAAGAACGGCCTGACCTTAAGCATCATTGCAGGTAGCATTACCTTAATGCTTGGCGCTTCGCTCTATTTCTTTCCAAATTTGACCGACAACCTTGGCGCTTCTGTGGCCGATGCTGAGAAAAAAGTGGAGCTCAGTTCATTTCCGATCAAGCAGCCGACTCTGCGCTACGGCTTTGCAATTGATACTTTCCAGATTTTTGACGGCAAAATCAAATCGGGCCAAGTGCTCGCCAATTTGCTGCAACCGCACGGAATTGATTATGTTTCCATTGACCGGATTGCGCGCAATGCCAAAGGCGTTTTTAACGTAACCAATATTCGTGCAGGGCATCCATACACCATCTTTTCGCAAAACGGCAAAGGCGTTCATTTCATCTACGAACCCAATGTTTACGAATACGTCATCTTTCACTTGAACGGCGATCAGAAAGTAGAACGCATCAAACGCGAAACTTCCCGTTCGGTCAACGCGGCTTCCGGCGTCATCGAATCGTCGTTGTGGCAGGCCATGACCAATACCGGTTTCAGCTATGAACTTACAGATAAGATGGAAGACGCCCTGCAATGGTCGGTTGACTTCCACCACCTGCAAAAAGGCGATGAATTTAAATTGGTCTACGAAGAAGACTTCGTGGAAGGCAAACCTGCTGGCATCGGCAAAGTTTTAGCCGCTTATTACAAAAGCCAAAAGAAAGAATACTACGCCATCTACTTCGACAATGGCCAGCACAGAGGCTATTACGACAAGGAAGGCCGCCCGATGAAGTCGGCATTTTTGAAAGCGCCACTCAAATATTCCCGCATTTCTTCCTACTACAACCTGAACCGCCTCCACCCGATCCTGAAATATCGCAGGCCGCATTATGGCACGGATTATGCTGCTCCGCACGGCACCCCGATTATGGCAGTGGGCGATGGCACGGTCAGCCAGGCTTCGTATACCAGCGGTAATGGCAATTTTGTTAAGCTCAAGCACGCCGGCGCTTACGAAACCCAATACCTGCACATGCGCGGGTTTGCAAAAGGCATTCGCCCCGGCGCGCGCGTCCAGCAAGGCCAGATCATTGGTTACGTTGGTTCAACTGGGTTGGCTACCGGCCCGCACGTTTGTTTCCGCTTCTGGAAAAGCGGCAAGCAGGTCAACCACCTGAGGCTCAACCTCCCGAATCCCGAACCGCTGCCCAAGGCCGTCATGCCGGAATTCTCCAAAGTCCGCGATGTACTCCTGGAAAAAATGGAAACGGAAAAAATGGCCGAAAAAAAAGAAACGGGGGAAGAGACGAAAGGGAATCCTTAGGTGGAAAAGAGGCCAACTCCTTTTTCAGGAAATAACCAAATCATCGGTATAAACATATCGCTGAACATCGCTCAGCACAACGCGTTCCTGACTCAGGATGAGCAGGCGCTCGACGACATTCCGCAATTCCCGGATATTGCCGGTCCAGTTCTGTTCCTGCAGGGCTTCTATCGCCTGGGGTTCAAAGTGCTTGGGCGCAATGCCGTATTCTGCGCAAATTTGCTCGTTGAAATGCCGGATGAGCATTGGAATATCTTCCCGGCGTCCGTTCAGCGAAGGTACCTGCACCACGATGACCGCGAGGCGGTGGTACAAATCTTCCCGAAAGCGACCGGCCTGAATTTCTTTCCTCAGGTCTTTATTGGTGGCTGCAATGACGCGCACATCTACGGAAATTTCCTTTTCCCCGCCAACCCTGGTAATCCGGCTCTCCTGCAAAGCCCGCAAAACTTTCGCCTGCGCGCTAAAACTCATGTCGCCAATCTCATCTAAAAACAGCGTGCCGCCGTGCGCCTGTTCAAACTTGCCGATGCGTTGTTTTATCGCTGAGGTAAACGAGCCTTTTTCGTGACCAAACAGCTCGCTTTCAATTAATTCCGACGGGATGGCTGCGCAGTTGACTTCTACAATCGGGCCGGACGTGCGCGCACTTTTTTCGTGGATCCAGCGAGCCACGAGCTCCTTCCCGGAACCGTTGCCCCCCAATACCAATACCCGGGCGTCGGTGGGCGCAATGCGGTCAATCGTCGTTTTCACCATGCGGATCCCTTCCGATTCACCGATGATTTCCTGCACTTTTGACTGGGATACCTTGCGCCGAAGCGCCTTGGTTTCAACTACTAAGCTGGAGCGGTCGAGGGCGTTGCGCAAGGTGATAAGCAGGCGATTGAGGTCGAGTGGTTTGGAAATAAAATCAAAAGCGCCGCGCTTCACTGCTTCTACAGCGGTGTCAATCGTCGCATGACCGGAGATCATGATAATCTGCACATCCGGCGCCGTTTCGCGAATGCGTTCCAGGGCCTCCATCCCATCCATTTTTGGCATCTTGATGTCTAAAAGGATTAGGTCGAAACCGCCCTGTTTCACTTTTGCTAAAGCATCCAAGCCGTCGCACGCCTCCGAAACCTCATACTTTTCAAATTCCAGAATTTCCCGCAGGGTACGCCGGATGCTGCTCTCGTCGTCAACGATGAGTATTTTTGCCATGATTCACGCAGGTTTAATACATTGCCATTTTTTGGCATATCTTCATTCTACGGAAAATAAGGCGCAGGGTTGCAAAGCAAGGGTAAATCTTGAAAAGCAATTGTATTTCATAACTTTCAATAAATATTGAAAGATATGAAATACAACTTATCTCTGCTGCGTTAAATCTTGAAACTTGAATAACATGATGACGATCAACAACCAAACTGCAAAGCAAAAAATCATCACCTACTTTGAAGGCGCCGGCCTGGATTACTATTACTGGGACAAAACCTTCAACATGCACTTCGGCTATTTCAATTGGGGCATGAACCCTTTTAACCGCCCTGCGCTATTGAATCAGATGAACCGGGAAGTCATGAATCGGCTACAATTAGAGCGTTACGAAAATCCATTGGCACTAGACCTTGGGTGCGGGCTTGGCACAACGTCCAGGTATATGGCAGTAGCAAATACAGAAAGTCAGTTCTGTGGCTTCACCATCACCCCGTGGCAGGTAGAATACGGCAATCAGCTGACTAAAGAAGCTGGTTTGGATGAGCGCGTCCGGCTTTACGAATCCGACTTTGCACACCTGCCTCTTGGAGAGGAAAGTGCTGATGCTGCATTTGCTTTAGAAAGCGCTTGTTACGCCAAAGGAGATGGCAAAGCTGAATTTGTAAAAGAATTGCATCGGGTACTCAAACCTGGCGGTCGTTTTGTAATTGCCGATGGTTTTCGGAAACATGCTAATCCTTTACCAGTCTGGCTGAACAAAGTCTACCGCAAAAACATGGAGTGCTGGGCGCTGGCAGACCTCGCCGACATTCAATTGCTTACGAGCGAACTTAAAGAAGCTGGTTTTTGCAATATTCAGGTAGAAGATGCCAGTTGGCGGGTGGCGCCTTCTTTTGCACACATTCCTTTTGTTACTTTACGGTTCTGCTGGGATGTTTGGAAAAGGAAGGAAAGCACAAAACTTGACCAATCCCGGAAAAACAATGCCCTAGCCCCTGCATTAGGCATGATCATGGGCCTGAGCAGGAAACATTTCGGATACTACATTATCAGTGGCGAGAAGCCAAAGTAATGGCATCCAGCAAAAATTTAACCGACCAGTTGGGGTATCGGAAAGGCAGGTAAGCACCCCAAATTGGCGAAGACCCTGCCAGCGCACCGTTTCGGCCTTGCTTTTTTAGCACGCTGCCCAGCAACCAAAGTGCTTCTTCCCGGTAAATTGCTTCGCCTGTAATTTCAAACAACCGACTAAACAGGAGGCTGCACTGCGCATTGCCGGTAAGGCATACAAACCGATAATTTCCACGCCAGTTTTCGTCATACGCCCCGGCTAAGCACCCTGCAGCTTGCCGGACTTGCAACAACCGGTCGGCCAATGCTTTCGCCAACGACAGCGTATTGGAATCGCTCAGCAACCTTGCAGCTTCCAAAAACCCCTGCAAAGTATAGGCAATCGTGTGCGTAAAAGCAGGTTCGCCAGGTTTGAACCCCCAATCACGTACACTTTGCACCGAAGTAATCTTAGCGGCATAATGCAATAACGCGGTCTGCATAACTTGATTCACAGACTCCGCACGGAGGTACTGATTCGCGTACAATACCGCCCAAACCACCCGGGTATAGTAGCTTGGCTCGTATCCCGACACGTAGGCGTTTTGCTTGCAGCATCCATCCATTTCCCAGCGCGACAAAAGCCAGTTTACTGCTTTTTCCACTGATTGAAGGTAACGCGAATCGCCGGTTTCCGCATAAGCCCGTGTCAAGCCAAAAAGGATTTGCCCGGTATCAAAAACGATGGGTGCCCCCTTCACCCCTACCCCACCCGGGAACGCACCGTCGGCCTGTTGCAACTGCACCAACCAGTCGGCACAGGAAATTGCAGCTTGTTTTAACGATTCATCCAGCCGGCTATGGTGGTAATCAAACAGCGTTTCAATGAGGTAGCCGGTCGTTTCCGGATAAGGCGATGCCCAACCCCGCCACAGGTGCCGGTAGGCAGCCGCTCCTGTTCCCCCGTTCACTGCGATGCACCGTTCCAGCCATTGCAGCGCCCGGGTTGCGGCGTTGTTCATCCGCTTGGTAGTTAGCGTTGGCGGCATCATCAGTAATCTTTATTAAGCAACACGGCCAGCAAACGCCAAAATCGGTTGCCCGCTTTATAAATCCGGTAGTACTCCTTTCTTTCAGCCCCGAATGCGCGCAACGCATTTTCAACTTTTGGCAAAACGCTTCCGCAAAAATCTACCCGCAGCCCTTTTGCCGTAAAATCCTGGATGGCTTGCCATTGCAATAAAAACAAAGCGCCGCTCGCACGAAGCGCAGGGTCGGCACCACTGAGCAATAAGTAAGCCTGGTGATCGTCCCATACAACGTACAAACCGGCATGCAGCGCTCCGTTTTCACGATCTCGGGCGAGGTAAATGCGCCTGCACTGGTGCTTGGCTGCGGCAGCATCTAAGCCAATCAGGTTGTGAAGGGATTGCGTTGGTGCCTTGTTTTGCCTCGAAAAAGACTGTTCATACACCGCATAAAAATCCTCCGGCGAATCCGATTGTGAAATTTCCACACTGCGTTCAGCTTTGCGCAAATCTTTTTTCAGCGAACTCCGGAAATCTTCGTACAACGCCTCTATGGAAGTACCTGGAGCCAAAAGATAAGTATAGCGCGTCGTTTGCCGGTAGCCTTGCCAGTAAAAAGGGAGCCAGTTTTCAAACTCCGGATAAAAAGACTGGTCGTAATAAGGGACTTGGGGCAACTGAGCACAAAGGGAACTGACGATGCGCGTTTCAATGTCGTAGTGGCGTTCCGGTTTCATTCCCGGCGTGTCAGGGAATCGTAGCCATATCCCGGCATAATCGCTGAATGGCGGCATGCGGATGGTGCGCAGCCATGAACCCGACAAATAATAAGGCAGCGCGCCGTCAATCTTACCCGAACCATCGAAAGACAACGCCACCTCCCAACGCCCTTCAGCACAAACGGCATCGAGCCACCACGGCTGTAGGTGCAGGGGAAGTACCTGTTCTTTGGAGAATTCGATATATTTGTGCTTGTTGTGGTTCATGCTTTAGTCAACTAACAAATGCCGTCAAATTCCCTCCACTCTGCCACCCGCCGTTCGTTTTCAGCAGCGCTATTGGCCGCAGCGATGGGATTGGGACAGGTTATCGTGCTTGCCCACCTGCTTCCCAAAAGCGAGCTGGCTCTTGCTGCCCTGAGCAGTGTCTGGGTAGGTTTGGCAGCTCAGCTCCAGGAGGGCGGTGTCAATGCCGCGGTCATACAACACCCCCAAACACCCCACAATGCCCTTTCTACCCTCTACTGGTTTAACCTGCTTCAAGGTGCTGTCCTTTGGGCGTTGGTTGCACTGAGCGGCTGGGGCATGGCTCATTTTTATGGCGAATCCCAACTGGCTTCTCTCACAATAGTGTATGCTGCAACGCTTTTTGTCGGGGGATTCGGCGCACAATATAAGGTCTTGTTGCAAAAAAACTTCCGCTTTGACTGGCTGACTCGCATTGAGGTGATCGGCGCTGCCACTGCGTTATTCGTAAGTTGTGGTTTAGCCTGGAGGGGATGGGAGGCCTGGGCATTGATTCTGGGCTATCTCGTGCGCCAGTTGATGGAAACGATCCTGCTGATTGCGGCAGGCAGGCCGTTGTTCCGTCCTGCTCCCGTATGGAGGCCGGAGGAGGCCAAACCCTGGTTCAGCAGTGGTTTCAGCCACTTTGGAGAACGGCTGACCACGCATTTCGTCGGGCAATTGGACACCCTGCTCATCGGCAAATTTTGGGGCGTCGAAGCACTCGGTGTCTATGATACCTTTCGACGGATTGTTTTTCGGCCTGCCGTACTAATCGCAGGTGCCGCCGAAAAGGTTGCTTTTCCTTTGTTGTCAAAATTGCAATCTAGGCCCCTTTATTTGCGCAAAGCCTACCTGGGGCTGCTCAATGGATTAAATACCCTGCTTTTTCCTGCCTATGTCCTCGCCATTTTGTTGGCAGCGCCCATTGTCGGGTTCGTTTTTGGAGCAACCTGGGTTCCTTATACGGCTGTTTTTCAATGGCTTTGCCTTTCGGCAATGGTCGCTACCCAACTCAATCCGGTTGATAGTTTGCTGCTGGCAAAAGGGAAAATCCACCTCTGGCAACGCGCCGGAATGGCCCAGGGCGTTTTGACTTTAGTAGCTCTGGCAATCGTTGCCGGCCAGCAACTTGTTTTTGCCGCCGCCGCCCTGACCATCGTTCAGGGCTTGCTTTGTGCTTTTGTATTCCTCAAAATTTTGCCCGAAGAGTTAGGCATGGCAATCGGCGATTTTAATAAAGCTGTCCTCCGTCCCGCGCTGTTTTGCGGGTTTGCGGCCTTGCCACTGATTGCATCCTACAACCGGTCATTGGGCATGGCACACGTTTTGGGTATCCTGCTGTTCCTTGTGTTGTATGGATTTGGGGTCAGGCGTTGGAACCGCGAAATTTACAAGTGGCTGTTGAGCCTGCTAAAAAGAAAACCATGCTGATCGTTTTGGCCAATTGGCTGTTCATCTTCGTTATTTGCAGCGTCTGGGGCTTTGCAATCTATTGCGGACTCCGCCGGTGGACCGACCCCGCAGCACCGGAAGTCGGAATAACCACCGTTGTGTTAATCGGCCTGACCGGACTGACTACCTTTTGCAATTTGGCCTCTTTGTGGATGCCGATTGGGCAGACCACCTGTTTGCTTTTTAGCTCAGGTGCGCTGGTTTTGGCCTACGTAAACAGGCGTTCCTGGACAGTTTTTTTTAAAAACCAATGGGCGTTTTTTTCCAAAAGCCACCGAGTGACCCTCTTTTATTTTTTGTTGCTGCTGGTCATCGCCATCGTCAAAACCATTGGTTTTTCCGAAATCGAAGACGAAGCGGCCTACCACCTGCCGTTGATCCGCTGGATAGAAAATTACCCCGTTGTGCCCGGCATTGCCAATATTGAAGACCGAATGGGGTTCAATCCGGCCATTTACATGTCGAATGCCCTATTTGGCGTAGCGTGGCTATATGAAGGCGGTTTATACGACCTCAACAGCTTCCTTTTCGTACTGATCGGTGGTTCTTTTCTGGCAGGGTTTGGGCAATTGCTGCGTGGGGACAGGGAACATTTGCTGTCGGGCATGATCCAAGCCACAGCGCTGGTGTTTTTATTCCGGGCTTATCTTTCCAGCGTGGATGCCGACTTTTTAAACATTTACGGCCCAATGTATTTATTGGTTTTCCTCATCCGGCAAATGGAGCAAAATCAATTTGGTCGCCCCAACTGGCAAACGGTCTGGAGCCTGCTTTTTTTCTGCTTTTTGGTGACCAACAAGTTTTCGGCGGTGCTCATGGCTCCCATTGCGCTTTGGCTGGCCTACGAATTGATCTGGCAAAAGCAAGGGCGCGTCTTCGGGATGACCGCATTGTTCGGAAGCGTGATTGTACTGTCTTGGACCGCGCGGAACTACTACATTTCGGGCTTTTTGGTATACCCGATTTATTTCCTCGATCTTTTTGATACAGATTGGAAAGTGCCGGCCACACTGGCGCAGGGCGTCTATCACTATGTGAGCGAATACGCAAAAGTCGGGATTGTCCGCCTTTTTAATGAATACGAAACAACGCAACCTGCGTTGCAAACCTGGCTGCCGGGTTGGTTCGAATTTACCTGGGCGCTCACGATCGGCAAAGTCTTTTTTATGGGCATGGCTTGTTGCATGTTGCTGTGGGTACGCCTGTTTTTCATCAAAAAGAAGAGCGAGCACCGTCAAATCCGGTGGCTTGCCTGCCTGTTATTTATAGCGATTTTGTGTTGGTTTTGGAATTTTCCTGCGCTGCGGTTCGGCTGGCACTGGATACTCGTGTTTATGTGCATCACCATTTTCATCAGCTTTGAAGGGTTGATGAAACGCAACCTAAAATGGGTTACCACCGGCTTGGCGGTGCTGCTGGCCATCTCCCTGATCAGAAGTGTGGCGGCTTCTTTTTATGAAGCCCTTGATGTACAACATCACTGGGTGCATACCCATGAATCGCCGATTTTACAACAAAAAATTCTTGGATTTGAGTTGCAAAAACACTGGCTGCATCCGGTGTCTGCGCAGTATGAAGCTGCGTATGCGACCCAATTTTTGAATCAGGTGGAAGTTTTGGTTGCCCCCGATAACTACTGCCGCGATGCCATACCGCCCTGCCTGCCCCAAAACTACCATCCGGCTTTGCAGGCGAGGGGAAAAACGGTGGAAGATGGGTTCAGGATTAGGGAAGAGCGGTAAATTTCGTTACTGATTATTGGTTACTGGTGTGGCTGGAATGGTTGAAGAAACCGAAACCTCTATCTTACTCCATATCTACCAGTAACCAATTCCCTCTACTCCTGCACCTCAATCAGCGCCGGGTTCATGCCCATATTCGAGAAGCCGCCGTCGTGGAACAGGTTTTGCATAGTTACAAAACGCGTCAGATCCGAAAACATCGTCACGCAATAGTCGGCGCAGGCCTCAGCGGGTGCGTTGCCGAGTGGCGACATCTTATCGGCGTATCCAAAAAAGTCGAAAAACCCTTTAACGCCAGAACCCGCTGTGGTCAAGGTAGGCGATTGGGAAATGGTGTTGACGCGCACTTTTTTCGCTGTCCCGAAATGGTAGCCGAAGCTGCGTCCGAAAGATTCCAGCAACGCTTTGGATTCCGCCATTTCGCTGTAATCCGGAAACACACGCTGTGCAGCAATATAGGTCAGCGCCAGGATGGATCCCCAGTCGTTGATCGCGTCCAACTTCCAGATGGTTTGCATCATTTTGTGGAAAGAAACCGCCGAAATATCGAACGTCTTGAGCATGAAATCATAGTTTAGGTCGGTATAGCTTCGTCCTTTACGCACATTCAGCGACATCCCGATGGAGTGCAATACAAAATCCGCTTTCCCGCCAAATATTTCCATGGAGCGCTTGAACAGGTTTTCCATATCTTCCACCGAAGTGGCGTCGGCCTGGATGATTTCCGAATTCAGTTTGGCCGCCAGCTCATTGATCTGGCCAAAACGCAAAGCCACCGGCGCATTGGTTAACACAATTTGGGCGCCTTCTTCGTGGCAGCGCTCGGCTACTTTCCACGCGATGGACTTTTCGTCTAAGGCGCCAAAAATGATGCCTTTTTTGCCTTGTAAAAGGTTATTTGCCATGTTTGTTTTTTTAAGATATTAGATTTTAGATGTAAGGTCGAGTGTCTGTTCTTTAGAGTTCGAGAGCAAGGCATGTTTGGCTCCAAAAGCGGGATTTTACCGATGTAAATGACCGATTTTGAGGCCAAACATAACGCAGCTATCGGACTATAAAAACAGACACATATTAGACCATACTTAACAATTCACGGGCATTCTCCATCGCCGACGCGCTGGGCGGACTCTGGCTCAGCATAGTAGCGATGGCGCGCACCCGTTCGTCGGGCGTCAGCGACCGAACCAACGTAACGGTTCGGTCTTCGTTTTCTTTTTTGTACACAAAATAATGGACGTCCGCTTTTGAAGCGACCTGTGGTGAGTGGGTTATGCTCACCACCTGGTGGTGGTTGCTCAACTGGCGCAGGATATTGCCCATACGCAGGGCCACATCGCCGGAAATCCCGGTATCAATTTCATCAAAAATCAGGGTAGGCAAAGGAATGGCGCTGGCAACCAGCGACTTTGTTACCAAAGTAAGGCGTGACAATTCCCCGCCGGAAGCCACATCCTTAATCGTTTGAAGGCGGCTGCCTTTGTTGGCGGCAAAGAAGAAATTCACTTCGTCGAAGCCCGTTGATCCCAAGTTTTCAAGGGCTTTGAAAACGACGTTCAATTGCGCATTGGGCATGGCCAACTGACCGAGCATGTGCTGCACGTGTGCTTCAAACGGCTCCGCTTTGGATTTGCGGCGCTCGCGCAGTTGTTCAGCAATTTCCAGCAGCCGGGCTTCTTTCACGCGGATGCCTTCCTCCAGGTTGCGAATGGATTCGCCCAAATCGCCAAACGCGCCCAATTGTTTTTCGACCTCGCCTTGCAGAGCCAGCAACGCTTCCACGTCCGAAACGCCGTGTTTTTTTTGCAGCCGGTAGATCAGATCCAAGCGTGTCTGGACTTCCTGAATGCGCTCTGGGTTGTATTCCGTTGCTTCTGCGATGCGGTTAAATTCATCGCCAATATCCTGTAATTCAGCCACTAAGCCTATGTATCGTTCGTGCAGTTTTCCGATCGCCGCGTCTATTTTTCCGACCGCAGCCACCGAATAACCAATCTCCTCCAACTGGTTGATGACGGCCAATTCGTTGTCGCAAAGGTGTTGAAACGCGCCGGATAACGTACGTTTGATGTCTTCTGCGTGCGTCAGGCGCGACAATTCCGCTTCCAACGCCTCCTGTTCGCCTGCAACCAATTCAGCCTGGTTGAACTCTTCCATTTGGAAGGTCAAAAAGTCCATTTCCCGGGCGCTCCGCTCATTGCGCTGGACGAGTTCGGCCAATTGTTTCTTTTCGGAGTGGTAGTGGCGGTAAATCTCCTGATACCCCTCGAGCAATGTCTTGTTGTCGGCTAAGGCATCGAGCATCCGCAGTTGAAAAGAAACATTGTGGATGTCGAGGGAGTCGAATTGCTGGTGCAAATCAATCAGCGCGCCGCTCAGTTCCTGCAAAACGTTGAGATTCACCGGTGTATCGTTGATGAACGCCCTCGATTTTCCGGAAGGTGCAATTTCGCGGCGAATGACCACTTCATCATCGTAGTCTAAGTCATGCGCTTCAAAAAATGCGCGCAGGCCATATTGAACGACCTCAAAAGCGCCTTCGACTACACATTTTTCGCTTTCGTCGTACAGCGACTTGGAATCGGCGCGGTGGCCCATAATCAAGCCGAGCGCGCCAAGCAGGATAGATTTACCCGCACCGGTTTCCCCGGTAATGATGGTCAGACCTTTGGAAAAATTGATTTCCAGCGATTCGATAATGGCGTAGTTCCGGATTTGGAGGCTCTTGATCATACTTGTTTATTGCCGCAATGCGATTGGCGCGACAAATCTAATAATTTTTGCCCTTCGACTTTGTACAGGTTGAAAAAATAGAATTTTCAAATCTTCAAATCCTTCTTGTTGGTGGTTCGTTGAGTGTTTGGGCGACTGCGAGGGTCGCACCCTACCGGCTCTGCCCGCGCTCAAAACTTCAACTCCCGAATCCCTCACATCACCATCAAATTACACCCCCGAACCTCGCTGTAATCCAGCCGCCCGAGCACTTCAAAACTGTGATCCGCATACCCCCTGCCGAGGTCGTCCGTGGCAATAAAACTGAGGGTGTCCAAATTAGCCAAGTCAATCAGGTTGATGGCACCAGGTCTTCCCGGGCGTTCGATGCTAAGCGGATCCGAGGTTTCCCGGATCAGTACCCGCAGCGTTGGCGAAGGCCGGAACAATCCATCGCCTTTGGAATAGGCTTGTGACAACAATTCGGTCATGCCGTATTCAGAATGGATTTGCGTAGCGCCGAAAGCCGATTTGAGTTTTTCGTGCAATACATCGCGGGTTACTTCTTCACGCCGCCCTTTCATGCCACCCGTTTCCATAATAACGGTATCGCCCAACGGCGTGGGGTGCGCTTCCGCCAGGTCGAGCAGGGCAAAACTCACGCCAAGCAGCAGGGTTGGGACACTGTGTTGCCGGCACCAGGCTAAGCGCTCCAGCAGCGGCTCGTAGTCATACAAAAAAAAGCCGCTCTGTTCATACCGGGACAACCGGATGAAATAATCCGCCATCGTCACCAAAGAAGAGCCGCTGCGCTCTAAGTAGGAAGGGAGTAAAGCCAGCATGCAGTAGTTTTCTACCGGGCCGTAAAAGGATTCAAATCCTTGCTTCGTGCAGGACAAATACCAGTCTAAGTGGCGGACGAAGTGACGGCTGGTTGCCTGCCCCGTTGTGCCGCTACTGCTGAATACTGCTTCCGGCGACCAGGCGGCAGTTTGGAGGTCGTGTATTTTGAACAACCGAATCGGCAGAAAAGGAATGTTCGCCAACCGGGTTACGTTTTCAGGTTGAATGCCAATGAGGCGAATAAATTCCGCATAAAGTGGATTGTGTTCCGCCTGGTAGCGAAAAACAGCCAATGCCGTAGCCTCAAAACTCGCCTCCTCCACCCGGGCAATGCGCGTGATCAGATCTTTTCGAAGACTTTCAGATGACATGAAGCGAAGGTAGCACAATTTCTTTGTCTCGCACAACGGCACAACGGACACGACGCAAGAAGAACGTTGTGTGAAATGAACCTTATCATAGGCGTATATCTCTAAAAAGTCGTTATTTTTGTAAAAACCAGGTTCCATGACTGAAAACACCATCTATATGGGAGTCAACGCGCCCAAAATTAACCAGCGCATTATTGGCCAGCTCATGATGCGGCTCGGCATCCTCTACTATATTAGACTTGTTGCGACGGGGTACTGTTTGCGCGAGTTGACCAAATTTGATTTTATACCGCGTTAAAATTTTCGCCGAATCACCCGTATTCGACTGCGAATTTTGCCTTATCTAAAATAAAATTTGCAGTCATCTCGCA
>JBBQGV010000045.1:0-39846 GCA_038323375.1 Chitinophagales bacterium
TGTGGAATTTGACGAAAGGAAAAGCCTGCCATTTGAACAAATCATCGGGCACAAGCCCAGCCTGCTCATCACCCTTTATTTCAAAGCCAAAAACAGTTTGCAATTGTATTTAAAGTACGGTTGCGAAGAAGACCTCGAACAGGCTCATAAAGACTATGACGTTTGTATCCGTTTGATTGACCACATCATCAGTTCTTTTGACGATTCCGATTCCAAGCAGTACTTAGTAGATCGTTTCTATTATATTTTCGAAAGCATCATCGAAGTCAACTACCAGCTTTACAAGCTTCACGGCGATCGAAAATACGTAGACCGAGCCATGCGCTACATGGAAAAAAGCCGGAGCATTTTACTAAAAGAAATGATGCAACAGGCCAAAGCCGGCATCATGGCGGGCATACCCGACACGGTGTTGGTGCGCGAACACAGGCTGCGCGAGCAAATTGCCGTTTTGGAAAGCCGCAAATACGAATCGGAGCGCAAATTACCTTCCGGACAAATGGAGGGCGACCTGCTGCACCAACTCAACGACAGCCTGTTCATCCTGCGCGAACAATACTGGGCTTTGCTGAAACAGATGGAACAGCGTTTTCCGAACTATTACGACCTCAAACACGCAGACCGAAGCGCCGAAACTGCGGCCATCGTAAACCGCCTCTTGCTGCCTCAGGAAGCCTTATTGCAGTATTTTGTTGGCGATGACCACATCTATACCTTAGTTTATCGTGGCGACGGGGCTTTTGTCATGACCAAAACGCCGGTTGGTTCTTTGGATCAGGACATCAAAGCCCTGCGGGGGCATATTTACGGCTACGTGCTGACCCCCGCCGATTCATTGGTGCGCGCCTACGCCGATGGCGCTTACCGCCTTTATGAAAAACTGCTGCAACCCATTAGAGCCTACCTGCCCTACCGCGTGATGGTTATTCCTGACGGGTTGCTGGAATACCTGCCCTTCGAAGCCCTGTTGACGGCCAAAGCCGACCTGAACAGCAGTTTCCGCAACTGGCCTTATTGCCTGCGCCAATACAGTTTTTCCTATGCCCATTCGGTGCTGTCATTGGAAGAAATGCGGCAGCGTCAAAACCGCCCGAAATACCGGCAAGTGTTGGCGATTGCGCCTAGTTTTTCAGCGGCATTGGCCGTGGGGAGTCCAGATGAACGCCGCCGGAGTTTTGGCGCACTGGAAGACAACCTCGCCGAAGTGGTGGATATCGGGGAACTTTTTCCGACAAAAACCTTAGTCGGGCCGGAAGCTACAGTGGAATCCTTCAAAGCGCTGGCAGGTGATTATGCAGTACTACACTTAGCCACCCACGCCAAAGCAGACAACGAAAACGGCGAATACGCCTACGTTGCATTCAGCGAAACCAACGACACGGCACATAGCAATTTGCTGTACCTGAAAAACTTATACACCATCGTGCTGAACGCCGACATGGTGGCGCTCAGCGCTTGTGAAACGGGCGTCGGCAAACTGCGGCGTGGCGAAGGGGTCGTGAGTCTGGCCCGCGGATTTTCCTACGCTGGTGCCAACAGCTTAGTCACTACCCTTTGGCGCATCAGCGACCGCGAATCGGCTACGTTGATGCAACGCTACTACCGGGGTCTGAAGAACGACCTCCCCAAAGACGAAGCGCTGCGGCAGGCCAAAATAAATTACCTTGATGAGGCCTCTGGCAACCGCGCGCACCCTTTCTTCTGGGCGGCGTTCGTGACGATTGGGGATATGGAGCCGCTGGATTTGCCGGATGGAGAGTGGGTGTGGTGGTTGGTGGCGGGGCTGTTGGCGTTGCTGGCTGTGGGGTATTGGGGGTGGCGGAAGTTGCAAGGTGGAATGGGCAAGCTCGAAAAGGGTGAACATGCAAGCCCCCTCGCCTCCTGAGCGCAGAGGCGATTGGTTCTGCAATCTTACCATTTATTGGTTCTGCTCAAAGCACGAATGGAAATAATCATAAGTACAAGATGACTGCAATTCTAAATGGCTTGTCGTCAAACTGTCGCCGGTAGACTATTACAGGGCCGTTCCTCCGGAAACATTTGTAGGGGTGACATAGTCGGTGTTTACGAATTCATCAAAAAGACGACAGTAGCAAGGCACCAACCGAAATCACCCAATTCAGACGTCTTACAAGTAGAATCTTCTACTTAATCTTAAACTCAACACAATGAAAAAGATCATTCCCTTGCTATTTTCAGGATTCTTACTGTTAACGGGGTGTACCCAGGATGAGGTTTTTACGGGCGTATTGATCAGAATAGAAAATGCAAGCGACTTTGACTTTAAAAACATAGTGGTAAATATAGGAACCGGTCAAGATGTTTATGGAGACCTTAACGCAAACCAGATTTCAGAATATAAAACATTTGAATCTGCATTCAGGTACGCTTTTGTTGAATTACAAATAGATGGCGAGACCTTTACCCATCAACCCTTTGACTATGTAGGTGAAACCCCGCTAAATTTCGGGAAATACACTTACAAGCTCACTGCTGAAGACTCAGGAAGTCAATACAATAGATTGTCCTTAACGCTTATCGAGAATTAGGAGGTCAAACCAGGCCGCATCCACCCATGCACAAAACCTATCCTTCCAAGCTCCTCCTTTTTGGAGAATATTCCGTCATCCGGGGTTCCAAAGCCTTGGCGGTTCCGCTTGCGCGCTATGGCGGCGCATGGGATTGGGCGGGGAAAGCAGCGGCCGCAGCCTTACAACAGGATCTGCCGCGTTTTGCCGCCTGGCTGGCGCAACAAGCGAAAAAAATGGACTACCTGCGCTTTCAGAAAGAGCTGGAAGAAGGACTTTATTTCAAATCCAATATTCCCACAGGATACGGTTTAGGCAGTTCGGGCGCGTTGGTGGCGGCGGTGTACGAGCGCTACGCCCGGAACCCGGTGTCGGCTGGCGATGCGACCCGCTTGCCGGCGCTCAAAGCGGAGTTGGCTGCTTTAGAAGGTTTTTTTCATGCATCCAGTTCGGGCATTGACCCTTTCATCAGCTATGTGAACCGGCCCGTTCTGTTGTCTGGTTCAGACGCGGTCAGCGTGTTGCCCGGGGTGCAATGGCCGCAGGAATTTCGGTTTTTTCTGTTCAACACGGAAAAAGCCCGGCAAACCGGACCTTTGGTGCAGCTGTTTCTGGAAAAATGCCGCGCAGCATCCTTCCAACACGAGGTGGAGGCTGTGTTGAAACCCGCCGTGGACGCGGCTATTCAGGCATTTTTAGACTTAGACGAAGCGCGCCTCTTTGCCTGCACCGAAGCCATTAGCCGGTTTCAATTGACTCATTTCCGCGAGATGATCCCGAACGAATTTTTGCCGCTTTGGGAACGCAGCCTCGAAGGCGACGATTTCCGCATGAAGTTGTGCGGGGCAGGCGGCGGCGGGTTTCTGTTGGGCTTGTGCCGGAGAGACGCAGCCCCGGAGGAATGGGGTTGGCCCTGGCAGTGGGTGTAGGAAGGGGCAAATAAGGGGCAAGGGGCAAGTAGGCAAGTTTGAGCAACCAGCAACCAACCTCACGGTAAAATAATCGTCGCCGCCAGCTTGTAAAAATTATCGCTATAAATGCCGTTGTCAGCGGAATTGACGCCAGCAGAAAAGCGAAAAATGTAGCGGTTGCTGAGGTTGAATTTGAGGTAGCCACCCAGCCAGGTATATTGGTTGCCCGTTTCGCCGCGTGCGTGGCGAATGCGGTCGAAGCGCTCGAAGTGCATACCGAGGGAGACGCGTTTGGAGACCCGAACGCCCGGGAGAATCCAATACAGCAAATAATCGCCGGAATTGCTGCCTTTGTTTTTCATCGCTTTGTAGTAGGCAAAAAACACTTCGCCCTCTAATCGTCCGTCGTTGAACGTCGCGCTGACACTGGGGACGATGCCTTCCGCAAGAGATCCCCTCGGACTGTCGGAAAGCAACTTCCCGTGCGTGAGTCCGATAGACGGGTTGACGTAAACTTTGCCGGAAAGGGCGCTGAGTTCAATGCCCACGCCGGTTTCCAACCAGAGATCGGAGCCGTCTATCAGGGTGCCATAACTCGGGTTCGTCCAAAAAATATTGTAGAAAGTCAGGGAAATCCCGTCCCAGGAGTCATCTTTGCCGATGCCATAGCTGCCGTACAAGGACGGATTGAAGCCAAAAGCGTTGTCCTGGCTCAATACGATGGTGAAGGTTTCCGGGGCGCTCTCCGCCGGTTCCTCCTGGCTACGCAACTGAAACGGGGTTGTGAGCAGGCATAAGAACAACAATCTTTTATCCATAGCTGGTTGTTTTTTTTCAAATGTAAAGAATTTGTACACTTCGGGTTTCATAATTCGCTCAAATGGAAGAAATTGAATTTGATCTTATTCAGATAGATACGGCAGCAGAAACCCTGTTGCAGCGCATGGGCGATCGCAGGAAGGTGGCACTCTACGGACCGATGGGCGCCGGGAAAACAACCTTTGTGCGCGCGCTCTGCCGGGTGCTTGGCATCGCCGAAAATGTATCCAGCCCGACCTTTGCTATCGTGAACGAATACAGCCTTGCGGAAAGCGGGGATGCCGTTTACCACCTCGATTTATACCGCCTGAAAACCCTGCAGGAAGCCCTGGACATCGGGGTGGAAAACTACTTAGAGGATGCGGCTTATTGCTTTATCGAATGGCCGGAATTGATCGAGCCGCTCCTGCCGCCCGATGCCCTCAGAATTAAGCTGGAATTAGTAAACGATTCACAACGGAAAATTCTATTTTTGTAAAAATAGTCTCCTGCCCGCGGCAGAGAGGAGAAAAAAACGCAGTACCAACCAAATCGTGTGGAAGATATGAGCGAGAAGGAACGTCGCATACCCATTCCCAGCAGCTTGAAGGAAGCAGAGTTAGAACCGCAGACGGAGATGCTGCAGGTACACCAGGCACCCGGAAAAATGTTTATTGGCATTCCCAGGGAGACAACACTACAGGAAAACCGCGTGGCTTTGGTGCCGCCATCTGTAGCATCGCTGGTGGCGCATGGCCACCGCATCCTGGTGGAAAGCGGTGCCGGCGAAAAATCCAGTTTTTCTGATCACGAATATTCCGAAGCCGCGGCGGAAATCGCTTACAGCCAGGAACAGGTTTATAAAGCCGACGTCATTCTGAAAGCGGCGCCGCCCTCCTTACAGGAAATAGACCTGATGCGCCCCAACCAATTGCTGATTTCGCCCCTGCAATTGCCGACCATTTCTCCCGATTACATCCACAAACTGCGGCAGCACCGGGTCATCGCCTTAGCGATGGAATACATCAAGGACGACTCCGGCAGCTTCCCCGTGGTGCGCATCATGAGCGAAATGGCGGGCATCAGCGCCATCCTGACGGCAGCCGAACTTATGGCCAGGCCCAGCGGCGGCAAAGGAGTACTGTTGGGCGGCATATCGGGCGTTCCGAGCGCTAAAGTGGTCATTTTGGGTGCCGGCGTGGTAGCGGAATACGCCATCCGAGCCGCATTGGGCCTCGGCGCAGAAGTGCGCGTGTTCGACGACAACATCTATAAACTCAAACGATTGCAAAATTTAGTGGGCCGACCCTTGTTCACGTCTTCCCTCAACCCGCATTATTTAGAGCAGGAACTCATCACCGCCGATGTGGTCATTGGTGCCATCCACTCCGGCGCAGGCCGTACGCCCGTCGTGGTGAGTGAAGACATGGTTTCCAAGATGCGCCCCGGCTCCGTCATCGTGGACGTGAGTATAGACCAGGGCGGCTGCTTCGCCACGTCCGAAGTGACGACCATGGAACGCCCGACTTTTGTACGCCACGAGGTGATCCACTACTGCGTGCCCAATATCGCCTCGCGCCTATCGCGCACGGCCTCCATCGCCATCAGCAACATCATGACGCCCATCCTGCTCAAAGCGGGCAGCACCAACAGCATTGAGCAATTGTTTTTTTCGAATCCGGGCCTGCGCCACGGGGTTTATACCTACAAGGGCAGCCTCACCAACACCTACCTGGGGCAGCGCTTTCACATTAAATCTACGGATCTGGATTTGTTGATTACGTCGAATTTGTGAGGGTAGCGGAAATTTGAAACCGGATAAATACACTGGAAGCCGCTTTGCGGCCTCGCGGGAGACTTTTTTTGTCTTGCGAGTCCAAGCGAAGTCTTGTCGTAGTCGTAAGGGAACGCAACCCGCCCGCCGCGATGTGTGGTGTGGGTAAGCCCGGTGGCGCAGGAAACGGGCATCGGCAGGAAACTGCGCTACGCCCTTGCTAAAAACGGCAATGGCTTCCCGGTCTTCACCCCACTTCCAGCCGATACCCCACCCCATGCACCGTCGCAATCTGCACCCCGATATCCGCTCGCAGCAGCTTCCGCAGGCGCGAAACAAACACGTCCAGACTGCGGCCCACAATAATCCCTTCGTCTTCCCACACCGATTTAAGCAGGAATTCCCGCTCCAGGAGCTGGTTCGGATTGCTGATGAACAGGTGGAGCAGCTTGGCTTCGCAGTAGGTAAGGGATTCCCGGACGCCATTGACTAGGAGCAATTGGTTGGCCAAACCAAGGCTGGAATTGCCGAAGTGCAGGGCATTAGGATCGAGGCTAACAACTTCGGTGGCCGACAAAACAGCGGGCTGAACACCTTCGCGTTGCGCCCACCGCCAGCTTCCAAAAGCCATCACCGCAAGCAAACAGCCGGTGATCCAGACCCGGGGTTGCGCAGGCGGCGTTTTGGCAGGTACGAAGGTCACCCGCAGGTTGTAGCAGCCGCTGGCCAATTCCCGCCCGCCGCAGGGCGTAACCTTCTTCCAGCATCAGGAGTACAATGTGATCGCCTTTCTGGCACTTGGCCAACACCTTTTTAAGGTCAATTTCGCGATACGTACGCTGCGTGAACATGCGCAGTGTATTGAACTCCTTGTTGCGAATCGCAACCTGAAAAGGCCGTTTCCCGGTGGGGATGCTTTCGGTAGGCGACAGGTCGGCTGTTTGCACCGTCAGTAAGCCGGTGGCGGTAGATGGAAGGAAACATTTGCCTTCGGGTGTGTATTCGTTTACCACAATTTTGTTGTCCACAAAAGCTGCCGAGCAGCTTTACCCGAAAGCAAGGGTGGAAAAAGCGCTACACATCAGGAATAGCGCGAGGATTTTTGTACTTTTCATGTTCGATGTTTTTATAAAATGAACCATGCCACAAAAGTACAGGGTGTTTTCGCGCGCACCGATAAATACCTGTAAAACAAGGTAAAGGAAATGTAAAAGCTCCGGAAGGAATTTTTTCACCCCTCAATCCATTACAAATCCTTACTTTTAACATTCGCCGCGGGCTACTCCATCGTGGCTGTCTGATTCCTTCGGGAAGAAGACGGTCGAGGAAAGTCCGGACAACGCAGCGCGCCGCGCCACCTAACGGGTGGGGTTTTGCCGGTTTTGCCGGCAAGGCACAGAAAGTGTCGCAGAAAACTATACCGCCACGGCTTTCGGGTCGGGGTAAGGGTGAAAACGTGCGGTAAGAGCGCACGCTTCCGGTTGGTAACAGCCGGGAGGGATAAACCTCGCGGGTTGAAATGTCATGTACATCCCGGTCGTCCGGGCGCAGTTTGGCTGCGCAGGGCTACAGTGTTGCGCGCACAGGTTTCCTTCGGGAAAGCCGGGAGGGGTAGGCAGCTAGATCCTGTCGGTGACGACAGGGCCAGATAAATGATGGAGGTTCCAGTTTCGGCTGGGATTACAGGATCCGGCTTATTGGTCTGCGGCGAATTTTTTAAAAAAAGCACTCCTTCTCATGCAAATCTCAGGCAACATCATCGCCATAGAGGGCCGCGAAATTTACCGTGGCGTCATTCACGTCAGCGAAGGCAAAATTACCCGCATCGAACGCACCGGTGAAGCCACCCATGAAGGCCCCTGGCTACTGCCCGGCTTCGTAGACGCGCACGTTCATGTAGAAAGCTCCATGCTGATCCCTTCCGAATTTGCGCGGATGGCGGTCGTGCATGGCACGGTAGCCACCGTTTCCGATCCGCACGAAATTGCCAACGTGCTTGGTATGGAAGGCGTACGCTACATGATCGAAAACGGAAAACAAGTGCCGTTCAAATTTTATTTTGGTGCCCCCTCCTGCGTGCCGGCCACAACGTTTGAAACGGCGGGGGCGACCCTGACCGTGGCGGAAGTAGAACAACTGCTGCGCATGCCGGAAATC
The DNA here is from genome assembly GCA_038323375.1 of Chitinophagales bacterium. GTDB lineage: Bacteria > Bacteroidota > Bacteroidia > Chitinophagales > Saprospiraceae > JABWAJ01. The sequence continues at coordinate 8,169 of JBBQGV010000045.1, forward strand.
ACCTACCTCTCGGAAATGATGAATTACCCCGGCGTCCTGTTCGATGACCCGGTGGTGATGGCCAAAATTGCTGCCGCCAAAGCGATCGGCAAGCCCATAGACGGCCATGCGCCCGGCTTGCGCGGCGATGACGCAAAGCGCTACATCGCAGCAGGAATTAGCACCGACCACGAGTGCTTCACCTACGAGGAAGGCTTGGAAAAGCTTCAATTGGGCATGAAAGTCATCATCCGCGAAGGGAGCGCCGCCAAAAATTTTGAGGCGCTGATTCCTTTGTTGCCGCAATTCCCTGACCGCATTTTTTTCTGCTCCGACGACAAGCACCCCGACGACCTGATTACCGGCCACATCAACACACTGGTTGCCCGGGCTTTGAAAAAAGGGTGTGATCTGTTTGACGTGCTGCGGGTCGCCTGCATCAACCCGGTGCAGCACTACGGCCTGAACGTGGGCCAACTGCGCTTGGGCGATCCTGCCGATTTTATCGAACTGGAAGACCTTGAAACCTTCCGGGTGCGTGCCACGTACCTCAACGGCCAAAAAGTGGCCGAAAATGGCCGAACCCTGATCGAAAGGGTAGAAGCGCCCATTATTAACCATTTCCAAACCGATCCCAAAGCTGCTAAAGATTTTCGGATTGCAGCAGCAAGCGCCAATATTCGCTACATTGAAGCGCTTGACGGCGAAATTGTCACGCGCAGCGGTATTGCGCCGGTGAAACAACGGGATGGATGGGCGATTGCCGATCCGAACGAAGATCTTTTGAAAATAACAGTGGTCAACCGCTATCAAAACGCCACGCCGGCGGTTGCGTTCATCCGCGGCTTCGGATTGCGGCAGGGCGCCATTGCATCCTGCGTTGGCCACGATTCGCACAACATCATTGCCGTTGGAACGGATGACGAGGCTCTTTGCCGCGCCGTGAATGCCATCATTGAACACCGGGGAGGGATTGCTGCAACGGATGGCCACACCTTGCACGTGCTGCCGCTGCCCGTGGCTGGCATCATGACCAATGCCGACGGCTACGAGGTGGCCCGGCAATACGCGGAAATAGATTCGTGGGTGAAAAAGACTTTGGGATCTAAGCTTGGCGCGCCGTTCATGACGCTGTCGTTTATGGCGCTATTGGTGATTCCGGAATTGAAGCTGAGTGATCTGGGGCTTTTCGACGGCGGGCGTTTTGCGTTTGCAGAACTGTTCGAATGAGTACAAAAAAAGACGTCTGCCCTGTTGATCAGGACAGACGCATCAAAACAAAACGAAAAACCAACTTTAAACAAGTCTCTTTGCTATAGTAAAAAACTACGTTGACCTTTTTTTTGTTGCGACTTAATGTGTTAATAATTTCTTAACGTGTCGAATAAGACGCGATTAGCGCCATAACCTGGCTGTCGGTTTCCAATGCTGGTGCCCATTCAAACAGGCTCCGGTGCTTGTCAAAAGCCTCGGCAAGCGCTTCGCCCAGCCAATAAATCGCTTCCTGTCTCTTGCCGGCGGCAAACAGGCAGGCGATACGGCAGTACAGCAATTCCGTTTCAGCTGTCAACTCCGACCCTTCTTCCAGCAATTTCAATGCTTCGTCCAAGCGATTGGTTTCCAGCAATACCCCGGCGTATTCCAGCCAATAATTACTTTCTTCAGAAGCCAGCTCGATGGCTTCGCGGTAATGCCGGTCAGCGTCTTCTGCCTGCCCCAACCGGTGATAGGTGTAGGCAATAGCGGCATGGTATTCTTCGCGGTGGTAGTCAATATGAATGGCGCGCTTGTAGGAACGCAGCGCCTGTTTCCATTTTTCTTCCAGCGAGTAAGCTTGCCCGGCGCAGTAGTACGCTTCGTCATTAAAGACATCTAATTGTACGGCTCTTTGGTAGTAGCTGCGCGCCAGGTCGGTTTGCCCCGTTTCCTGGTAACACTGACCGATGTGCAGCATTAAATCGCTGTCCGGCTCGGAAAGTTCCGCAATCTCGAGGTAGTAGCGCAAGGCTTTGGAATATTGCTTCAGCTCAAAGCAGAGGTCGGCGCAGTCGCGCAAGGCAAACTCGTATTTGTCGTTGATGGCGATGGCAAATTCGTACGCTTCAATGGCTTCTTCATAATTGCTGAAGTATGCATGTGCATGCCCCAGGTTATACCAGGCCATGTAGGCGTAGGGATCGTGGTCCAGTACTTCCTCATACAAAGGAATGCTTTCTTTGTATTTCCGGGATAACTCCATACACAACCCCAGTTTCTCCAGCGCATCCGGATTGGTAAGATCCGCCTGAAGCGCAGCCCGGAGGGCATAAAACATGCGTTCGTACTCCTCCTGGGTTTCATAGACTAAGGCTTCTATCATGTAGATATCGCTCAATCCAGCCGCATCGGCTTCCGTTTTTAGGTTTTCGAGCAGTTCCAGCGCTTCTTCGTAGCGATAGAGGTAGCACAGCGCTTCCGCTTTCATGAGGGTGATGCCGGGTTCGGCAGGGTCGAAGATCGCAGCCTGCTCCAGCACTTGCAGTGCCAGCGCTTCCTTGTGGCCTTCAATGAGCAATTGAGCTTTTTTCAAATGAAGATCCGTAGAATAACCGTGGCAGTTCAGTGCATGATCCACTGCTTCAAAAGCACGATCCCATTGTTCTTCGGTTTCATAGAACCCGATGATGCGCAAAAACTCCCTTTCTTCAAAGAAGCAAGGCAAGTTATCCTGTAGCAGCGTTTCGTATCGCTTTACCAGTTCTGTACCAGTCTGATTGTCCAAACTATTGTTCATAGGATCCATACCCGGATTTTATATCCAACTGCATTCGTCAATCTTCGCAAGCAAAGCTTGTTCCTTGATTATATCGGAAAACTACGGAAAAAGTTAGCTTTCTAAAGCAAAATTAACGAAACGGTAGGTAAGTCAAAGAGAATGGTCTTTTTTTTATAAAATGCTATTTTTTAATTATTTGTAAAAACCGTAATAAAAAAACGCCCGCCGAGCTAAATTCACACTGCTCCAACCCGGAGTTTGTGATAGCCAGTTCGGCGGACGCGGTTGATAGATTTATTGATTGTCTTACGATAGGACGATAAAGACAGCTGCAAATCAGTTGCGCCGGCGACCGTTGCCCTGCCTTTGAGGTCCATTTTCGCGCATTTTGCGCAGCAATTCTTTGCGAAATTCTTTTTCTGCAATGGTAAACTGCAGGATTTTCCGCGTCGGAATGGCCGTTTTGAACTTCTGGAAATATTCGCGCTTCAGCGCCAGCAGCTCCTGCTCCATTTCAAACCGGGAAACGATGAGGCGTTCCGCTTCGGCGTCAGTCATGTCTTCCGGGCGCTTGAACGGCTTGTACTTGGTGCGGATTTTTTCCATTTCGCCTTCATATTCGTTGTAGAGCGGCCAAAAGCGCTCTGATTCCTGCGTTGTCAGATTCAGCCACCGGGTGATGTAAGCAACCCTTGCAGCCTGCACTTTATCGCCTGGACGTTCCATTTCATCGTCCAGTACTTGCCCAAAGCTGTTCGATGCAAACAAACAGCAAAGTAGCGTTCCCAAAAATATCTTCCTGACTATCATTTTAATGTTTTTATGCTGGGTGTTGTTAAAACAAAGTTTCCAAATCTTCTTCATCCATCTCCTGGATGGCTTCTTCCATGTATTCCTCAATGGCTTCCGAATCGAGGTCAATGGCTGGCAGGGTCTGCTCTACCTCAATCCCACTTTCGGCAACGGCCACCCTCAACTCTTCTTCCTCGAAAGCTTCGATGTTTTCTGTGACATAATCGTTGACTTCTTCTGCGCTCAGATCCGAAAGCATTGCTAATTGTTCAGATGCAGTTGCCTCATTCCCGGTTTCGGGACGCAGCAAAAGCAATCCGGTAACGACTAAAATGGCAACGGTGGCAAGCCCTACTGCGAGGCGCGGCTGCATCAGGGATTCCAAAAATTCCAGCAGCCGATCTGTCCAGGTTGGTCGGACAGGAGCGCTCACCGGGTGCGCTTCGGTGCGCAAACGGGCAATGAGTTCGTCGGGCAGCGAGGCAAAATAGCCTTCCGGGGTTTTAAAAGGGTTCTCCTGCGCTTTGAGCTTGTGCAGCAGCGGGGACAATTCCTCCAATTCCTGTTTTAAATCATCTTGCTTTCTCATAACATCAATCAATTTGAACGCCGGACAGGTAAGTTTCTACCTTTTTCACAGCGTGATGAAAAGACGCTTTCAGGGCGCCTACTGAAGTGCCAAGCATTTCAGACATATCCTGGTAGTTCATTTCATCAAAATAGCGCAACTGAAAAACGAGTTTTTGCTTTTCGGGCAACCCCTTTATTGCTGCCTGCAGATGAACCTGAACTTCGTTTCCGTCAAAATAAGCATCTGCGCGCAATTTATTGGCCAGATGGCTTTCGTCGTTATCCAGCGACGACACTTGTTGCCGCTTTTTTTGTGCCAGAAAAGAGATTGCTTCGTTGGTGGCAATCCGGTACAGCCAAGTGTACAACTGCGATTTGCCTTCGAATTGCCGGATGTTCCGGAATATTTTGATCAGGCAGTTTTGCAGTACATCGTTTGCGTCCTCGTGTTCCGTCACCATCCGTCGGATATGCCAGTACAACCGTTCCTGGTACTTTTGCAGGAGCAAACGGAAGCCGCGCTCCGATTGCCGGTCGTCCTTCATCCACATCAGGATTTGTTCATCCTGTATCAATTGGTCTGCCACTTGCAAGTTTCCGGTTTTGCTCAGATAGACTGAGAATGAAAGATAAAGTTTAATGCTTTGCTTAAATTCAAATAGTTTTCCTGCTATATGGTTCTCAAGGAGGCCAAAAGGTAAACATTTGCCGTTTTATTGCGTTAATTTGATCTTCAGAGTTGGATACTCGTCCTTAATTAATGCTATATCTCCCTGCTTTTTATTCAACCAAAACATGGATTTATGATTTCTAAAAACATGGAAAAGGCGCTCAACGAACAGATTGCGCTGGAAGGCTATGCTTCTTTTCTCTATCTTTCGATGGCATCCTGGTGCGACAGCAAGGGGTTGGCCGGATGCGCCCAGTTCATGCACCGGCAATCTGCGGAAGAACGCCAGCACATGCTTCGGATTTTTAATTACCTGAGCGAAGTGGACGGCTTTGCACTGACGCCGGCCATCAAACAGCCGCCGCACGAGTTCAAATCGGTTCAAGCCATGTTTGAAATGGTTTACCAGCACGAGCAGAAAGTAACGGCCTCCATTAACGAGTTGCTGTCGAAGTGCTACGAAAACAAAGACCACTCCACACACCTTTTTCTGCAGTGGTATGTGCAGGAACAACGCGAAGAAGAATCGCTGATGCGCAATATTATGGATCGCATCCGCCTGATTGGCGACGGCCCGCAAAGCTTGTACTATATTGATAAGGAGATTTCCGCAGTCAATGCGGAGCAAGTTAAAGCAGAAGCAGCAGAAGGCTCGGGAGAGGAAGCCTGATTGGATGATGTGGCAAAGAGCAAGGGGCAAGTTTGCAAACTTGCAAGTTTACCCCTTGCTCTTTACATCAACTTTTCTCGACCTGGTATTGCGCCACAACCGCGCCTTCCGCTTTGATGACGAGGGTGTATTTCCCTTTGCCAATTCTGCTCAGATCGAGCGATTTATTGTAGGCACCCGGCGGTTGATTGTTGAGCGGAACCTTCGATATTTCTTTGTTCTGCGCATCCGTAAGCAAGACGATTACGTTGGCTGTTTTGGCCAAATTATATTTTATGCGTACCGCTCCGGTGGTCGGATCGGGCACCAATTTGTTGTCGTCTGCAGGTGGCGTAACGGGGGCTTCCTCTTTAGGCTTTTCGGGAACATCAACCTGTGCCTGCGCTGGTGGATCCGGAGAGAAAAAATTGAACTGGCCGTCTTTTCGGAGGGCTTTAATGCGGTACTGTGCGTTTTTAAACTGGCTGTTCACCGCAAACCCTTTATCCAGGTGGGCATAATCCTGCTTTTCAACCTTGCCCTTGCCGGGTACGGCAGCCATTAGTTTAAACTGCTTTCCTCCGTCGAGTGAACGATGGATTTCGTACGTAATGGCATCCGGCTCATTGCGCCCCGTCCAGCGGATCGTCACGTCGCTTTCTCTTTTGCCGATCACAAAATTCGTGATCGTATAACCTTGTTTTGAAGCAAGCACATCGCCGCCTGCCGGTTTTTGCGGGGTCGTCGGGGTCGCCATCGCAGCAGCGGCGACCTGTGCGCTTTTGTTGTTGCGTATTGTGATGACATCGCCATTACTCGGGTTCCAGACGACCAAACCTACCGGGGTGGAGAAAATATTTTTATGATCAATTTCCTGTACTTTGTTGGAGCCATCCGTTTTAATGGTTCTGACTTCCATTTTTTGCCCGTCAACGAAGATCCAGTTGAAGTGGTTGAAACTGTCGCTGTTGCGCGTCCAGGACTTATCGTCGTTGTTTTCGCGCAGTGGCGCTCCCCAGCCGCCTTCGCCTATATAAACCGTTCCGTTTTCGTCATCGCGGATGAAGCCTTCGTCGCTCCCGGATTCTTTGGAAGGGCGCACCGGCCAGGTTGCCTTCGTGACGTGCGAATCTGACTCAACGGCTAAATGCATGCGGTATTTATGAAAAAAGGTTGCCCAGTTCAGCAGCAATTCGTCCTTTTCTGTTTTATCGGAATGGTGTGGGCGAATAGCATGGTGGTACTGTGCAATGCGCCAGGTAGTCTGAGCCCCTTGGGTTTTGAGGTCATTTTCGAGCCATGCGCGCTGTGCGCCGCCTGCGGGAATCATGGTATTGAGTGTATACACCCGAAGCAGGTTACCGCCAAAATTCAAAGCATAGTAGACATCAGGGTGGTTTACATCAAAAAGGTCTATCAATGACTGATTTGAAGCTTCGTGGTTACCCCTGGCCACGATCAGCGGGAAAAGGCGCCCGTCACTCCCAATCGTCAATTGCCAGTCGTCGAACCACTCGCGCCATTCGGGTGCCGTATCGCCACCGGTCATATCGCCGTTGAACAAAATGACATGGGGGCGCAACTTGCTGACTAAGCGGTTCGCATCCCGACGCGCTTCGCGGTGGTTGCGCGAATCGCCGCCCGCAATGATGGAAATCCGGGAATTGGGATCAGAAGGCGCAGTCTGGAAAGAAAATCTTTTGCTGACCCCTTCGCTGTCTTTGATGATGAAATAATAAACCGTGTTGGGTTTCAGACCGGTGAGCCGCGCAAAATGGTTTTTCATCCCCTTGGAAGAAATGCTGAACGTGGGTCGTGCCGTGCTTTTATAAAGCGCCGCCTTTTGCCCGTTGTCTACCACATCGTACAAAACAGTGGGCGTGGTACCAGATACCTGGTCCCAGCCAATGACCATCGTTGTAGATGGATCGTCGCGCCACATGCACCGGTATCTGTCGGTCGCAGCATTGGTGTAAAAAAAACTGCCGCAACAAAACAGTGCGGCCAACAGTCGCTTTGCAGATATACCCAACATTAATTTCTTTATTTATACCCAGTGTCGAAGTATCGGGAGGTGTACTACTGTTACGGCTACATTAAGGTTTTTGTTGCCGGATTTATTGTACTTTTGCCCGAAAATTGCAATATTTTAAACCTTTCCTTGGTTTCGGGACGGGTTGTTAAACAATATAACAAGGAACAATGCCAAAAGATACTCAGCTCTTCGACCTGGTGCAAAAAGAATTAGACAGACAGCGCCACGGCATCGAACTTATTGCATCGGAGAACTTTACAAGCCAGGCTGTCCTGGATGCGATGGGCAGTTGCCTCACGAATAAATACGCCGAAGGATACCCGGGTCGCCGCTATTATGGCGGTTGTGAGGTGGTGGATGAAGTGGAACAATTGGCGATTGACCGGCTCAAAACATTGTTTGGTGCCGGGTATGCCAATGTGCAACCCCATTCCGGCGCACAGGCCAATGCAGCGGTTTTTTTGGCTTTGCTAAAGCCCGGCGACCGCATCCTCGGCTTTGACCTGTCGCATGGCGGCCATTTATCGCACGGTTCGCCGGTCAATTTTTCCGGCAAGGTCTATGAACCGCATTTTTATGGCGTAGAACAGGAAACGGGTCGTATTGATATGGACAACGTGGAGGCTAAAGCACTGGAGGTGAAGCCGAAGCTCATCATCTGCGGCGCTTCGGCGTATGCGCGCGACTGGGATTATGCGCGGTTCCGGGCCATTGCGGACAAAGTTGGCGCTTTGTTGCTGGCTGATATCGCCCACCCTGCCGGACTCATTGCTGCCGGCTTGCTCAATAACCCGATGGAGCACTGTCATATCGTGACTTCCACAACCCACAAAACCCTGCGAGGCCCCCGTGGCGGCATCATCATGATGGGCAAAAACTTCGATAACCCCTGGGGTAGAACGACTAAAAAAGGGGATCTCATCAAAATGTCTGCAATTTTGGACAGCGGCGTTTTCCCGGGCATGCAGGGCGGCCCTCTGGAGCACGTCATCGCTGCGAAGGCCGTTGCTTTTCAGGAAGCGCTTCAACCAGAGTACAAAACGTATTGCCACCAGGTTGTGCGCAACGCCCAGGCCATGGCATCCGCTTTTGTGGAACAAGGCTACAAAATCATTTCAGGCGGCACCGATAACCACCTGATGCTCATTGACCTGCGCTCGAAAGGCGTTACCGGGAAGGTAGCGGAGGAAACGTTGGGCAAAGCGGACATTACCGTCAATAAAAATATGGTGCCTTTCGATACGCAATCGCCTATGGTCACCTCCGGTATGCGCATCGGCACAGCAGCAATTACCACCCGGGGCTTTTCTGAAGCGGATTGTGCGCAGGTCGTGGACTGGGTAGACAAAGCCCTCAGCGATGTTACCAATGAATCGCTGCTTAAGGAAACGCGCCGCCAGGTGAATGAGTGGATGGAGCGGTTTCCGTTATACGAAACGCAGGGCAAGGCGATGTGAGCGGGTCTTGCACTATCTACCGTGCATACCTTACAAGTTAGCTGATTCTTTGTCAAGTTGAACAATTGCGGTTTGGCAAATGTCTTTTAAATGGTAAATCGAAATCAGCCATAAGGCTTTTTGATTTTGTATTGAAAAAGGTAAGTCATCTATATGACATACTACCGGCATTGCGTTTCACCCAATCCTCTGAAAGGCTCTATCTTGGCGTTTCAATCAAAAATATCAGCATGAATAAAATTACATTAGCAGCGCTACTCCTGGCTTCGCTCTCCCTTCAGGCACAGCCGATCATTGAATTACAGGATTATGCCACCGGCTTTCAAGAGCCGCTTGCAATCCGCCATGCAGGCGATGAACGCCTGTTCGTTGTGCAGCAAAACGGGATCATCCGGATTATTGACGTGGGCGGGCAACCCCTTGCGACGCCTTTTCTCAATATTGATGCACGGGTCGGTTCCGGTAGTGAGCGCGGATTATTGGGCTTAGACTTTCATCCAGAGTTTCCGGACAGCAACTATTTTTATGTGAATTACACCAATAATAGCGGCCATACACGCGTCTCGCGTTTCAGTGTGACGGCCAATCCAAATATTGCAGATCCGAACAGCGAAGTCATTTTATTGAGTGTGAATCAGCCTTACAGCAACCACAATGGCGGCGATGTACATTTTGGTCCGGATGGTTACCTGTACATCGGCCTTGGCGACGGCGGTTCGGGCGGCGACCCTCAAAACTATTCCCAAACCCCCACCTCGCTGTTGGGTAAAATGCTGCGCATTGATGTAAATAATGGCACTTCCTACGCTATTCCTCCAACCAATCCCTTTGTCGGCTCAACGGCTGTGGCCAACGAAATCTGGGCGCTGGGGCTGCGCAATCCCTGGCGTTTTAGCTTTGACCGGCTCACGGGAGATCTCTGGATCGGAGATGTAGGACAGGGCCAATGGGAAGAAGTTGATTTCCAGCCCGCAGCCAGTGCCGGCGGCGAGAACTACGGCTGGCGCTGCTACGAGGGCAATGCCACTTACAATACCACCGGTTGCGGGCCCATAGGTAATTATATAGCGCCGGTGGCAGTTTATGACCACTCCAACAGCGGAGGCTGCTCCATCACGGGCGGATATGTTTACCGGGGCAGCCAATATCCTGATCTTTACGGGCATTACCTCTACACGGATTACTGTACGGGCAGAATATGGTCGTTGGTGTCCAATGGCCAGGGCGGGTGGACTAAAACAGAATTGCTCAACGCGCTCAATAACGACTTATCTTCTTTTGGCGAAGATGTGAATGGCGAATTGTACCTCGCCGGACTTGGATCCGGGAAAATCTATAAAATTCGCGAACGGTGTTCTTCCTTTTCCATTGCCGCAGAAGTGACCGACGTCAGTTGTTTCGGCAGCGAAGACGGCAGTATTTTGCTGGGTATTGCAAGCGGAACGCCTCCCATCAGCTTGGCTTGGTCTGAAGGCAATGGCAGTGGTTTAGCACCGGGAACTTACCGGGTGACGGCAACGGACAACATCGGGTGCAAGCGCGAATTGAATGACATCGTCGTCGGGCAACCCGATTCGGTGGTCGTGAATATTACTGCAGACAATGCAACCCTGACCGCAACGGAAGGCTTTGCACAGTATCAGTGGTTTTTCCAGGGCAACCTGCTGCCGGACGCCACTACGAATGTACTCGTAGCCACGGAGACCGGCCTTTACCGGGTGGAAATCCTCAATGCCGAAGATTGTGAGGGGGTATCCGAAAACATTCAGTTGACGATTAATTCCCTGCCCGCCGATTTGGGGCTGGAGCGCGTCAAACTATCACCCAACCCTTTCCGGGAAACCCTGCGTTTGGAATTGGACGCCCGAACTTCGGGTATTTGCCGGTTCAGTATCCTTGATGCGGAAGGTCGGCTCGTTCAGTCATTTACGGAAAATATTGACAAGCGCTGGTCGCGGCACATTTCCACGGAAAGCTGGCCAGCCGGCTTGTATTGGGTGCGATTGGAGAAAAATGGCCGGCAATTATCCTACCCGGTTCAGAAACAGTAACCGCTATAGTTTAGAACCAAAGCGCCGCGCCCTTGTTTTTTGTTTGGAATGAGGGCGCGGTTTGCGATCTTCCTTGTTGTAATAAGGTGAAAAAATCACCTAAATATTGCATTTTTGCGCATCGCAACGGGCAACAAGCCCAATTTTGCACCTAAATACAGAATAAAAAATACTGCTGCTATGGCCGAGATCATCAAAATGCCACGCATGAGCGACACCATGACGGAAGGCAATATCGTTTCCTGGTTGAAAAAAGAAGGAGATAAGGTTGAATCCGGCGACACGCTCGCCGAAGTGGAAACCGATAAGGCAACGATGGAACTCGACAGTTTCACCGACGGCATCTTGTTGCACATTGCCGTGAAAGAAGGTTCCGTGCCCATTGACGGCGTCATTGCCGTCATTGGAAAAGCAGGCGAAGATTGGAAAACCGCCCTTGCTGCTGCTCAGGACGGCAGCAATAATGGAAGCAATGGCCAGAAAACAGCAGCTCCGGAAGCAGCAGTGCCTGCGCTGGAAGCTGTAGTTCCTGCGCCGGAAGTGCCGGCAAATGCTGCTTCTGATGAGGATGACGACAAACGCGTCAAAGCTTCTCCATTGGCGCGCAGTATCGCAAAGGACGCCGGGATTGACATCGCAAAGGTAGCTGGCTCGGGCGACCAGGGTCGCATCATCAAAAAGGACGTGGAAGCGGCGCTTGAATCGCAAAAATCAGCCCCTGCAACGGCCAAACCCGAAACGCCGGCAGCTCCGGCAACTGTTTACGCCGCCGGTAGTGGCGAATATGAAGAAGTGCCGGTCAGCCAGATGCGCAGAACCATTGCACGCCGCCTGAGCGAAAGCAAATTTACGGCGCCCCATTTCTACCTCACGGTGGAAATCAACATGGACAAAGCCATCGCGATGCGTATTCAGGTGAATGAAATTTCCCCGGTCAAAATATCCTTCAACGATTTTGTCATCAAAGCCGTTGCAGCTTCTTTGCGGCAACATCCGGCAGTCAACTCCTCCTGGCTGGGCGATAAAATCCGCTATAACAAAGACATCAACATCGGCGTAGCCGTAGCGGTGGAAGACGGCCTCGTGGTGCCGGTCGTACGCCAGGCAGACATCAAAACGCTTTCTCAGATCAATACGGAGGTGAAAGCGTTTGCTGCCAAAGCGAAAGAGCGCAAAATTCAGCCGCAGGAAATGCAGGGCAATACCTTCACCATTTCTAACCTCGGCATGTTCGGCATCGAAGAATTTACGGCCATTATCAATCCACCGGATGCCTGCATTTTGGCCATCGGCACCATTGCTGAAAAGCCCATCGTAAAAGACGGCCAGATTGTGGTAGGCAACCTGATGCGCGTGACCCTGTCGAGCGACCACCGCGTGGTGGACGGCGCTACCGGGGCGCAATTTTTACAAACCTTCAAAAGTATACTGGAAGATCCGATCCGGTTGATGATTTGATCATGACGAAAGGGGATACCTTTCCAAAAAGGGTATCCCCTTTCGATACGTAAGCCATGAAAAAAACTGTTGTGCTGGGCGCTACGCCCAATCCTGAGCGCTACGCGTATCTCGCTGTGAAAAAGCTGCTTGCCTATGGCCATGAAGCCATTCCGGTAGGTATTCGAAAGGGCGAAATCGAAGGGGTGCCCATCCAAAACGGACAACCTGAAATCAGCGGGGTAGACACCGTTACGCTGTACCTCAACCCGGAGCACCAGCGCGATTATTACGACTACATCTTCAGCCTGCAACCGCAACGCCTGATCTTCAACCCGGGGACAGAAAACCCGGAATTGATGCGGCTGGCGCGGGAGAAAGGCGTAGAAGTGGAAGTGGCTTGTACGCTGGTGATGCTATCTATCGGTGTTTATTAATATCAAGCAGCAGCTTCCCCTTTCATCCGCTCTGCATTTTCCGCAATCTGGAGCGTTTCGATCAGGCCACCGATATCGCCTTCCATAATTTTATCTAAGTTGAAATTTTTATTGTCGCCTTCCAGTCGGTGGTCGGTGACGCGGTTTTGCGGCCAGTTGTAGGTGCGGACTTTATCGGAGCGGTCGCCGGAGCCAACTAAAGAGCGGCGGCGCGTGGATACTTCGTTTTCTACTTCTGCGCGCTTTTTTTCCTGCACCTGCGAAATGAGGCGCTGCATGGCAATTTCCCGGTTTTGGATCTGAGAACGGGCTTCCTGGCTTTCCGTAATGACTCCTGTGGGCAAGTGGGTAATGCGCACAGCCGATTCTGTTCGGTTCACGTGCTGACCACCGGCACCGCTGGCTCGGAAAACGTCAATTTTTAAGTCAGACCGGTTAATTTGTACATCTTCGACTTCCAGAATGGGCATCACCACCACCGTAGCAGCGGAAGTGTGGATGCGGCCCTGGGATTCCGTTTTCGGGACGCGTTGCACCCGATGCGCCCCCGACTCGAATTTGAGTTTGCCGTAGACCTCGTTCCCGTGGATCTCCAGCACAAGTTTGCTGTAACCGCCTACGGTACCTTCTGTCACAGAAATAGTCTCCACTTCCCACCCCTTCTCATCAAAATAGCGGGTGTACATGCGGTAGAGGTCGCCAGCGAACAAGCTGGCCTCGTCGCCGCCGGTACCGGAACGGATTTCGAAGAGCACGTCTTTCGTGTCCTCCATGTCTTTGGGCATGAGATGGACGCGCAGTGCTTCTTCCAATTCAGGCAGGCGGGGTTCCCATTCGTCAAGCTCGAATTGGGCCATCTGGCGCAGTTCTTCATCGGTTTCGCGCAGCAGTTCTTTGGCGTTCACGACGGTATCCAAAGCTTTTTTATAGGCATCGAACGCATCCACAACGCCCTTCAGGTCTTTGTATTCTTTACTGACCTTTTTGTAGCGATCCATATCGGCGAGCACGCCAGGGTCGGCCATCTGCTCTTCGAGGTGGTGAAATCTGTCCTTAATTGCTTCTAATTTCTCGATCATTGTTCCAACTTTGCCGCTTGAAAATTTTCAGGGTGCAAAAGTAGTGAAAAACACGCAGCTTTGGGTGTTCGATTACCCGCAATTCGCGTGGTTTTATAAAAAGAACGATGAAAAAAATCCTGATCATCCGCTTTTCTTCCATCGGCGACATCGTGCTGACGACGCCCGTGGTGCGCTGTTTGAAAAAACAAACCGGCGTGGAAGTACATTACCTGACCAAGCAGGCTTTTCAGGCGGTTTTGGCGGCTAATCCATACATAGACAAAGTTTGGACCTTCCGGAAAGAAGTCACGGAGGTATTGCCGCAACTGCGCGCCGAGAGGTTTGACCTGGTGATTGATTTGCACCGCAACCTGCGCAGCCTGCGTGTACGTTTGGCGCTTTGGCGCGTACGCAGCTATGCCTTCAACAAGCTCAATTTTGAAAAGTGGTTGATGGTCAATTGGAAAATCAACCGCCTGCCCAATCGCCATGTTGTTGACCGTTACCTAGACACCGTGCGCCCGCTGAACGTGTTGAACGACGGTGCGGGGTTAGACTATTTTATCCCCGCAGAAGACGAAGTGGACGCCGTCGCTTTCTTAAAGGCGCGCCTGCCCGACGGCCTTTCCCCGCTGCCCTATATCGCTTTTGTCACCGGCGCAGCGCACGCAACCAAACGCTTGCCCGAAGCCAAAATTATTGCCGTATGCCGCCTGTTGCAACACCCCGTTTTGTTGCTTGGCGGCCCGGATGAAGCCGAATCCGGCGCACGCATTGCCTCGGCTGCCGGCTCTCACGTCGTCAACGCCTGTGGCACCCTGAAGCTGAACCAGTCTGCCTCTATGGTGCGCCAGGCTGCCAAAGTCATCAGCCACGACACCGGTTTGATGCACATCGCAGCCGCCTTAGGCAAAGACCTTGTTTCCATCTGGGGCAATACCATCCCGGCTTTCGGAATGGTCCCCTACTATCCGGTCGGGGTGAACCGAAACACAAGCGTTGAGGTGTTGGGGTTGCCTTGCCGGCCTTGCTCGAAGATCGGGTTTTCTGAATGTCCGAAAGGCCATTTCAGGTGCATGCAGGAAATTTCGGAAGCAGAAGTGGCCGGAATTGGCTAATCTGGCAAAAATCGAATCCTTTTCCACTAAACGCCCCTTCGTTCCACCTAGAAACAAAATTTTATTCCCGTACTTAGCAGTCCAAATAGAACCACCATATATGAAACTACAACATTATGCGCTCGGGCAATGGGCGCCCCACGCAGGCGAAGGTTTGCCGCAATTAGATGCCGTTACCGGTGAAGTCATCGGCACCTTTAACACGGAAGGCTTAGATTATGCCGCCATGATGGACTATGGCCGCCGAACCGGCAGCCTTGCGTTGCGCCGCATGACCTTTCAGCAAAGGGCCCTGATGCTGAAGCGGCTGGCGCTTTTTCTGACGGATAAAAAAGAAGCTTACTATACCCTCAGCTACCGCACCGGCGCTACCCGCGCCGATAGCTGGATTGACATTGAAGGAGGGATCGGCACTTTGTTTGCTTACGCAAGCCTGCGCCGCAAACTGCCAGACACGACTTTTTATGTGGATGGCGACGCGGTCAAATTGTCCAAAGAAGGCGGCTTCATCGGCCATCACATCATGATGCCAAAGCCCGGAATCGCCATCCACATCAACGCCTTCAATTTTCCAATCTGGGGCATGCTGGAAAAGCTTTCCGCCAACTGGCTGGCGGGCATGGCGGCAATTGTAAAACCTTCGGAAGTCACCTCTTTTCTGGCGGAAGCGATGGTGCGCGACATCGTGGCATCGGGCATCGTGCCGGAAGGGGCGCTGCAATTGGTAAATGGCAAAGGCGTTGGCATCCTCGACGCCGTGACCTCTCAGGATGTGGTCACTTTTACCGGCTCGGCCACAACGGGGCGCATGCTGCGCGGCTTACCGGTTATTGTACAAAATTCCGTGCCGTTCAATATGGAAGCCGACAGCCTGAATGCGGCGGTATTGGGGGAGGACGCCACACCGGGTACGCCGGAGTTTGACCTGTTTGTCAAAGAAGTTCGCCGGGAAATGACGGCCAAGTGCGGTCAAAAATGCACCGCCATCCGCCGCATTATCGTGCCGGAGAACTTAGTGGAAGCGGTACAAATTGCCTTGGGCAAAGCGCTCGCACAAACTACACTCGGCGATCCGCGCGCAGAAGGGGTGAGGATGGGTGCGTTGGTGTCCAAAGCGCAGGAAGCTTTGGTGCGGCGGCGTGTGGAGGAACTAATGCAAGATTCCCGCATCGTTTACGGCAACCTCGATCACTTTGAACCCATTGGTGCCAGCAAAGAAAAAGGAGCCTTTTTGCCGCCAATTTTGTTGTTGAACGATGCGCCGTTTAAACAACAGGCATCCCACAACATCGAAGCGTTTGGGCCGGTGGCGACGCTCATGCCCTATTGCTCGCTGGAAGAAGCCATCGAATTGGCCAACCTCGGCAAAGGCTCCTTAGTGAGCACCATTTGTACGCACAGCGAAACCATCGCCCGAGACTATGTGATGGAGGCCGCTGCTTATCATGGGCGCATTCTGGTGCTGAACCGCGAAAGCGCCAAAGAAAGCACGGGCCACGGCTCTCCGATGCCGCTGTTGATGCACGGCGGCCCGGGGCGTGCAGGCGGCGGCGAAGAATTAGGCGGCATCCGTGGCATCAAACACTACCTCCAGCGCACGGCCATCCAGGGGCATCCGACCATGATCACTGCCCTGACCCAGGTCTATCAATACGGCGCCCGGCAAATCGAAACACCGGTGCATCCTTTCCAGCGGCATTTTGAAGAACTCCAGATCGGAGAAACCTATACGACCCACCACCATACCGTGACGGATGCGGATATTGTCAACTTTGCGAACCTGAGCGGCGACCATTTCTACGCCCACGTAGATGTGACTTCGCTGGAAGGCACGGTTTTCGAGCAACGCGTCGCGCATGGCTACTGGGTGTTGTCGAAAGCTGCGGGCATGTTTGTGCATCCCAAAAAAGGGCCGGTATTGCTCAACTACGGCTTGGAAGAATGCCGCTTTACCAAACCAGTCTACCCGGGTATGACCATCGGGGTGCGCCTTACGGCAAAAGAAAAAATTGCGCAGGAAAAACGCGACGAAGCAGATATCCGAAAAGGTATCGTGAAATGGTTGGTGGATGTCTACGATGAAACCGGCGAAACGGTGGCCATTGCGACGATTTTGACGATGGTGAAGATGAAGGAGCAGTGATGGACACGTAAAAACAAAAAACGGACATGAGAGCCATGATTTTTGCTGCGGGATTGGGCACGCGCTTGCGTCCGCTGACGGAAAACCGCCCGAAAGCCCTGATCGAAGTGGCCGGCATGGCCCTGCTGGAATTCAGCATCCGGCGGCTGAAATTATTTGGCTTTCGCGAAATCATGATCAACATCCATTACCACGGCGAGCAAATCCTCAGTTTTTTGGAAAAGAATAACGGTTTCGGCATCCACATTGAGGTGTCGGATGAGCGGGATTTGTTATTAGACACTGGGGGCGGGCTGAAAAAAGCAGCCTGGTTTTTGGATGGTGGGCCGTTTTTGGTCTACAATGCGGACATCCTCAGCGACCTCGACCTGGGGAAGTTATACGAAACACACCTCGGCAGCGATCGGTTGGCCACACTGGCTGTGCAACACCGATCGAGCTCCCGCGCTTTCCTGTTTGACGAAAACGACGACTTGTGCGGTTGGCAAAACACAGCCACGGGTGAAGTTAAGCGAAGCCGGCCGTCTGAAACCGCGACGCCGTGGTCTTTTAGCGGCATCCACGTGCTTTCCCCGGAAATCTTTACTTTTATGCCGGAAGCGCGACCGGTTTTTTCGATTGTAGACGTTTATTTAGAAGCGGCTGCTTCCCGGGTCATTGCTGCTTATCGACACAACGGTGGGATTTGGGTGGATGTGGGGAAATTGTCGGAATTGGACAAAGCAGCCGGGGTGATTCATCAAATCCCTATTGCACCAAAAGACTAACGTATATGACGCCACTCCTCTTCCTCCTTGCCGCATTACCAGGCGTACTGCTCAGTTGGTACATCTACCGGGCCGATAAATTCGAGCAGGAACCGCGTCTGCCCATCGTGCTTTGTTTTGTGCTTGGCGCGTTGGCGACCTGGCCGGCGCTTCAGGCAGAAATCTGGGCGCACGCCGCCACCGGCGTTCGCTACCGCAGGGATGTTTTATCCGCAGGCCTGCATTCTTTTGGCATTGTGGCGCTAACCGAAGAAGGCATCAAGTGGCTTTGCCTGCTGGCTTACCCGTTTTTTCGCTCCTTTTTTAACGAACCCATGGATGGCATCCTCTACGCCGTGTTGATTGCAATGGGGTTCGCCACGATGGAAAATATTGCTTACGCCAATCAATTCGGGATCTCGACTACGGTGATGCGCGGCTTTACGGCCGTGCCGGCGCACGGCGCATTTGCGGTCATCATGGGGTATTACGCCGGGAAGGCGAAGTTTGATCCCGTGCGGCGCTGGAGGCTGCTGCTCCAAGGTTTGTTGGTTGCTGTGCTGGTACACGGCACCTACGATTTCCTCTTCGTACAGGAATTGTACAGCGAACTGGTATTGCTGGCAGCTGGCGTACTGGGGCTAAGCGTGTATTATGCCCAACGCCTCATCCGGGAACACCAGAATAATTCGCCGTTCAGGAAGTAAGGCTTATTTGGAATAGGTAATCCGGTAAATCGCATTCGCAAAATCATCCGACACCAGCATAGAGCCGTCGGGCATCAGCTCGATGTCAACCGGTCTGCCCCACACGTCGTCTTCGGCCACGTCTAACCAGCCTTCCGCAAAAGGCTCATACCGCACGACTTTATCGCCTTCCAGCGTAGCCATCATCACGCGGTAGCCGCTTTTTTTGCTGCGGTTCCAGGAACCGTGTTCCGCCACAAAAATCTGGTTGCGGTATTTTGAAGGAAATTGTTCGCCAGTATAAAACTCCAGTCCCAGCGGTGCCACATGCGCAGTCGTTTTTTGTGCAGGTGGAGTGAATTCGGAACAATTGCGCTTTTTGCCAAATTCCGGATCAGGCAAATCGCCCTGGTGGCAATAAGGATAACCGAAGTGCATCCCGTCGCGGGGCGCGTGGTTCAGTTCACAGGCAGGAATATCGTCGCCCATCATATCGCGGCCATTGTCGGTGAACCAAAGGGTTTTGTCTTTCGGGTGCCAGGTGAAGCCCACGGTGTTGCGGATGCCGCGCTGCACGATTTCAAGGCCGGAGCCGTCGGGGTTCATGCGGGTGATGCTGGCATAAATTTCTTTTTCCGATTCACAGATGTTGCAGGGTGCGCCAACCGGCACATAGAGTTTGCCATCGGGGCCAAAAGCAATGTACTTCCAGCCGTGGTGGGTTTCGGTCGGGTATTGGTCATAAATGACCTTGGGCGCGGGCGGGTTGGCTAAATTGGCTTCTATATTTTCGAACTTTAAAATGCGGCTCACTTCAGCAACGTAGAGGTGACCATCTTTGAATGCAACGCCGTTGGGCATTTTTAAGCCTTTTGCAATTACAAAAACCTGATCGGTGTGGTAGTCGTTGTTGGTATCGCGCAGGGCATACACTTTATCTTCTCCGCGGGTGCTGACGAATAGCGTGCCGTTTGGAGACAAATCCATGGAACGGGCGTCGGTGATATTTTCCGCATAGACGTCAATCTGGAAGCCTTCCGGCAATTTGATCCGATCCAAAGGCAGCGTTGTCAACGCTTTTCGGAATATTTTCGGCGTTGGCGGATTGATATTTTTACAGGAAAAAATGACACCCGACAGCACAATCAAGGCAATGAATCCATGCAGTTTCATAATGGAATAGCTTTATCAGTTTGAAATGATGATCCGGAATCAAGGCCATAAGCATCTTATAAATGCTCCTACTTCTCATTGGCCTTTTCACAAATAAACACAAAAGCAGGGGGAACGTTCAGCGGGACAAAACGCAGGGTTACCTTGTCGAAAATGGATTCGTAAAGATGCTTGAGGAGCAGCGAGTACTGCATTTGGGTGAAAACCCCTCCCGGGCGAAGCGCAGCAGCACTTTTACGCAAAATGTCAGTGCCGAGGTCTTTTGGCAAAGAAAGAAACGGCAGCGCCGAAACGATGTAATCCGCATGGTCAAAGCCGTGCTCCTGTAGTTGGGTGCCGATGTGCTCGGCGGAATCTTCAACAACCACTAATCGGGGGTCATGGATGTTGCGGAGGATTTCGCAGAATTTGTCATTGACCTCAAAACTAATCAGTTTTGAGTCTGCAGACATGCGGTCGAGAATATGGCGGGTAATGACGCCGTCGCCGGCACCCAGCTCTACAATGATTTTCGCCTTTTCAAAATGGAACGGACGGATCATTTCGCGGCATAAAAAACGAGAACTCCGGGTAATCGTGCCCGTCGTACGGATGTTGCGGATTCCTTCTCTGAAGAAATCGAGGTGCTTCATGTACATCTACTCAGTCGCTTTCCTTGTTGTTTAAATAATGCATAAAGGTACGAAAATATGCAGACCTGCCTTCAAATATTCCCCTAACAGCGGCAAATGAACGAGCAAAGGTGGATTGATTCCTTACAGAAGTGGCAAACCGCATGGAACGGGCTTCAAATTTTTCTAATCAGCGTGCGTTATCTTCTCAAACGAAAATCTTTATGCGTAACCTGATTCTTCTCCTCTGCATCTGCATGCAGGCCAATTCCCTGCTTTTTGCTCAACCAATTTCCCTGACAAAAGCGCTGGAAAATGGCTGGATAAAGCTAAATGCCAGCGGAACCGGCGGTCACCGCAACCTGGCGCTCAAAGTCAACTTTGAAAACGTCTACAAACGCGACCTGGAAATGATCGTGCCGGCTGGCTACCTTTTTTATGCTGCCGACTCCACCTATCAGGATCTGATGGTCGTCCGGGATCGCTTAGTCACCATAGAGAAAGGAGCCCGCAAAAGCGCGTCGCTCCACACCTTGTGCATTCGGGCGAACAGAGCCTCGCCGCTTGCAGGTCTCGCTTTTTCGTCTGCCGGAATGGCTACCGGTGTATTGGCGCAGGTGGCAAAGTACATTAACGACCAGAAATTACACGAATCCGGAGCAGCGCAGTACGCCGTTTGGGCAGTGTCCAATAACCATGGCATTGAAGGCATCGGAGACCCAAATCTGGCGAAGTTCACTGCCGAATTGCTTGGAAAACCCGTGCCCACCTACCATATCCAATACGCTGAGACGAACCGGCCGGGAGAAACCGCCTTTCAAAATGAACCGGTGGCGGTCAGTGGAACTTTTGAGTACGAAAACACAACTGACATCATTGCTACTTTTGCCGTGTACAATGAAGCGGGAGAACGCGTATTTACCTTTTTTGAAAACGAAGTACGCAAGCCAGGCAAACACCGGTTTAAATTCAACTTCAAAACGAACCGCCTGCCGCACGAGCTATACCACACACGGCTAACGGATTCAACGGGTAAAGTCTACGGGGGAGTGCCTATCCAATTGTAAATAAGCTTCGATTCCGCCTTTCAGGGTGTATAAATTTTCAAAACCAAACTCTTTTTCCAGATCGCGGATGGCTTTGGCGCTCCGGCTGCCTGATTTGCAGTGGACGACTACTTTTAATTCCCTGGAAATCTGGTGTTCACTTTTGAGGATCGCGGATAATGGGATCAATTCTCCGCCGATATTGGCTGCGGCGTATTCTTCCGGCTCGCGCACATCTATGAGTTGGAATGTTTCGCCCGATGCCTGCCATTGCAGGAATTCAGCGGCGCTGAGTTCGCGAACCGGCTTGCCGGGAGATTGCATCATGCAAAATTCCTCGTAGTCAATGAGCTGGGAAATGGTTGGATTTTCTCCGTTCAGCGGATTATCGGCGCGTTTCCGGATTTTGAAAATGCGCGTTTCGAAGTGCAAACCGTCAAAAATGAAAATTCGGTCGTGCAATACCTGTCCCAAACCGGTAATGACCTTCACCACCTCCAATGCCTGTAAACTTCCGATGATGCCCGGCAATACCCCCAATACGCCCCCTTCTGCACAGTCTGGAACCAATCCGGGCGGAGGGGGAACCGGGTGGAGGTCGCGGTAGTTGGAGCCAAAATTGCCCTGCGGGTCAGGGTAATTGAAAACGGAAACTTGGCCTTCAAACCGGGAGACTGCGGCATACACATTCGTTTTGCCGAGCAGCACACAGGCATCGTTGACTAAATAGCGGGTAGGGAAATTGTCGGATCCGTCTGCGACGAGATCATAGTCCTTGAGGATGTTCAAGGCATTTTGAGCGCTCAGTTTTTCAGGGTGCAGGAGGATCCGGATGTGCGGATTCAACGCTTCAAGCCGGCGTTTTGCAGCCTCTACTTTCAGGATTCCCAGGTCTGCTTCGCCAAACAACACCTGGCGCTGTAGGTTGCTATCTTCTACCACGTCAAAATCCGCAATGCCGATATGACCCACACCTGCTGCGGCAAGGTACATTAACAGTGGGCTGCCAAGACCGCCGGCACCAATCACCAACACCTTTGCCGCTTTCAATTTCTGTTGCCCTTCCAGGCCGAAACCGGGAATGCTGAGGTGCCGTTGGTAGCGGTTCAGTTCTGCTGTTGAAAATTGGATATCCTGGTATGGCATCTGTTGTAGTATATTAATGGATGAAAGGTAAATAATTACCCTTATTCTTGCGATTTGGATCGCAATAATAATCATCATAAACAATGCCGACAAAAGGAAAGCTCTACCTCATTCCGGTGCCGCTTGGCGAAGAAGGAGGCTTGCACAGTATCCCTGCATATACGGCAGAAGTGCTGCGACAGCTTGATTACTTCGTAGTGGAACGCGCAAAAACAGCCAGGTATTGGATTAAAAAACTGAATCCGGAGCGCTCGCTTGAACCCCTCTCTTTCTATGAACTGAACGAACATACCCAGGAATCTGAACTGCGCGGGGCAATGGATGTTTTGTTGAAAGGCGGAAACGTCGGCCTGCTTTCTGAAGCAGGTTGCCCCTGTGTGGCCGATCCGGGAGCCATCATGGTGGCGTGGGCGCAGCGCCAGGGTATTGCAGTTATTCCCCTGACGGGGCCTTCTGCCATGCTGATGGCGTTGATGGCTTCAGGAATGAACGGCCAGCGGTTTTGTTTCCATGGCTATCTTTCGCCAAAACGCGAACTCTTGATGAAAGACTTGAAAATGCTGGAGCAGCGTGCGGCGCGGCAGCAGGAAACGCAGTTATTCATTGAAACGCCTTACCGGAACGCAATGGTTTTTGAAACAGCGCTTCAAGCCCTGATGGCCGAAACTTTGCTCTGCATTGCAATGGACATTTCTCTTCCGGGGGAATACATCGTGACTAAAACGATTACGGAATGGGCTGAATCAGGGATGCCGGACGTTCATAAACATCCGGCAGTGTTCCTGATTGCTGTACAAAATACGCAACTTAAAGGAAAAAGCGAGAGCGCGCATTTCAATAAGAAGCGCAAGTAATTCTAATCTTCAATCATTTCCATTTCGGCAGAAGCAGAGGCATGCACAAGCTGCCCGTAATGCCTGCCAACCATGCCTTTGAGTTCTTTGCGGGCAAAAAATATGCGGCTCTTTACAGTGCCAAGTGGCAAACTCAGGTGATCTGCGATTTCCTGGTATTTATATCCTTGATAGTGCATCAGAAAGGGAATCCTGATGCTGTTGTCTAAAGTATCAAGCATACCCGTGAGTTCCTGCATGGTAATATTTGATTCGGCCGAATTGGAAATAATGGTGCTCCCGGAGTTGATGTAATACAGATTATCGGTGGAGTCCATAATGGTGTTGGACTTCATCTTTTTGCGATAGTTGTTGATGAAGATATTCTTCATGATGGTAAACAACCATGCCTTGAGGTTTGTACCCGCCAGAAATTTGTCCTGGTTGGTCATAGCACGGAAGGCAGTTTCCTGTAGCAGATCTTTTGCGTCCTCATTGTTCTTCGTCAGGTTGTACGCAAAAGCCTGAAGCAGTGGTGATATTTCGTGGAAACGACTGTGGAATTCTACTTGTGACATGATGCGCTCTTTTTTTGTTTAAGTAAACAGGATAGGTTGTTCTGTTTTGTTGAACCAAATGTACGATTGTATTCAACAAAATGCAAGAAAAGTAGGCTGTTTTTTGATCAATAATGCTGATGACGGGTCAAGCTTTATCTATATGATAGTACAATTAACTGATAAACAATCTTTTAGTTTGATGTCTAAACACGTAATTTTATTTTTTTTCTTTCACTTTTTTTTGAAAGAAACGAATAAAGGTAGGTTTAGCTGAAAACGAGGCAGGTATACCAACCCCATATCCGGGTTTTTACAAAACAAGTTTAGCCCGGACTGCGACCACAGAGCGGGAAAACAACAGGAAAGTTGTGGGTATTCTAAAAAGTGGATATTCTAAAAATCCGTGCCCAGCGAAAAATGCAAACGCGGTTCCTGAACATCGCGGGTTTCGATTCCCCAGCCATAGTCGAGTTTGAGGAAATACCCAAAAACAAGGCAGCGAAGCCCTACGCCATAACCCGCCACGATTGGATCCCGGAAATATTTCACCCGCACGGAAACCAAGGGATCTCTGATGTCTGTTGGGAATGTGCTGATATTAAGTGGATTATCTTTGCTGAACGGATTGCTCCCACTCCAGGCTGTCCCGGCGTCGAAAAAGCCGACCACCTGAAAATTCCGGAAAAAAGCAGAACGGATATTTTTGGACAAATACCGGAAAACCGGAACGCGCAATTCGGTATTGATCAAAGCGTAGGAGTTGCCGTTGCGAATATTCCGGGCAAAGCCGCGCATTTGAGCAGCCAGGGCATTGAACGCCAGGTTGCCTTCCAGCCTTGGAATTTCTTCGTTGAATTGGGTCGAGAACAAACTGTTTTCCACACCGCCCATCTGGTAAGAAATTTTTTCTGCACCAAAAGAAGTCGCGCCTGCTACCCGCATCGCCACGATGGAATATTTATCAAGGCGGTGATAGTGCCGGGCATCGAGGCCCAGGATGGTCATGATGCCTTTGCCGAAGTTGAGGCTTGCCCCATCTGAAAAATCGAGGTTAAAACTTTTGAAAACCTCTGCATAGAGCCGGTAGCGACTGCCCCTCATCAAGTTGATACCGAGGTCGAGGGTGTTGTCAAAAACGTATTCTAAGCGAAGGCTTGCGCGTTGTTGGTTCACAGAAGCTTGCTCTAAGGTAGAGCGCTCTGTGGAAAGCCGGGTCACCCGGTCGCGGCGTATCCCTGCTGTAGCTCGAAAACTTCTGAAAATATCTAATGGCCAGGAAACGCCAAACTGCCCCAGGATGGTGTTGACCTCCTGCCGGGGAATGATGAAACTGATGGTATCCACCGTCTCCCGGAAATTGCTCCGGTAAATGGTATAGTATTTGTCTAAGCGTTTTTTCTTGTCCTTAAACGTGATAAAATACTCTGAACCGTTGAAGGAAGTGGGTATTCTGACGCCGCCCTCCAAATCGTAATCTTCCAGCAGGTCTTTAAAGTTCGCCTTGAACAAAATGCCCAAAGGTGGCTGAAAATCACCTCGGGAGTTCGCAGCATGGCTTTCCCAGGTTCCAAAGAGGATAGAATTATCGAGTTGCGTCTGAACGAAATCGGCCTGAAACAACAAGCGGTAAGGAATGATGATGCCCGGACGGAAACGGTGAATTTCTTCGGTTGCCCCGGTCGCGGCTGTCCCGGTTCGCTTCGGGCTGTTGCGCTGCGGTTTGGCAGGAAGGGGATCTTCTAATACTTCCGATTTTTCTTCGGTATCTATTTTAATGACCACCGGTGGCGTATCCTCATCGTCGAACTCGCTTTGGAAAAGGTAATTGTCAATGTCAATTTTATCGGTATCCCTTTTCATTTCGGGCAGCTTGAGCGTATCCGGTGTAACGGGCGGTCGTTCTTTTAGCAATTTTTCCACAGCATCGGCGGGTGAAGGCTGGCCTTCCGGCGCAGTTTCAAACAAGGGTTTTGCAACGGGCCGAACCGATTGAAAGGTCGTGTTCGCGGTCTGGATCACACTATCTGCAGCTAAGGGCGACACCATCACCTGGTGTTTGCCGTCTTTATACACCAACTCCACGACGCGCATAGACGCAGGCGAGGTGTGCTGCCCGATCAGGTTGCGGGTGTAGTTGGTATTGGAATGGGTGATTGCGCGTTTTTTGTAAACGGGCCGCATCACAATGGTCTCTATTTGTGCAGTGTCAATGCGGCTCAGCAAGGAGTCGGCGTTGACGATGATTTCTGTTCCGTCGTTGAGGGAAACATAGCGGTCGTAATGGTGGAGGTAGGTTTCCAGGTAACCGGCTTCCCGGTTATAGATGCCGCTTTGATCGCTCAGCCAGGCAAAATAGGTGGCGTCCACAGCAACTGGCGCTTTTTCGTTGGCATAAGGCGTATTCGTCACCCGCACCAGTTCCCGGATTCTTTCATCAAGGTCGTAGTAGAAAATATCGAAACTCTGAACGGGGAGGATGCTGTCCAATTTGGGTTGCAGCATCAGCGAATCCGGGCGATTTGAAGCGAACAGAATGCCGCGTCGGTTATTGACTTTGACGAAAGCGGCGTCGAGGTCGTCAAAAATGTCATTGGTCAGGCGTTCCGATTGCCGGGTGTTGATGAAATACAGGAAAATATCAGAAAACCCGCGGATGGTTGCGGAGAACACCAAAGTCACCGGATTTACAAAATCAATGCTGTGAACCCGCTGGTATTCCGGCGCCAGATCCTGCAGGGTCTTTTTTTCGGTTTTAACATCGTACAGCAGCAGCTTGGCGATGTCCCGTCGTTCAAACAAAATGGCGATTTGCTGGCCATTCGGATTCCAGGCGATGAGCGGATACCCATAATCTGTTGCCTGAAAAGCATTCCGGAACCCCTCTTTAAAAATCTGGGTGCGCTCGCTTTTGCCCGACAATGCCTGCACATAGACCTTAACCTGGCCGATTTCATTCGTCTGATAAACAATCTGTCGGCCATCCGGGCTCACCCGAAGCTGGCTGATGGGCAGGTTGCGTTTGTTTTTGATGGCGATTTTCCGGCCTTCCGGATCCACCCGGCCAAGCAATTCGTTTTCGTACCTGCGCCTGAAAAATACTTCCCAACTGTCAATAATAGAAGAATAGGAAGCGCCCAGTACATAAAGAAAGCCACTTTCGACGCTACGATTGATTCGGGTGAGGTAAAGCAAGTTGGAAACCGTAGAAGCCCCGTAGTTTTCGCCAATAAAATACCAGAATGCATGCCCGGCCAAGCGTGGGTTTTCGGCAGCTAATTGTTCAAACCCTTTGAAGCTTTTGTCCAGCAGGGCGTCGCGCAGCAAATTATCCGTTTCCGTATTCCAGTATTCGCCGATATAGGACGTCAAACCTTGTTTAAACCAGTCAGGCAGGTTCATCATCACGGCATTCTGGACAATTTCCTGCAAGGTGGAACCAAAAAGCATGGCGTCTAAGTAAACGCTGGCAATGCCTTCCCGGATCTGGCTGCGCAAGTGGGTGTGATCGCCGTTGAAATATACAAAAATCTTGTTGCCGACAATTTTGGTTTGGCCGGCGGTATTCACAAAGGCGTCTTCTACGCCAATATTGCTTTGTTTGAGATCGGTAAGGTCGGTGTAGACGATGATCTGCAATTTTTCATTGAGCGGGTGCTCCAGCACGGCCTGGATGTTTTTGAAATCTTGCTCGGCTATCTGCACGGCAGCCTGCCCCACATTCCTCGCTTCCCCATACCAGAAAGTGATAAAATTGTCGCTTTCGTACTTCGACCACTCCTTGAAGTCATCGTGATATTGCACCCGGTTTTTGCCAAACTCCGCGCGGACGTACTGCGCACTCAGTTGCACAACCAAGGCAGGCAACAAAAAGAAGGTCAGAAAAATATACCTTTGCATGGAGTATTTTTTTATGGTTTTCAAAGCTGCTTTCAAGATAACAATTTTTTTCACCAGCAGATTATAAAAAAATAAAAAAAGATGGCGAATGTTGTTCTGTTGACATTCAACCCCTTCGAGGAGAACACCTATATTATATACGACGAAACCAAAGAATGCGTCTTGATTGACCCGGGTTGTTGCAATGCAACAGAGCGTATGGAGTTGGAGCGTTGCATCGAAGAATACGATCTAAAGCCTGTTCGCCTGCTGAATACGCATTGTCATATTGACCATGTGTTGGGGAATGCCTTTTCGGCAAAGCGCTATCAACTGCCTTTGGAAATCCACGAGCGGGAAATTCCAATCCTCAACTCTCTGTTACAGACGGCTTTGTACTTTGGCGTGTCCGTTGAAGAGGCGTCGCCAATGCCCGGACGGTTCATCGAAGTGGAGGAGGTGATCACTTTCGGGCAAACGCGCTTAGAAGTATTGTTCACCCCCGGCCATTCGCCCGGCAGCATTTCCTTTTATTGCCGCGAAGCGCGGTTCATCATTGCCGGCGATGTCCTGTTTCAGGGCAGCATCGGCCGCACCGACTTGCCTGGCGGCGATTACGACGTGCTCATCAACAGCATTAAAACCCAGTTGCTTACGCTGGATGACGCCGTTAAGGTTTATCCGGGGCATGGGCCGGCGACGACGATTGGGGGGGAGCGCAGCAGAAATCCTTTTTTGGTGTGATGTTCCTGTAAACAAAATCAGGATAGCACTGTTTAAAAACCTTATCAAATTAAAGCACTACCAACTTGGCAAAAAAAATAATCGTGATCGGATCTGGGTTTGCCGGACTTTCAGCAGCGGCCTGCCTTGCAAAAGCAGGGTACGACGTCACCATGCTGGAAAAAAATGAAAGTCCCGGAGGCCGTGCCCGGGTGTTCCGCACCCAGGGGTTCACCTTTGATATGGGCCCGAGTTGGTACTGGATGCCCGATGTATTCGAGCAGTTTTTTGGGCTGTTTGGCAAAAAAGTTGCTGATTATTACCACCTTGTGCGTCTTGATCCTTCTTACACCATCCATTTTGGCCAGAACGATGCGATGGAGGTGCCTGCCGGTCCGGATGCTTTGTACCAATTGTTTGACCGATACGAACCGGGCAGCAGCGCCAAACTAAAAACCTTTCTGGAAGAAGCACGCTACAAGTATGAGGTTGGGATGGGGGAGTTTGTTCGGAAACCCAGTCTTTCCATCCTGGAATTTGCCGATCTGCGTATTGTGATGAGTCTGTTCCGTTTGCAAATGTTCCGTTCTATGTCTGCGTATGTGCGGTCGTTGTTCCGGAACGAACAACTCATCCAGATGCTCGAATTTCCGGTGCTTTTTCTTGGCGCAACGCCCGAAAAGACACCGGCGCTATACAGCCTGATGAACCACGCCGACTTGGCTCTGGGTACCTGGTACCCAATGGGCGGCATGCACCAGATTGTGGAAGGCATGCTGAACGTGGCGCAGGAGCAGGGCGTAAAATTGGTATTGAACGCCGAGGTGAGGAAAATTGAAGTTATCGGCAACCGCGCTACGAAGGTAGTGACCGACGCTGCTGTTTATGAGGCGGATGCCGTGGTTGGCGCTGCCGATTACCATCACGTAGAGCAACATTTGCTGGCACCGGAACACCGGCAATACTCTGAGGGCTACTGGAACAGCCGCACCATGGCGCCTTCTTCGCTCCTATATTATATAGGTGTGAACAAAAAATTGAAAGGGCTGCAGCACCATAACCTGTTTTTCGATACCGACTTCAGGCAACACGCCCTCGACATTTACGAGAACCCCCGGTGGCCCGACAAGCCGTTGTTCTACGTGAGCGCGCCGTCCGTCACCGACCCGACCGTGGCACCTGAAGGCTGCGAAAACCTTTTTCTGCTGGTGCCGCTCGCGCCGGGGTTGGAAGATACCGAAGCGCTGCGCGAACGGTATTATCACATCATGATGGAGCGGCTGGAAAAACTGACCGGCCAGGAAATCAGGCCGCACGTCATCTACAAGCGCTCGTATGCGCACCGGGATTTCGAGCGCGACTACCACGCGTATAAAGGCAATGCTTACGGATTGGCGAATACGCTGTTGCAAACGGCATTCCTGAAGCCTAAAATGAAAAGTTCTAAAATAGAGAACCTTTATTATGCCGGCCAGTTAACAACTCCCGGCCCGGGCGTTCCACCATCTATCATTTCAGGGCAGGTGGTCGCAGGGGAAATTGCAAAAAAAATTCGTCCATAGGTATCGGGATTGTATAAGAAGGGGCAAGTGGCAAAATGCAATAGGCAACAATCCCGGAACACCTCTATAAGATCATTACTAAATCTGATAAAACCATGCTGAAGCTCTATAACGACACCTGCATGGAGTGCAGCCGGTTGATTACGAACCGGTATAGTACTTCCTTTTCGATGGGTATCCGCGTCTTTGAGAAAAAACTCAGGTCGCCCATCTATGCCATTTATGGCTTTGTGCGGTTTGCGGATGAAATTGTGGACACCTTCCACGATTACCCCAAGGCAGAACTGCTGGAGCGATTCCGGAAAGATACAGATCAGGCCATCGAAGCTGGCATCAGCCTCAACCCGGTATTGCATGCTTTCCAGCAAACGGTGAACCAATACGGGGTTGAACGGGAACTCGTAGATGCATTTTTAGACAGCATGGAGATGGATCTCTGCCACAGTAACTACGAGGACAGCCTCTATCTGGAATACATCTACGGCTCAGCGGAGGTTGTGGGCCTGATGTGCCTGCGCGTTTTTTGTGAAGGCGATGATGCACTTTATCAAGCGCTAAAATCACCGGCTCGAAGCCTGGGTGCTGCTTTTCAAAAAATCAACTTCCTCCGGGATATGCGCAGCGACTTCGACGATCGGGGCCGGGTCTATTTCCCCGGCGTAGACTTTACCTGTTTCACCAATGAGGACAAGCAGAACATAGAAGCCGACATCAAAAAAGACTTCGACGACGCCTACCTCGGAATCATTCAATTGCCGAAAGGCGCCCGCCTCGGAGTTTATTTAGCTTACGTATACTACATCAACCTGTTTCAAAAGATCAGGAAGGCACCAGCTAAGCAGGTTACGCAAAAGCGCTTCCGAGTGAACGACGGCAAAAAGGTCATGCTATTGTGCAGTTCTGCGCTGCGCCACAGTTTGAACATGCTTTAGACCAATAATGGTCTCACGTCTACCGGGCGTTGAAAAATGTTTCACTCCGGCATGGTAAATTTTTTATTATCTCAAACCTGCTGTTTTGCCCCTTTGGGGGTCTTATTTAAGCCGTCTTTTGTGATTTTAATGCGATAGACGGGGTGTTCTCCAAATTTAATTTTTAACGCCATTTTGGTCTGAGCGTTTTTCTTGAAAATATTTCTCAAGAATGCTTGCACAGGAAATAATGCCCGCTTATCTTTGCAGTCCCTTAGCGAATGAGCAACAAGGGAGCGCACAAAAAGCGCGAAAGAAAAAAGGAAAAAAGCGGTTGTGGCAGCTTTTAAAAGCAGTCGAAAAGCAACGGTTTCGATCCAAAAAGTTCATTGACACTGATGCAGAGTAGGTAAGAAGATTTTTAAATCGTGATGCGAATTATACTTGATTTTTATAACAGGAAATCATTCTCTGACAGTCATGTAAAACTACAGTCCTATTAATTTAGGGCATAAGAATTTGACTATGGAGAGTTTGATCCTGGCTCAGGATGAACGCTAGCGGGAGGCCTAATACATGCAAGTCGAGCGGCAGCTAGAGATTCGTCTTTAGTGAGAGCGGCGCACGGGTGAGTAACGCGTACGAAATCTA
>JBBQGV010000046.1:0-39634 GCA_038323375.1 Chitinophagales bacterium
GAGGCGGAGCCTACGCGCGAGCAGGTAATTTCTATTTTATTTTCACGAAAACCTCCGAAAAGCCTCCACCAACCGATCAGGTAACTCCTCTTGGCAAGCCAGACGATAATCATTGTAAGAACAGGGAATAAGTCGGTGCCGCTGGTACTTTTTATTGGTTTTCACCGGTGCCTGCACCCACCAACGGCCACTTTTTCCGCTTTTCCAAAAAGTGATGGGCGTGTGGTGATCTTTAAAATCTACCATGTACTCCACCAGACCCTCGTTCGAAACCGGATAGTCGTTTTTCCGATTGTAAAAACCGCTGATTAAATACCAGACCATTTGTGCGACCACCTGTGCCGTTTGCTGCTCGCGGTCTGTTTCGTGGTGGAAACCGTAAACACCGAAAGATTTCAATTTGTCGCTCATGCCGGCGTAATAACAAATCTGACAGGCTTCTTCGGTGCTGAAACCGCTTGGCGTAGGCCGTTCCTGGCCAGGCGCTTCCGATTGTTTCAAGGCAGAGAGGTTAAAACACAGCATGTCACAATCCCGCACAACGGGTTCTACCTCGGTCAGGTCTGCCTTTGCTTTGCCGAGCCGAATGCACTCAAAACTACTTTGTTCTATAAAATCCAGCACAGCCGGCGGAACAAAATGCGTTTGCACGCCCAGCAGCGACAGGTGAAATAAAGCAGAACGCTTGGCGTGTACAATTTCGGTCAAAAAATTTCGGGGCTCCCCGGATGAGGCGTCTAACGGAATGCGTTCATCCACTACCAGCAGGCTCACCAAACGCTGGATTTCCTGAAAAGCTTTGTATTGTGCAAGGGCTTGTTCGGGTTGCCGCCCGATCAAAATGGGGAAAATATGACCGCTGAGCAATTCCCGGATAAGGGGAATGAAAAAAGCCGGGTCTTCTTTGCGCACATTGCCCAAATCGGCTACGACCAAACCTTCAAAAGGGAAAGACATGCGGTACAAGGCTTTCCGAACGGCATTGGCCTCTGATTCCCCAATGCCGATAATGGCCAATTGGGTTGTTTTGAGGTCGGGCATGACATCCCGGAACAACTGCATCCGTTTTCCGAATTGAAAATCAGCGAGTTCTTCCCCCTGCAAAAGGTCGGAAGCGATAGGCTTTAGCCAGTTTTCGAGCATGTATCAATTGATATTTAGCCAACAAAAGTAATGTCTTTGTAACAGAATTCCCGACCTTTCCGCCGGATTAAGGAAGGTTGCCTCATTGGCAACGATTTAAAATAAAGCAATTCATGGCAGATCGCGTTTTATTGGTCATTATGGATGGTTGGGGCATCGGGCAAAAACCCGCAGCCGACGCCATCGCACAGGCCGACACCCCTTTTGTAGATCGTTTATATACAAAATATCCGCATTCGGAATTGGTCACTTTTGGCGAGCAGGTCGGCCTGCCCGAAGGTCAGATGGGGAATTCCGAAGTCGGACACCTCAATATTGGTGCCGGAAGAGTTGTCTATCAGGAACTTGCGCGCATCAATAAAGCCGTCCGGGAGAAGGAACTTCACGAAAATCCTGTTTTACTGGAAGCCCTGCACTTCGCCCGCGACCAGAAAAAAGCGGTTCATCTCATGGGGCTTGTTTCCGATGGCGGGGTGCATTCCCACATCAAGCACCTGAAAGCGCTTTGCTCCATTTGTGAAACGGAAGGCGTTGCCAATACTTATATACATGCTTTTTTGGACGGTCGGGACACTGATCCTCGGGGCGGGGTTGCTTATCTTCAGAACCTGAATGCGCATATTGCAGGGAAACCAGTTCAATTGGCTACCATTGTTGGGCGCTACTACGCCATGGATCGGGATAAACGCTGGGAACGCGTGAAAGTGGCTTACGACCTGATGGTACACGGGACTGGCGAACTTTCACAGGATCCTATTGCCACTTTGGGCGAGCGTTATGCGCAGGAAGAGACCGATGAATTCATCAAACCTATTGTTTGTACAAACATTGAAGGCAAACCCGTCGCCACCATACAGCCCGGGGATGTCCTGATTTGCTTCAATTTCAGAACGGATCGCCCGAGGGAAATTTCGGAAGTGCTTACCCAAAGGGATATGCCCGATTACGGCATGAAGGCACTGCCACTGCGGTACGTGACGATGACCCGCTATGACGATACTTATAAAGGCGTAGAGGTGCTGTTTACCAAAGACGATTTGTCCAATACCCTTGGGGAAGTGCTTTCCAAAGTCGGAAAAACGCAGTTGCGCATTGCTGAAACAGAAAAATACCCGCACGTTACTTTTTTTTTTTCCGGTGGCCGGGAAGACCCTTTTTCAGGAGAACGGCGCATTATGATTCCTTCGCCAAAAGTTGCCACCTACGATTTGCAACCGGAGATGAGCGCGTTCGAGTTGATGGCTGCTGCTGTGCAAGACATTCAGGAAAACCGACCTGAGTTTATTTGTCTCAATTTTGCAAATACCGATATGGTTGGCCACACTGGCGTTTTCAAAGCGGCGATGCGTGCAGCGGAAGTGGTGGATGGGTGCGTGGAAAAACTCGTAACAACCGCACTGGAATATGATTACGACTGCATCATTATTGCCGATCACGGCAACTCGGATTATATGATCAACGAAGACGGTTCGCCGAATACCGCGCATACAAAAAACCCGGTGCCGTGTTTTTATGTTAGTAACCATGTAAACGGCGCAACCTTGAAAAACGGGAAATTAGCCGATATAGCGCCCACGATTCTGCACTTGCTGGGCATTGCAGCGCCAAAAGAAATGGATGGCGAGGTGCTGGTTTTTTAGACTAATTTAAAAATAATGATCCAAATTTTCTACGCTCCCATTGTCCTTATTGCCACTGCGTTATTTTTTTCAGCAACAGCCTGCCAGTCGCCGCCGAAAGAAACACAAGGCAATACTCAAGCTTCAACGCCTGTATTTTTTGATTTGAAAGGCTATATGTCCCAACAAAGTGAAGCGTTAAAAATATCGAAACCACGTGTCAAAAAGCAGATTTCCATCAACGGCAAAAAAGAAGAACAACTTTCTGATCAGATCAATTTTGAGGAAGAACTGGCTGTTTTCGCCAATTCCGACATCAATAAGCCAGCCTGGTCGGATAAATATACAAAGGACAGCAGTTTTTCCGGCGGGCAATTGCAAAATATCCGCTACTTAGCCAAAGAGGAAAACCTGAAAACGCAGATGATGCAAGTTTCGTTTTCCAGTGGAAACGTTAGCAAGATAGAAGTGAAAAACCGTACATCAGCTGCTATTGTTACTGCTGAACAGACCATGACCTATACGCCCGGAAAAGGGTATTCCATTATCTACAAAGAAATGCCTGCTTTGTCGGAAGCCAAAAACTTTTCAGTGGAAGCCTTTTTTCAATAAGTTTTTTAAAGTCTTCGCCCTACCCTTTCCACCATTTCATTTTTCCAAACTGTAAAATCGCCGGCAGCGATGTGCTTTCTTGCTTCGCCAACCAACCAAAGAAAAAAAGAAAGGTTGTGCAGGGATGCAATTTGCGCTGCCAAAATTTCTTCGCTGTGCAGCAAATGCCGCAGGTACGCCTTGGAATAAAACCGACTGGTGGGGCAGGGGCTGTCTTCATCTATGGGGCTAAAATCATTTTTCCATTTGGCATTCTTCATGTTCATCACCCCATCGGCCGTATAGAGCGTCCCATGCCTGGCGTTGCGGGTAGGAAGGACGCAATCAAACAGGTCAATACCCAGCGCAATGCACTCCAAAATGTTCGCGGGAGTGCCCACGCCCATGAGGTAGCGGGGCTTGTCTTTTGGCAGAATTTGACAAACCATATCGGTGACCCGGTACATTTCTTCCGCCGGTTCCCCTACCGACAACCCACCTATTGCATTACCCTGGCGCTCAAACCCGGCAATGGCTTCTGCTGATGCTTTGCGCAAATCGTCATACGTGCTGCCCTGCACAATGGGAAAAAGGGTTTGTTCGTATCCGTATAAACCGCTGGTCTGGTCGAAGTGATCACAGCAGCGTTTGAGCCAGCGATGGGTCAGTTCCATCGAATTTTTGGCATAGCGATAGTCAGATGGATAAGGCGGGCACTCGTCGAAGGCCATGATGATGTCGGCTCCAATGATCCGTTGGATGTCCATTGCCCGTTCCGGGCTGAAAAAATGCTTTGACCCATCAATATGGGAGGCAAATGTGACGCCTTCTTCTTTGATTTTGCGGCGATGGCTAAGGGAATAAACCTGGTATCCGCCACTGTCGGTCAGAATGGGTTTGTTCCAACCATTAAAGCGATGCAACCCGCCTGCCTGCTGAAGGATTTCTATTCCCGGGCGCAGGTACAAATGGTAGGTATTGCCCAAAATGATTTGTGCGCGAACGTCCTGTTCCAATTCCCGCTGGTGAACGGCTTTTACCGTACCTGCCGTTCCGACCGGCATAAATATGGGGGTTTCTATAACGCCATGCGCCGTTTCAATGCGGCCTGCGCGGGCATTGCTATGTGGATCAGTATGTTGAAGGGTAAAGCGAAACAAAATAGTGGTTTTTCAAATTTACCTAAATCCGATACCGGTTGCTGTCTAATTTCAGTAGCACGGCCATCATCATGGTGAAGCCCAATAATGAAGAGCCCCCTTTGCTGATCAACGGCAGAGGAATGCCAATGATTGGGAGGAGCCCCATGGTCATGCCAATATTGACAAAAAAGTGGATGAAAAAAATACCGGCAACGGAGTAGGCAAAATGTCGCGAGAAATTAGACCGTTGTCTTTCCGCCAGAATAGTGAGCCGGATGAGTAACAGCAAAAAAAGCGTGACAATGGCAAAACTTCCGATGAAGCCCTGTTCCTCCCCAATCGTGCAGAAAATAAAATCCGTAGATTGCTCCGGCACGTAGTTGAGTTTTGTCATCGTTCCTTCCGTAAATCCTTTCCCAATAAGCCCGCCGGAGCTAATGGCCAATTGCGATTGCATCAGGTTATAACGGGAGCCGCGCGGATCGCTCTTGTCAGGATTGAGCCAAACGTTGATGCGGTCTTGCTGGTGTGGTTTCAGTACGTTATCAAACGCATAGTTTGCTGAAGCAGTAATCCCGATGCCAACCACCAATGCGATGAAAAGCAGGCTGACTAAGCGCTCGTTTTTTTGGTACCACTGAAAAGCGGCCAATGCCGCTACCACACCAATACTACCCAATAATATTTGCGGTTTAAAATCCAGATTGTACAAATAAATAGCCCAGGCCGCAGCAATTAGGTAGCTCGCTATCCAATAATTTCTAAATTTAAGCTGATAGGCCATTGGTAGGCCGGCAAGCAATACGAGCCCCAGCAAAATATCTTTTACATCGTCAACCGCAAGGCCCAATATTGCTAATGCAGCAATGTATCCGCCGATGATGTAGTAGTTTGGCGACAAGCCTTCGCGGTACAAGACCACTAAAAATGAGGTAAAAACTAAAGCTGAACCGGCATCGGGCTGTCTCATAATGAGAATTATGGGTGCCAGCAATAAACTCAAAACATAAAGCTGCGATCGGGAATTCCGAAGGTTGGTACTGTAATGGCTCAAAAAAACGGACATGGCCAGACAGGTTCCAAATTTGGCAATTTCGGACGGCTGAAAAGAAAAACCGCCGAAGCTGAACCAAGAGGTCGCGCCTTTAATTTCTTTACCGGCAAAAAGAACTAAGAGCAATAGAAATAAAGAAATTCCATAGATAGGGTAGGCAAACGTTTGCCAAAACTTCCAGTCAATCAACAGAATAAAAGCAAAAATAAAAAAAGAGACCCCGACCCAAATCGTTTGTTTCCCGATAGAAGAACTGAAAAAATCAGTCGTGCCACCTCCGTAGCCTTCTCCAAAACTAACCGTATAGACCATCAACCATCCTACCGCAATCAAACTGATGAAGATGGAAAAAGTAATGATGTCTAAATTGCCTAAAGGCGATGCGTGATTCCTCTGCATGTACAAAATAATATTGCGCCAGACTTAACGCCGAACGAGTAGGCAAATTTAGGGATAATATCCAGTAATTTTTCCTAAGGATCAATAAGATGACATACCTTTGCAGCTTCAAAAATCACATCGCTATTTCTCTTTATCACTATAGATATTGATAATAAAATACTTATCCCATGAAAGTATTAAAATTCGGAGGATCTTCTGTTGCCAAACCTGAACGCATCAAGGGGGTCGTGGAAATTCTGAAAACGTATTACAGCCGGGGCGACCGGTTTACGGTGGTCTTTTCAGCATTTGGGGGCGTCACAGATGCGTTGATAGAAATGAGTACGCTCGCAGCTAAAGGCGATGAAACCTACACTAAAATTTTGACCGATTTTTGCCAGCGACACGTGGCCGCCGCAACCGAATTGCTGAAGGGCGATTTACTAAACCAGGTGATGCCTGAACTTGAAAACAACAACGAAGTTTTAAAAAACCTGCTCTACGGTATTTTTCTGGTGCGGGAAGCTTCGCCCCGAACGCTCGATTACGTGCTCAGCTTTGGAGAACGGAGTTCCGCTTTTATCATCGCTTTTGCCCTGAGGCAGGCCGGTATTGACGCCAGTTACCTCGACGCCCGCAAAGTGATCAAAACGGACAGCAGTTTTGGATCGGCAAAAGTGGATTTTGAACTCAGCAATGAAAAGATAAAAGAATACTATATTCAAAATCCTGAAATTCAAATTGTTACTGGGTTTATAGGGTCTAACAAAGGTGGTTTGACAACAACCCTGGGCCGGGGAGGATCAGATTATACGGCTGCGTTAATTGCTGCGGGGCTAAATGCCAAAAGTATTGAAATCTGGACCGACGTGGACGGCGTGCTCACGGCTGACCCCCGGAAGGTAAAAAAAGCATTTACAATTCCTTCCATGACTTATGCAGAGGCGATGGAAATGTCGCATTTTGGAGCCAAAGTCATCTACCCGCCTACGCTGCAACCGGCGTTGCTCAAAAAAATTCCGCTGTACATCAAAAACACCTTTAACCCTAATTTTGAAGGAACCTACATTTCTGAAGAACGCGGAGAAACCGAGCAAATCATTACGGGCATTTCGTCCATCAGCCATATTGCTTTGTTAACCCTTCAGGGCGGCGGACTTTTTGGAGTGCCGGGCACGGCAGGCCGGTTGTTCAATGCGCTGGCGCAGGGAGGGATCAACATCATCCTCATTACCCAGGGGTCTTCCGAGCATTCTATTTCTTTTGCCGTGCAGCCGCAATCTGCCAAATCTGCCAAAAAGTTGGTGGAACGGGAATTTGAATACGAGATACGTACGGGCTTGATCGAACCGGTGAAGAACGAGGACGAGCTTG
This sequence comes from Chitinophagales bacterium, assembly GCA_038323375.1. Taxonomy (GTDB): domain Bacteria; phylum Bacteroidota; class Bacteroidia; order Chitinophagales; family Saprospiraceae; genus JABWAJ01. Next base: position 7,305 of record JBBQGV010000046.1, read on the forward strand.
CCGTCGTTGCCGTGATTGGCGAAAACATGCGCTACCAGCCGGGCATTGCAGGCCGGTTGTTCCAGGCGTTGGGTAAAAACGGGATTAACATTGTGGCCATCGCGCAGGGGTCTTCGGAACTGAATATTTCAATTGCGATCCCGAAAGAAGACGAAGCAAAAGCACTGAATGCGCTTCACGAAGCCTTCTTTTTGTCTGATAATCAAGTACTTAACTTGTTTATTGTAGGCGCGGGCCTCATAGGGAGCACGTTATTGCGCCAAATTCAGGAACAAGCTGCGTTTTTGAAAGAAAAACGCGCCATGGAGGTCAAAGTGATCGGATTGGCGAATAGTCAAAAAATGATATTTGATGAAGCCGGCCTTGAGCTTTCAAACTGGAAAACCTTGTTGCGCGAGTCGGAGACCCCGATGAGTATGAGCGCTTACGTAGATCAAATGAAGGCGCTCAATCTTTCCAACAGCATTTTTGTGGACAACACCGCCAGCGAAAAAGTGGCGAAGTACTACGAAAGCATTCTTAGCGCCAGCATCTCCATTTCTACCCCGAACAAGGTGGCGGCTTCTGCTTCTTATTTGCAGTATGAACGCATCAAGCATCTTGCGGATAAACGCGGGGTATTGTTTTTGTATGAAACGAATGTAGGTGCCGGGTTGCCGGTCATTTCAACGCTGAATGACCTCATGGTGAGCGGTGACCGCATTCTGAAAATTGAAGGCGTACTCTCAGGCTCTTTATCCTATATATTTAATGCCTTTCAGGCCGGGACGGCATTCAGCCACGCCGTTGCTGAGGCGCGGGAGTTAGGCTATACCGAACCCGACCCCCGGGTTGATCTCAACGGCCTCGATGTTCGGCGCAAATTGCTCATCCTGGCACGGGAAGCCGGCGCTGCCATTGAGATGGAGGAAATTGAAATCCATAACTTTCTTCCGGAGGTTTGTCAGCAGGCAAAAACCGTTGACGCTTTTATGGAAACCCTTGTTGAAACGGAAAATTACTTTGATGATTTGCGCAGGACTGCAGAAGCGTCCGGTAAAGCGCTTCGAATCGTAGCCAAGTTGGAAAACAGCAAGGCAACCATCGGCCTCGAAGCATTCGATGCAAAACATCCTTTTTATATGTTAAGCGGGAGCGATAACATGATTGTTTTTACAACGGAAAGGTACAAAGACCGGCCATTGGTTGTGCAAGGCCCGGGCGCTGGCGCGGAAGTGACGGCCGCAGGTATTTTTGCGGAAATCATTAAGATTGGCCATTTCCTTTCCTGATTTTTTGAAAAAGAGAGGTATGAATCCTGGAATCAAAGTATTCGCCCCGGCTTCTGTGGCAAATGTTGCTTGTGGGTTTGACATCCTGGGCTTTGCTTTGGAGCGGCCCGGCGACGAAATCATTGCCCGGTTTAGTGATGCGCCAGGTTTGCGGATCACCAAAATCACCGGTGCATCGGGAAAACTTCCGTATGACATTCAAAAAAACACAGCCGGCTTTGCCGCGTATAAACTTTTGGAGCATTTGGGCGAAACGACCCGAGGGATTGAATTTGAAATTCATAAAAAAATGCCTTTTGGCAGCGGGCTTGGTTCCAGCGCCGCCAGTGCTGTGGCCGGGGTTATGGCTGTGAATGAATTATTAAACCGTCCCCTCACCAAAAGGGAGTTACTTCCGTTTGCCGTTCTAGGTGAACAAATCGCGGATGGTGCCTATCATGCAGACAATGTGGCACCCTCATTGCTGGGTGGTATGATTTTGATCAGGAACAATAATGCGTTGGATGTCCATCGCCTACACGTACCCAAAGGTTTGTATGCTACGGTGGTTTATCCGGCAGTTGAAGTCCTGACTAAAGATGCACGAAGTATTTTGTCAGAGTCAGTCACGTTGAAACAACACATCGAGCAAAGCGGAAATCTGGGCGGATTGATTGTGGGGTTGTTTAATGGCGATTTAAACTTGATTGCCCGGTCTTTGAAGGATGGCATCATTGAACCCCAGCGGGCCAAGTTGATTCCCCATTTTTATGAAGTCCAGGAAGCTGCGCTAAAAGAAGGCGCTTTAGGATGTAGTATTTCGGGGGCAGGCCCGTCAATTTTTGCCTTGTGCGCAAATAGCCTGATTGCAGAAAATGCAGGTCGCGAAATGAAAGCCATTTTTGACTGTGCAAAAATTGAAAACCAATTATTCATTGGCCCGATCAATCAGGAAGGTGCAATAAAACTATAGAAGCGTGATGAGACTATACAGCACAAACAACCGCAGCCACTTCGTCTCTCTGAAAAAAGCAGTTTTTAAAGGCTTGCCGGAGGATAGGGGGCTGTATATGCCCGAAAGAATACCGGTGCTTTCCAAAGATTTCATTCAACAGTTGAAGCAATACTCCTTTCCGGAAATAGGGTTTGAAATCTCGAAAAGCCTGTTTGAAGGCGCGATCCCATTGCCGGATTTGCGAAAAATCATTGAAAACGCCATTACTTTTCCTGCTCCTTTAGTCGCATTGGATGAGCAGAAGTTCATGCTTGAATTGTTTCACGGCCCATCCTTAGCCTTTAAAGATTTTGGTGCGCGTTTCATGGCGCAACTCATGGGGTATTTAAACCAGGGGGAAGACAAAGAATTGGTCATTCTAGTCGCAACTTCCGGCGATACTGGCGGAGCTGTTGCGGCAGGTTTCTATCAAACGCCCGGCATTCGGGTGGTCATTCTTTACCCTTCCGGAAAGGTTAGCCCGCTCCAAGAAAAGCAATTAACGACTTTAGGCGATAATATTACCGCACTTGAAATTGAGGGAACTTTCGACGACTGCCAGGATTTGGTCAAAAAAGCTTTTTTAGATGAGACGATCAATGTCCGGTTTCGACTGGGATCCGCTAATTCGATTAACATTGCCCGGTTGATTCCGCAGTCTTTTTATTACTTCGAAGCTTACCGACAGGTGCAGGTGTTGAAAAACGAAACCAATCCCAAAGTAGTTTTCAGTGTGCCCAGCGGCAATTTTGGCAACCTTACTGCGGGCATTATTGCGCACAAAATGGGGCTCCCCGTGGAACATTTCGTGGCCGCAACCAATGCAAACAACATTGTGCCGAAGTACATTGAGACTGGGAATTATTCTCCCAGGCCTTCGGTGAGAACCCTCTCCAATGCAATGGATGTTGGGAATCCTTCTAACTTTTCAAGACTGTTAGACCTCTTTGCCGAAAGCGCTACATCAAACGAAGAACGTTCCACGTGGAACAATATGCGCGGAAAAATATCCGGATTTGCCTTCAATGACGAAAAAACGAAACAGGCAATTATTGAAATTTTCCACAGCTATAACTACATCGCTGATCCGCATGCAGCCGTAGGATACCTTGCTTTACTTGAATATTTTGAAAAAAAAGGCGCTGAAAACACCACAGGGATCATCTTTGAAACAGCTCACCCTTCAAAATTCAAGGAAGATATGGACGAAATACTGGGGCAGGAAGTGCCCGTTCCGGAGCGTTTAGCCGTGCTTACCCACCGAAAGAAAGAAGCAACTTTGCTGAATAATACCTACCCAGTCTTTAAATCCTGGTTGATCGAAACGCTATAAATGTTCCACGTGGAACATTTATAGTGGGGTATAGAATTTGACGGAGGATTTTTAATCCCCCAGCGCATCCCCGGAATCGCTTATTGTGGTAACTTAATTTATCTGAAAGCAATCCTGCTTTGCTCCGGCTCAACATTTTTTCAAAATGCGACTATCATGAAAAAACGCAATTACCACCTTTTGTGGTCATACGGAGAACAATTATTTTCCGCAAAAAAAACAAATCAACCGGTTTGACTTGTTCCGCCAGAGAGGAAGCGGCGGTGCATCGGAGGAAAACCCAATGCAGCGCGATAAACGGCTCAAGCAAAAAGAAGGGAGTAATTGATTGATCTTGCTTAACTTTGCATAACCTTTTGAATAGAAGAAATAGTAGCCTTATTTTGGCGAGCCATTTCTCGGCTCAAGAGTTTATTGCACATGTTAAGTAAATGACCATCAATTAAATGGATTACAAAAACCCTCATTTGGTTGTTGAAACCAACAAAATAGAACCAGGCACCGTTTCCTGGAAAAGCCCTTCTAACCTCGCCATTATCAAATATTGGGGAAAACATGGCATTCAGCTTCCCCGAAATCCTTCCATCAGCCTGACTTTAGAGCACGCGCATACGCAAACCAAGTTAGCCTACGAACCCAGGTCGGATTGGAGGCCCGAAATTGTGCTCGAACTTTTTTTAGATGGCGAACCCAACGTCGTCTTCGCACAAAAAGTAAAAGGCTTCTTGGAAAGCATTGTGGCTATTTTTCCTTTTTTGCACCAATTGTCTTTTAAGATAGATACTTCCAATTCATTTCCCCATTCCGCTGGCATTGCTTCTTCTGCCTCTGGAATGAGCGCGCTTGCGCTTTGCCTTTGTTCATTGGAACGTCGCTTCTTTTCCACGTTGAAAAATGAAACAGACTTTTTACAAAAAGCTTCTTACTTAGCCAGGTTAGGGTCGGGCAGCGCCTGCCGTTCAGTTTATCCCTATATGGCGGCCTGGGGCGAAAGCACCCTGATCGAACATTCCTCAGACTTATACGCCGTTCCTTATGAACAAGCGATACACGAAGTATTTCGGACGTACCACGATGACATCCTGATTGTGAGCAAGGAAGAAAAAAGTGTGTCCAGCCGCATTGGGCACGAACTCATGGAAAACAATCCTTATGCCGTCAATCGCTACCAGCAGGCCAAGCAAAGGTTGCACTTGTTGGTGGATGCTTTGAAAGATGGCGATGTGGATCTATTTGGGCAAATTGCTGAAAATGAGGCATTGACCCTGCACGCCCTGATGATGACTTCTCAGCCTTCTTACGTCTTAATGAAGCCCAACTCCCTATTATTAATTGAAAAAGTGAGGGCTTATCGGGAAACAAGTGGTCAACCCCTGTATTTCAGTTTAGATGCGGGGCCGAATTTGCACCTCTTGTATCCACACGCCATCGCTTCCGATGTGAAAGCGTTTATCAAAAAGGAGTTGGTGCAATACTGTATCAATAAACAATACATCGAGGATCGGGCAGGAGCCGGACCGAAAGAAATCAAGGCCGGAAATTCCTGGTTCTCCTTGTTCAAAAAGAAATAATATGCCTTTATTCCGCGTGCTTTTCTTAGTCAACCTGGCACTCCTTGGCACCGTTCTGCAAGGATGCGCACAGAAAAATGTTCCTATGGATAAGCCGACCTGTGTCAACCCTGAATTTGATAAAACTATTGCAGGCATGCTGAATTTCTCAACCCCACTGATTGGCGTGGATGCACTGAAAAAAATTCAGGACGAGGTCATTATCTTTGATGCTCGAAAACGGGAAGAATTCGAGGTCAGCCATCTTAAAGGTGCCCGGTACATTGGGTACGACGATTTCGACGAAACCCGCATAGCTGATGTTCCCAAAGATGCAAAAATTGTCGTTTACTGCTCGATTGGATACCGAAGCGAAAAAATTGGTAATAAACTACAGCAGTTGGGCTATCGTAAAGTCTATAACTTGTATGGCAGTTTATTTGAATGGGTTAACCGGGGGTTTGAGGTTTACGATACAAGTGGAAAGACGGTCAAAAAAGTTCACGGCTACAACGAGAAGTGGAGCAAATGGGTAGACAACCCGGCCTATGAAAAAGTGTGGTAAATTCCTTTTTTGAATTGATAATCAAATTTTTTTTGAATATGGATTTATTTGAAAAATATCGCAATAACAAAGGCCCTTTGGGGAAATATTCGGAGATGGCACATGGCTATTATGCTTTCCCGAAATTGGAAGGAACGCTGGGAAATAAAATGAAATTCCGGGGCAAGGAGATGATCGTCTGGAGCCTGAACAACTATCTCGGATTGGCCAACCACCCCGAAGTGCGCAAAGCAGACGCAGACGCGACCGCAGCATGGGGGCTCGCTTACCCGATGGGCGCTCGGATGATGTCGGGAGAAACCAACTATCACGAACAATTGGAGCGCGAACTGTCTGAATTTGTCAAAAAAGAAGACACCATGCTCCTGAACTACGGCTATCAGGGCATCATGTCCGTCATTGATGCTTTGCTTACCCGCCATGATGTGGTGGTGTATGACAAAGACAACCATGCCTGTATTTACGATGGTATCCGGATGCACATCGGCGAGCGCTTTGCTTTTGAACACAACAATATCGAAAGTTTCAAAAAGCAAATTGCCAAAGCGGCTGTTTTTGCTGAAAAAAGCGGCGGCGGCATCCTCGTTGTTACCGAAGGCGTATTTGGCATGCGTGGGGAGCAGGGCATTTTGAAAGAAATTGCCGAATTGAAAGAACAGTACAACTTCCGCTTGCTGGTGGACGACGCGCACGGCTTTGGTACCCAGGGCGTTACCGGCGCGGGCACCGGCGAAGAGCAGGGTGTTCAGGATAAAATTGACCTTTACTTCAGCACCTTTGCCAAGTCTATGGCCAGCATCGGTGCCTTTGTTTCCGGCGACCGGGACATTCTGACCTACCTGCGCTACAGCACACGTTCGCAAATTTTTGCCAAGTCCATTCCGCTGCCCATCGTAATTGGTAACCTCAAGCGCCTGGAATTGTTGCGCACCCAGCCGGAGTTGAAAGCGAAACTGTGGGAAAACGTCAACCTGCTCCAGAGCGGCCTGCGGGTCAAAGGGTTCAACCTCGGGATCACCAACAGTTGCGTAACGCCGGTGCAAATGAACGGCACGGTAGAAGAAGCGACCGAATTGGTCAAAGACCTGCGCGAAAACTTCGGCATCTTTTGTTCGGTTGTCATCTATCCGGTTGTACCCAAAGGTACCATCATTTTGCGCCTGATTCCGACCGCAGCGCATACAAAAGAAGACATTGATAAAACCATCGAAGCTTTCGGTGCGATTTTCGGAAAATTAGCCGCCGGGCATTATCAGAAAGCGGCTGAGGCAGCGGTGTAGATAAATATTACACTGAAAAAAGTGGAACCGGCCCTGGATGTGTATGCATCAGGGCCGGTTGTTTTTAGTATAAGGGTCGTATTCAGGAACGTTTTGGATGGTAAATATTTTTTTAGCCTGTAAATTAAATTGACAATCAGGTGATTACAGTGGCGTAAAGAAAAAAAGATGCTAATGCATCAAAAAAAGATAAAAAACTCTTTTTATTTTAAATGAAGCCTTTATCTTTGCATCGTAAAGCAACGAGCGAAGAACGGGAGAAAGGCAAATGCTACCTGTTACCCGGTTCAATGCAGCAAGGGGATATCTCCTTCGACGGACTGACGGACAAAAAGCAAAGATGCAAGCTTTTACTTTTAAATAGAAACCTCTAACCTATGTTTTCAAAATCATGTGAATATGCAATTAAGGCAATGATTTTTGTGGCTCAAAAATCAAAGGATCAGGCGCGAGTTAGCGTAAAAGACATTGCAAAAAGCACTGATGCCCCGGAGCATTTTATTGCAAAAATAATGCAGGAACTGGGACGTAAAAGATTGGTGCATTCCGTGAAGGGGCCGAATGGCGGATTTTACATGGACAATGAGGATTTAAAAAATTCAATTTCCGATATTGTTAAAGCAATGGATGGAGATAAAATATACACGGATTGCGTATTGGGATTAAAGGCTTGTTCTGAAAAAAATCCTTGTCCGGTGCATTTTGAATACAAAGAAATCAAAAAGAATTTGATCAAAATGATTGAAAACAACACAATAGGGGATTTTAATGAAAAGTTGGATTCAGGAAAATTTTTCCTGAAAAACCAGTAGCTTTTTTTTGAATTAAAATAAGATAAAAAGGTATTAAAATGCTTGTATCTTAAATAGTGCTGTAAAAGCCCTGAAAAAAACAGATAAAACGCCATAAAACGAATAGCAACAACATTCGCACAAAACAATGAGTAACGCTAAAACCATACTATCCTGTTATCACTGCGGCAATCAAGTGCCCGATCAATCAATTGCGATAGCCGACAAAAACTTCTGCTGTACGGGATGTAAAACGGTATATGAAATACTCAATGATTACGATTTATGCACGTATTATGATTTGAATGAAAAGCCGGGACTGGCCCAAAACAAGGTTTCCCGGAAGGAAAAATACGCTTTCCTTGAGAATGCGGAGATTGAGAAAAAGCTCATCCATTTCTCAAATCACCAGCAAAGCCACGTAACATTTTATCTTCCGCAAATCCATTGCAGCAGTTGTTTGTGGCTGCTGGAGAATATCCATAAGGTCAACGAAGGCATCATTACTTCCAGGGTTAATTTTCCTAAAAAGGAGGTTTTTATAGTTTTTGACCACCAGGCCACTTCTTTGCGGAAAGTGGTTGAAACCCTTGACGAAATTGGGTACGAACCGCATTTGAGTTTGAATGAAATTTCGTCGAAAGCCGGAAGCAAAACGGATCGGACGCGTTGGTACAAGATCGGTGTTGCAGGGTTTTGTTTCAGCAATATTATGATGATGAGCTTTGCGGATTATTTTGCGGTTTCCAATGCAGTAGACCCCAAGGTAGCTTTCCTGCTGCGCACCATTATCGTTTTGTTGTCTTTGCCGGTCTTGTTTTATTCGGCTACCGAGTTTTTTGTTTCTGCCTGGAATGGCCTCAAAAATAAGTACCTCAATATAGATTTACCTGTAGCCTTAGCTTTAGTTATTACATTTCTCAGAAGCCTGTTTGAAATATTCAGCGGAACCGGCAGCGGGTATTTGGACAGCATGAGCGGAATCGTTTTTTTTATGTTGATTGGAAGATGGCTCCAGGCGCGAACCTACCAAACCCTCTCTTTTGACCGTGATTACAAATCATTCTTTCCCATCGCCCTCAATGTTGTAAAAGACGGCTGTATTACGCCCACGGAAATTTCAAAAGTTAAAGAAAATGACCTTATTCAAATTTATTCCAATGAAATTATTCCGGTAGATGCCATTTTATCAAAAGGAAATGCAAAAATAGATTACAGTTTTGTAAGTGGCGAAAGCCTTCCGGTGCAGGTAAATATTGGAGAAATTGTGTATGCGGGGGGCAAACAATTGGAAGGATTATTGGAGTTGATTGTCGTAAAAGAAGTTTCTCAAAGTTACTTAACCAATTTATGGAACAACCCGGTATTTACTAAAAAAGAACCGATTAAAAAAAGCACCTACGACACCATTGGAAAATATTTTACTTACGTGGTTCTGGCACTGGGATTTAGTGCCGGGTTTTATTGGTACGGCAAGGGAGAAATTACCCTGATGTGGAATGCCATTACCACGGTATTAATTGTCGCCTGCCCGTGCGCGTTGTTGCTTTCCGAAAATTACACTAACGGGAATATCCTCAGAATATTTGGGTTAAATAAATTCTATCTGAGGTCTCCCGAAATGATCGAACGGCTTTCAAAAATCAATCATATTGTATTGGATAAAACCGGCACGATCACGCAAACTAGCGGCGCTAATGTGCGATATACCGGAAAAATATTATCGCCGGATTTCAGAAGAATCGTCGCCTCGCTGCTCAACCAGTCTTCACACCCTGCCAGCAAATTGGCGGCTGAGTTTTTGAATGAAAAAAAAATTTCGGAAGTTGTTCATTACAAGGAGATTGAGGGTTTGGGGATAGAAGGCTGGGTGGAAGAACACCACCTCAAACTGGGGTCTCCGGCATTCATCGGGGGTGCGTACCACCTCGAAAAACCCGGAACCAAAGTGGTGGTCTTCATTGATGGCGAAATTGTGGGGGAATTTATTATTTCCAATAAATATCGCTTTGGCGTAACCCAGTTGATCCAATCCCTGAAAAAGAAATATACCCTGTCGCTCATATCGGGGGATAATGATAGTGAACTGCAAAATATTGAGGATTTATTGGGAAAAGACAGCGATGTGCTTTTCAACCGGACTCCGCAGGAAAAATTGGAATACATCAGCCAGTTGCAAAGCAAACACGACCAGCAGGTCATGATGATCGGAGACGGGTTGAACGACGCGGGCGCATTGAAACAGAGCAATTTAGGGATTGCAGTTGTGGATGCTGGCAATAATTTTACGCCCTCTTCCGACGGGATTATTGAAGCTTCAAAATTATCCCAATTAGACGCCTTTATTCAGTATGCCATAACCGGTAAAAAGATTGTCTTATTCACGTTTGCAATTTCGGCAATTTATAATGTCATCGGCCTATGCTTTGCCGTTCAGGGCATTTTATCCCCGGTCGTTGCCGCGATCCTGATGCCCTGTAGCTCCATAACCATCATCTTGCTGACGTATGGCTTAACCGAATGGGCTGCTAAACGTCATGGCATAAAGGAACCGCATAATCATCCATTACCTAACCCTGATTAATTTAACACTATGAGTGTCCTCATCATATTATTGATTGTAAGCATCTGCATATCAGGTGGATTTTTAGTCGCTTTTTTATGGAGCGTCAAAGACGGGCAATTTGATGACGACCAAAGCCCGGCACAACGGATTTTATTTGATCAAAAAACTAACAAAAAGTAACTCTGCTATGAGTTTGGAGAAATTTTATTACGATAACAAAATCCCTAAATTATTTGCAATTGCATGTATATTTTGGGGTGTCGTGGGAATGCTTTTGGGCGTAATAGCGGCTTTCCAATTGGCATTTCCTGTGGTTAATCTCAGTGAATATTTCCCACATTTAGCCTTTGGTAGGCTTCGTCCGGTTCACACCAACGCGGTCATCTTTGCTTTTGTGGGCAACGGAATATTTACTGCCGTGTATTATTCCCTTCCTCGGCTGTTAAAAACGCCCATGTGGAATAATACGCTGAGCAAAATTCACTTTTGGGGCTGGCAGTTTATCATTGTTTGCGCTGCGGTTACACTGTTGATGGGTTTCACCACTGGAAAAGAATACGCAGAACTGGAGTGGCCGATTGATATCCTGATTACCTTAGTTTGGGTAGTTTTTGGGGTCAATATGTTCGGCACTATCCTGACCAGAAGGGAAAGGCACCTTTATGTAGCGATCTGGTTTTACATTGCCTCTTGGGTAACGGTTGCCATGTTGCACATCGTCAATTCTATGGAGATCCCCGTTTCATTCATGAAAAGCTACTCCATGTATGCAGGCGTTCAGGATGCCCTTGTGCAGTGGTGGTATGGGCACAATGCGGTGGCGTTCTTCCTGACCACGCCGTATCTGGGGCTGATGTATTACTTCCTGCCCAAAGCAGCAGGGCGCCCGATTTATTCTTACCGCCTGAGTATCGTCCACTTCTGGAGCTTAATTTTCCTGTACATCTGGGCTGGCCCTCACCACTTGCTGTACACGGCACTTCCCGACTGGGCCCAGTCTTTGGGAACGGTATTCTCCATCATGTTGATTTTGCCAAGCTGGGGCGGTATGCTGAATGGATTATTTACTTTGCGCGGCGCGTGGGATAAAGTGCGGGAAGATCCGGTACTAAAATTCTTTGTCGTGGCTGTGACGGCTTACGGAATGAGTACGTTTGAAGGCCCCATGATGTCGTTGAAAAATGTGAATGCCATTTCGCATTACAGCGACTGGACGGTGGCGCACGTACACATCGGCGCTTTGGGCTGGAACGGATTTTTGACTTTTGGGATGATGTACTGGTTGATTCCCAGATTGTTCAGCACCAAATTGTATTCCGTAAAATTAGCATCTACCCATTTCTGGGTCGGAACGCTCGGAATCATCCTGTATGCGATACCGATGTACTGGAGTGCATTCCGCTCCTACTTTATGATGAAAGCCTTCACGCCGGAAGGGCAATTGCAGTACCAGTTCATTGATGTGGTACAAACGATTATTCCTTTCTACGTCATCCGAGCTATTGGGGGAACGATTTTCCTGGCTGGGGTAATTATTATGGTTTACAACTTGATCAAAACCGCAAAATCAGGGACTTTTTTAGCAAAAGAAGAAGCAGAAGCGGCACCATTGGTGAAAGAATACCGCGCCCCCGCCAACTCGTTCTGGCACAGCATTATTGAAAGGAAGCCCTTGTTGTTGTTAACGCTGAGTTTAGTCGTAGTTGGTATCGGCGGTCTGGTTGAATTGGTTCCTACGTTCTTAGTCAAAGAAAATATTCCAACGATTTCTTCTGTCAAGCCTTACACACCATTAGAATTGCAAGGAAGGGATATTTACATTCGGGAAGGCTGCTACAACTGCCATTCGCAAATGATCCGCCCATTCCGCTACGAAGTGAAACGGTACGGGGAATATTCCAAAGCCGGTGAATTCGTATACGACCACCCATTTCAGTGGGGAAGCAAGCGAACCGGCCCGGACTTAGCGAGAATCGGCGGTAAATATCCGGATAGCTGGCATTTCAACCACATGCTTGACCCCACTTCTATGGTACCCGGCTCGATCATGCCTCCATATCCGTCTTTGTTTGAAAAAGACATTGATAAAGGCAGCACAAACTCCAAAATACACGCCATGCGGCAATTGGGGGTTCCTTATCCGGAGGGTTATGAAGCCATCGCCAACGCCGATCTGGACAAACAAGCCCAAGGGATTGCCAACGGATTAAAAGAGAACAAAATTGAAATCATGCCCAACAAGGAGATCATTGCCATTATTGCTTATTTGCAACGATTGGGCAAGGACATCAAATTGGAAGGTCAAAAAAAATAACTCAAAGATGAAATTCTCAACCTATCTGGAGCAAATAACGGGCGTGAGTTTATACCCCATTATTTCTTTGCTCCTGTTTGTGATCTTTTTTGTCCTCGTGACCTACTGGGTTTACAGCATTGATAAAAATGAAATCAAAAGGATCGAACGGATTCCTTTGGATGACAACTAAAAAAATATTGCTATGCTCGAATTAAATACTGTTTTGCTGATTATTGCGGTGGTCTTATTGCTGCCATTGTACATGACAGGGCAAACCTTGCTTTTGGCGGCAAAAGACCAGTTAGATAAAAGCAAAAACAAACCGAATTTGAATAAAGGACTCGGGGTGTTGTTGCTCCTGATGTTCTTCTCACAACTTGTTTCTGCACAAACAACAGGCGCTGTAGTTCCGGCGGCGGCTTCTGCCTCCGCTCCCGGCTTCGACATCTATACGGGGTTGTTGATTTTGGTTATTGTGGTAGAGGTGTTTTTGATCGGTTTGTTTTCAAGACTCACCTCCAACTTTTTTAGGCCGGTTTATGTGTCTAAGCCTGTAGAAGAAGTCGCTGAAAAAAGTTTACTCAGCCGTGCGTGGGATAAGATGAACCGGTTCAAGCCACTCGAAGAAGAAGGCAGTGTGGACACCGGCCACAACTACGATGGCATCCGGGAGTTGGACAATATTACGCCGCCGTGGTTCACCGCGGGTTTCCTATTGACGATTTTATTTGCGATCGTATATTTGTGGAGATACCACGTCAGCGAATCCGCTCCGCTGCAGATAGAAGAGTACGAAATTGCAGTAGCCCGGGCAGAGCTTGAAGACGCGGCTCGCTTGTCCTCTCAGGCGAATAAAGTGGATGAGAACAGCGTTGTGATGTTGGGCGCATCTGATATCGAACAGGGCAAAAAAATCTTTGGAGAAAAATGTGCTCCCTGCCACATGGCGCACGGCGGCAGTATGGCCGGCGGCGTAGGCCCCAATCTTACCGATGATTATTGGATCAACGGAGGGTCTTTAAAAGCGGTTTTCACAACCATTAAATACGGCAGACCCGACAAAGGGATGATTTCGTGGAAAGACCAGCTTTCGCCGGTGCAAATGGCGCAGGCAGCGAGCTTCATCAAGTCCATTAAAGGGAGTAACCCTCCGGGTGCGAAAGAACTGCAAGGCGATTTGTACGTCGAAGAAACAGCTACTGCAACTGCCCGGGATTCTGTGAACGTAAATAAATAACTAAGCAATTGAAAGAGGAAGATTTATTGCACGCAGAAACCTTCAGAGACCGCGTCAGTTCGGTCTCTGAAACCGGGCGTAGGAACTGGGTTTACGCACTAAAGCCCTCCGGGAATTGGACGAATTACAGAAAGTATTTAGCCTGGCTTTATCTGGCGGTATTTTTCATTATGCCATTTATCAAAGTGAACGGCATGCCTTTCATGATGATCAACCTGCCCGAAGGCAAATTTATCCTGTTCAGCAAAATCTTCTGGCCTCAGGATTTCTTCATTTTTGCAATAGGCATGATTACCTTCATCATCTTTATTGCTTTATTTACAGTGATTTATGGAAGGTTGTTTTGTGGGTGGACTTGCCCGCAAACGGTTTTTATGGAATTTGTTTTCCGGCCTATTGAATGGCTGGTGGAAGGTTCGCCAGCCCAGCAAAAGAAGTTGAATGCCGGGGAATGGAATGCCGGAAAAATTATTCGGAAAACCATCAAACACAGCTTATACCTGCTGATTTCTTTCGTCATTGCACACACCTTTCTTGCGTATATTCTGGGGATTGACGAATTGGTCAAGATCATCAGGGAACCGCTTGCGAATCACATCGGCATGCTGAGTGGGCTGGTGATTTTTACCCTCCTTTTTTATGTCGTATTTGCATTTGTCAGGGACATTGTCTGTACGACAATATGCCCTTATGGACGGCTCCAAAGCGTCATGTTTGATAAAGACACGATGCAAGTCGCGTACGATTACAAAAGGGGCGAACCCCGGGGTAAATTCAAAAAAAATGTAGTAAGAACGGATGGCGATTGCGTCAATTGTCTGAAATGCGTACAGGTTTGCCCAACCGGAATTGACATCCGGGATGGCGTTCAGATGGAATGCGTAGGTTGCACCGCGTGTATTGACGCTTGCGACGAAGTCATGGATGTGCTCCACTTCGAAAGGGGGTTGATCCGATATGCTTCTGAAAATGAAATCAGTACGGGCCAACCGTTTCGGTTCAACACCAGGATGAAGGCTTATACAGGCTTATTGGGTGTTCTGTTAGTGGCAATGGTCTTTCTGGTGACTACCCGGAAAACGGTGGATACTTACATTTCAAGGGTGAAAGGCCAACTCTATCAGGAAGTGGAAGGCGGGAAAATCAGCAACTTGTTCGATGCGAAAATCATCAATAAAACAAGGGAGGAAATTCCGCTCACGCTCAAATTAGAGGACATGGACGGCACGATCAAATTAGTCGGAAACCAGCAAATTACCCTGAAAAAAGAAGCCATCAGCGAGGTGACTTTCTTTTTGGAAATACCGAAAGATCAAATCAAAATGCGCAGCTCAACGTTGCGGATAGGTGTCTATCAGGGGGATGAAAAAATTCAAACCGTGAAGACCAAATTTTTGGGACCATTCAAATAACAAGCCATGAACTGGGGACATAAAATCACTTTTGTTATCGTCACCTTCATCGTTGCGATGCTTACCATGGTGTATGTTGCCATGCGGCAAACCAATGAGATGGTTGACAAAAACTACTATGCACAAGAATTGAAATACCAAACCCTCATAGACGCCGCGCACAACCTCAACGCGGTGAGTACGGATCCTTTAGTCAAGCAAAATCCCGAAGGCGGCATAGCGGTGCAAATTCCTGCTACCCTGCTTTCGGGTTTTAAAAATGGCAAGATTGAATTCCTCAGAAATGACGATCAGGATAAAGACATCAGCCTGGAGTTTTCGCCGGACACCAACGGTTTATTCCTGATTGACCAAGCTAAGTTTTTCCCCGGATTGTACAAAGCACGGATTGGCTGGGACAGTCAGGAAAAACAATATTACGAAGAGCAGGAAATCAATATAAAAGGATGAACGAAATCATCGTAGTACTGCTTTCGGGGCTTTCCATCGGGTTGATCGGAAGTATTCACTGCGTCGGTATGTGCGGGCCGCTGGCTTTGTCTTTGCCGGTTCATCATTTGCCCGTTTTTCATAAAACGGTTGCGATCTCTTTTTACAATATTGGCCGGGCAGTATCCTACGCTTCCATGGGTATAATTTTCGGGGTACTGGGACAGGGATTTGCACTGTTCAAAATCCAGCAATGGTTATCTATTGTAGCAGGGCTTCTGATCTTGGTCATTTTATTGAACAACCAATTCGGCAATCCGAAAATCAATGCCCTGAGCCGGTTCACACAAACCATCAAAGTCAAACTGGGGGACTACCTGAAATCTGAAAAATCGCTATTTTCCTATTTTACCATTGGTGCCGTCAATGGTTTTTTGCCGTGCGGCTTAGTCTACGTAGCCATTGCGGCCGCATTGGCGGCAGGTACTATTTTGAAAAGCAGCCTTTTGATGTTTGCGTTTGGGATCGGCACCTTACCCCTGATGGCCCTCACGATGGTGTTTGGAAAATTTATTCCCACAGGGCTCCGGATGAAATTGAATAAAATGATCCCGCACCTCACCATGGCGATTGCGGTGTTGCTCATCCTGCGGGGGTTAAATTTGGGCATTCCGCTGGTAAGCCCGGCGCATCATCCGGGAGGGAGTGATCCTAATCCTCCAGCCGTTATTCATTGTCATTGAGAATGAGCTGCGCACTCACTGCAACACCACTTTCCGTATCTGCCGGTATTTCCCTTCACCTGCCTGCACCACATATACCCCCCGGGGCAGATGCCCCACGGCAAGCGTCGTTTGGAAAGCAGCATTCGGTGTGCATGCCTTCACCGTTTTATACACCACTTTTCCGGAAAGATCGACCAATTGAATAGGCAAAGTGGCGGCATTGGGGGCTTTGCAGCGCACCGTCAACTGGTTTTGTCCCGGAATCGGAAAAACATCCACCGTTGCCTGCAATGCCGGTATCTCTTCGTTTGATACTGCGTCTTCTAATGCAAAATCCCAGATGCCCCGGCCATAAGTGCCAAAGCGCACGGTATTCAGTTCTTCTACGAACTCCACCGACCAATAGGTTTGGGTGGGCGCGCAATCGCCGAGCATATCGTACCACTGGTTTTCTTCCACCACATAGACATAAGCGCCGGATTCCGTAGCTGCAAAAATCAGGCTTTCGTCGCTGTTGGCAGCTAAGCCCAAAACTAATGTTGACGGCAATCCGGAAACAACAGGTTCAAAATTATCGCCGCCATCAGTCGAGCGGAACACCGCCGGGTTGGAGTACCCGCTACCGGCTATGTAAACGGTATTTTCATCAAATTTGGAAACGTACAACGCCTGGCCATAGAGGTAATGACCGGACGGAAAGAAGTTGAGCGACTGTTCCCAGGTTTCACCGCCATCATCAGAGCGGAATACCCGCCCGTTCGTGGTGGCAGCATACCAGCGAGTACTGTTGGAAGGCGCAATGGCGATTGCGGAGACTTCGCCACCCCCGGACTCCGTTCTAAAATCGAAATCGCCCTGGCTTGGCAGGATGTCGTCGCCGACAACGGTCATTTTGATGATGTAAGAACCAGATCCGCCGTTTATATTTCCACCGGCCATGTACGCTGCATTTTCAGCAGGATCGGGGCTGCCCACCAATGGCGGGATCCAAACTGACTCGTTGTTGGATTGCACTTCGTAGGAGTGGGTCAATTCACCCGATTGCGCATTGGCGTAGCAGGTTGCCCAGCCACCGGGATAAACCGTCCAAAGCGATTGGCCGCCATTGGCAAAAACAATATGGCCATAATCGCCGGAAATAACCTGGTCGAAGCTTTCCGATCCTGGTTCGCCAGTTTCAAAACCATCGGCCAATTGAAAGCCCTGATCCTGGGAGCCGGCATAAACATAAGAGGGATTGATCGGGTCAGTCCGGACGCTGTAATATTGGCTTACATTCAGGTTGGACAAGCCGATGTTGAACTGGTTTTCCATATAATTTGGGGTGAAGGTGACGCCTCCGTGGTTGCTGACCAACAAAAACGGCTGGCCGTCGTCAGGCGCAACAAACTCGGCAAAGTGCATGATATCCGCGTGGATTTTTCCTTCCACGTTGTCGTAATATTCCCACCAGTTATTGACTTTGGTCCACTCCACACCGGCGTCGGTGCTCACAAAACACTCCACGGCACCCATCAGCAAGACATCCGGATTGGAAGGCAATACATACATCCCGACTTCCCAGGGGCGTTCAGGCAATTCTCCTTTCAGGGTCCAGGAGAGGAGGTCTTCGCTTTGATAAACCTTCAGCGTACTGCCTGTTTGGGTATAGCAATAAAAGCGTTGGGCAACATCGCCGACCCAGCCAATAAGGTTGGCCGGAGCGCTGCCAAACTGGACGGCGCCTGTACTCAGCAAAGTGATTTGATTGGTTTCGGGATTGTATCTGGAAAACTGTGCCGCGTTCTGTGCGTTTTTTTGAACAAGATACAAGTCATTGGAGTTGTGTGGATTGCACAACGCGAGCCGACTGGATTCGTTGGTTGTAAAAGTTCGGGCTACTGCGAAACTTTCACCCTGATCATTCGAACGGTAAAGCTTGAAGTTTTCGGAACCGGTTGATTTTGAGAAAACAAAAATGCTGTGATCCTCATTTTGGTAGACCAACGGATTGTGGCAATTCCCACCGCCGTCGTTGTGATAGATACCGGCGGAAACAGTCCAGGTTTGGCCGTCGTCGCCAGAATAATGCGGTTTGCGATTGCTGAAAGCCAGCAACCTGCGGCCATCGTTGTGGGGAACGAATTGCAGTAAGCCACCATCAAATTGCAGGTCTTGATTGACCACCGCCCAACTTTGGCCAAAGCGGTCGCTGTTCCAAAGCGTTCCGCCCGCAGAAACCGCCCAAAGTTGGTCTGCCACCGGGTCATAAGTGATATCTAATACACTGCCGGCCTGATTGACGCTGCCCCGCTCAGTCCAACGACCGGTGAGTTGCCCGTTCGCCAGCGTCTCAATATCGCCGCATTGGCCATCCCTAAACCCGATCGCTGCCGCCCTCCTTTGGTGGCGCGCCATTTGATTTTGCCATTCGATGTTCCTCCAGTTGACGCCAGGCGCTGCCTGGTGCATCAACTCCAGCCAGGCACTGCGTTTGTCCGCGTTTTCACCTTCTTGCCCGTGGTGGATGAGGGTGCGGCCATTTCCGGGTATGGGCAAATCGGCTGACGCTGAAGGCCGAAAAAAAAGAAAAAAAGCAAACCCTACAGCTAAGAGGCCGGAAGCAGGAAGCAGCAATTTCATACAATTCGGTTTGAATTTTTACGACACGATCCTAAACTTGCAGCCAAAGATAAAGACAGTTTTTAATTTTCACAGTCGGCTGTCCGTCACTTGGCACATCCGGTGAGTACGGTCTTGTCTTTTTCAACTTTACTGGCGTATGGATAGACTTCATCCGACATACCGTCGGAACATTGGCCAGCTTCGATAACGATGGTGATGTTACTCCCGGAAATGGCGGACTCAAAAATTGTTTTGGTGCCTTCCTGCCTCGGCAAAGTGTAAGGATAACGGGTAATCCCTTCATCCATTTGGTTGTAAATGATGCCGCTGTCCGGCTCGATTTTTACATACCAGAAGGGTTCGGTTCCTACACAGGCGAAACGCGGAGCCTTTTCCATGGACGCTTTTTCCATGTTTTGGGTGGCAGTTGCGCTGGTGGGAGGCTGGTTTCTACAATTTTGAAAACACAAGGCAAGCAGGGCGCAAAACAAAAATCTAGTGGTTGGCATGGTAGTGATTGTTTGATGTTGTGTAAAAATACAGAATGTTCTTTAGGAACGTGTCGTAAATAAGTTACCTGTTTGGGCGGTCTCATTTTTTACCATGCTCCGTTGTTAGCGTGTTGGTACAAAACGAAACAGCCCTCTGGATACTTTCCAAAGGGCTGTTTCGTATAAAAAACTAAAAGATTACCGGAGCAGGGTCACATCGCCGCGATAAAGCAACTTCACCCCGTCTAAGAAAGTGATTTCGATGAGATAAACATAAACGCCCGGATTCATTAACCGGTCATTTTTTCTGCCATCCCAAAGGCGTAAGCCTCCTTCGCAAACCGGCAACAGGTCGTCGGCCTGATATACCATGCCGCCCCAGCGATCGAAAATCTGTGCAGAGCTGATGCTTGTCACACCCGTACAGGCGAAAATCCGAAACTCATCGTTCGGGCCATCGCCGTTGGGCGAAAAAACGTTGGGGATATAGACATTCCGGTTGGCATCCAATTCCACAAAAATATCAGCAGTGCCGGTGCAGCCATTGATGTCCGTGACCAGCAGGTTGTAATCGCCGCTGGACAAGGGGCGAATGAAAGGACTTTGAACCGTGTTGGACGACAAATACGTATCCGGCGTCCAAAGATAGGATTCAATCGGCAGACTGGAAACCACGATAGGCTCTAAGCGAGCGGAACTGTCTCCCAGTTCCACCACAATTTCCGCAGGCAGGATTACCTGAATTTCCGCAGGTTGGTCAATGTTCACCATTTCTTCTATCCGGCAACCCGCCGGATCTTCCACCGTAATGATGTGCGGGCCTGCAAAAACAGTAGCTGGCTGATCGGGTGGGAAGCTAAGTCCATTGTTATCTATCTGGTACGTATAATCCATCAGGGAGGTTCCCGTACCGCCATAAATGGTGTCAATGATGATTTGCGTCGGGTCGCCAAAACACAAAGGCGCAACTGGCGGCACAATCACAACAATAAGTGGCGGCGGCTCAGAGATGGTGTAGGTCAGCGAATCGCGGCAGCCTTTGGTATCCGTAATGGTTACGCTGTACGTTCCAGGGCCGAGGTTGTTGGCGATGGAAGAAATAGCAGGCGCAACGCCGTTCGACCAAGTAAACGGCGCGTTGCCAA
Source organism: Chitinophagales bacterium (assembly GCA_038323375.1). GTDB lineage: Bacteria > Bacteroidota > Bacteroidia > Chitinophagales > Saprospiraceae > JABWAJ01. Next base: position 27,973 of record JBBQGV010000046.1, read on the forward strand.
TCGGGTTGATGTTTTGGCCGCTGTTGAATACCACGGAGATGATCCCGTCCGTACCATCCGCACAGGATACGGTTGGTGTAGTCAGGCTCGGATCAAGCGAAAGCATCAACTCATCTGGTTCGCTGATTTCAACATTTTGCGTTCTGGTACATCCGTTCGCATCCGTAACGATGGCGCTGTATACGCCTGCAAGCAAACCTGAGATCGTTGGCGTCTGCTGACCGGAAGGCGACCATAAAAAAGAAAAAGGCCCCGTGCCGCCGGCTGGCGTCAGGGTAATCGTGCCATCTGAAAAACCATTGCAGCTTACAGCCGCAGAAAGTACATTGATGGTGATGTCTTGCGGGCTTGGGATGGTAACCGGAAGAATAACGCCGCATACCCCGTCGGATACCGTTACGAATTGTCCACCCCGACAAAGCTGTGAAGCGGTTGCATTGGCCACGGACATTGCCGTTTCGCCCGAAGACCAGGTGAAATTGAACTGCCCCGCAGTGCCATCGCTGTAAAGTGCCGTAGCGGTGGCGCGGCCATCGCAGGTTTGGTTATCCGGACAACTGACCGGTACGATACCGGAGAAACTGACCTGAATAGACGGTGGGTCAGGGAGCGTAATTTGCACAACTAACGGATCGCAGCCATTGGCATCTGTTACGGTAACGGAGTAGTTGCCGGCAGTAAGCCCCGGAAGCGGATTAAGTGTGCCGGGGATATTGTTCGTAGACCAGGTGTACGTATACGGCAGGGTTCCGCCGCTTGCAAAAACCGTGATCCGGCCATTGCCATCACCCGGGCAATCCGGGAGACGCAGGGACGTACTGTCCAAAGTCAAAGGCAATGGCGAAAGCACCTGAGCAGTATCTATAATGAAACAGCCGTCTTCTGCTGTTACGGTAACGATATAAATTCCAGGCGCCAGGTTGTTGATGGTTTGCGTAACACCGCCACCGGTCCAGGCGTAGGCGGCAATAGGCGCTCCGCCCGGGGTTGCAGTTACGGTCAAAGAACCGTCGGTGTCTTCCGGGCAACTGACCGTGTCATCTAAAAGCGTCACAATGGTTGGAGGCGTAGGCGCGAGTATGTTTGCCGTCAGCGTCCCCGTGCAGCCATTGGTATCCGCAATATCTACGGTGTAGGTATTTTGTGACAAGCCGGTGGCGATGGAGTCTTGCAAAGTGGCATCGTGCGACCAATCGTAGGTATATGGGAATGTTCCTCCCGTTACGCCAACGGTAATGCTGCCGTCGTTGCCAACCACGCAGGTTTCATTCACTTGTTCGAGAATGGTTGCGACGAGCGGCTGGGGTTCATTCACCGTGAAGGTGCGAACAATTTCACACCCGGCAGGATCAGAATCGGTGAGGGTCAGGATATAATTGCCTGCTGCAAGCCCCGTCAACTGGCTGCTGGTATTGTTGTTAACCGGCGGGTTGCCCACCGCGCTCCAGGTAAAGGTATAAGGCAGCACAGCAGCGGCACCCGTAGCAGTACCCGTAACGAAAATTTGGCCATCTGCTACCCCATTACAGGAAGCATTGGTGATGACCGGTGTTGCACCCAGCACTTTCTGGGCGTTTACTGTGTAGCAGTTGGTGAACAAACAGCCGTTGTCGTCAGATACCGTCACGCAATATTGCCCCGGATCGAGGTTGCCCACCTGGGAATTGGTCGCAATAACCGTACCCAGGCCGTTGTTCCAGGAAAAGGTATAACTGCCGTTTGCGCTCGTACCGCCGGTGGCCATAATGGAAACCGCGCCGTTTTCAGCGCCTTCGCAGGTGGCGTTGGTAATGTTGGTGTTCGGGCCGGTAACCGTAAGCGGTGCCGGTTGTGATAACGTGGCGCTGGCCATCGCCGTACAACCGCTTGGGTCGGTAACCGTGACCGCATAAAATCCGAAAGGCAAGTTTGATAAAACCGGCACACTCCCGGGGTCGGGCAGCGTATTCCAATGATAGACATACCCGAGGCCTGGATTGGGCGTAGCTACGCCGTTCAGGGTAACGACAGCCGTGACGCTACCATTACTTTCTCCAAAGCAATTCGGGCTTTCGCCCTGTATCTGGACGCCCAAAACAGGGCCACTAAGTATTTGAGCTGTATCCCGTGAAACATTCATCGGGTTGTTTGAATCCATCACCGTCACTTGGTACAAGCCAGCCTGCAAGTTATTGGCCGTGAACATGCTACCTGCTGCCGGCACGGCAAAAGGTCCGTTCACAGGCCCGGCAGGAAGTCGCCTCCAGGTGAGCTGGTAGGGCGGGGTGCCAGCAGCAACCGTTGCGGTAAACGAACCGTCAGCAAGACCCGGACAGGATACGCTGTCGGTGCTCGTGACCAAAAAGACGACATCGTTCGAAATGTTTACCTTGCCATTAATGCCGACGAAGCCATATTCATTGGGTAGCGGAACACCCGGATCTCCAATTTCTATAGGAGTTGGGGTATTGGAAAAATTTAGCGGGCTGCAATCTCCCAAAGAACCAATAACATCAAAGCAAACTTCAAAAAGCGTTTCCCCGTCATTCAGGTCAACACCGTTAAAAGAAATATCTGCCCAAGTAAAAGTCAGCGTGTCGTTGTTCGGAGGGAAAATGTTATTGAAAGCGTTGTTGTCTAACCCCGTTACAGTTGGGTTAATCGTATTGATGTTGGTGAAATCGAGGATCGTACCATCCCAAACCATCGTAAACTGCATCGAACCCACATTGACAAAATCCTGTACCGTAAGCGGTACACAGATGTTCGTGCCCGGAGAAGCATTAACCAGCGGAAAGCTGAAGGTGACGGCCTGGCAGACGCTCATGTCCATGGTAAAGGTGGCACCGCAGCTTTTCCCGTCCTCAACCGAGATGACATAAATGCCTGGCTGGGGCACAACAAATTGAATGGTACTGCCGTGTGTGGCGACACTGTTTGTGGTGCCTGTGATGGCGGGGTTACTTTGCAGGGAGATGGTGATGTCGTAATCCGTGGTATTGTTGTCGAATTCTGGCAATCCTCCCCTGACGACAAAAGAGCCTTCGCAACCACTGGCGCCTTGGTTGACCATTTGGTTGGAGGCTGTAATTGCATTCAGATAAACAATGGAGAACGCTTCATCTGTATTGACATCCACACAAGGGCCTCCATTTTCAAATCCCTGGGTTGCAAATTGATCCAGGGTAATTGGGGCAAACCAAAACTGGATCGGTTGGGGCACGCCATTGTTGAAGGCCGATTGCAACCCTCCGTTGTTGATGAGGGTAATATTGCCGTTCGGACTTTGCGTGGCTACCCACACGCCACCAGTTTGCGGAATCGGGTTGCCGCCTACAAGGATCGGATCGGTGTCATTAATGCAAGGATCCGTGAGCACTGTTGCAAGGTTGGGACCGGTTTGTGTCGGCGGACAATCGTAAAAAACGTAACCGATACCCGGTTGTGTAGCCGGTTGCGGGTCGCCCGACAAATCGGAATTGTTGTCGTGGTTCACGAAAAGCGTATCACCAAAGCAAAGGTATTTCACCGTTTGCCCGACATCGTTGCTCTGACCGAGGTGCTGACCGAACGTGATCGTGCCCGCTTCGTTGCACATTCTTGGCCCGCTTGAAGAAGAAGCATGTTGAAGCGCCCCGTTGATGACAATATTGGAGGGTGTTTGCGCCTGTAAGCCCGCCGCAACTGCAATAAGCGACAAGACGGCGAGATAGTGATAGATTCTTTTCATTTTGCTGGATGTATGCGTTGAATGTTTAAGGGATATGGGTGACATATCACAAATTAAAAACAATATTTAAAGTTTGGGGTGCAGCAAACCGGGTAATGTGACTATTGATTAAGATGCTAATACTTATTTTTGTGCTGCCTCAGAAACGAGGGGCAAAAATAGGCATCGCCGCTGAACTCGGCTGCATTGGGATTGCTAAATCTTTTATGCTTTACTTTGCATGCGGTGGACGCTGCCGTCATCTGCTGTCAGGTGGCGGAATTACGAACACGCTGGTGCGGTAAACGCCTATCCAACGTCGAAAGTGGATTCAAAAGTACATCTTAAAATGAGTATCGAAAATGAGACCCGGTAGATGGATGCTACTTAGCTTTATTTTAGTGCAATTGAGCCTGTCCATGCCTTGTGTGGCGGGTGCTCAGGATAATTCGGTATTTGAAGCAAGGTCAGATGCAAGACAAATTGTTCTGGGTGGTTTTTTTGAGGTCGTCTTTACCTTGAAAAATGCAGCGGGCGATAATTTTCAACCGCCCGGGTTTTCAGACTTCCAGGTCATTTCCGGCCCGAATGCCCTGCGCAGCACCAGTATTGTAAAAGGCAGGGTTTTCCGCGAAATGGGTTTTGCCTATACACTCGCCCCCAAACGCATTGGAAAATTTACGATCGGCAGCGCAACCATTCGGGTGGATGGGCAAACGCTGCGCACCCAACCGCTCAGGGTGGAAATTGTAAAAGCAAAAAAAGAGAAAGAAAAAGGAGGGGAGCAGGTATTTCTCCGGGCGGAACTGGACACAAAAGAAGCGTATCCCGGTCAGCAAATCCTTCTGGATTACAAGCTTTATTTCAAAGACAAAAATATTGAAGCATCCGACATCGTGCTGGAAAGCGATTATCAGGGCTTTTTTGCCCGGGATATCCGCCGGTACGACACCCGCCGCTCCCAGGAAGTCATCAACGGGCAACAATACACGGTGCTGACCATCAAACGGGTTGCTTTATTTCCTCAAAGAATCGGTCAATTGTCCATTGATGGCCTGTCCATGCAATTGGGCATTCTGGAAGAAGCGCCGCCCTCGAATAATTTCCCAAGCCTTTTTTTTAACCGGCAACTGACTCGGGTTGCAGTGACTTCTGAGCCGGTGACGATTTCCATAAAGCCGCTTCCTGATGGTGCACCGGAATTGTTCAGCGGGGCTGTCGGGACGTATGAAATGACGACCAGCCTTAGCCGAACGGAGCTCAGCACAGACGATGCGCTTTCCGTCCGGCTCGCGGTTCGGGGCAATGGCGACAACAAACGTATTCAACCGCCGTCGCTGATTTTTCCAAAAGTATTTGAAGTTTACGAACCCAAAATAGTCGAAGAGGTTGCCTTCGATCAGGATGGCCAGTTGATGAACGAAACGGTGTTTGAATTCCTACTGCTCCCTACAACCGCCGGAACCTTCAGCATTGCGCCCAAGCTTGGTGTGTTTGACCCGTCAACCAATAAATATACAACGGTTCAGGACGAGACAGTTGAAGTAACCGTTACCCGGGGGAAGGGCATTCGACAGCCGATGGAACCAGATGGTTTTGAAGCCTTGAAGGATGACCCTGCGAGCTTTGCCAATGCCGGCGTACCCTGGACTTATGTAAAAGGGTTGCTGTGGATTGTGCTGGGGGTATTGTTGATTGCCGGAATGGTTTGGGGAAGGAAATATTTTCGCAAGCTTTCTGAACAGCGGACAGCCGCTGAAATGCACCTGGAACGAGCCGAAAAAATTGCCAAAAGCCACCTGAGCACGGCTCAAGGGCATTTGCAGATCGGTCAGAGCAGCGCTTTTTACGAAGAAGTATCCAGGGCTTTGTTGGGTTATGCGTGCCGGAAATTCAACATCCCGTTGGCGGAGCTAAACCGGGAAAATTTGCAACAGAAATTGCGGGAAACCTCCCTGCCTCCCGAACAAATTGCGCAGTTTTCACAACTTGTAAAAACCTGCGATATGGCCCTCTATGCTGGCATGGATAACGCACCTAAGATGGAGGAAACCTACAAAAATGCCCAGGCTATTTTGGTGGAGATGGAGCGATTTTTAAAATAGCTCCGATTTTAATTGCCGCTGCCTGTTTGCAACTTTGCCCAGTTGCTTGCTTGCGAGTTTGCCTATTTGCCTGTTTCGCCAATTTGCCTACTTGATCCGATCCTTTTTATCCTTGGCAAACTGCTCCCAACTGTTGTATTTTTTGGAAGCGCCGCTCAACGGTGAATTCCCCTGATAATGGTGGCAAACCGCTGTGGCTAAGGCATCGGTGGCGTCGGCGTATTGCTCCATCAGTGGTTCCTGCATGATGGTACTCAGCATAGCGGCTACTTGCTCTTTGGAAGCATTTCCGTTGCCGGTCACGGATTGTTTGATTTTTTTGGGAGAATATTCGGTCACTTCAATGCCTTTCACCATCGCTGCAGCGATGGCCACGCCCTGTGCCCGCCCTAATTTGAGCATAGACTGCACATTTTTGCCATAAAAAGGTGCCTCAATCGCCATGGAATCGGGCTTGTGTTCGGTGATGACCTTTTGAATATGCTCGAAAATGTATTTCAATTTTAGGTAAGCTTCCGACTCGCTTTTCATGTGCAACACGTCAATGTCTATGAGGCGCAGCTTTGTTGGCTGGTATTGCACCTCAATGACCGCGTAGCCCATGATGTTGGTGCCGGGGTCAACGCCGAGGATGCGATGGGTTTTGCGCGGGTTTTCCAAAATGAAGTGAAATTTAGAACTGAAAGGTAGGGCAAAATAAGGTCTCACCTCTTTTTTGAGCCGCCTTAAATTATTTTATCGTTTCAAAAGCTACCTTTAACTGCGCGTTTCAAAAGCATACCGGAGAAGCATCGGGTGAATATGGGGCAAACGCGAACCATAATGAGCAAACGAACCATAAACCTGATTTTTAAAATTGCCGTTGCGCTCTTGCTTCTGGGCGCGGTATACTATCAAATCGCGTACAATGAACGCATAGAGGTGCTTTGGCAAGCCTTTCAAAACGGCTTGCACCCCCGCCAACTCCCTTGGCTGATTTTTGCAGTGCTGCTCATGCCGCTTAATTGGGGCTTTGAAACGCTGAAATGGCATGGCCTCATCCACCGTTTTTCGGCCCTCACTTTTTGGCAAGCTTACCGATCTGTTCTGGCCGGAGTGGCCGTTTCTTTATTTACTCCGAATCGCATTGGCGAATACGGCGGGCGGGTGTTGCTGGTGGAATCCGGGAATGGCTGGAGGGCAGTGGCTGCAACCTTAATGGGCAGCGTTAGCCAAATGGTTGCTTTGTTGTCGGGCGGCGTCGTTGGACTGGCTTTGTTTGCAAGTGCATATTTCCAATGGCCATCTTATTTGTTGTGGAGTGTAACCCTGACCGGCGCGGCGCTTTCTACAGGATTGTTGCTGATTTACTGGAACGTCAACTTGCTGGCTCTGGCACTGATGAAGCTGCGACCTGGCCGGCGTTGCCGCATTGCAGGCTACAACCTCGCCAAACCAATAAAAGAAATTTTGACCTTATTCAGGGCATACGAAAAAACCGAATTGAAGCACGCTTTGTTCTTTGCCTGGGCCCGGTATTTTACGTATTGCCTTCAGTATTGGCTGTTGTTGCGCTTTTTTGGGGTGGAGGTTACCATCTTGGAAGCCTGGCCGGGCATCGCCACCATTTTTTTTCTGCAAACCAGCGTGCCGTTGCCGCCAGCGATCAGCCTTCTGGCGCGGGGGGAAATTGCGCTGTTGGTCTGGACTGCTTTCGGCGTCAATGAACTCAGCGTGCTGGCCGCTACTTTCGGGCTTTTTATACTAAATTTATGCTTGCCGGCGTTACTTGGCGGGTGGTTTATAGTCAAAACAAACGTCTTGAAATCATAGAACTATGAAAACTTTTTTGTTCAAAGCCAGTACTTTATTTCTTCTTTTTGGAGTCATGGCTTTTACGGCACCTTCTTCTGTCAACAACGCCGATTTGCCGCTTTTTGAGCAGGCCATTCAGGAGCGTTGTTCCATTGACAACACCGCTTTTCAACACGGGGAAGAGCTGACCTATAAGTTGTACTACAACTGGAATTTCGTCTGGCTTTCTGCCGGCGAGGTTACGTTCCGGGTCAAAGATCTTGGCGCGGAATACCACTTATCGGCTTACGGGCAGACCTATAAATCCTACGAATGGTTTTACAAAGTGCGCGACCGCTACGACTCGTTTGTGGATAAAAAAAGCCTGCTGCCAAATATTGCCATTCGCGACATTCAGGAAGGAGGCTATTCCGTTTACGACAAACTTACGTTCGATCAGAATAAAAAAACGGTCAAGTCGCTGCGCGGAAAGACCAAAGAGGCTGCCGAATTGAAAGAATACACCACCGGAGATTGCATGCACGACATCATTTCCATTGTGTACCACCTGCGCAACGTTGATTTCACCCACATGAAAAAAGGCGACAACATTCCCATCAAACTGTTCATGGACAAAGAAATTTGGCCGCTGAAAGTTAACTACCGGGGCAAAGAAGCTGGTAAAAAAATCAAAGGACTCGGCAAATTCAATACCTTGGTTTTCGGACCGGAAGTGATTGAGGGCTATGTGTTTAAAAAGGATTCGAAGCTCAACATCTGGGCCAGCGATGACGAAAATAGAATTCCATTGATCATCGAATCGCCGCTTTCGGTGGGTTCGGTGCAGGCCGTGCTGAAAAGTTATAAAGGCTTGAAATACGACATGACCGCCAAAATAGCGAAATAAACGGATGAAAAGATACGGCCTTATTGCCTTGATTCTGATTGCCTGCTTCGGCGCCGGCATCTGGATGGCCAATTACTGGCGCAATCAAAAAGACGCCTCCATAAGCCGCTCGCAATCCACAGTCCTGTTGGAGCAGGTGCGCAAAGTGTGCAAATTGGTCACGGTAGAAGGGACATTTACGGAGTTGTACAACGACACCAATATCCGCAAGATGACGTTGTACCTGCCCTTGCCAACCACCTGGAATTTCTCCAAATCCGCCCTGTTGGAAGTAAAAGGCAAAGTTTTGGTCGGCTACGACCTCGAAAACATCAAAATCACCGCCGACAGCACCAACCGCGTCATCCGGATCAGCAACCTGCCGCAACCGGAAATCCTGTCCATTGACCACGATGTAAGGTTCACCAACATGGATGAAAGTTTCTTCAACGAGTTCACCAAAGAGGACTACACCCGCTTAGCGCAAAACGCCAAAGCAGTACTCCGTGAAAAAGCGGTGGAACAAAAGCTGCTGGAAGAAGCTGCTGCACAAGGCAACCAGTTGTTCGATGTGATGAAATTTATGGTGGAAGGAGCGGGGTGGAGCTTAGAGATTGAAGGGGCTGTGCAGGTGCCTGAAGCGATTGATTCCTTAATGAATTAAAGCCTGCTAACGATCTATTTGTCTAAGACATTACAAAGATTTAACATAATCCCCCTTCTTTTTCGGGCAAGACCTCCTATATTTGCCCATAACGTCAAGTGACGGTGCTATTTCCTTGCATCCCGCGTTAGCGGAAACTACCCTGCCTGCACCGTCAAAATAAAAAAAGCCGTAAAATTTTGCGGCACAACATAGAGCAAACACACCTTCCTACAGTCCACTCTTTGTGTGGCTTGTGGGTTTATGATTTTTTACTACCCCGCCAGGCATTCGCAATTGAATGACCTGAAGTGTTTGCTTTTTTCATTTTTAAACCAAATACCGTTTATGAAAAATTTTCTTTCCGCTTTCAAGTTTATGCTGCCGGTCTTGCTGCTGGCTGCCGCCATTTTCCTCTTCGCTGCCGGCGGCCATGACCACCTTTGGCAAACCACCGACCCCGGTCAGGCTGGAGTGGTTGTCAAAAGCAAAACGGGCACCTTGCCCCCCCCGTGCGCATAATGTCAGTATTGGATTCTAAGGTGTCCTGCACCCCTGGCAGGACTTGCTGCTGGGCAGTGCAACGACTGCCGGTGCGACCTACGACGAATGCACGCCGGACACGGTGGTCATCTCCACCAACGCCGTAACGGCATCCGGCGCTACTTCCGACAACCAGGAAATCGTATACCAGGAACTCTGTGGCAATGGCCAACGCATCGCCAAAGTGTCGGCGCTGTCGGGCGGCTACGCCGGCTTGTTTGTGCGCGAAAGCAACGCGGCGGGCGCGCGCAAGGGCGCCATCATGACCCAAAAAGGCAGCACCGTATTCCGGCACATGCGGAGTACCACGAATGGTTTACAACTTCAGGCATCTTATATGGCATCCGGCCACCAATGGCTAAAAATCAACCGCAGCGGCACACAGGTCATCGGTTCGTGGTCTACCAACGGCACGAGTTGGAACGTGGCGTTCAACACGGCGCTGTCCATGACCGACTGCGTGGTCATCGGCATGGCGGCTTTCAGCACCAGCAGCGGCACGACCATCAATGCCACTTTTACCAACATCAGCGTGGCGCAATCCGACACCATTCCAGCCACCGAAGTTGCGTTTGCTGACAGCAGCCTGATGGCTCAGGGTGGCGATACCGTACAAATCTGTGTGAATTTGGAAAATCCTTGCTATTGCAGCCCGGTGACGGTGGATGTGGCGTTGGCTTCTGATTCACTGCCACATTTGATCGGTTTTGAACCGCAGACCCTGACTTTTGAGGAAGGTGACACGGTGCAGTGTTTTACAGTGGTTTTGGCCGAATCGGACAGCAGCAAGACGTATACTTTTGAGCTGACGAATTTGGAGGGAGGGAATGACAGTGAGATTGGGGCGATTGGGGAATTGGTGCTGGAGGTGGCGGGGAATGAAGAAGAGGAAGCGGAACCTTTTACCCTTTGCGGTAATTATGTCAGAACACCTCCTGAAGTGGAAAAAGGTGACATAGTCTATTATGATCGTTTCGCAAATATTTATCTCGAAGAAGACATTTTCAAATCCGCCACTTTGACAGATGGTTGCGGTTGTGGTGATTTTACGGATGACGACATTCCAGGCGTGGAGGAAAGTTATTTTGAATTGACTTTTGATGATTGTGTCAATAACTACGATACTGCATTTAATGAATCCCAGGGGAATTTAGGGTTGATGCGCCGAAAAGTGGCCTGCCGGGTTTTTACTTACCTGTCCCAACTGATCACCCCCGGGTCTCCGGCATGTTCCGGAGAAGAACTGGCCAAAGTCAATGTCCGATTTGTAGCTTATAACAGCGAACCCGTCCAGAACTATGGAGGTGCTTACCATGCCCTTTGCTTTTATCCTGCCACTGCCACATTTCAGAATAAGGTCGTTTATTGATCAGGTTGAATTAATTCCTGACAATTTCAGCGCAGGCGTGGATACCACCATATCCTGCGGACAACCCGCTACACTGGTGGGCGGCGATTATTGCATGGTTTCCGATCTTACCATCCTTTACACCTGGACGGATGAAGCGGACAATCCCCTATTGGTTTATCGGGTGCGAAAAAACCTGGACGGCAGCACAGACATTTTTTCGGGCGCTTCAGGCACGGATACGTTGAGCGCCATCCCGGCTGTGGAGGTAATCCCTTTACTCTCCACTACTTATACCTTGCATCGGGAAATTGCTCCCGGTTCGGCTTCCGGACTCGAACTTTGCCTGACGGCAGGTGACCTGACGATCACGGTGGAGGCAATCGAACCGGAAGACCCAGATTTTACGTATGACAACAGCGCGTGCAATCTGGAGGTGAGCTTCAACGCAATCAGCGAACACGAAGTACACTACTGGGATTTTGACGGGCTGGGAAGTAGTACCTTAGCCGATCCTGTTTTTACTTTCCCGGGTACCGGCGTTTACACCGTTTCTCATATCGCCGGCGACAGTTGTGTAACAGCAGAAACCGAGCAGGAAGTCCTTGTACTGCTCCCACCAGATGCCGGTTTTGACTACGACCTGACCCAATGCACCGGGCCTTTTGTGGTAGAA
>JBBQGV010000047.1:0-39454 GCA_038323375.1 Chitinophagales bacterium
TACAAAACCCGTACCGCTGAACTCCAGTTCGGAGAATCCTAAAAGTGCGGTCGTAATGATAGCCGAATCGGAGTTCGGAGGTACAAAGCCCATACCGCTGAACTCCAGTTCGGAGAATCCCAAAAGTGTATTTGTAATGATCGCCGAATCGGAGTTCGGCGGTACAATGAACTATCGCAGCAAAGAAATATTCCCCTTCTGGATCAACTCCTCTCCTTCCGGACAACGAACGCGCATATAAAAGCCATATACATCCGGCGCTAATTGCTCACCACGGAAGGTGCCATCCCAGCCATCAAGTACGTTTTGCGTGCGGAAAATTTCCTGTCCCCAACGGTTGTAAATCATCAACTCATAATCGCTGAGCTGGTCGAGGAAGATGCTGCGCAGGCGCAACACATCATTTTCCCCGTCATTGTTTGGCGTAAACGCATTGGGCAGGAAGATGTGATCTTCGTCGCAAATGCCTTCAATAACAACGACCGGAATGGAAACCGTTGCCGAACAGCCACTTAGACTAACCGTCACCGTGTACAGGTTTAAACCAACCGCAGTTGGCGTAGCAACTACAATGGAACCCGTTGGGGGAACGATCGTCCCGGAAGGCACCGTCCATTCGTAGCTACACAGCGCGCAGCCGGTAACCGTAATGGTGCTCGAATTGCCCAGAATAATCGTGTCTGGCACAGCAGCGCCGGTTACCGTACCGTCAAGGTCTATCACGATAACCGTAGAAAAGAGCGTATCCCTGCAACCAAACTGGTTTTCCAAAGCCACTGCAAAATCATCCGACAGGTTCAGGTTCACCGTCACAGTTGCACTGCCGGTAGCAGGCGTTACAGCGTTGGCTGGCGACCAAACATAGGTCAGTTCCTGCAACGGATCGAGGTTCACCACCGTCAATTCAGTGGAAGTCACCGGTTCGCAAATGATAACTTCCGGCGGCAAAACGGCATTGATCGGGAAAGCGTTGATCGTCACTGATGCCGTATCTCTACAAAAATCATTGTTTGCCAATACATAATAAGTCACAGTGCCCTGCGGCGTAACCGTAATTTCGGGCCCGGTACCGACCGGTGTACCGCTCAGCCCCGGGTTGTCAAACCAGGTAAAAATCGTACCCGCCTGGTCGCTGGTCGCCGTTAGGGTAACCGACGATTCCGTACACAACGTCGTATCCCCCGTCACTTCCACATTGATGAGCGGGAAAATTTGTACTTCTACCTCGCCTTCAAAAGTACAACCGCTGGTCGGGTCGGTGACCGTCACGCCATAGGTCATGCTTTCGTTCAAGGTTGCAATCGGGTTCCACGGGTTGGTCAGGTCAAGTCCGGTGGTTGGATCCCACGTATATTCGTAGTTCGGATTGCCATTCGGATTGATTGGCGTCGGCGCATCGCCGCAAATCTGGACTGGCGAATTGAGGCCAGGCTGGAAATCTGCCGCAAATACATTGATCTGCGCGCTCGTGTCCGAACATCCGTTGGTATCGGTGGCAATAACAAAATAGGTATTGGTGCCCAATTGCGGCGTAACCGTGATGGTGCTCCCCATGCCAATAACCGTGCTTAAATTCGGGCTGTACCAGGTGAAGGTCACATTGTTCAAGGTACTGGAAGCTGTAAAAGTCAGCGGATCCAGCGAACACACGGTGGTGTCGCCAGATGGATTGGTGGTCAGGTTAATGAGCGGATAAACCTCTACAGTCACTTCTGTTTCAACCATACAGCCCGTTACCGGATCGGTGGCAGTCACCGCATACGTCTGATCCTCGGTCAACGTCGCAACCGGGTTCCAGGGGTTGGTCAGGTTGAGACCCGTAGTGGGAGACCAGGTGTAAACATAGTTCGGATTGCCGTTCGGGTTGATCGGTGTCGGTGTGTTGCCACAAATCTGAATCACCGAATCGAGGCCGGGCTGAAAATCAGTGGCTAAGACATTCACCTGGGCCGTATCCACACAACCGTTGAGATCGGTTGCCAATACAAAATACGTGTTGTTCCCTTCTTGCGGTACCACAACAATCGTCCCTCCCGTGCCAATTTCACTGCCGAGCGGGCGTTGCCAACTGAGCGTCACCCCGTTTAGCGTACTGGAAGCCGTCAGGGTCAGCGAATCGAGCGAACAGACCGTCGTATCGCCGGGCGAAACGCTCAGCCCGATAGCATCAGTAACGTCTACAAAGACCGTAAGCGTGATTTCGCAACCTGTTTCCGGGTCGTTAATGAGTACGGTATACGTTGCATCCACATTCCCGGTATAAATCGGGTTTGCGATGGTCGGATCGCTGAGGTTGTCCGGCGGCGACCATTGATAAGTATAATTTGTATTGCCTTCGGGGTTCAGGCCTGCTGGCTCGCCAAAACAAACGACGACCGTATCCTGAACCGTCACCTCAAACGGCACCACTTCAAACTTGAAAGTCAGGGAATCCGTACAGCCAAACTGGTTGGTAATGACAACCGACAAGGTTGCAGTCCCGGATTGGAGGATGACCGTAGCCTGGTTGCCGTTGGCGGTAAAAATGCCGGGCGGTTCCGATGACCAGTTGAAAGTCAGGGCATCCAGATTATCTAAGTTGGTAATGATGACCGTATAGGGAACCGATTCGCACAGTCCAATCAGGCTGTCCACCTCTACATTGGCCTCCACGTCAACCCCCTGGTCGTTGATGATCACAGAAGCAGTGTCGGTACAACCATAAATGTCGGTGGCAATGGCGGTAATTGTATCCATTCTGAAAGGATTCACCGTGATGGTTCCGCCACTTCCCAATGGCCCGGAAACGGCGCTGATCCATTCAACCGTCACCTGCACGTCTGTATTGGCAGTCAACGTTACGTCTTCTCCACAGGTTGTGATCACCGAATCAACGCCCAAGTCGAGGTTGATGCTGTCGGGGACAAAAACCGTCACCGTTGTTGTCAAGCTGCAAGTGTCGGAACCAAATGCCTGCACGGTCACGGTATAAACCGTCGTTTCCGTAGGGAAAGCGATCGGGTTGTCCGAATTCGGGTCGCTGAGGCCGGTGGCCGGCGACCAGGTGTATTGATAATCGGTATTGCCGTTCGGATTTAGTGCGACGGAATCACCGCGGCACAAAATCAGCGTGTCCGCTAAGTTAATTTCTACAAACTGCACATTGAGGGTGTCGGTCGTTGTTGCTGAGCAATCGTTGGCCGAAAAAATGGTCAGCGTCACCACGAGCGACCCGCTTTGCGTCACCGTAATGACCGGGTTTTGCAAATTGGAAGTGTTTGGTGTGCCGTGACTGAACGTCCATAGCCAGCCGATGGTATTGTTAAAGGTGTTCATGGAAGCGTCGAAGAACGCAATCTGGCGATTGTCCTCCTGGCAGGCCGTGATGTCGAACGTAAAATCCGCCACAATCTGCGGCTCCTCAATGGTCAGCGTAGCGCTGGCTTGGTCTGCACAGGAAACGTCGTAAACGATGCTTAGCGTTACGGTATAATTGCCAGCTTGCGCATAGGTATGGGCCGGATTCACCTCGTAGTTCAGCGGCGAACCGTCGCCAAAATTCCAGACATAACCAAAGGCATTGGTGCTCGTATTGGTGAAAGCCACCGTCGCTCCGTTACATTGTACCTCTGCGGTAAAATCAATGTCAAGATTGCTGTCTACCACGGCTACGGCCACCGAATCGGTGTAGCTGCAGCCAAACTGGTTGGTGATGGTTACATAGACGACCCGTTCGCCGACAATTTCAGCGAGGTTGGGCGTTGCGCTGTCCAAACCGCTTTCAAACGCGCTGGCTGGCGACCAGGCATAGGTCAGCACATCATTCGGATCGAGGTTGGTCACCGTCAGTTCGAGCAATTCGCCAGTGCATACTGCTACCGTATCCGGGATCGCTACACTGACGGGGCCACCACTAACGGTGATGACTTCTGATTGCACGCAGGCAAAAGCATCTTCGGCCTGTACCGTATAGGTCGTTGTTCCGGAGACCAGCACGTCTAAGGTGGAGACTCCCGTAGCAATGACGTTACCCGCCGCGTCTAACCAGGTAATCGTTGTCGGCGTATCCGTGGTAGCCGTCAGCGTGACGTTGGGTTCGCAGGTAGGGCCGTCACCGCTGACCTGGAGGTTCATATCTGGCGTTACAAAAACGGTCAACAGGTGCGTCAGCGCACAGGTATCTGCTCCGACTGCACTGATAATCGCGGTATAAACCGTCGTTTCCGTTGGAGAAAAGACCGGATTGGCCGAAGTGGGATCGTCAATGCCTGTGTTCGGCGACCAGTTGTAAATATAGGCTGGATTTCCGCCTGTCAACTGCACGGATTCGCCGAAACAAAGTTGCAGTGTATCAATCAATTGCGCATCTATTCCCTCTACCAAATTGATGGCCACCGTGCGTGTTTCGGTGCTGGTACACCCGGCGGCATCTGTGATGGTGAGGGTTACGTCGAGCGTCGTACTGGTTGTAAAAGTCAACTGTGGATTTTGCTCCGTAGAAGTCTCTCCATTGCTAAAAGTCCACAGCCAGCCGGTGGTATTGTTTTGATTATTGAAGGAAATGTCTGTGAACTGCACCACCACATTGTCGGTAGAGCAATCCTGGTAGCTTACGCTAAAATCGGCATCCAACAAGAATTCAGAGATCGTGACCGATTGCGTCAGCGTATCCACACAAAAGCCGCCGGTGGTCGTCAGGGTTACTAAGTAAGTGCCGGTATCCGGATAAGCATAGGTCGGACTCGGGGCAAGGGAAGTATCGGCGTCCGTGGTCGGATCTCCAAAATCCCAGCGGATATTCGGCGCATTCAGGCTGCTATTGACAAAATTAATCGTCAGGCCGTCGCATTCCGGATCAGCTGTAAATGCCAGTTCAGGAAGCGGTTGCGGAATCACCGTCACCGTTTTGATGATCTGGCAGATGTTGTTATCCGGTGAAATGGTAACCAAATAAACGACCGTGGTAGCGCCAACGGTAATGGTCGGGTTCACGGCAGTGGAATCAATGCCGGTACCGGGCGACCACAGGTAGTTAAAGGCAATCCCTGGGTCGGTGTCCGGATTCAGTCCGATGACGTCTCCTTCGCAAGCCCGCAACGTATCGCGGATCAATACGCCGGGGTTATCCAATCCGGTTTCAAAAGGTTTGGAGATCGTCTGCACGCACCCGTTTTGCGAAGTAACTTGCAGGTTTATGGTTCCAGTAATGTTCAGGGGTACGCTGAACACCGGGTTTTGTAAGGTTGAATTAAGTGTGGTTGTGCCATAAGTGACGGTCCACGCCCACTGAGAAGGCGGAGAAACAGGATCCACCGACAAGTCCGTTATTTGCAGCAAAGCTATGTTGTCGCAATCAAAAACATCTGCGCGGAAATCTGCCGTCAGCGAATTGTACTGCAGGAACAGTGGCGCAATCATGGTGTCGGCACAAACCGTACCAGGCTCCGCAATCAGGCGAATGGTGTAAGAACCCGAATCCGGGAAGGTAATCACCGGGTCGGCGATGGTGGTGGTAAACGTGGTATCGTCAGAAGAAAAAGTCCAGAGGAAGCTGTTCGTATTGGTGCTTTGGTTATCAAAACTAACCGTAAGGTTGTCGCACTGGGCTTCAGGCGCTAAAAAGCTCGCCACTTTTTCCCCGCAAACCCCAACGTTGTACTGAAAATCGCGTCGGGATATCGAACGCAATAACCCGGTTTGCGGGTCGTATTCTTCTATACAAACCCCTACGACAAACTGCCCCTGTAAGCCAGGAAAAGCCGTCATAATCCCGGTCTGCGGGTTGATTTGCAAAGGCGTTCCAAGGCCAAGCACATTTTGATTGGAATAGAGCGGCCCCACCCAGACCAGCGTATCGTAAGGCGGCGGATCGGCAGGAAGGGGCTGGGGCACGGCCAACGTTCCACCTGCATACGGCGTACATAATTTATAAACTATGGAATCCCCATTAGCATCTGAAGCCGAGTGATCGAAGGTAAAAGGTTTGTTGACGCAGATTGCTATGGGGGGCCAGTCATTGAAGACCGGACTGCTGTTGCATTGCAGCATGGCGTCCCGCGACAAATGGATCCAATAAGTCGCACCGGTTTCCAGCGGGTTGATGATGTTTAGAATCGTCTGGTTCCGGCAACACCGTTGGTACGCGAACGTATATCCTCCGTTTATAACCGGCAAAGTGGTGGTATCGCGGTAGGTCGTGGTATGCACACAGACATCCGGCGGCACGACCAGACAAGGGTCGTTCAAAACCGCCGTCAGGGTATCGTCTCCAACAAATGCCGGTTTCAGGATGCGTACCACTTGTCCAAACTGATTGTAAACGCCTATCCATGCCGGATCGTCAAAAGGCGCATCGTTGGCACCGTAGAAACAATCGCGATAGACATTGAGGGTAATTTCCCATTGGTTATTCCCCAGACAGCGGTAGGCAATGTCTCCACCAACGATGTGGGTCGCCCATGCGCTATTGGGTAAATAACACATTGCCACGAGGAAAAGCGACGACAGGAATGGCCGAAACCGGAGTTTATACCTTTTCACGTCGCAAAGATTTTTTATTGTTGAGTAGTCCATGTGATGCCTTCTATTTGAATACCGTCTGTTCATATTATTGCTTCCCTTCCTAATCAGCGCTGGTCAGCAGTTTTCACTTCTACAATTTCCACGCGTCGTTCCACGCAAGCCACCACGCTGAAGATGGAGTTGCGGCGGTCATCTAAGCGAGCGCTAACCGATTGTTTAGCTGTGGATTCCCCCAATGCTTCTTCTTCGATCAGCAATTTTCGGTTATTGGCCTGCATATAAGGCAGTAAGGCACCATTCTTGTACCGCTTGAAGTGGTTCTTGACCGCGTCAATGCGTCGCGCACTCAGCAAGGCATTGTAGGTAGAAGCGCCACGTGGGCTCGAATACCCCTTCAGGCCAATTCTCATGCTGCCGCCATTCTGAAGAAATTCTAATAATTTTTCCGTAAAGGCTTCCAATTCCTGGCGCGAGCCATCTACTTCCCGGTCGAAAAAGTCAATAAACCGGCGTTCTGTGAGGAATTTTTCCTCCGTTGACAAGCCTGCGGTAAACTCTTTGATGTACTCTGCTTTGCGGGCATAGTAGGCTGTATTGGTTTCCTGGTACGTGAAGTTTGTCGTTTTCCCGTATGTTCTTGGATTGGGTTGGTCGTTGTCGAAGTAAAGGGCGATCGGCAAAAAGTCGTCGAAATTAAACCGGTCAAGCGGAATTTCAATCACAATTCTGCCGCCCGAAGCGGCCACTGTGGCTTCGTCAAAACTCAATTCTTCTTCCACCGAATTATACCCCGGCCGGGAAGCTTTGATGAGGTAAGGTCTGTTCAAAGCCAATGGAAACAGGAAGTCATTGGCGGTTGGATTGGTCTTTTTGCCTTTCAGTACTGGCGTTGGGCCACCTATGTCATAAAGCTCCACCGTAGCGCCGGCCAATGCAGCCAGCGTTCTGGCGTCAATGGTGCGCGCTTCAAGCAATTGCCCCAAATACAGTTTTCGCTCCAATCTTGATACCATCTTCATTTCCGGGCCGCTCACGTCAACGATGTCAACTGCGCCGGCGTAGCCGTCTCTTTTCCCGCGAAGGGTATATCTTTTCCCACGCTCCAATGCAAACGTGAAGTTATTGCTTGTGGGGTTGACCAACGTTTTTACCAAGGTTTCACCGTTTGCCCCAGCCTCGAAGAGCTCCACTGTTACGCCTGTCAAGGCAGTAGAGTCAATATTTTCAAAGGTGAGGACATCAAGCTGTATCGGCGGTTCCAGGTACAACTTGCGCTCTATGACCTGGTTCCCTTCCGGCAAATTGGTCGCGTCTACGGTGGCCGAAGCCGATCCAAAACCGTCCCGTTTTGCTTTCAGGAGGTAGTTTTTGCCACGCTCCAGTGGGAATTCAAAATTATTGCTGTCCGGGTTGATCTGTGTACCCGCCAGGATTTCCCGGCCATCCGGGGTCACTTCAAACAATTCCACTGTGGCGCCAGCCAGCGGCGATTGGTCTAAGTTGTTGTAAGTTGTCGCCAGCAAGCGCACGCTCATGTCGTAGGTAATGGCGTAGAGGTCGTTGCAGCAGGTTTCCTTCGTTTTATCCCAATAAAAGGCAGCAGTATCGGGGCGGTTGGAAGACAAATAAGCTTTTGCGCCGCCTTCAAAAACTGCGTAATACAGATCGTTATAGCTGCTGTTCAGCGGGGCACCCAAGTTTTCAGGGGTTCCCCAATCCGTCCCTTCTTTCCGCACTTTATAAATATCGTATCCCCCCAGGGTGTGGTTGCCGTCGGTGCTGAAATACAGCGTTTGTGAAGCTTCCTTGAAAAAAGGCGTCGCGTCGTTGCCCTCGGTGTTGATGGCCATCAGGTTTTCCGGCGCGGAAAGGCTGCCATCGTCATTGAAAGTACTGTACCAAATGTCGAGCTTTCCTTTGCCCCCATCCCGATCCGAGACGAAATAAAGCCGATAACGGCCCGTTTGGCTGTCCCGCCCGATGGAAGGTTGGGTGCTGCTGGTGCCTGCGGCGTTTATGGCTAACTTTTCAGCTGTGCCCCAAGTCCCGTCAGCGTTCAACGCACTGGCATAAATATCGCAACGCACGTCTGCGGCGTTGATATAATCGCAAATGGTGTAGTACACTTTTTTGTATCCCTGGTCGAACGCAGTATGGCCAACGTGTTTGCCGTTAACGTTGACATTGTCCGGTAACGGCGTTCCGGGAGCGCCTGCAACCGACTGGAGTATTTTGGAATACGTGCGCCGCGGGTTGGTGGTATCCTTGTCGTAAACAAACTTGAGGGAGGAATAATACATCGTATCTCCTTTGAAAGCGACGCCATACTCGGAGTATTCTGTATTCACATTCGCGCTCAGAATGCCCACTTCCTTATCTTTACGAACCTGCCCTTTTGCCCATTCGCAATCTTCCAGCCCTTTGCGGGCAACGGTTTGCAACTCGGCATCGGCATTGGGATTTTCGCTCAAAAACTGCTGAAAGAGGCTGGCAGCTTCGTCGTATTTCCCAAGCGTTTGTTTCACCCCTGCCAGATGGAATTTGGCCAGCGGATATGATGCCTGAGCCGGCGTTGCGATCAAAGCCTGATAAGCCGAATCCGCTTTGACGTATATGCCAAACAACCGCGCCGACTCCGCATACTGGTAAAGAATATCCGGGCGGTCGGGCTTTTTATACTCAAGTGCAATGCCATAACAGCGATAGGCCGAATAATAGTCTTTCTGTGTGAATACCTTATCGGCAGCGCGTACCCATTCCTCGACAGGTTGTGCTTGTCCTGTTTGAACGGCCAGAAAGAAGGCGCCGGTTAAGAGTAGAAGTACATATTTACTCATAGTGTTATGCTTGCTGTTATTGCGCTGGAGTTTAGAAACTGCTGGTTTGTTATCCACCTAATTTCAAGCCACGCACATGAAAAGAAAATCTGGTTTTGGTTAATCTTCACCCATTAGATCAGCGGACAATTCAGGTGCGAAGGCAGCGGCCTGATTTTGTTGATGATATACCGCACCGAAAACTCCGGCCCGCCCCGCCTGCGCGTTGCTATGCTGAAGTCCGAAACATTGATATCGTAAGTAAAGCCCACGTTCCAGGCATTCCACGCCAATTCAATCCCGGGGTAGAACGCATCTCCAAAATCGTGGAACCGATACCCCGCCCCAACTTGCAGGGCAAATTGCCGTCCTAATTGCCGGTCATTAAAATGAAATTTGACGCCGGCCATGGCAACCATCTCCCGATATTTTTGCTGGAACTGGGCGCTGAAGTTCGCCACCAAGTCCACATTCCTGCCCAGCATCAGCGTGCCGAAAGCATAAGGGCTGATCCGGACGGGCAATTCTATTTTGTCGTTGTCGTAAAAACTCTGATCGGGCCGGTTGAGGTGGAAAACGCCAACGCCGAAGTCTAATTTGTTGCGTTTGTCCAGCAAGTCAACCAATGTTTCTGTTTGTTCGCTTTGGAGCCGAATGTTGATGCCTGCGCCAAAGTCGAGGAAAAAAATGCTGGTTTCGTCAAAACTTTCCCCCGTCGCAAAGCCCGGATTGAAGCTGCCCGAACCGGTGTCAAACTGGTTGTCAAACCGCAAATCCCCCAGTTTGAACGCGCGCTGGTTGCCGCCTACATAAAAGCCAAGCGTACCAAAAGTCGTCGGACTGAACGTTTTGGTATACGACAGGCTTGCATTCAAATTCGCCAGCGCCAGCTTCGAATCGCCCGCGTGGTCGTAGTTGAAAGCTAACCCTCCCGAGAAAAAACCTGTCCGGTCGGTGCGCCCGATGAATTTCATGTCGGCAAAGGCAGTGAACGTCGTGTAATCTACCGGAACGGAGTGCCACTGGCTTCGGTAATTGGCCATGAAGCGCACATCACCGCGATAGATGCCGGTGAGGGCAGGATTGATTAATGCAGGAGCATTGTAGAATTGGGAGTAATGCGCATCCTGTGCATGGAGTACTCCCGCGCAGAGCAGTAGCCCTAACGCCAAGGGGTAAAGTTTCTTTTTCAAGTGATACCGGTTTAATGTCATAACAATAGCCCTTCGGACTGCGTAACCTAGCCGTTTCATGTTCATGGTGTGTTTAAAATGTTCAAGCACTAAAATAAAAGAATTCTCTTTTATTTGTATATTTTAAATGTAGATAGCTGATTTTAAACTTGCAGCGTAAGGAGGGTGTCTCTCATGAATTATGGCTGTAATCAGCGCGCAATATAGCGCATATACGGAGGAATGGACAGCAATGTTTCAAAAAAGTGGATAAGAAATTTGTTTTTTGCCTGACATTGGCTGCCTTAAAAGGCAAAGTGCAAGCTGGCAAAGGGGCAAACTGGCAGGTAATATGGCTATCAGGAGGGATTTGATGCCTTATTCAGGATTCTTCGGCAGAAAGATCGGCAGGAAGATCGGAAGCTTTGCGCTCTTTGGGAAAGCGCCCGTGTTCTTTCAGGGCCAGGCTGATGATCCATTCCAACTGTGGCCATTGACACTTCTGAAATCATCAGCCGCCCATTTTTCTAATGCAGCGTAAGTATGATTGAATCAGTTTGTCAAGCCTTTTTCCGGAAAAGGGATTCGGGAAAGTGGTCTCCTTGCTGCTGATCCTATAGTCGGCAGGTAGTTTCCTCGCCTTAGGGAACGAGTTTGGCAACACGCCGGAACCAGCACCTTTGTTTCTAATTATAATTTTGTTTTCCAACCAGTTGTAAGAGGGATAGCAGCCTGGTGGCTTTGGAAACAAGCAAGTGGAGCAAATAAAATAACACCTTGAAAGAGCGCGTCAGCGGTTTTGTTTAATTATTGATCTTCAGGAAGTAGTTCCAGCAGTTTTTTAGCTTTCCCTGCCCGCCAGCCGTCTTGCACCACTTGTTGAAGTTCTGCTTTGGCAGCTTCCGGGCGACCGGCTTTGAGGTAGGTTAATGCAAGCATCCAGGTCATTTCTTTCTGAAATTTCTGGTTTTCGGCTTCCATTGACCGAATGCGCAGGAAGTTTGCAATGGCGTTTTCATACTGCTTCAAGCGCAATTGGCTGACGGCTTTGAAGAAATAATCGTCCGGGCTCATACCGCCCTTGGCTTCCATTTGTTTCCACAAGCCGATGGCTTCTTGAAATTTGCCGCCGTTGTAGGCTTCCGTGGCTTTTTGAGCAAGCGTTTCGAGGGAAATATCCCCTTTTCTGGTCTGAGGTTCCAGGATTTTCTCTTCCTGCAAATAGGTATCCGCAAGCTGGGATGCGGAGGGGGTTGAAGGGCCCCAAAGCCAGAAGAACAACAGGACGGGCAACAGCAGCGATGCCGCTACCAATAACCAAGTCCTGAGGGGGTTGCGGGAAGCGACCCGCAGTTTGCCGATACTCCCGCGTTGAACATGGTGTTCCTTATCCAGTATTTTCGCCCACTTTTGCTTTTTATCCCGGTTAAATTTTGCCCGGAGTAGCTTTCCTGTCAACTCGTCCAATTCCTGTTGCGTGAGGTCAGGGTTCGTGTATTTTTCAGCGTCTTTCATCGTCAATTAATTTTCTGGTATTGAAATGCTTACAAACAGTTCTCTTAATTTATCCATACAGCGCTGTTTTTGTTTCCGTACAGCCACTGCTGATCTGTTAAGCCCGGCAGCAATATGCTCCAGGGTGGCTCCTGAGTAATAAAACGCTTCGAGAAGCGTCTGGCAGTCTTTTAAAAGTCCATCCCAGGCTTTATTTAAAGTAGCATAAGCTTCATCGTCTATTTCTTCGGGCGCTTCCTGCAGGTCTATGTTTTCCAGCCCTATAAGCTTATTTTGTTTTTTAATCCACTTTAAATAAACCTGTCCGGCCATTCTTGTGAATAAAAAGCGGAGGTTTCCATAAGCAATCCGACCGGATTTCAAGCGCCTGCAAAACTCAAGCATCGTGCTCATCGAAGCATCATAAGCATCTTCTGAGGAAGCGTTGTACATATTCATTAAATACTTACAGCAATCTTCAAAGTGGGTCAGAAAGACCTGTTCAAAAAGTGTCTCGTCGCCTTTTTCCAATTCTAATAACAATCTGTTGAATTCAGCTTCCGTCAATCCAAAATTTTTGTTCATCGCCGTAGAGGTGTGGTGCATTTCACGCCCGGCAATGTTATGAAATACTTTGGAAAGCGATTGTGTTACCCCATCAGATTCTAATAAAAAAGTCCTACTGGCTCTGGTTCTAATGACAGTCAGCACCTGCTGCGGGTTTCGTTCACAGCCATAAAGCCCTTCTTCGCTGCTCTTCAGCAAAGAAAGCCAATACCTCCCCCATAGCTCAAGGATAAGCACTAACAAACACAGTATTGACGTAAGCAAGAAGATTGTTTGCATGGCAGATGGTTCTTTTAAATCAATGCAATCGTCTTATAGAAGCGCTGAGTGTGCGAAGTGTGACTTCTGCGGGTATCTAATTATTTTGCCTATAGAAATTTTCTGACTGTCACGCTTATCCTATTGATGCCTTATAGAGGGATTTATAGTATATCCATCTTTATATACTACTTTTTGCAGAGGAGGGGGGCATAATTAGAAGATGATACCCCCGAACGCCAATGATTACAATTAATCTTTTTCGCCCTTTATGATGTAGCTGGCTCATGGCCGGCTGCATCCTTTTTTATCCAATTTGTATTCCAAAATATCCAACTGCGCTACTTTTATCGCAACAAGTCTATTACTTTTATTCGCGATTCCTGTCACATTTTACGCTGCAAACGCTTATAGCTCCCGAAGAACAAATTTTGATTTACTTCCAAAAATAATTAAGGGCATGAAAAAGAATTTAAACGTGCGGATTACTTCTTCCGCTTTTCTGGTATTGAGTATTTTTTTATTCAGCTTTTCTGATAGCTTTTCACAATCCTACAGTCCCAATCAAATGCTGATCAAGTTTCAGCCAGGCATTACAGATGCGACCATTTCCAACTACAAAAACTCAATAGGAGCCCTGGAAGTAGCAGAAACTCAGGTCAGTGACATCCACCTCTGGTATATCCCAAATTTCTGGTTAGCCTATGCCAATCATGGGTGGATCAACATCAATGAGGTCGTTAATGGCTCAGTCGGTAAAGCTGAAGTAAACTCTGCCGGCTTCAATCATGAGAGTACCCTGCCTCACTTTAATTTGGGTGCTTCAGGTTTTTCGACATGGAACCCAACTGAGGTCTGTCCTGAATTTACCCTTTTTCCCCCGGTTAAACCAAATACGGTCAAAGTGGCCGTATTGGATACCGGGATTGGGTACACCGGCTCTAATAATGACCCGGAATTTTGCAACGATGCTTTGTTCAGCCCCTACTATGGCTCCTATCTCGGCTACGATTATGTCAACAATGACAGCGAACCACGCGACGATCATGGGCATGGTTCTCACATTGCAGGCATCATCGCACAAATGGCTACTTTCAATCCCAATCTGGATATGGAATTGATGTCCTTTAAAACCCACAATAACCAGGGATTGGGCATCGCTTTTAACGTCATTTTGGCAATAGAGCAGGCTGTGCTGATGGGTGCCGATATCATCAACATGAGCTTCAGCTATCCGGCTACTCCGCAGGGCACCAAACCGGATCCGCTCAAGGTAGCCATTGATGCCGCAGGAGATCAGGGCGTATTGGTCATAGCTGCCGCCGGGAATGTCAGCAATTCGATGATTCCGGGGGGTGCCAGCCCTTTGTTTTATCCGGCAGCCTATCCTTGCGACAACATCATTTCTGTGGCTTCGGTGAACTGCAACCGGCAATTGTCCAACTTCAGTGCCTGGGGCATACCAGAGGTAGACATCGCCATGCTGGGTGAGAGCATTCAGGGGCCTCATTATATTTCTGGAAATATGGTGCTAAAGAGCGGCACTTCCCAGGCTGCAGCCATCGTTTCCGGTATCGCTGCCCAACTCGCCTCTAACATGGACGTCTTCCATTATGCTCCCTTAAAATGCAGCATCCTGGAGGGCGCCGAGTATACTGCCAATTTGGAGAACCTCATCCTGACAGAAGGCGTCGCCAATGCCCAGGAAGCATTCAATGTCCTGTCAAACGGATGTTCAGCAATAGAAAACTTTGTCTCCTTTCCAGGCACGTTCATCAGCCAAGCTTCCGGCGAAATACTTTCCGTATTTCCGAATCCTTTCCAGCATGAATTGAATTTAATCTACCAGGCAAAACAAGTTGGAGAAGTTACTTTTACGGTCTCTGATGCCCGGGGAAGCACCCTGTATTCTGAAAAGAGAATGCAGGACGAACCCGGCAATATTGAATTCTCCTGGTCTCCCGGACAATCGGTTGCACCTGGTCTGTATTTTACCCGCATTCATCTTGCCGGCCAAACAATCACGAAAAAAGTCGTTAAGTAACGTGTGCGAATCAGGGGTAGAAGAACCTTTTTGCCCCTGATTCGCACGATTAATGTTGATTCCCCCCTTCCTGACAGCAGTTGCGCGTTTATCGTTTAAAAACCTGACGAGGGTTTTGCAATAAGGTGTACGAAGCCTTTCCTTACGGATATTTATCTGGTATATCTATATTTGCCAGGCAATGATTTATTGCAGTTAAACCATCCCGGCGATGAAGTTTACTTCCCTTGTTTTGTTTGCGCTGTGTGCCCTTCCAGGCTTTGCTGCTAATATAGACACCCTGATTGTCAAATCTGTCGCTCAGGCCGATTCCCTGCGCAGCATTGGTCAGGCCGACAAAGCACTGAATCTGTTGATGCAAGTTCGACAAGACCGCGCATTCAAAAACGCGTCCTGTCTTTCCCAAAGCCTCCTCTATCACAAAACGGGGGTTTGCCACTACATGCTGGATCACTATCGGGAGGCATTGAACTACTGGCGGGATACTTCGCTTCAGATCAGGCTTGCCTGCCTGGGAAAAAACCACAAGGAAACAGCCAATTCGTATTATGCGGTGGCCATGGCTTATCGTTACCTCGGCGATAAAAAAACGGAAGGGAAGTACGTCCGGGACGCCCTCATGATCATGGAAGCGCTGCCTGAAAAGGATCTGCAAACGTTGGCTCAATACTATCTCCAGGCAGGTTACCTTTTTGCTACTTTAGAAGATTACGGGCAGGCGCTTAATTATTATGAGCAGTCGGAAAGACTGTATTCAAACCTCCCTGATCTGGAAGATAACAAAAAATCAGCCTACCTGGCAGAGATCAAAAAACACAAGGGACTTTCTAAAGCCTATCAGGGAAAAGGCAAAGAAGCTGTCCGCGATTTGTTTGCGGCCATTGAATGGTATAAAAAAACGGAAGGCAGTATTCAAACGGCAAACATTGGCCAGTGCTATCAGAACCTTTCTATTGCTTACGCCGAAATATCCGACTACGCCAACGCCGAAAAGTATGGACAAATGGCCATAAAAATCAACCGCACCTTGTCCAACCCGATAGAATCCAGCCACAATTATGAATCGCTGGGCAGGATCAAAAAACGGCAGGGGCGCTATGCCGAAGCGCTGAATTATTTCCAACAATCCCTGAACATCCGGCTAAGCGCTCGTAACCAAAAGCTGATCTCCAACGCTTATGAGAACATCGCCGATGTGTATGCAGAACAACAAGACTTTGCCCGCGCAATGGAACACTACCAGCTCGCCGTTACTTACCTGACGCCGGGTCAAAAGCGCCAGCATGAAGTTCCAGCCGTCATAGCACAGCAAAACATCGTTGATCGCTCGGGTTTGCTGCGGGTCACCGGCTTGCAGGCTCGCTGCCTGCATCAACAGTTCTCCCGTAACAACGACCGGTCAAGCCTTGAAAAAGCGCACATTTTTTTTCGGACTTACGACACGCTGCACATTCAGATCCGGCAACAATATAAAGAAACCAGTTCCAAATACTGGTTGATGCAAACGGCTATGCCGGTTTACGAGGAAGCCATTGGCACGGCCTTACAATTGTACCGGCTAAGCGGAGAAAAAGCTTATCTGGAAGAAGCTTATTTATACAGTGCAAAGGGCAAAGCGGCTGTCTTGCTGGAAGGTCTGCAGGAATTAGACGCCAAACTGAATGGCATTCCGTCTGCAGTTTTTGCAAAAGGACAATCCATTCAGGATACTTATTCCAAACTCGAACAGCAATTCTTTGAAACGCTTCCGCTTGGCAACGAACGGCTGCTCGATTCGCTCCGAAATGCATTGTTCACAGTAAGGCAGCAATACAATGCATATACGGAAGAACTGGAGGCCAAATATCCGGCTTATTTTCAATTAAAATACGCGCTTCCGAACGCGGCATCAGTGGAAGCGCTTCGAAAAAAACTACCCGCCGACGCGGTCATTCTGGAATATTTTATTGGAAAAAATACGATTTACATTTTCAAAATCTCAAAGGCGGGTATCAAGTGTTTTGAAACCGCTAAACCTGCCGATTTTGAACAATCCTGTTTTGCGTTCAGAAAGCTTTCGGATGGTAGCCTGCCCTTTGATCCCGGACAATACACCCTTGTCGGCAATGCCCTGTTCGAGGTGCTGCTGGCAAAGCCCCTGCAAGGTTTGAATCCCGCCATAAACAGGCTGATCATCATTCCCGACAACCTGCTGTTGCAGTTGTCTTTCGACGTGTTGCCTTATCAGGTCATTGCCCCCGGCGACGGAGAAAATTTGCCTTACCTGATCAAAAAATACGCCATCAGCATTTCCTATTCCAACCAATTGATTTTTGGTGAAAAAGTAAAGCGGCGCAGAGCAAAGCGCTATGGTGGTTTCGGCCTTGAATATGACGATTTTACACTGGAGGGATTCAAATCGCTGAACATCCCCGGCGACAGCGTGCTGAAAAAACGATCGGCCGGAAGGCTGCCCAACTCTGACGATGAAGTTGCGGAAATTGCGGATCTGTTGAACGGCGACGCCTGGATCAACGAAAAGGCCACCAAAAGTGCTTTTTACGCCAATTCGCCCGATTACCGCATTCTCCATTTGGCCATGCACGGCATCATTGATGAAGCGGAACCGCTCAACTCTGCTTTGATATTTTCAAGAGAAAAAGACGGGAACGATGATTTTATACTCCGGGCAACGGAAGTGTACAATTTCAGTTTTCAGGCTGAAATGGCGGTGCTGAGCGCCTGCAATACCGGCAAAGGAGAACTTACGCCGGAGGGCGTCAGGAGTTTGGCGCGCGCCTTTACCTATGCTGGTTGCCCCAGCTTGGTAGGAAGTCTCTGGTACGCATACGATGAGCCTTCCCGCGAAATTTTAGTTGCGTTTTACAGGCATCTCAAAACGGGAAAACCCAAAGACGTTGCACTGCAATTGGCCAAAATGGATTACCTCCAAAACGCCTCTCCTACCTATACGCTCCCGGAATATTGGTCAAACCTCGTGGTGATCGGCGACCCCGAAGCACTGGACTTAGGAACCGGACGCACGAACTGGTTGCTGGTTCTGGGGGGAATTGCGCTGGCAGGATTGGTTTTGGTTGGGTATAAAAGGTTTTTGTAAAGAGGGCAAGTTTGCAAGGGGCAAGTAGGCAAATGGGCGACCCGAAACCATGAAATTTCGGGTCGCTTAATTTTCAAATTTTCAAATTCCCCTAAGCTTTTTCCTTCACCGGGCAGGTGCTCAATCCGACCAAAGAATAAAGTGGGCAGAAGCTCACCAAACTTGTGGCAACGAATACGCCCGCCAAAACCAGCAGTACTAAGCCCAATGTGCCTGTTAACATGCCCGTGAAATAAAGCGTTGCCATGATCGCTGCAACAACCACCCTGAAAATGCGGTCTGTGGTTCCCATGTTCTTTTTCATAGAAGATTTTTTTTTAGTTGGTAAATGCTTGAATCAATAGAACAATGCCTGAAACGATGACGGCACATAGCAGGCATACAAAAATCAATTTGACTATTTTGTTCTTCATGATTCTGGCGGTAAAGTTAGGGCGACCCAACCTGAAAGAAGGTGATGAATGTCACACTGACGGGAGATATTATCCCACGATTGACACTCCAATTAGTTTACCAATCCCAAAAGTAATGGCTGCAGCTGCGAGGCCAAAAACAACTTGCCGGAATCCCGAATACCACACGCTTTTCCCGGTAAACAAGGTAATGGAAGCGCCAATTAGAAACAAGCCAACGCCGCTTAATCCTGTACTGATTAAAACCGCCTGTATTCCGCCGGTAAAGAAAAAAGGAATCACGGGAATGATGGCACCTACCCCAAAGAGCAAAAAAGAGGTTACGGCGGCTTCAATGGCGGAACCTTTCAAGTCTTCGCTATTGATGCCCAGTTCTTCTTTAATCAAGACTTCATGGGCGTGGTCTTTATTAGAAATAATGTCTTTTGCCATTTTCCGGGCTTGTTCTTCAGGGATTCCTTTTGACAGGTAAATCAGCGCCAATTCTTTTTCTTCTCCCTCCGGATTGGTCTCCAGCTCTTCCAGTTCTAATTGCATTTGATTTTCGTAAAGCTCCTGCGAACTTTTGACCGAAATCCATTCTCCGAGTGCCATAGACAATGCGCCAGCCAAAAGCCCGGCAAGCCCGGCTAATAAAACCCCTTCCTGACCGCTTGTTGCACCTGCGATGCCCATCACCAAACTAAAATTGGAAACCAGGCCGTCGTTTCCCCCCAATACCGCAGCCCGCAAAGCATTCCCGCCAACCGATCGGTGCCGTTTTTCAAATCTGGCCAAATTTGTCCCGGATACTTTGGCACCATTGTTTAAAATGTTTTTCAGAATGGTAACATGTGCCGTGTCAGCTATTGAATTGGCGATACTGCTTTGACTTTTTGCATTTAAAATAGAAGACGAAATACTTTTTTCGGTGTCTAACAACACCCCCAAAACATAATCATATCCTAAGATTTTACCGATAGTCTTTAATATTCTGGCTCTTTTTGAAGGGGGCGGTATCCGGCTGAGGTCCAGATTGTTTTTCTTCATAAAGGCGATGGCGTGGCCGTGCTCTATTTCGCTCATTTGGCGGAATACGTTGGCGATATTGGCGTCTTCTTCGTGATCGGCGAGTATTTGATAGAGAAAACTTGCGTCAACTTCGGTTTGGATATTTTTCAAACTGACCATCTTTTTTTGTTTAAATGTACAATAGACTTGTTGCGGCCGGATCATCGCGGGCGTAAAATGGCATTTTTTTACCCAATCTTCGCCTTTTTTCGATCACGTAGCTGGGCTATGTTCCCTCAAAAAGCCTTTGACTGAATGACTGAGCGATCCCGAAGGGGAATGCCCAGTGGGCATTCAAGTGAAGGAATGCGCCAGCAGTGTGTAGCAGCTCATTTTCCCCCCCACGCTGCCCCATGGCAAGAAGTCTAATGATTTGAGGAGCGCTGCACGAGTATGGCATCAAAAAAAAGAGACGCTTTTCGGCATCTCTTCCAGTCGGATGATATACAGTGGGTTTGGTGATTTCTTCTGTGTTTTTCAACCCCTGCTATAATGCTGTATGTATTCCGGAAGTTGCAGTCCCGGTTTTCCGGTTTCGTCTGCATGCGGTGCTTGAGGTACAAGCTTCATCGGCAGCACGCCCGCCCAGACGTCCAGATTCATGTCTTCTTCGTCGTCTACCACGCCGTGTGCCCTGAATTTGACTGATGCTTCTTCAATTTCGACGGCGATGAACATCGTTTTTTTCATTTCGCCCGGATCCGGTTGGCGGGCGTCGTCCCAGCGGCCAGGGACAATGTGTTCTGAAAAACGCTCGGCAGCGAGCCAGCGCTCGGTGGGATCGGTCACTTCCCGGGTTTTGCCGAAAGCCACCACCGATCGGTAGTTCATCGAATGGTGAAAAACCGAACGCGCCAGTACTAAGCCGTCTATTAAGGTCACACTCACGCAAACCGGAATGCCCTTTGCCATTTGCATGAAAAAATGGCTGCCAACCGACCCATGCAGGTACAGGGTGTTTTCCACCCGGCAGTAGGCCGTGGGAATCATAAAAGGCTGCCCTTCAAGGTTAAAAGCGACGTGGCAAACTAAGCCTTCGTCTAAGATGGCATCGCGGGACGCCGGATTGGCATCGTAGCGTTTGGGATAGTAGCGGCTTCCCTGCGTGCGGGATGTTTTTACTTTCATGGTCGTGTGTGTGTTCCTCCGATTTTATCGGAGGTTAATCAACTATGCCCTTACAGGGCTTTACGTTAATCAATTATGCCCTTACAGGGCTTTACCGACGCCTTACAGGGTCTTTTTGAATGCCACAAAAATAATCCTATTCCGGACCGCTTAAAACATCCGGATTTCAAATAACCAGTAGTCCGGTTGATGAATTACCTTTGTTTTCAAATCACCCGACGATGCAAACTTTTGCCAACCTGCTTACCATTGATAAATCTGAAAAAACGCCGCTGTTCCTGCAAATTTCCACTGCGATCAGCGACAACATTCGCCGGGGCGTCATCTTAGCCGGCGCACAACTGCCTGGTACCCGCGTCCTCGCCGAATCGTTGGGCATCCATCGCAAAACGGTCGTCGCCGCTTACGAAGAATTGCTGGCGCAGGGCTGGATAGAAACCAAAGCGTCGAGCGGCACCTTCGTCAGCAAGAAACTCCCCGAAATGAAGCCGGTTGATTTACAAAAAACGCCGGCGCGGACGACTGGCTCTGGCCCTAAAGCCGGTTTTGCCTTCCACAACGATCCCTTGCTCCAGCGTCCAATCATAAAAGGCAGCAACGTACTGGCATTCAACGATGGTTTTCCAGATGTGCGCTTAGCGCCCTGGAATGCCTTAAGTCGGGCATTCCGAACGATATTGCGGCAAGGCTATCGCAAAAACCTGCTTTTTTACAGCGACCTGTTTGGCGAGTCTTCCCTGCGGGCAACGATGGCCGCCTACCTGCGCGAAACCCGCGGCCTGCCAGTGGCAGAGGAAAACATCCTGATCACGCGAGGGAGTACCATGGGCCTGTACCTTACGTCAAACTTAGTGCTGCGCCCTGGCGATGTGGTGATCGTCGGCGAAATATCTTACGGATCGGCCAATCTGATTTTTCAAAAAACCGGCGCGAAACTAATGAAAGTACCCATAGACGAGCGCGGACTTGATGTGAATGCCATTGCGGAGCTTTGCAAAAAGAATCCGGTGCGCCTGATTTACGTGACGCCCCACCACCACTACCCGACGACCGTTACCATGCCTGCTGAACGACGCATAGGCTTGCTCCAGCTTGCACAGACTTATAATTTCTGCATCCTGGAAGACGACTACGACTACGATTTTCATTACGATTGCAACCCGGTTGTGCCCCTTGCGGCCGCCGACGCCGGCGGGCATGTGGTATACACGGGGTCTTTGTGCAAGGCCATTTCGCCCGCCCTGCGCATCGGCTACGTTGCTGCGCCGGCGGATCTCATCCAAGGTATGGGGCAGTTGCGGCGCATCATTGACCGACAGGGCGACCAACTGATGGAAGCAGCGGTGGCTATTTTATTCAAAGAAGGCGAAATACGCCGCCACCTGAAAAAAGCGCAAAAAACCTACCATCGGCGCAGGGACGTTTTTTGTGAAATGCTGAAAAACGAATTGGGTCACGTCGTCAAATTTGCTAAACCAACAGGCGGCATGGCGGTCTGGGCGACATTCGACAGGTCGGTTGCGCTGCCAGTTCTTGCAAAAAAAGCAGGTGCAAACGGACTGTTGATATCCGACGGAACTGGTTATGACCCAATGCTGAATGCTACCCGGCTTGGCTTTGCTTCGGTGAATGAAGAAGAAATGGAACACGGGATGGGTATTTTGAAGCGGTTGTTATAGGATCATTGCGATTTATGACTTAAATCATAAACGACCTGGTTAACATCGCCGAAATTTACACAAAATTTAAACCGTAAAAGCGATGAATCAATTACTTGTAGTGTTTTCAACCATGGCCTTAATCGTGTTGCTGTCGGCATGTGGCGGCAGTAGCGCTCCAACTTCATCTGGCACCCCTCCAAAATCTATGTTGGAAGATACGCCTTCCTACGACCCGAGGCGGGGAGAAGGAAAATTCACCGCCGAAATGCTCAACCTTGGTGCTCAATTAGACGCAACGATGGCTGCATCCGGCGAAACCATCCAAGGCGTTAAATGCGCAGCCTGCCATAAACTAACCGAAGAAAGATTAGTAGGCCCGGGCTGGAAAGGCGTGACCACGCGTAGAAACCCGGAATGGATTATGAATTTCATCACTAATCCTGACCCGATGATCGAAAAAGACCCTGTCATCCGCGCACAATTGGAATTGTGTCTGGTGCGCATGCCAAATCAGAATCTAACGGATACCGAAGCGCGGGAGGTTCTTGAATTTATGCGGAAAAACGATGAGGGAAAGTAACAAGATTTCCAAAAAAACCATTGGAGGTTCTTTTGATTTGAAGGTGCTTCAAACGGTACTTTCTATGCCCTGATTAAATATTTTTCTGAAATCAAAACAAATATCATGAAAAACAGCATCATTAAACTAACCTTTGCCGGTTTGTTCATTGCTGCCCTTTTAGGCGGTTGCAAGCCTAAAAATATGAGCACTGCGGTAAGCGGCGATATGGCTGCAAAAGCGTACGTAGCGCCGGGGCAATACGATGAATACTACAATTTTGTAAGTGGCGGCTTCAGCGGCCAGATGAGCGTTTACGGACTACCCAGCGGGCGCTTGTTGCGCGTCATTCCTGTTTTTTCGGTTGACCCGGAAAAAGGCTGGGGCTACAGCGAAGAAACCAAACCGATGCTCAACACCTCGCACGGATTCGTACCGTGGGACGACTTGCACCATACCGAAATGTCGCAAACCAATGGCGAAATTGACGGGCGCTGGGTATTCGGAAACGGCAACAATACCCCCCGTGTGGCGCGCATTGATTTAACGACTTTCCGCACCACCGAAATCATTGAACTGCCCAACAGCGGCGGCAACCACTCCTCTCCGTTTATTACTGAAAACACGGAATATGTGGTTGCGGGTACCCGTTTCAGTGTGCCTGCCGATAACGTAAACGGCGATGTTCCGATTAACACCTACAAGCAAAATTTCAAAGGGCACATCAGTTTCATTAGCGTCAACAAAGACAATGGGGAGATGGATCTTGCTTTTCAAATCCAGTGCCCCGGCGTCAATTTTGACCTGAGCCACGCGGGGAAAGGCAAATCGCATGGCTGGTTTTTCTTCTCCTGCTACAACACCGAACAGGCCAACACCCTGCTGGAAGTCAATGCTTCCCAAAAGGACAAAGACTTCATCATGGCAGTGAACTGGAAAAAAGCAGAAGAATACATCAAAGCGGGCAAAGGCAAAAAAGTCCCGGTTTCTTACGCCCACAATACCTGGGACGAAAAAACGCATACGGCTAAATCCGAAATGAAAAAAGAGGTTTTGGTGCTGGATTCGAAGGAGTTGCAGGACATCTGCTACATGATTCCCTGCCCGAAATCTCCACACGGCTGCGACGTAGACCCAACAGGCGAATACATCGTTGGCAGCGGGAAATTGGCCGCGCTGATCCCGGTATTTAGCTTTGATAAACTGCAAAATGCCATTGCAAACAAAACATTTGACGGCGAATACGAAGGCATTCCGGTGATCAAATACGAAGCGGCGCTGCACGGTGAAGTAAAGAAACCCGGCTTAGGCCCGTTGCACACCGAATTTGACGGCAAAGGCAATGCCTATACCTCGTTTTTTGTTTCTTCGGAAGTGGTCAAATGGAACATTAAGGACTTGACCGTATTGGACAGAGTCCCCACTTATTATTCGATTGGTCACTTGTGCATTCCGGGCGGCGACAGTAAAAAGCCCTCCCCAAAATACCTGATTGCGTACAACAAAATCACGAAAGACCGGTATTTGCCAACGGGTCCTGAGCTGGCTCAAAGTGCGCAATTGTTCGACATCAGCGGCGATAAAATGCAGATGATTCTGGATTTTCCGACCATTGGCGAGCCGCACTACGCGCAGGCTTGTCCGGCAGAGTTGATCCGGGACAAACAGGTGAAAATATTTAAAATCGGAGAGAATATGCACCCCTACGTAGCCAAAGGTGAAGCGGAAACCAACGTGACCCGCGATGGGAACAAAGTGCATGTAAAAATGACGTCTATCCGCTCCCACTTCTCACCGGATAACATAGAAGGCATCAAAATGGGCGACGAGGTTTATTTCCACCTGACCAATTTAGAACAAGACTGGGACGTACCGCACGGCTTTGGCATTAAAGGCGCGAATAACGCCGAATTGCTCATCATGCCAGGCGAAACCGCTACGTTAAAGTGGATGCCAGACAGAATCGGCATTTTCCCCATGTACTGCACCGATTTTTGCAGCGCGCTGCACCAGGAGATGCAGGGATACATCCGGGTTTCCCCTGCTGGCAGCAACGTACCGTTGAGCTTTAGTTTGGGCAAAAACGGGCCTGATCCGGTGCAATAAGGCACAACGTTCTCCCAGCGTTGTGGTCGTTGTGATCGTTGTGTGAAACAAAAAACAGAAATTTATTTCACACAACGGCACAACGAACACTACGTTTTGTGAAACAAAAAAGGCGCCGTGCGTGTACCACAGACTTTTCTTTCAAAGCATTTATTTTAATACACCATGAGGAACGAAAATCAAAAACTAAGTACCTTATCCAAAGCACTCCTTGTGATCTGCGCTATTTCTCTCGGCATCGCTATTTTCGTTCCCTTGTGGCGCATAGAACTATCTGCTCCTCAATATCCGGAAGGTTTGATGTTGCAAATTTTTCCGCACAAATTAGGCGGGCAAGTAGAGATTATCAATGGGTTAAATCATTATATTGGTATGAAAACGCTGCATACAGAGGATTTTTTTGAGTTTACCATCCTGCCATATCTGATCGGTTTTTTTGCACTGATTGCTTTGCTGGTTGGGTTTTTCGGGAATAAGCGCTCACTTTATGCTTTCTTTGGATTATTTGTCGTATTTGGCATTGTAGCAATGGTTGATTTTTATCGCTGGAATTATAATTACGGGCATAATTTAGACCCCAGCGCAGCGATTATTGTGCCGGGGATGGCTTATCAACCGCCTTTAATTGGCTACAAGCAGCTGCTCAATTTCGGAGCTTATTCCATACCGGATACCGGGGGCTGGTTGTTCGTAGCCAGCGGATTGCTCCTGCTTTTTGCTACATTAAAAGAATCCGGGTTTTTAAACAAATTCATCAAAAGCAAAAGCACGGCTTTGGCAATATTTTTTTCAATGCTCTTTGCGTCTTGTAGCGGCCCGGAAATTCCCGACATAAAATTGAACACAGACAATTGTGATTTTTGTAAAATGACCATCGCAGATGGCCGCTTTGGCGCAGCCCTGACTACTCAAAAAGGCAGGGTTTATAAGTTTGACGACCTGTCGTGCCTGGTTCACTACAAAAACGAAAATAAAGCAACAGGATTCCAGCAGTTTTATGTTTCAGATTTCACAAAATCCAATGTATTGATCCTGGTTGAGCAGGCATTTCTCATTAAAGGAGAAGAAGTCCGGAGCCCCATGCGGGGAGATGTGGCCGCATTTAGCAATGCTGAAAATGCGAAAATGTATTTGGAGAAGTTTGGTGCAGCGTCTGTTGAATGGAAAGTTATTTCAAATTAGTTCTACTCAAAATATGAAAACCTTAACCGCCATCCTGTTCCTGTTGCAATTCGCTTCGTTTGCCGGAGCAACGGTCATCCACGTAGGCAAGGGATTTCCGGTGCAGCAAATACAAGCGGCCATTCGCCAGGCGAAAAATGGCGATACCGTGATGGTGCATGGAGGCTGGTACAAAGAGGGCAACCTGTTGATTGACAAATCTTTGACTTTGCTGGGCATCAACCGCCCGGTACTGGATGGCCAGAAGAAATTCGAGGTGGTTTCCATCAAAGCCGATCGGGTTGTTTTGGATGGTTTTCAAATACAGGATTCGGGTTATGCAACCATGGAAGATCCGTGTGCCATCAAGGTATATGACAGCAATGAGGTGACGTTGAGCAACAATGTATTGGAAGATAATTTTTTTGGCATTTACATTCAGTACGGCAAAAAATGCATCGTTAAAAACAACCGGATTCGGGCTTATGGTACAGAAGAGCAACAGATCGGCAACGGTATCCATTGCTGGAAAAGCGATAGTCTGCAAATCATCGGCAATACAATTTCAGGGCATCGGGACGGCATTTATTTTGAATTTGTTTCCAATTCCATAATTTGGCGCAATTTCGCGCATCACAATATCCGGTATGGACTCCATTTTATGTTTTCCAACGACGATGCATACATCACCAATATCTTCCGGTACAATGGCGCAGGCGTAGCGGTGATGTTCAGTAAAAACGTCAAAATGTTCGATAACCTGTTTGAAGAAAACTGGGGCGATGCCGCGTACGGTTTATTGTTGAAGGAAATAAACGACAGTTATATTTTCGGCAATCGCTTTGTCAGCAATACTTCCGGGATTTATATGGATGGTACAAACCGGTTGAAAGTAGAAAAAAATGTATTTGAAAACAACGGCTGGGGCATGAAAATCCAGGCAAGTTGCAACGAAAACGAAGTGGTCGCCAATAATTTTTTGGGGAATACTTTTGACATCAGTACCAACGGCACTTTGGTGTTGAATACGTTTAACGGCAATTATTGGGATAAGTACGAGGGATATGACTTAGACAAAAACAACATTGGCGACGTGCCTTTCCATCCGCTCAGTATCTTTTCGGTGATTGTAGAAAACAATCCGCCTGCCATGCTTTTATTTCGTAGCTTTATCGTGACCCTGTTAGACAAATCGGAAAAATTAATTCCGACGCTGACGCCTGATAATTTCATTGACAATACCCCATTAATGCGCTCGCTTGAACTATGATTGACATCCGGCATATATCGAAAAATTTCGGAAAGTTTAAGGTACTCGACGACATTAATCTAACCTGCTCCAAAGGCGAATGCATCGCCCTGATTGGCCCCAATGGCTGTGGAAAAACAACCCTCATCAAGAGTATTCTGGGCATTGTTTTGCCCAGCAAAGGGGATATTATTTTCATGGGGCAAAACATTGCAAACTCCTTCCAATACCGGGAGCACATCGGGTATATGCCGCAAATCGGGCGTTATCCCGACAATATGACCATCGGGCAGATCATTGAAATGATGAAAGAAATTAGAAAATCGAGCGCGCCAGACGAAGCTTTGCTGCATCAATTTCAACTGCGCACTTTGTTTGACAAAAAAATGAGGACGCTTTCGGGTGGAACCACGCAAAAAGTCAGCGCCACCTTAGCTTTCCTGTTCAACCCGGATGTGTTGATTTTAGACGAGCCTACTGCGGGATTAGATCCACTTTCAGCAGACATTTTAAAAGAAAAAATAATTGAGGAAAAGCAAAAAGGAAAGCTGATCCTGATCACTTCTCATTTGCTCAGCGAATTGGATGATTTAATCACCCAACTCATTTATATGCAGGATGGAAAAATCAGATTTCACAAAACGATTGAAGCGTTGAAGCGCGAAACAGGGGAGGAAAAAATATCGAAATCTATTTCCATGATGCTCAAAAGCGGCCGTAATGAATAGGATTGTAAAATTCGTGGTACTCGATATTTTAAAGAATCGGATTGTGTTGATTTACACTTTCATTTTAGCAGTACTTTCCTGGAGTGTTTTTAGCCTGGAAGACAGCAGTACCAAAGGATTGCTTTCGTTGCTCAATATTATTTTACTAATCGTGCCTTTAGTGAGCATCATTTTTACAACAATTTACCTGTACAACAGTGCAGAATTTATTGAATTGTTGTTGAGTCAGCCCATTCAGCGCAAAAAAATATGGCTGAGCTTATTTATAGGAATGTCGGTCTCTATGGTGCTTGCTTTTGTGATTGGTGCGGGTGTTCCTTTATTGATCTACGAAGCATCATCGGTCGGATTTATGATGCTGGGAACGGGCTGTCTGGTTTCTGTCGTGTTTGTGGCCATTGCCTTTTTGAGTGCGATCATCACCCGCGATAAAGCCAAAGGCATCGGCATTTCCATTATGCTCTGGCTGTTTTTTGCATTGTTGTACGATGGCTTGATTTTGTTTTTGATGTTCCAATTGTCAGATTATCCCATTGAAAAAGCGATGGTCGGCATCAGCGCATTAAACCCCATTAGTTTGGCGCGGATTCTAATTTTATTGCACTTAGATGTTTCTGCCATGATGGGCTATACAGGCGCTATTTTTAAAGATTTTTTTGGTACAACGGCGGGCTTGTTTATTTCATTTTTTTTATTGGCGCTATGGATAATTGTGCCTTTTTATATTTCTCTACTCAAATTCAAAAAAAAGGACTTATGACCATCAAAGAGGTGTTTTCAGCGCTCGAAAATGCAACGCACCCCGTGGCAAGAGCGTTGCATAAAGGATCGGATTTTAAAGTAATGGTCATTGGGTTTAAAAAGGGAATGATCCTGAAAGAACACTTGACAAAAACCACAACTAAATTGACGATTTTATCCGGGAATGTCATCTACCGGGAAGGGGAAAAACAAGTCCGTTTGGCGCAATATGAAGAAGTTAATATTCCAGTTGATCAATTGCACTCCGTGGAAGCATTAACAGATAGTTTGTGTTTATTAACGCAAGGCTAAAAACTAAGGACATGAAAGCGGACATTCAAAACCGGGCAGATATTGAAACCCTCGTCAATACTTTTTACGAAAAAGTAAAAAAAGACGAGGCGATCAGCTACTTTTTCACGGAGGTGATCCCTGTAAATTGGGAGCATCACCTGCCAATAA
This sequence comes from Chitinophagales bacterium, assembly GCA_038323375.1. Classification (GTDB taxonomy): domain Bacteria; phylum Bacteroidota; class Bacteroidia; order Chitinophagales; family Saprospiraceae; genus JABWAJ01. The sequence continues at coordinate 29,208 of JBBQGV010000047.1, forward strand.
TGTACGATTTTTGGGAAAACCTTCTTTTTGCCACCGGGAATTACGAAGGCAACCCGATGGCAAAGCACAAGGGCATTCATCGCAAAAGTCCGTTGTCCATGAGCCACTTTCAGCAGTGGATTCGCTTGTTTAACGAAACAGTAAATGAACTTTTTGAAGGCGAAAATGCCGAACTCATTAAGCAACGCGCACAAAGTATTGCGACCGTCATGCAGGTAAAAATACACAACAGTTAGTGGCTGTCTTTAGCGTCCGATAACTGCGTTGTATTTTGCCCCAAAACTGGTCATTTACGCAAGTAAACTCCCATTTTTGGGGCAAAATACGCCTTGTTCTCGAACGCTAAAGAGCAGACACCGACTAAATGGACAGACGCTAAGTAGTGGCTCCATGCCTGAAATTTCATCATTCCCGTATCAAATGCTATGCAAATAATTGATGAAAATATCCTGATTACCTGGGGCACCGCCGTAAAAAGGTATGCCAAAAATGAAGTCATTTTTGAAGAAGGTACCACGTCGAGGTTTTATTACCAAATAAAAGAAGGCAGTGTGAAAATGTTCAACACAAATGAAGAAACCCGGGAATTTACCCAGGGTGTTTTTACAACCGGAGATAGTTTCGGCGAGCCACCGCTTTTTATCAATGAATTGTACCCGTCAACGGCCATTGCTATGACAGACAGCATCATTTTTAAGCTCTCAAAAGATACTTTTTTTAAAATACTGACAGAATACCCCACTATCCAACAGGCGTTTACCACACTTTTCGCCCAACGCGTTTATTCAAAATCCAATTCCCTGCGGGACATCGTCAACCACACCCCCGAAGAACGCATCATCAGTTTCCTGAATGCCTGCAAAAAGAAAATGCAGGGTAGCGATGAAAAAATTAAAATCACGTTCACCCGGCAGGAAATCGCCAATTTTACGGGGTTGCGCGTGGAAACGGTCATAAGAACCCTGAAAAAAATGGAGGAAGACCATAAAGTAACCATTGATCACAGAAAACTATACTACTGATGCGGCATTTTATTCCGGAAAAATGGCTTAAATTTTCACTATTCAACCTCGTTATTGTAGCGCTGTTGGGTGTATTGATGCGTTATAAAATCGGTTTTGCATTTCCGTATTTCGATCAAAAATACTTACAGCATGCCCATTCGCATTTTGCTTTTTCGGGCTGGATCACGCATACGCTTTTTGTGTTGATGGTCTGTTTTATCCAGCTATACCTGTCGCCACCAGCTTTGCGAAAGTATCGGTTTTTGCTTGCGGCGAATTTAGTTTGTGCTTATGGGATGCTAATTTCTTTTGCCGTGCAGGGTTACGCAGCCGTATCTATTTTTTTTTCTACGGCGTCTATTTTAATTGCCTATTTTTTTAGTTTTTATTTTTTTAAAGATTTAAAACAGGTAGAAAAGCAGCACCCGGGCAACAACTGGTTCAAAGCAGCTTTAATTTTCAATGTGCTTTCTTCTTTCGGCACTTTCGCTTTGGCCTACATGATGATGACAAAAAACCTCCCCCAAAATGCTTACTTAGCTTCGGTTTATTATTACCTCCATTTTCAATACAACGGCTTTTTTTTCTTTGCCTGCATGGGTTTGCTGTACAGCCAATTGCATCAATACCTGCCCAATTCAGGTGCCAACAATACAATCTTTTGGCTGTTTGCAGCAGCTTGTGTACCTGCTTATTTCCTTTCAACCCTGTGGTTAAACCTGCCTGTTTGGCTTTATGTGCTCGTTGTTCTGGCGGCAGCGGCGCAGGTTTTCGCGTGGGTCAGGTTTCTGCAAATCATCCAGCAAAACCTGTCCCAGTTGAAAAGCAAAATACAGCCCGTCTGGCAATACTTATTGCTCGCAGTTGGTTTTGCGCTCAGCGTTAAATTAATCCTGCAGTTGGGGTCTACCATCCCGGAAATCAGCAAATTGGCATTTGGTTTTCGGCCAATTGTCATTGCTTATCTGCATTTGGTTTTATTGGCCATCATTTCTGTCTTTTTATTGGTGTATTTATTCAGCTTTAATATCATTGCAACCCGGAAATACAGCATAAAGGCACTTATTTTGTTTGTTTTCGGCGTCTTTCTCAATGAATTCATCCTGATGGTTCAAGGCGTTGCCTCTTTTTCCTACATCCTGATTCCTTATGCCAATGAGGCATTATTTGCCGCTGCATTGATTATGTTTTTGAGCATGCTGGCGTTGTTTATTTTTCAGCTCAAAAAAACCGGAGCTACTTAATGGCGCTACGTTTACTAAACTTTAAAAGTTTAGTAAACGTTATATTAACGTCCTATTATTCGTATAAAAACCGAATTTTATGATTGAACGCATAAATAATTGAATGCAGACTTTGTTTCTTTGTTATATTATTAAAAACGAGAAACTTATGAGACCTTACCTTTCAGTGATTGCCTTTGCCGTTCTGGCAATTTTTATGGGTTGTGAATCCAATACCGCACCCCAGCCCACCGCAACAGCCGACACCCAAACCGTAGGCCAATCCGGCGTAAAAGACGACGTTTCTAGTCCCAACGTGGTGCAGGTTGCCGCAGGCAGCGCAGACCATACGACCTTGGTGACTGCTGTAAAAGCCGCAGGGCTGGTGGATGCGCTGAGCAATGCCGGGCCTTTCACCGTTTTCGCGCCGACCAACGCCGCTTTTGACAAATTGCCCACAGGCACTGTTGAAGGGTTATTGCAACCCGACCAAAAAGACGCGCTGAAAAACATTTTAGAGTACCACACCTACGTGGGTTCGCTCAAAATCGAATACATGCAGGACGGTCAGTCTTTTGAGCAGGTCAATGGCGGTAAGATTACCATCAGCAAAAAAGATGGTAAAACAATGGTCAACGGTAGGGCGACAGTGTTGGCAACCATTCCGACCTCAAACGGCATTATCCACGTGATTGATGAGGTGTTGCTTCCGGAATAAACTCACGATTCCCGTTTAAAATCGCGTTTCCCTCCGGTTTTTTCCATCAGCTTAATCTCCCGGATGACGATGTCGTGCGAAAGGGCTTTGCACATGTCGTAAATGGTGAGCGCAGCCAACGTGGCGCCGGTGAGGGCTTCCATTTCAATGCCGGTTTTAGCGTTGATGGAGGCCGTGCATTCCACCACCACTTCCTGTCGCTCATTCACGTGGATGCTCACCGAGCAGTGGTCCATGCCCAGCGGGTGGCAAAGCGGAATGAGTTCTCCGGTTTTTTTGGCGGCCATGACGCCCGCAATGATGGCGGTTTGGAACACCGGGCCTTTCGGCATGTGGATGTCGCCACGCTCCAGCAAGTCCAGCACCGCCTGGGGCAGGCTGACGATGGCGCGGGCGCGGGCGGTGCGTTGGGTTACGGCCTTTTCGGAAACGTTCACCATGGAGGGGTTGCCGGCAGCGTCGAGGTGGGTGAAGGTTGGGTTAGACATGAGTGGTGTTTTTTTAACATCGTCAATCCTCATTAATCAATCATCTATCTTCAATATATTTCCTGAAGCGCATCCTGAGAGGTAATACCTTTACAAAAAGGTTTCATCCCTTCTCTACCCCCTTCAAAAACGGCACAAAGCGAAAATCGCCCATAATTTTTTCATCGTACCGGGTTTCGTCTATGCGTTCGATGCAGTGCATTTTTTGAGCATTTTTTCCTACGGGAATCACCATCAGCCCGCCGATAGCCAATTGCTGGCGCAGGGCTTCGGGCACTTCAGGTGCGCCGGCGGTGACCATAATTTTATGGAAAGGTGCAAACTCCGGCAAGCCTTTGAAGCCATCCCGGTGGAAGCAGCGAATGTTCCCCATGTTCAGGCTATGCAGCATTTCTTTCGCTTTCACATACAGCGATTCGTGGCGTTCAATAGTGTACACCCGCCCGCCCATCAATGCCAGAACGGCCGCTTGGTAGCCCGAACCGGTACCAATTTCCAATACTTTTTCGCGGGGCTGCACATTCAGCAGGTTGCTCATATAAGCCACCGTATAAGGCTGTGAAATGGTCTGTTCGCTGCCGATGGGGAAAGGCTTGTCTTCATAAGCCCACTCCTCGAAAGCTTTGTCGAGAAAAAAATGGCGGGGCAATGCGCCCATCGCCTCCAGCACGCGCTCATCGCTGATGCCTTTTTTCTGAAGTTCGCCGATCAACCTGCGACGTAATCCTTTATGGCGATAGGTATCTTTCACGTGGATTGCTTGCTTTTTATGGTAACGAGTCCGCGCCAAATTACTATTTTTGCCCACAACCAACATCATCAACTTTTTTCAATATGGACAAAATCGTATTTGGCACAGACGGCTGGCGCGCCATCATCGCGCAGGACTACACGGTAGCAAATGTACAACGCGTGGCAGAAGGCACGGCTCGATGGCTGAAAAAAACCGGCGGTACCAGCGTGGTCATTGGTTATGATTGCCGCTTTGGCGGAAAATTGTTCTCGGAAACCACAGCCTGCGTGCTGGGCGCTTACGGCATCAAAGTCTGGTTGGACACGAAATTCATCAGCACGCCGATGGTGTCGCTGGGCGTTACCAAAATCGGCGCAAGCCTCGGCGTGGTCATTACAGCAAGCCACAACCCGCCTGCCTACAATGGCTATAAACTCAAATCGCACCTCGGCGGCCCGATGTCGCAAAACCAGATTGTAGAGGTGGAAAACGAAACACCCGATGTCTGCACAGTAGAGCCGATGTCGCTTGCCGCCATGGAGCAGGCCGGGTTGCTGGAATACCGCGATTTTGAAAAAATATACCTCGACCACGTTGCTGCAAACTTCGACCTCGCGCTTATGCGCAAAACGAGCAGCCGCTTGGCTTACGACGCCATGTACGGTGCCGGACAGGATGCCATGCGCAAACTTTTCCCGGACGCCGCGCTGCTACATTGCGACTACAACCCGTCGTTCAAAGGCCAGGCGCCGGAACCGATTCACCGCAACCTGAGCGAGTTTTCGGAACTGATTCGCAGCAATCCCAACCTCGACCTCGGCATCGCCACCGACGGCGACGCCGACCGCATCGGGATGTACGACGGCGAAGGCAATTTTGTGGATTCGCACCACATCCTTTTGCTGCTGTTGCTGTACACCCACCGCTACAAAAAACAAACCGGCAAGGTGGTCATTACTTTTTCGGTGACCGATAAAATGCGCAAAATGGCGCAAATTTTTGGATTAGAATGTGAGGTTACCAAAATTGGTTTCAAATACATCGCCGACATTATGGCCGTAGAAGACGTGCTGGTGGGCGGCGAAGAATCCGGCGGTCTGGCCGTAAAAGGACATATTCCGGAGCGCGACGGCATCTGGATCGGCCTGATGATCTTAGAGTTTATGGTCAAAACCGGCAAATCGCTGAAGGAACTCATTCAGGAAGTGTACGATATTGTCGGCCCATTCGCCTTCGACCGCGACGACCTGCACATTCTCGAATCGCAAAAGCAAGCGGTGATCAAAACCTGCAAAGAATCGCCGTACACGCAAATCGGCTCATACAAAGTGGAATCGCTGGAAACCCTTGACGGCTTCAAATACAACCTCGGCGACGACAAGTGGGTGATGATCCGGCCTTCCGGCACAGAACCGGTGCTGCGGGTGTACGCCCAAGCACCGGATATGGCGGAGGTGCGGGTGATGCTGGATGCGGCAAGGGTGGCGATGGGGGTGTGAAATTGCTACGGGATGGTATAGCGGCGTTGCTTAGGGGCACTGAAAACCCGAAGCATTTCATTCATTTTCCGCCTGCTTCTTTCCAAAAACATTCAACCCAAAACCTAACGGTATCCCGAACGTCACCGGCACCTGCCCGGGGATCAAATTCATAAAAGCGCTGTGGCTGAACGCCCCGAAAGGCTGGCCGACGCGGAGGTAGAGGCCAGGCAGGGTGGCGGATTTGAGCAGCGTAGGGAGTTCGACGGTGACGCCATTATCTTTGTAGGAATTATTACCGGATCCATCAATGGAATACAATCCCAATCCCGCACCAATAACCAGTGCATCTTTACTGACTGTGCTTTTAAGAACGTATTCCCCAAAGAGGTAACTATACAGCCGCCTTCGGCAGCAACGGCATTTTACGTCCAAAATCGCCACCTAATCAGGTGACACAGCGTTCCACGGAGTAAAGGGAGTCTCGCGGAGGCGCTTAACTCCGCGAGACTCCCTTTACTCCGTGAGACTCCGCGCCATATTGGAGTCCTCAGAGGCTCCTTGATATTGATGGTGTTCAAAAACATCAATATAGCTCTGATTCGCATGAATCATCCCAAAATTTGTTGGAGGACAGAAATGGCCGCCGGAGGCGGCTGTATAGTTACAATTAATTTGATTTTAAACAAGCTTCCTAAATTGTCTTTACAAAAACAGGGCTTTTTATTCAATATTTGCTTCCATGCCCCTTCTAATTCGCCGAAAACACCTTCTCCTTCCGCTCCCCAATCTGTTGCCGCCACATGGCATAATACAGCCCCTTTTCGGTCAGCAGTTCATCGTGGGAACCCGTTTCCACGACGTCGCCTTTTTCCAGTACGTAGATGCGGTCGGCGTGGAGGATGGTGCTGAGGCGGTGCGCGATGAGTAGGGTAATTTGTCGGCCTTCGGCGCTGATTTCCCGGATGGTGTTGGTGATTTCCTCCTCTGTCAGGGAGTCGAGGGCGGAGGTTGCTTCGTCGAAGAGGAGGAGCTTGGGGCGGCGCAGCAAAGCACGGGCGATCGAGATGCGCTGTTTTTCGCCGCCGGAGAGTTTGAGGCCGCCTTCACCGATGGTGGTGTCCAGGCCCTTTTCGGCACGGTCGAGCAGGTTATTGCACGAGGCTTTGGTGAGCGCCAGTTGCAAGTCTGCTTCCGTGGCCGCAGGGTTCACGAAGAGCAGGTTTTCCCGGATGGTGCCAGAAAAAAGCTGCGTGTCCTGTGTGACAAAGCCGATTTGGCGGCGCAGATCGTCGAAGTGGATGGATTGCTCGTCGAGGCCGTTGTAGAGGATGCTGCCTTGCTGCGGGCGGTAGAGGCCCACGAGGAGTTTCATCAGGGTGGTTTTGCCACTGCCACTGGGACCGACAAAAGCGATGGTTTCGCCAGTTTTTACCTGAAAACTGATGTCGTTGAGGGCATTTTGCTGAGCGGACTGGTGGCGGAAGCCCACGTGTCGAAACTCCAGCGTTTCGACGTCGCCGAGGTGTTTGGGGTTAAGGGCCTCGGGTTCGGGCTGCTTTTGCATCAGGTTTTCAAAGTTATTCAGCGAGGCTTCCGCCTCCCGGTAACTCAGGATGATGTTGCCAATTTCCTGTAAGGGGCCAAAAATGAAAAACGAAAAAATCTGCATGGTTACGATTTCGCCCGGTGCCAACTGACCCTTGTACACTAACCACATGAGCATGAACAAGATGAGCTGCCGCAGGGTGTTGACGAAGGTGCCCTGTATGAAGCTAATGCTGCGGATGCGCTTCACCTTGGTAAGTTCCAGCTTGAGAATATTGAAGGTGTTTTTGTTGAGGCGCTCGACCTCCTGTTTCGTTAGGCCAAGGCTTTTCATCAGCTCGATGTTGCGCAGCGACTCTGTGGTGGCGCCGGCCAATGAGGTGGTCTGTTTCACAATGATCTTCTGTATTTCCTTCACTTTTTTACTCAGCAGGTTGGACACCCAGGTGAGCAGGAAAATGCCGCCGAAGTAGATGATGGGTAGGCTCCAGTGCTTGTTGAACGCATACGAGGCTACGAATACGATGCCCACGATGACAGGGAACAACACATTAATGAAGGTGGAAATGAACTTCTCCGTGTCGGTGCGCACTTTTTGGAGGATGCCCAGGGTTTCGCCGCTGCGCTGATCTTCAAACTCCTGGTAGGGCAATTTCATGGCGTGCTGCAAACCATCGGTGAAGATGGTGGCCCCGAATTTCTGGGTGATGAGGCTGAGGAAATAATCCTGGAATGCCTTTGCGATGCGGCTCACCATGGCCACCGAAATGGAGCCGAGGAGCAGCCACACGAGGCCATAAACCATGATGTTTTTACCGGCCTGGTCGGTGATGTATTCCTGGATAAACAAGAATCGGTGCCAGTCGAACGCCCCCGGCGGGGTAGCCGACACCTGGTGGTTGGAAGCTAAGGTGACTAACTTACCGAAAATGATGGGGTCAATCAGCGAAAACCCGATGTTGATGCTGGCCAATAGCAGGACTAATAAAACGAGCCAACGATAGGGAACGAAGTAGCGAAAAAGTAATTTCATGTTGCGGATGATGACGCTTGAGGGAAATGTAAATGAAAATAGATTTGTTGCGATGGGAATCATCGCAACAAGTCTAATAAACACCCTGCTCTTTATTCTGGTTTTAAGGGGAGTGCTAAGATTTATTTATCCACTGAACACACTTCTGGTCGCTCGCCCATTTCGTATTCTTCCATGAGTTCTTTCAGTCTTCCTTCATAAGAATTGGGCACCGCTTCGCAGCCTGATGGAAAAAGCCACCGCGCAAACCGGGAAGTTATTTACGACACGCTCCTTATTACTACTTCAAAGGCTATCTCTACACCTAATAAAGTTTCAAATACCATTCGGTTGGCATCACTATAATGATTTATGTGAATTTTGGCGGTGTCACTTAACAAATAGTTCTCTCCTTCCTTTGGAATCTCACATGGGTTCATGTCTTTATTACAACTTTCAACAAGAAACGCTGCGATTCCGATGGGGACAATGATAAAATATTTTTAAAAAAAATTGATACGACTCATTTTTTTAGCTTTAAGTGAAGAGAACGGGTGCATGGGCTACGTGGCCGCGCTTAGTGGCTATGTGGAACCATGTATTGTTAGCACCATTATTATTTATTCGATGCCGCGAACGGTTGCGCTAAGTTATTGATTATGTTGCAGGTAAGGCACATTTCGCAGTTTGCTTTTTGGCTGGCCAACCCTTTCCAGTATCCGACTCCGCAGCGTGACATCGTCTATCAAAATTCGCTGACAATCAATATTTTATATTCGACATCACGCACGGATATTTTCCAAGATCGAAGAACGGTCTTTCGGGCGGCTGCCCCAAACCAAAACCCACAAAGCCTGTCCGCTGTCGCCAAAATTCGCTGACAATCAATATTATATGAGTGCGTGACAAAATCGGGGCAGTCAGCCGAACGCTTTTCGGCTTGCGTTGAACAGTGGGCGAGGATCATACTACTGGACATTTTTAATACTCAGGTGAAACGAGACGAGGATGCCCGGGCTGTGTTAGGCGGTAACTTCAAGTTACCTCCTAACTTATACTGATTTATTGTACTTTACTATGCGCAAAACCTCGCAGATCGAGGATACACTTGGTTCCCAATCTGCCCCGATTTTGTCACGCACTCAAATCATTTGATCAAGATTCATGGTCTCCGCAGGAATGTTGGCACTGTACGATAGTCCTGAGCCACGCTGTTCCCACCACACCACCGTAAAATATTCTTCAAGAAAAGTAGGGTACTTCTGTGTAAGGAAGTAATCGGGTATACCTCCATGAAGGTAAAGCAGAACCGGGTTTCCTTGGTTTTTACTCTTGATAATCATGCCCTGTCTAATGCCACCGATGGTAACAAAAACTTTTTCTGAAATACTTCCGGCGAGCAGATTACCTGTTTTATCAACATAGGGTAAAGTCTTACCAGGGCTAAGTATTAAAAGCACTCCGGTTAGTAAGAGTAAAAAGATGCTGAGTCCTATCATAATCATTCGAATTACCTTCTTCGTATACGTTTTAAAAGTCTGACTAATTGCCATTTAGGAATTCATTTTATTAATTAATAAGAACCTATTTCTTGTAGGTGATATGAGTTCATATTTATTCATATCGATTTTAAATTTCCAGGGTTGCGTGTTATGGCTGGAAGGTGCTGAGGTGGCATCCTTGATTATTTGGATAAATTGAGAATCAGCATTTGATGGTTTCATTTTCTTTATTTTAATGATTTAAATCATTCAGGATATTTGTTTACGCTAAATTTTATCTTTTTCACCCGATAAGTATCCCCCAAAACCCATGAAAAAAAATACAACTGGGTAAGCTACCCATCGTTCGGTACCCCCTGCACCAAGTATTGGAATAAAGCCAGGTGCTCCCCAAAAGAACAGCAATGTGATGATACCGGAAACAATAAAGATATATCGGAGTGGAGTTTTTATTATTGTAAACGATGCAATAGTCGTAATACCACCGATATTAAATGTAAGCATAGAGAATATACCATGCCAGGGCGTTATATTGCCCGGA
>JBBQGV010000048.1:0-39121 GCA_038323375.1 Chitinophagales bacterium
ATAAATTTGTATGGTTAGTACGACTTCATCTTTGTAACATCCCGAGGCATCTTCTACCGTGTGGACAATCGTGATTGAATTTAGGCAGAAAACAGAAATAACGCGTAAGAGCTTTTTCATGGTTTAGGGTTTTGTGGTCAATAAGGTTAAAACAAATTTACAAAAATCGAGTGATTTTTCAAATTAAATTTCTTAAAAGAATTGACACTGAATTACCCGCTCGCCTTTAGATGCCGACAGCTGAGCGAAGTCGAAGCTCCGCCTCGCGTGTCCTATTTGCCAGTCTCTGGCTGGCTTCCACATGACTGGCCAGAGCACGACGAATAACAGGCAAGAGACGTCGCCGTCACGCCAGCAAGGCGGTAAATAAATACAAACCTGGATAGATTGTGTCAGACGTATTTTTCAACCAACGCCTCACACGCCTCCTCCAACATCTGAAAAACCGCTTCAAACCCATTGTCGTCCCAATACGGATCGGGCACGTCCTGGTCTAAACCGGGGTTCAGAAAATTCATGATCTTTTCTACTTTGCGGTGTTGCGCTTCATTACCGGCCAATCTCAAAATATCGCTGCGGTTGGATTCATCCATGGCTAAAATCAAATCAAAATAAATCAGGTCATCGGGCCGAAGTTTCCGGGCACGCTGGTCAGTGAGGTCAATGCCATGACGACGAGCGGTTTTTATGGATCTGTGGTCGGGCAGTTCCCCGGCATGCCAGCCCCCAGTGCCGGCAGAATCTACCTGCCAGTCCAATCCCCGCGCCCTGATTTTTTCTTTAAGGATTCCTTCTGCTAAAGGCGAACGGCAAATATTGCCGAGACAAACCATCAATATTTTCATTTGCTTTACTGTTTTCGACAGCAAGCTATGCATGGATTCTGAATTTCTTTGCATCTGCACAAAAAAAACGTAGCTACGTATTGCAACGTACGATTTTTGTCGTACCTTTGCTTTATGAATGATTTAAACGACAATCCGGAAAAAAAAACAGAACCCACAAAGGCGGAGTTAGACATCCTGCAAGTGCTCTGGGAAGACGGCCCATCCACCGTTCGTGTAGTGAATGAGCGACTGAATGCGCAAAAAAAAGCGGTGCAATACACCTCCACCCTGAAGCAAATGCAGCTCATGGTAGAAAAAGGCCTGCTCCTGCGCGACGAAAGCAGCATGAAGCACGTGTACAGCGCGGCCATTGGGGAGCAGCCAACCAAAAGCGCTTTGCTGGATCGCTTTGTGGACACGATGTACAAAGGTTCTCCCTCCAGCCTGATGATGCAGTTGCTGGGCAATAAAAATACATCCAAAGCTGAATTAGACGCCATCCGGAACTTGCTGGATCAGATGGATTCAGATAAAGCATAAAAAAACACCTTATGCGCCTTTTTTCAAATCACCCGCTGTTTTCAGACGAGAGCGTCCGGGCCTTTTGCTGGACGCTGCTCCACTCCCTTTGGCAGGGCTTGCTGCTGGCTTTGCTGGCGGCGCTTGTCCTGTTTTTTACCAAAAAAACTACAGCTGCCCTCCGGTACCGTTTGCTTGGGTTTTTATTAGCCATATTTATTGGTGGCGTATGCCTCACCTTCAATCTACAGTGGCGCCACGAACTGGATCAAGCCATCCACGGGAAACCGGTTGTGTTAATAGACGGCAAAACCCTGTCGGAATTATCCGATGCTGCGGCTGCGAAACAACCACTTTTGGGTCTGGTAAGCCGGGATTATGTAGATGATGGGGTCTCGTTTTTTAATGCGCACGCTTCCACGATTTGCTTGCTGTGGATCCTTGTTTTTATGTTAAAATGCCTAAAAATGGGGCTGGATCTTTACCTGATCCGCCGTTTGCGCTACCGTGGCGCTGTTGCGCCGTTGCCAGAATGGCAGCACCGCGTGCGGGAATTGGCAAAAAAACTAAGCCTGCGAAGCCCGGTCAGTTTGCTGGAATCGGGGTTTGTACAGGTGCCTTCGGTGATCGGCATTCTGAAGCCGGTTATCTTGATTCCGATCGGCATGTTGGCGCAGTTGCCTGCCGAACAAGTAGAGGCTATTCTGCTGCACGAACTGGCTCATATTCGTCGCCAGGATTTTTTGGTGAACCTGCTCCAGCATTTTGCAGAAACCATCTTCTTTTTCAACCCGGCGGTACTCTGGGTTTCTACCCTGCTGCGCGAAGAAAGGGAACATTGCTGCGATGAAATGGCCGTGGCGGCCATGAACCACAAATCGGGCTACCTGAATGCCTTGCTGCATTTTCAGGAACTCAACTTGTCCGGCGCAAATTATGCAGCCGCTTTTCCGGGAACGCACCGCGGACAATTACGCTACCGGGTGCAGCGCATCCTGGGTCTTGGCAATACTAAAACTTTAAATAACATGGAAAAAATCACCTTGATTTCCTGCGTATTGATGGCAGGACTGTTCTGGCTGCTGCCGGTTGACGACGTGCAAGCCCAGACTCAAAAAATTGAAAAAGAGCGCATTTCAACCATCAACATCACGGGCGAAGGCACGGCTGCTGAACTGCAAGAGATGACCGTCCGGGAAAACAATGGAAAAACTTACGTAATGAAACGCGTAGAGGGTAAAGTAAAGGAAATGACGATTGACGGCAAAAAAGTGCCAGACGACCAGCTTGGGAACTACGACAGCATGATCCGCAAAATAGATGCAGAGATCAAAGCGGATATGGCTCAGGCCGAACGGGATCGGGCGCAAGCCAAATTGGACATGGAACAAGCAGAACGGGATCGCGAACGGGCAGAATTAGACAGAGCACAGGCAGAACGCGACCGCGAGCAAGCCGAATTAGACGTGGAACAAGCCAAACGCGATGTAGAACAAGCTGCCCGTGACCGGGAGCAGGCGGAAAGAGACAGAGCACAGGCAAAACGCGATATCGAACAATCCGTCCGCGATCGGGAGCAGGCTGAAAAGGACAGAGCACAATCCGAACGCGATCGAGAACAATCCGAAATAGACAGAGCACAATCCAAACGCGATGTTGAACAGGCCATGCGCGATCGGGAACAAGCAGAAAAGGATAAGGCGCAAGCCATCCGCGACCGCAAACAGGCTCAAAAAGACCGCGAAATAATGGGAAACCTGATCGCTGAGTTGGTTCAGGATGGCCTCATTCAGGATAAAAAAAGCTTGTCTGCATTAAAATTAAATGACAAAACGTTCGAGGTGAACGGCAAAAAGCTCTCCGACGACCTGCACCGCAAATACAAAGCAAAGTATGCAAAGGAGTTGAATTATGAAATCCAATACAACGGCAACGGATACAACATGTCCTCCGGACATGGTAAGATCGAATAAATAGTGTCTGCCCATTTAGTCGGTCACTCTTGCACGTACACCCGTTTCACCCTCGGAGAAATGCCCGTAAATACTTCGTAAGGAATGGTTTGCAGTGCAGCGGCCAATTCTGTCACCGGCAGGTGATCACCAAAAATTTCGATCTCATCCCCTTCTTTGGCCTCCGGAATTTGCGTGACGTCAATCATGCACATATCCATGCACACATTGCCGATGATGGGTGCGCGTTTGCCGCCGGCAAGGACGCTGAAATGTCCGTTGCCGGCGGCGCGCAATAAGCCGTCGGCATAGCCGATGCTGATGGTGGCAATGCGTTTATCCTGATCGGCCTGCCCCCGTCTGCCGTAACCGATCGTTGTGCCGGGCGTCGCCTGCTTGATTTGAGAAATCGTCGCCTTCAGCGATAGTACCGGTTTCAGCCGCCTGCTAAACGCCCCGGTTGCACCCATCCCGTATAACCCGATGCCGAGCCGCACCATGTCCATTTGTGCCTGTGGAAACCGTTCGATGCCCCCGGAATTGAGAATGTGCCGGAGCGGCCGATAGCCAATACCTTCCGAAATAAGTTCATACTGCGCTTCGAATTGCTGGATTTGCGAGCGCGTGAATTCATCGTGATCTGGCGCTTCACTCGCCGCAAGGTGGGAAAACAGGCTCCGAACGCTCAAGTGCGGATAAGCAGCCAGCAATTCCAGCAGAGCCTCCAAGTCTTCTGCTTCAAATCCAAGCCGGCGCATCCCGGTATCCAGCTTCAGGTGAATGGGAATGGCCCGCGCTGCATCAGCGCTGAACTGTGCAAACTGCCGGAGTTGGGCTAAGCTGTATATTTCCGGCTCAAGGTTATAGCGCAACAGGCTGTCGAAGGCCGCTTCTTCCGGATTCAGCACGAGAATAGGCAGCCGGATTCCGCCCCGCCGCAATTCGGCACCTTCGTCGGCGTAAGCCACCGCTAAATAATCCACTTTGTGAAACTCCAGCAGTCGCGCAGTTTCCAAGCTGCCACTGCCATACGCCGCAGCTTTTACCATGGCCATAATTTTGGTGTCGGGGCGCAATTTACCCCGATAGAGCCGGAGGTTATAGGCCAGCGCACTGAGGTTCACTTCCAGCACGGTACGGTGCATTTTTTGCGACAAGCGCCGCGCAATTTTTTCAAACGCGTAAGGTCGTGCCCCTTTTACCAGGATGACTTCGTTCTGAAAATCGAATTGGTGGCACACGCGCAGAAATTCGGCGGTGGTTTCGTAAAAATGCAGGCTGACCGAAGGCGGGAGCAGGTTTTTTAAAGCGTATACCGCATGCCCGATACCGATGAGGCGGTTGACGCCTTTTTCGCGGACGAGCATCGCAACATCGGCGTAAAGATCCGCTTCTTCCCGGCCGCTTTGCAAAATATCGGACAGAATCAAGGTTCGGCGGGCACCCCCACGCTGCTGTTCCATAAAATTGAGCGCGATGGACAACGACGTAAAATCCGAGTTATAGCTGTCGTTGATCAAGGTGCAACCGTTGATGCCTTCCCGTAATTCAAGGCGCATTGCCACCGGTTCCAGACCCGCCATGCGTTGTTCAATGATTTCCTGCGGCACTTCCAAAAACAACAGCATTGCCCAGCAATGGATGGCATTTTCGATGGAAGCGGCGTCGCTGAACGGAATGGTGATGGCGATTTTATGGCCTTGAAAAATGGCTTCGATGTCCGCATGCCCCGCGGCGTTTTGCCGGATGCCAATGACCCGAAGGTCGGCTGCGTCTGTTCGCGACCAGGAAAACACCGGCTTGTTCAATGCGCGGATGGCCGCATCTACGCTTGGATTGTCTTTGCAATACACGATGATGTCGGCAAACTCAAAAAGCAGGAGCTTTTCCTGCAACTTTTCCATCAGGTCGGAAAATCCTTCCGCGTGGGCTTCGCCGATATTGGTGAAAATACCTGCCGTGCAGCGGATGATTTGCGCCGTGCGGGCCATTTCACCCGTTTGGGAAATGCCCGCTTCAAAAATTCCGATGGTGTGCCGGGGCTGCAATTGCCAGACGGATAAGGGTACGCCAACCTGGGAGTTGTAGCTGCGGGGGCTGCGGGCAATGCGGTGGTCGTCGCGCAACAACTGGAAAAGCCATTCCTTGACGATGGTTTTCCCGTTGCTGCCGGTGATGCCCACGACCGGAATATCAAACTGCTGCCTGTGGTGCGCTGCCAACTGTTGCAAGGCTGCCAGCACATCCGATACCTTTACGATATTGGCCTCTGATAAGGCTTCATACCCTTCTTTTTTTTCGACAATAAAACTCCGGACGCCCGCTTCGTACAATTTTTCCAAAAAAGCATGGCCGTCCTGGCTGACGCCCGGCAAGGCAAAAAACAGGGTTGTTTCCGGAAAAATTAACTGGCGGCTATCGGTGAGCAGGTGCTTCACAATGGCCTTGCCGCTGGCGCGGCGCAGAAAATTTCCGCCAATGATTTTGGCGATTTGCTGGATAGTGTAGTGCATGTCTGATGCGGGATGAACCTGGTTTTACAGCGACTTTGAACTAGCTTTCTAAAATCACTATTGCCAAAATACTTTTAATCCTTCAACCGTGTATTGTGCAACCAACGCATCTGCACTTAAAAGGATGAGCCCTTGTTGAATTGCTTGTCGAATGAGCATCCGGTCAAATGGATCTTTGTGATAATTAGCCTGAAGCAAATGGTAACTACTGGCTTCAATGGGTTCCAAGGGCAGTAGTTCGTACTGCATTTGACCACATATTAGCGGTAAATTCATAGGGTCAAAGTTGAAAAAATCCAGTTTGCCTAACCGGTATTTCAATGATATTTCCCATAAACTGACTGAGCTAACAAAAATGGCATTTTCAGAATTTTTGAGTACGTCCTGCACCTGTTTCGGGATTTTGTTTACTTCAAAAACCGACCATAGCAAGACATGGGAATCGAGTAGGTATTTTTTCATCAGGAAAACATTTCAGCTTCAGTCATTTTAAAATCCTCTTTGATCAAAAAATGAGCTTCCCCCTCTAAGAGTCCGAGCGGACGGGGAGATGAAGCTGGCATGTTTTGTTTGGGAACAAGATATGCCAATACTTCTTTTTTCCTGCCAAAGGTGATCGCAATGGATTCGCCTTGCTGTACCCTTTTGAGGATGTCTGAAAAAGTGGCCTTTAAATCGCCAACCGTAATGGTCTTCATATTCTATATTTTACTACAAAAATACAAAAAACAGACAACTTGTCAAGTTAAAGGATGCGTCAAATAATCGCAGATCCCGAAAACCCTCCCTATTTTCGCAGTCTGAAATAAAAAAACGCTTTATGCTCAAAATTGGCGTCATCGGAAGCGGCTCCATGGGATCCGGCATTGCTCAGGTTGCTGCATTGGCCGGCCATGAAGTCTACCTCTACGACAACAACCCGGATGCGCTGGAGCGCGCCCAGCAACAATTGGAACAAACCCTGCAACGCTTAGCCGAAAAAGGCAAATTGGGTGGGGCGTCGGCACCGGAAATCCTCGCCCGTATCCACTACATTCAAAACATCTACGCCTGCCAGGATGCCGGGTTGGTCATTGAGGCCATTGTGGAAGATATGGAGGTCAAAAAAGCGGTTTTTGACCAGTTGGAAGACGTGACCCCGCACCACTGCCTGCTGGCAACGAACACCTCCTCGTTGTCCGTGACCGCCATTGCAGCGGCTTGCCAAATGCCCGAACGCGTACTCGGCCTTCACTTTTTCAACCCGGCGCCAGTGATGAAATTGGTTGAGGTGGTCCCCGCCATTCAAACAGCGCCTGCGGTCATTGAACAGGCTTGCGCGCTGATGAAAGCCTGGGGCAAACTCCCCGTGGTCGCCAAAGATACCCCCGGGTTCATTGTCAACCGCATCGCCCGGCCTTTTTACGGCGAAGCGCTGCGCATCCTGGAAGAAGGCATCGCCGATGCGCCGACCATTGACTGGGCCATGACTGCCCTCGGCGGCTTTCGCATGGGGCCGTTCACCCTGATGGATTACATCGGCAACGACGTCAATTATACCGTGACGGAAACGGTGTTCCGGTCGTTTTTTTACGACCCGCGCTATAAACCGGCCTTTACCCAAAAACGGTTGGCTGAAGCGGGCTACTTAGGCCGGAAATCGGGGCGCGGATTTTACGATTACAGCAAAGGAGAGGACAACCTGCTGGCGGCCGCCAAAACAGCCGAAGCACCTGGCCGACAAATCGTGGAGCGCATCGTGGCCATGCTCATCAACGAAGCTGCCGATGCGTTGATGCTGAATGTGGCCTCCCGTGAGGATATTGACGTGAGCATGGCCAGCGGCGTCAACTACCCAAAGGGCTTGTTGCGCTGGGCCGATGAATGGGGCGCTGCGCGTTGTGTGGCTGCATTGGATGCCTTATACGATACCTACCGCGAAGACCGCTATCGGTGCAGTCCGTTGTTGCGCCGCATGGCCAAAGAACAACATACATTTTATTAAACCTCCGAAACCTGGAACAATGCCGAACTTGCTTCCGCCCACGCTTTCTTTCGACCGCTCGAACCCGCTGCGTTATATCGGGTGGTTTGTATTCTTTGCTTTGGGCGCGATGGCCTGGGTATTTTATTTAGAACGCACCGTTTTTTTAGACGCGGCTTTCCAGTCCTTTACGATCATCACCACAAACGACTTGGCCATACAAGTTGGTCGCTTCGGCGCGGCAGTCACGCAGGTTTTTCCGTTGGTGGCGGTTCGCCTCGGCTGGTTGCTGGAAGGGGTGCTGCGCGCGTATTCGATGTCGTTTGTGATCTACCCGTTTGTGCTGTTTTTGTTGCTGGTGGGCGTATTTCGCAACGGGCGGATGGGCTTGGTGCTGGCGCTGTTTTATACCCTGTTGGTGAGCCATACGTTTTATTGGATCCAGTCGGAGTTGCTTCAAGGTTGTGCGTTGGTGATCTTTTTCTATGGTATTGCGGACACGCTGTTTTACAAAGACCACCCTGCGCTTGATCACCCTTTTCGGGCAGGCGCCATTTACCTCCTGATGACCGGTCTGAGCGTTGTCATCATTTTTTTCCACCCCGTCACCTTCATTCCGTTTTTTTATATTTGGTTGTTCATGGCCATCAGTCGGGAACGGGAAAAGCGGAAAGCTTTTTATTTGTTGCCGGTTCTGGGCCTTGCAGTGATGCTGTTCAAAAGGTTCGGCCTTCCGGCCAATGCCTACGATACGGCGACGACGGGCTTAGCCGATAGTGTGCTGGAACGTGCCATTCACTTCTTCTCGCTGAAAAGCACGGAGAATTTCTATAAGGACTGCGTCACAGACTATTATTGCTTCCCACTGCTGCTGGCGGCCATCATCGTTTTTTATGCCCGGCAACGCAATTTCCTGAAGCTGTTTTTTATCGTCGGTTCAGTACTGTCCTACTTAGTTTTGGTGAATTGCACCTTCCACTGGGATGTAGAGCAATTTTACATCGAAAGCCACTACCAGGTGCTGGCGGTGATGCTGGCGATCCCTTTGGTGTTTGACCTGCTCCGCGCACCGCGCTGGCACCGGGTATTGCTGTTCCTGATCCCCGCAGTGGTGGCCATCCGGGTGGCACACATCGGCTGGCAGCACAATGTGTACAAAAAGCGCATCGTCATCGAGCAGAATTTGTTAGACCACGCCAAAAAATTCGACGGCCAAAAGTTTATGGTTTCCATTGATGACCTACCCGTTAAGGAGCTGCTCATGCCTTGGGCACTCCCCTATGAAACGCTTTACCTTTCTGCTTTGGAACACCCCGATTCGTCCATTACGGTACTTTGTATGCAAGGCGAACAGCCCTATGTGACCGAACATGCGGCCCGCACCGACCTGTTTTTTGGCCCCTGGGGCATTCAGCCCGATACGAGTGTTGAAAAAACGGGGTATTTTCGATTGCAGGATACGATTTCGTATCGGAAGTTGTCTAAGGTGGAGGCGTTTGGGGAGTAACTTCGCTATGGTTTCGGAGGTGGCTACCGGTGCAGATCTTGTAGGTGCGGTCACCGTTGAAATCCGGAAAAATGGAGAATAGATGTCCGATTACGTACCAACTTTCCCGCAGGCATACCCATCGTGGGAAAATTTCCTTGCCATTTCCTTCCTTTCAGACAAGCAAAAAGCGGCGTACGCCCACATACTCCACCAGCGCTTTCAGCGCTTATTTCAATAGACCGAATATCCCACGGAAAGCAAAATTTCTTAAACTGGCGAGCACAGGAAACTGTGCAGCCCGGGGTATACAAGGATAAAGGGCAACAGGAATACTTTCCTACCCCTTTAAATGCTTCTCAAAAAAATCCAACGTCCGTTCCCACGCCAATTTCGCCGCCGCTTCATCATACCGGCTTGTCGAAGTATCGTTGTGGAACGCGTGGTTGACGCCTTCATACAGGTGCAATTCGTAAGGTTTATTGTTGGCTTTCAGCGCCGCTTCGTAGGCAGGAATCCCGGCATTGACGCGCTCGTCCAAGCTGGCGTAGTGCAGTTGGATGGCGGCATTGATCTTTGGCACGTCGGCATCGGCTGGCTGGCGACCGTAGAAACCTACTGCCGCTTTCAGGGTCGGTACGTTGACGGCTAAGCTGCCCGACATTGCGCCACCCCAGCAAAAACCCACACAACCGGCTTTGCCGTTGTAGTCTTTCCGGGTCGTCAGGTAGTCAAAAACTCCGATGAAATTTTTGAGGCTGTCTTCTGCTTTCAGGGTGCCGAAAAGCGTTCTGGCTTCATCTTCGTTGGCGGGAGTACCACCCAACGGTGCCAGGGCATTGGGCGCGATGGCTAAATACCCGGCCATCGCTGCCCGGCGCGTCACATCTTCAATATGCGCGTTTAACCCGCGGTTTTCGTGGATGACCACCACCGCCGGGTATTTTTTCTTCTTTTTAGGCCGGGCAATATACGCGCCCATTTCGGCAGGCACGCCCGGATAAGTAATGTATTCCGTGAACAGCTTTTTGCCGTCTTCCTCTGTCATCATAGAGCGCACATAATCCGATTCCAGCAAAGGCAAAACCGCCGCAGCGGCAGCCATTCCGCCGGTCAATCGCGCCAGTTTTGTCAGAAATTCCGCACGCGTGAGCGGCTTGTGGGTGTACTCGTCGTACAGGTTGATGATGCGCTGATCCATATACTTTGGTTAACCGCTTTTTACACAATCAGGGTTTGCCTGCTTGCAAATTTGCCCCTCGCCCACTTGCCACTTGCCCCTCGCCCACTATCTCATTAAGATCACATCCCCTTTAAACACCTCCGTTTGCCCATCCGAAAAAACAACTTCTGCGTAATAAATATACACGGCCGCATTCATTTCCCGGCCCTCGAACGTGCCATCCCAACCATATTGCAAATCATTCGGCAGGAAAGGCCCTTTTTGGTACAACATATTGCCCCACCGGTCAAAAATAGCAAAACCTTTGATTTCCACTACATCGCTTGCCGCAAAAATGGTAAACAGGTCGTTCAAGCCGTCTCCGTTGGGACTAAAAACATTGGGAATGTAAACACTGCGGGTTTTGTTCACAAAAATCATCACGACATCGCTGACACTGCAACCGTTGGCATCTTCGGCAGTCAGTCGGTAAGCGGTGCTTTCTATCGGATTGGCATACGAATCGGATGCGTCCGGTGTGCTAAGGTTCAACGTTGGCGTCCATTGCAATTGTGCAATATCAAAATTGACCTGTGCGCGAATGAGCGTGCTGTCTCCCAATTTAATGGTGCGATCTTCTCCCAGGTCGAGCATCAATTCTTCCTGCGCTACGACATTTGCGGCCACCGAAGTCGTGCAGCCATTGACATCGCGGATAACGAGGTCATAAACGCCTGCGGCGAGGTTGGCAATCGTGAATGGCAGGCCGGCGGGGATGGACTGGAATACATTGCCGTCCATTGAAAACGAATATGGGGCGCTGCCACCATTCACCGCCTCAATGAGGATGCTGCCGTCACGATCCCCAAAACACAAGGGTGAAAGGCCTGAAGCCGTGGCCGTTATTCCCGGAGGAGCGGTCAGCGTTATACTTGCCGTACCGGTACATCCTCCGGCATCCGTCATGGTCACCATGTAAGTTGCTGCGGCTAAACCTTCCGCTTCAGCACCGGTTTGACCATCGCTCCAAACATAGGTATAAGGCGGCAAACCGCCCTGTGGAAGCACCGTAGCGCTGCCGTCTTCGCTACCCGGACAACTAACGCCAAAGCCCTGAAAGTCTGATGTCACCTGCCCCTGAAAGGCTAAATTGCTGACGCTGATGGTCGCACTGCCGGAAATAGCGACCGGACAGGCATTCCCGACGGCGGTTGCCGAAAGAATGGTGTAGGTGGCCGTCGCGCCCGGGCTGACCGTGATCGTTTCGCCGTTGTTGATGTTGTTCAGCGTGGCCGGGGGAGAAATACCATTGCTGTAAGTGACATTGAAGGTCGTTTCCCCCGCCAGGAGGAAGGTAAGCGTGGCCGAACCTCCGGTGCAAATGGAAGCATTGCCTTGAATGGCTGCTGTTATCGGCAAACTAAAGGACAAATCAACCAAAATGGTGCTGTCGCAACCCGTTGCAGCGCCGCCAATGATGACTTCCGTTCCCGAAGGATTATTGCCGTTGTACACCGTCCCATTGACGGTGAGGCTTTCGCCAAAACACAGCGTCGGGGTAATTTGGGTGGAAACGGCAGGATGGAAGCTGAGATTGACGACCACCGTGCTGTCGCAACCGTTCACGGTTTGCAGACTTTCTGTTCCGGATGGATTGTTTTGGTTGTAAACCGTACCATTGACAACAAGCTGTTCTCCATCGCATAAGGTTGGGCTCAGGGTCGCAGTCGGTTCCGGAAAAAAGCTTAGGGCAACGACCACCGTGCTGTCACAACCATTGGCGCTGCCGCCCGGGATAAGCTCCGTGCCGCCTGAATTGTTCTGGTCGTATACGGTTCCATTGACCACGATTTGTTCGCTGCTGCACAAATTGAGGGTCAGGTTTTCCGTCACGGGCGGCACAAACTGAAAGGCTACCACGATCGTGGAATCGCAACCGTTGGCGCTGCCGCCGGCGACGATTTCTGTGCCTGCCGGATTATTTTGGTCATAAACCGTTCCATTAACGACCAATTGCTCCCCTTCACAAAGGGTTTGGGCGAGGTTGTTTGTGGATGCCGGATGGAAATTCAACTGGATGTTTACAATGGAATCGCAGCCCAGTGCAGATACTAAGGTTTCTTGTCCAACGGGCGTATTTTCATCGTAAGTAGTGCCATTCACCACCACCGTTTCCCCCAGGCAAAGGGTTGGCGACAGGTTAGTTGTCACCGGTTGGATAAAAGTCAGGCTGACTAAAACGCTGGAATCACAACCATTTACGCTGGCGTTTGGCAAAATGGCGGTACCGGAAGGATTCGCTTCACCGAACGTGGTTCCTCCGATGGTGACCGTTTCCCCCGCACAAAGGGTTTCCGTAAAGGATCCAGTTGCGGGTTGGAAAAAGCTGATGCTAACCGTAATAATGCTGTCGCAACCGGCAGGGTTGACGCCTTCCATGACTTCTATGCCATTGAGGCGGCTTTCATCGTAAATGCTGCCATTCACCATGATGCTTTCGCCGGGACACAACGTTGGCGATACCGTGGCCGTGGAATGCGGCGATACCGCAATGCTGGATGATGCGCTCAGTGCGTTAGCACAATTTGCATCCGAAATGCCCGTAAGCGTCATCGAAATGGTTCCGCTTGTCAGGTTAAAATCTGCCGGACAAACCGGGATGACGCCCGCCGTTCCTGCAAAAGTAGCGCTCAGCGCTTGCGGGCCCGAACCGGTATCCAGCGTATAATTGACCGTAAACGGCGGGGTACCAGTCAGCGTTAGTAAAAAGTCGAAACAATCGTCTTCGCAAATGGCTGAGCCCGCGCCAAGAGTGGCGTTTGGTAAGGTGTTTTGAGTGATGACGGTAACGGTTGCAAAAGCAAGACAGCCAGCCCCATCGGTGACCGTGACGCTGTAAGTGCCTGGAGAAATCCCCATCGGATCTTCCGTGCCGTCCAAGGCATTGTCGCTCCAGTCAAAAGTCAATGGAGGAAGGCCGCCGGTGACCGTCAGTTCGATACGCCCGTTCAGGCTGCCCGGACAGGTTTCGTTTTGTGCCGTTGCGACGGCGCTGAGGTTGCAACCCGGCACCGCAATCGTAAAACTACACGTTTCTGTACACCCGTTTGCGTCGGTCAGCGTCAGGGAATACACCCCGGCAGCCAGTCCACCAATCACCACCGTATCGGCTATATTTACGGTTTGACTGCCGCTGCCAGCGCCGCTCCAGGCCAGGGTATAAGGCGCTGTGCCGCCATCAACAATGATTGAGGCTTCTCCATCAGTGGCTACCGGAGTAGAAACGGGTGTTTGCTGACTGCACTGGAGTTCGAGTGGAACCGGCGCGAATAGCTCCACTGAATCGGTAAGCGTACACCCCAGGGCGTCCATTATGGAAATGGTATAGATTCCGGACGACAAATTAATGATGGTATCGCTTACCTCCGTCGTACTCCACAAAATGGTGTAAGAAAAAAATTCGCCTGTGACGGTTGCAATAGCGCTGCCATCCCCTGCGCCGGGGCAGGTTTCTCTTTCACTACTCAAGGCGACTTCTAACCCGCCGCAAATAACAAAACCACAAGGACTGGGGCAATTATTCGCATCAATTACCGTAACCGTGTAGAACCCCGGAGGTAGGTCGTTGAGTAAGATCGTACTATCCATGCCGCTGATAATCGTATCGTTATATCCCCCGCCCCCGCGGTCAATGGCGATCGTGTATGGAGCAAGGCCGTTCGCATAACTGATTTGAGCCGATCCATCACTCGCAGAAGGCCCCGAAGCAGGACTGATTACCTCGCAGGTTTCCAAAATAGGATCCGGTGTCGAGAGCGTCACCGAAATTGTATCGCTACAGCCTGCCTCGTCGGTCACCGTGACGGCATAAAATCCGGCGCCAAGCCCTGAAGGATCTGGTTCGCCGTCAAGGGCATCCACATTCCAGTCGTACTGAATAACACCGGTCGCATTAGTTACGTCTAAAACAATACTTCCGTTCACCGCACCAAAACAAGGCGAAATAGCCGTGCTGTTCACGATCACATCCAACGCGCACCCCGCCGGGCTGATGGTAAAACTACAAGCTTCCGAGCAGCCGTTATCGTCTGTCACCGTCATGGTATAGACACCTGCCGGCAAATTTGAAATCGTAGCGTCGCCCGCAACTAAGACCTGCTGCGTACCGCTCACCGGGCCTGCCCACAGGAGGGTATAAGGCGCTGTGCCCCCACTGATGTTGATGGTCGCTGTGCCGTCGCTGCCACCGGGAACAGATACCGGATTTGCCTGCGCACAGGAAAGCATCAGCCCCGGTGGATTTGTCAGTGTGACGGAAGTAATCGCCTGACAACCGTCGTCATCCGTCACGGTTACCGAATAAGTTCCGGTGCCTACGGCCATTGGGTCTTCTGTGCCGTCTAACGTATCATCACTCCAGTCGTAATCGAATGGAAATGCGCCCGTTGCAGTGAGGTCAATGGTGCCATTGGTGCTGCCTTCGCAAGTTGGATTTTCGAAAGTTGCCGAAACCGAAATATTACAGGAAGGGTCGCTGATAACGAAACTACAAGTAGTATTACAATTGTTGGCGTCCGTGACCGTCACGTTGTAACTACCGGCGACCAATCCACTGATGGTGGCTGTACCGGCAGTGGCTTGCGCCTGCGAACCACTTGCTGCGCCCGACCACGCTACCATATAAGGCGCGGTGCCCCCGCTGATGACTATGCTGGCCGATCCATCGCTGCCGCCAACCGTAGAAACCGGGCTGGCCTGGGAACAATTGATGCCGAGCACCGCCGGTTGGTTGAGTACAATAGACGTATTATTTTGACAGCCGTTTGCATCGCTTACCGTCACGGAATAGGTTCCTGCGCCAAGCCCCGTCGGATCTTGTATCCCATCCAAAGGATTGACATTCCAGTCGTAATTAAATGGCATGGTCCCGCCGGTCACGGTCAGGTTGAGGCTGCCGTTGGTCGCGCTGTTGCAGGTGATGGCTTGCGCCACAATAAGGCTGAGCGTAAACCCTGATGAAACGGTGAGGGTAACTGCCACAGGCACGGAAGAACAACCGGCATTTGTCACCACTGCAAAAACAGTCGCCGTGCCAGAGGTAAAGCTGGTTGGATTGGCAACAGGCCCCGTTCCGTTGGCATTCATAAACCAATTGACCGTATTTCCCGTGCCGCCATTGACGATAGCATTGACGCTGGTTAGGTTGAAAGCAGCCGTGCCGCTGCCGCTGTTACAAGCCTGTAAAGAAGCTGGCGAAACGACCGGGAGCGGGGTTACCGTCAGCGTGACGGCTACTGGTGCCGAAGTACACTGCCCATTCGTTACCCGGGCATAAACCGTCACCGACCCACTGGTGAATGCAGCCGGGTTGCCGATTGGCGTGGTTCCGGCGGCATTGGAGTACCAGTCTACCGAATTACCGGCGCCGCCGTTAACGGTATTGTTTACGGAATTCAAATTAAACGTCGCCTGATTCCCCGATGTGGCGCACTGTTGCAGCGAAGCCGGGTTGGCGACCGGCGCAGCTAAGAGCGTCAGCGTAATCGGCACCGGAGCAGAAACGCAAATGCCATTGTCCACTACCGCATAAACCGTTGTGGTGCCGGATGTAAATGCAGCCGGGTTGCCGATGGGCGTGGTTCCTGCGGCATTGAGGTACCAGTTAACGAGGTTGGCCGTGCCGCCATTGATGGTCAAGTTGGCGGTTGTCAGGTTAAATGTTGCCTGGCCGGAACCATTGTTACAAGCAGACAAGCTGGTTGGAATTGCGGTGGGCGCAGGGGTCACCGTTAATTGAACAGCAACCGGTTGCGAATTGCAAAAACCATCGCCAACGACCGCATAAACAAGGACAGTGCCGGAAACGAAAAACGTCGGATTGGCAACCAGGTTGGTCGCCGCCATATTGGTATACCACGTTACTGTATTGCCTGTCCCTAAGTTGACCGTATTATTCAAGCTGTTGAGGTTGAATGTGGCTTGTCCGAGGCCGTTGCCGCAGGCAGACAAACTTGCCGCTTGCGCAGGCGGCTGTGGCACAACGTTTAGCGTGACGGCTACCGGTTGGGAGGTACACCCGCTTTGTGTTACGGTAGCATAAACCGTTGTGGCTCCCGTCGTATAAGCGCTCGGATTGGCAATCGGAATGGTCGCCGCCATATTTGTATACCAGTTTACCGTGCCGCCGAACCCACCATTCACAATCCCATTGGCATTGGTCAGCACAAAAGTTGCCTGGTTGCTGCCTGTATTACACGCGGACAGGGTAGTCGGGGTTGCGGGCGGTGCGGGCGTGACCGTCAGCGTAACGGCAACGGGCGCTGCATTGCATCCGGAGGCTCCCATAACCACTGCGTAAACCGTTGTAGAGCCGGAAGGAAATGCAGCAGGATTGGCAATCGGAACGGTCGCTGCCATATTGGAATACCAGGTCACTGCATTAGGCTGCCCCTGGTTAACAGTTCCGTTCAGTGACGTCAAGTTGAAAATTGCCTGCCCGCTTCCCTGATCGCAAGCCTGCGCGGAAGCTGTTGAAGCTGCCGGCGCAAAGACCACTACAACCGGAATAGCCACCGTCAGCGATTCGCAGCCGGCGGCGTTTGTAACGGTTGCATAAACCGTTGACGGCAAAGTCGTTACACTGTTAATGTCAAGGGGTATGGTGCCAGCAGCATTGGTATACCAATTGACCGTATTCCCCGTGCCGCCGTTGATGGTATTGATCGTTCCGGGCAGGTCGTAATTCGCAACCGGTGGGATCAGGCTCACGACGCAAACGTTGAACGTTGTCGGGTTAGCCGTGGGTCGAGGGTTCACAATCAATTGCACGGCAACCGGGGCAGACTGGCACGCGCCATTGTCTACCCGTGCATAAACGGTTACTGTTGCTGTCGTAAAACTCGTCGGGTTAGGTATTACAATGGTGCCGCCGATATTGGAATACCAAGTTACTGTGTTGCCAGTGCCGTTGTTGACTGCATTGTTGGCATCGGTCAGGTCGAACGTGGCGGTGTTGCCCACCGAAGCGCATTCGGTCAGCGAAGTAGGCAACGCAGTAGGCGGTGCCGCTACGATGATGGAAATGGGTATCGGGCTGGAAGGGCAGCCATTGCTGGTCACCGTGGCATAAACGATACCGGAGCCTGCTGTGTAACTGCCCGGGGTTCCGATTGCGATGGTTGCTCCCGGGTTGGAGAACCAGTTTACGGTTCCCGAACCTCCGGATATGGTATTGTTCAGCGTATTCAGGTTGAAGGTGGCCTGGCCGCCACCCTGGTCGCACGCCTGCAACGGACCGGCAGGGTTGGCCGTCGGCGTTGCGGTTACCGTGATGGAAATGAGCGCGGCGTTGTCGGAAGAGCACCCGTTGTTGGTGACGGTTGCAAACGCCTGTCCGCCCGGGGCATTGACAACAAAAGCGCTTGGGTTGGCAATGGGCGTCGTTGCCCCGGCAGTTGTCCACCAGTTCACGGTTCCCAAGCCACCTCCTGTTACGGTACTGTTAATCGAAGTCAGGTTAAAAGTAGCCTGACCCATGGCATTGCCGCAAGCCTGGAGGTTCGCGGGGTTCGCCGGAGGCAAAGGCGTGACGTTCAATTGCACGGCCTGGGGTGCCGATACGCAGGGCATCGTCCCTACAACGGCGTAAACCGTAGTCGTACCCGTCGTATAAGCTGCCGGAGTGCCAACCGGAATGGTTGCCGCCATATTGGTGTACCAGGTCACTGTTCCAGAGCCGCCGTTGACCGTGTTGTTCAACGTGGTCAGGTTGAAAGTCGCCTGCCCGGAGCCGTTGTCGCAGACCGCAAGCGGTTCGGCGGGGTTAGCGGTGGGGGCGGGGGTGACGTTGATTTGGATAGCAACCGGCGCAGAAACGCAGGGCATCGTACCCACTACGGCGTAAACAGTCGTGGTGCCCGTCGTAAACGCTGCAGGTGTCCCCACCGACATGGTCGCCGCAATATTGGTGTACCAGGTTACAGCTTGGCCGGAACCGGCGTTGACGGTGGCGTTCAAACTATTCAGGTTGAACGTAGCCTGACCCATCGCGTTGGCGCAAGCCGATAAAGGTCCGGCGGGCGCTGTATTGGGCGCTGGGTTGATGGTAATGATAAAGGACTCCTGATCGGAACAGGCAGAAAATTCATCATAGATATACAAAGTTGTTGAGCTTGTAATCACACCCCCCGGAAAGAATTGCATGCCGCCACCATTTGTACTGGAATAATAAGATTCATTATTTGACAAATTACTACCGGTAATTGTTGGCAAAGAGTAACTGTTACAAACAATTACTGCTCCAGGGTTATTAAAAACAGGTGGAACACAAGGGGAAGTCGTTCCAAAGCCACAGTCATCTGATGCTGGTTCATCTGAGATAACGATGCCTATTCCTCCCCATGAAGCAGTTGTACCATCATAAGTAGTTGGGCCGCCTGCATTTGTCGGACCAGGGTTAGAAGGATTAGTATAGCCGTATAGTAATTGAGGCCCTCCATTATAAGACACACAAAAATAACGGGTTGCAGCGTCCTGGTTACTAAAATTCCCGCCAGATGACGGTAAATTGGTAAAAAGGACGTATGTGGTAGTACTGCAAAATGCACCCCAGTTGGTATAGTCAGAGGCCAACAAATCGATATCAAAAATGATAATACTGCTCCCTGCAGGAATTGGATTAGTCGCAGCCAAAAATGCAGTACATCCGGCAAGTGTATTTAAATTAGCAATAAAGCCCGGTGGTTCAGCTAAGCCCCCATTAAAAACATTGACCATATTGCTGGCACAAGTTGCGCTACTCCCATAAACAATGTCTATCAAACTTGGGTCAATAGCAGCAGTAGTGGTAATAATTACAAATTCCTGATTGCCTTCCATATTACTAGAGCTACAAGAGTTTATCATAGCTGAAGAAAGCTGAACTTGAGCATTGATGTAATTCCCTGTGAACGGCAAGCCCATCAACAAAACGACAGCCAATTTCCGGCTCAAATTTTTAATTGTGTTACACAAGTGCATATCCTGTTTGTTTGAGTGTTGTCTGCATGGTACCGCCGAACTCCGATTCGGCGGAGGTATCTGCCGAATCGAAGTTCGGCGGTACCGTACAATAAAGATCGTTTATTCCCGGAATTCGCTGTTTGGGAAAACCGGAATTCGTCGCGCACCCGTCTTGCCGCTCAGCACGCAACAGCCATTCAATATCTTAATAAAAAAGCGTAAGGGAGTGCTTGCCAAAAGTTGCAAATGGAGTGGGTTCAGAATTGCGGCAAAGTTAAGCCTTTTTACGGATCATCGTTTACGTGGTTGTTAAGCGTAGATAAAATTTAAGGTACAAAATAGTACGCCGCATCATATACGTTATTACGTTTACTAAGCTTTGAAAGTCTGCGGTGTGTCCATATAATGGCACCTGAAACTTAATAAACATGGCGCTTGCCGAAATAAGAATGCGTTTATGTGCTTGACAGCATTTTGTCGATTTCCGGTCTTTTGTTCTTTTACGTTTGTCACCCTCGTTGGTTTGTCATTCTCGTTGGTTTGTCACTCTCGTTGGTTTGTCACTCTCGTTGGTTTGTCACTCTCGTTGGTTTGTCATTCTCGTTGGTTTGTCACCCTCGTTGGTTTGTCATTCTCGTTGGTTTGTCACCCTCGTTGGTTTGTCACTCTCGTTGGTTTGTCACCCTCGTTGGTTTGTCATTCCCGCAGGGAATCTGCAAAAAAAAGAAAGGCTTTTGAAGTGAATCCATGCGTAACATCGAAGATAATATGGCATTACCCTTCCCCAAAAAAAACAAAACCCGCAAAGCCTGGCACGATTTCGCAGATTCCCTGCGGGAATGACAAGCCTGATGGGAATGACAAACCTACGGGAATGACAAGCCTGATGGGAATGACAAACCTACGGGAATGACAAACCTGATGGGAATGACAAACCTACGGGAATGACAAGCCAACAATGTTTTGGGTCAAAACAGGCATTTGGAACCTGCGGCGTGGACATACAATGGTAATTTATTAATTTTTAGCAACTTGCAAATTGTAGTGCAAAATCGAAATTCGTTGAAAATCAAATTGCTACAAAGTGTGACACCGACTTGCGTCCACACCGTAGACTTTCAAAGTTTAGTAAAA
This sequence comes from Chitinophagales bacterium, assembly GCA_038323375.1. Taxonomy (GTDB): domain Bacteria; phylum Bacteroidota; class Bacteroidia; order Chitinophagales; family Saprospiraceae; genus JABWAJ01. The sequence continues at coordinate 20,557 of JBBQGV010000048.1, forward strand.
GTTATCCATCACATGCAAGAAAAAGCGCCACCCAGGCCAGAAAATGCCGTCGCTCATTTTTTTGGAAATCCGCCCGACTTCGAGTTGGTTACCTTCGGCCAGGGCAACATCAACGATACCTGGAAACTGACAGTTTCGGAAAATAATCGCTGGCAACCTTATCTCCTGCAACGCTTGAACCACCAGGTTTTCAAACAACCCGAACAGGTTATGGCCAACATCTCCGCCGTAGCCCGGCACTTAGCGGCAAAAAACTACGGGCCTGCACTTTTGCATCCTGTTTCAGATCCTGAAGGCCGGATGCTGTTTTGTGACCAAAGCGGCAATTACTGGCGGATTTTTCCTTTTTTTGAACACACGACGACCTTAGAAACAGTGAATAATCCGGCGCAAGCTTTCGTAGCAGCGCAAGCTTTTGGTGCTTTTCTGGAGGCGTTATCCGACCTTGGGGCAACGTCGCTCTTCGAAACCATCCCGGGTTTTCACGACAGCGTGGCGCGGCTCGCAGTATTTCAGGACGCAGTGGAAAAAGATGTAGCCGGACGACTCGCCGGGGTTCAGGCTGAGGTCAATTTAGTCTTGAGAGAAAGTTCGCTTTTCCACACCCTCGCCAATCTGGGGCTGCCCTTGCGTGCAGTCCACAACGATGCAAAAATTGGCAATATCCTATTAGATGAATGGGCAGAAAAAGCAGTTGCGGTTATTGACTGGGACACCATTATGCCCGGATATTTACTCTCAGACCTGGGCGATATTGCCCGCACGATGGCGGCTTCGGGTTCCGAAGACGAGGCGGATCCGGCCAAAGTTGTTTTTCGGATGCCGGTTTTTGAAGCGATCTGCAAAGGTTTTTTGCCGCCGTTACGGCATATCCTGACCGTTGAAGAACGTGATGCCCTGCACTTAGCACCCCGCTGGATTATTCTCGAACAAGCCATGCGCTTTCTCGGCGATTACCTTGCCGGTGATGCGTATTACAAAATCAGGTATCCGCTACACAACCTCGAGCGCGCCCGAAATCAGCTGGTCTTGTACGAATCTGCGCTGGAGCAGGATGCGGCAGTGCGGGAGGCGGTTTGGGTTTGAAGAAATTATTGATGATAGATGATTGAAAAATGACAATTGAGGATGTCAATTATCAATCATCAACCATGTAATCGTCAATCATCAATAAAAAATAAACGAATAGGCACCATTCTTCAAAACCAATCGCATCTGCGCAAAGGATAAGGATCTCAGACTACTTCCCTACATGCTTCGTACAAATCCTTCCATTCTTCCCTGTTTTTTACCACCGTTTCCAAATATTCCAGCCAGATGCCTTTGTCCTGAATAGGGTCTTTGATGATGGCGCCGGTAAGGCTGGACGCAATATCGCGCGCCGAGACTTCGCCGTTACCGAAATAGGCGGCTAAGGTCTGCCCATTGTGGATCACCGAAATGGCTTCGGCGGTACTGAGGGTGCTGCTGGGCGATTTAACTTTGGCACGGCCATCTTCGGTTTGGCCGTTGCGCAATTCCCGGAAAATGGCAATCAGCCGCCGGATCTCTTTTTCCGGGGTGCCGGTTGGGGGCAGGTGCAATGCCCGACCCAATTTTTCCACGCGGGTCTGAACGATGGTCGTTTCTTCTTCTAAGGTAGCGGGCATGGGCATCACGATGGTATTGAAACGCCGCCGAAGCGCGCTCGACAGTTCGTTGACGCCGCGGTCGCGGTCGTTGGCCGTCGCGATCACATTGAAGCCCGGCAGTGCCTGTACTTCGTTGTTCAATTCCGGAATGGGCAGCGTTTTTTCCGACAACAGCGTAATCAGCGCGTCCTGCACATCAGAGGGAATGCGCGTCAGTTCTTCGATGCGGGCGATTTTACCGGTTTGCATGGCCAGCATCACTGGACTGGGCGTGAGGGCAGCTTCGGAGGGGCCTTCTGCCAGCAGCCGTGCATAGTTCCAGCCGTAGCGCAGGGCTTCCTCGGGCAATCCGGCTGTGCCCTGAACCAGGAGCGTGGAATCCCCGCTGATGGCAGCAGCAAGGTGTTCTGAGACCCAGGTTTTGGCCGTTCCCGGCAATCCAACCAACAAGAGCGCCCGGTCGGTAGCCAAGGTAGCGATGGCCACTTCTACGAGCCGTTTGTCGCCATAATACTTGGGTTCGATTTCCGTGCCGTCTTCGAGCATTCCCCCAAGCAGGTAGGTGACGACCGCCCGGGGCGAGAGTTTCCAGTTGAGCGGCTTCGGATGCGGGTCTGCGACAGCCAAAGCGGTTAGTTCGGCAGCGTAGGTCTGTTCGGCGTGCGGGCGCAAAACGGTCTGGTTATTCATGTCGTAAAAAGTATCTAGGTGGTAAAAAGCACCTCCGAAAATACCTTCTTTTTGCATTTGAAAATTTAATTCTTTACAATTCGATCCATCCCTCTAATTTTGACCCTATGATTCCAACTCCAAGCTTATTGCCGGTGACCCAGTTAGAGGCCAAATTGCGGCAGCAAAAAGACCCTTTGCTGCGTGTCCTGCTGACGGATCAATTGGCCGGGCACTACGTGTTCACCAATGTGCGCCGTGCCCGGGAGTTGCTCGTGGCCCAGCATGAATTGCTCCAACATTTTCCCTACCAGGATGCTGCGCTCAACTACCACCTGCATTTGGCCACCATCGAAAACCACCTCTACAACTTTGAAGCAGCCGAGCGGCATTTCTTAGAAGCGATGGACATGCTGGAGGAATTAGGCACGGTGGTGCAGCAGGCTGAAACCTACATTGACTACGCGGGCACCTGCATGAACCTGGATCGGATGGAAGAAGCTGGCCAGTTGCTGGATAAAGCAGCTAAATTGTTGAGCAATTTCCCCGATGAACACGTCATGGCGCACATGACCTGTCGGGAGGGATTCATGTACCTGCACTATTCCGATTATTCCAAAGCCATAGAATTGCTGCTGGAGGCGGAGAAACACCTCAGCGGTTTGCCGCAACCCCTGCCGCTGAAAGACTACTATTTTCTAACCTTGGTTTACAGCGGCCTGGGCCGGGTTTACGAGCGTAACGACGATTTGGAAAAAAGCGTGCAGGCCTATTTGCAGGTGGTGGACATGTGTGAAAGCATCGGCATGCGGGCGCGCATTTCCTGGCACTACCTCAATGTGGGCAATGGCTATATGGCGCTCAATGACTTAGACAACGCCGAGCAGTATTTTCAAAAAGCCATCCACGCCCGGGACGACGCCAGTCAGGATGCGCGCGCGGCGGCCTATGCCAACCTCGGCTATTGTTGCTTAGAAAACGAACGCTATTCGGAAGCGCTTGATTTATTAGACAAAGCAGAATCTTATTACCGCAAGGAAGACCACTACAACCTGTCCATCATAGAAGCTTGGCGGGGGCGGCTTTTTGCAGAAATTAAAGAGCCGGCAGAAGCGTTACAGCATTTCCAGTTGGCGTACAATTTTGCCACCGACAGCCAGGATTTTAAACAGTTGGCCAGCGTTTCGCAGGATATTGCCGAGTTCTACGCGGAAGAAGAAGATTTCAAAAGCGCGTATGAATACCGGGTGCAACACGGCAAGTTTGCAGAAAAATACATGGAGCAGGTGAACCGCCGCAAACAGATGGAATTGGAGGTGAAATACGAAGCCGATAAAAAACGCCAGGAAGCAGAATTGCTGCGGCTTGAAGCGGTCAGGCTCCAACTCAAAGCCTTGCGGGCGCAAATGAATCCGCATTTTATGTACAATGCGCTCAATTCCATCCAAAACTTCATCGGATCCAATGAAGCGGGTACAGCAGAAAAGTATTTAGCCCAATTTGCCAGCCTGATGCGGCAGAGCTTAGATTATTCCGACCTGGAGGTCATTTCTTTGGAAAAGGAGATCGAATTCATCAAAGACTACCTCTACATCAACCAGAAACTGCGCTTCAACGACAAGTTGCGCTACGAAGTGACCATTGACGACGACATCGAAGAGGACATCATGGGCGTGCCGACGATGATCGTCCAGCCATACGTTGAAAATGCCATTGAACACGGCCTGCGTTCCTTAGAAGCGGGCCTGATTCGGGTTGAGTTCAACCTCTTGGATGATGAGACGATCCTTTGTATCGTGGAAGACAACGGGGTTGGCCGGGAAAAAGCCCGCCAAATGCAGGCTCAGGATGCGCGCTACCACAACCACAAGTCTAAGGGCACCAACATCACCGAAAAACGCCTTCAGATTCTGCACCACGCCAAAGAAGCGGATATTTTTGTGGAAACCATAGACCTGCGCGACGAGGAAACGGGGAAACCCCTGGGAACCCGGGTGGAAATCAAAATTCCTATCGTAGACATCCATGTCAGCAAGGCAGAGACGATTTGATTTTTACCGTTTTCTTGCACAGATTGTACGTTTTCATCCTCTTGCCCCCCGTTGCGTAAAAGCACGATTTATTCTCTTCTGCTCAACTTACCTTTGGAGTAAGTTTTCTCATAGTATGTTTTATCTTCCTACACCTCGTCCCTTCTTTGGTGTAGGATTTTTTTTGCCTTCTACACATCTACTCTGTTTTTAAACAATTGATTGTCAATTAAAAATAAAAAAGAGGTTCCTGTTGAAAAACCAGAGGAGACCACTTTCTAAGCCAAACCAACCGGACGATACAACCTTTGAACCACTGCATAAATCACGAAGGCCGGAGCGGGAAAGCCGTTCTATCTTGCAGCGTGTAGTTTTCTCATAGTATGTTTGTTGCTCCTACATCCGAGAAGCCTCCCTGATGTAGGAGTTTTTTTTTGGCTAATAGCAATTATCAATATATTCAATCCAGCTTCAAAAAAGAGCGCATCCGGTGCCTGACTTGTTCAGGTTGCCGGATGCGCTTTTTAGGGAGGATCATCATCTTTTTCTAATACGTACCCGGCCCGGCGAGATCAAGGTAAATGCATCCTCTAGTTTTTCCTGATGCAATTCAATGCAAGACACATTCCCTGTTCTTGTTCGAGAATAGTATCCACATCGAATCCTAATGCACGCAGCCCTTGTACGATGGGGTAGTCAATATTTTCATCGGCCAGTATGCGCATAATCAGGCAGCTTCATAAACGGTCTCATTTCTTAACACATAAGCCGCATACGGTAAACACGCCATAACACCCTCTCGAGTAATGTGGGGATATGAAACCAAAATGTCTTCGATCGCTTGCCCTTGCCCAAGCCTTTCAACGATCAATTCCACAGTAATGCGGGTACCTTTAATTACCGGCTTGCCCAGCATTACTTTAGGGTCGGTGGAAAGGTGTTCCTTCCATTTCACAGATATAAAGTTTATTCAAAGTTACTGTTTATCTCCGAAATATTTAAACCATACAGGCTAATATATGGCCTACTCCCCTACTTTTGTACTTTGACCTTTTAAAAGGCTTATTGTTCGATCTGGCTCACAACCCTCAATCCATGACGCACCTCTTCGGCATCCGGCACCACGGCCCTGGTTCTGCAAAACGGCTCGTTTCGGCGCTCCGTCATTTGCAGCCTGACTGCCTGCTCATCGAAGCGCCTTCGGATGCGGAAGCTGCACTGTCCGGCCTGTCGTTGTCGGACATGACCCCGCCGGTGGCGCTGCTGGTGTACAATGCTGCGGATTTGACGCAGGCCTCGTGGTTGCCGTTTGCCTCGTTTTCGCCGGAATGGCAGGCCATGTTGTACGCCCGGGAAGCGGATATTCCGCTGGTTTTTATGGACTTGCCCAATGCGATTCAATTTGCACTGGATCAACAGGAAAAAGAAACGCTGCTGATTCCGAAAATGCCAATAGAAGGGATTTCCGAGCTCCAGCGCGACCCCATGGGCTATATGGCTCGCTTAGCCGGATACCCTGACACCGAACGCTGGTGGGACGCGGCTTTTGAACACAACTTAGAAGAGGTTTCCGTTTTTGCGCTGATTACCGAAATGATGAGCGCTTTGCGCGAAAGCAAAGGCGGATTTGAAACCCCGGAAACGCTGCTGCGCGAAGCCTGGATGCGCCAAACCCTGCGCAAGGCTGAAAAAAAAGGGTTCCAGCGCATTGCCGTAGTTTGCGGTGCCTGGCACGCACCCGCTTTACACGACCTGAAGGCCTTCGACACCAAAAAAGACGCGGCGCTCCTGCGCGGTTTACCAAAAGTTAAAATAAAACATACCTGGATTCCCTGGACCTACGAGCGGCTGGCCTTGCAAAGCGGTTACGGGGCAGGCATTATTTCCCCGGCCTGGTACGAGCAATTGTTCCACGCGCCTGCTGGCGAGGTGGTCGGACACTGGATGGTACAGGTCGCACGCCTGCTGCGGGCAGAAGGACTCGAAGCCAGCGCAGCACACGCCACGGAGGCGGTTCGGCTGGCGGAAAGTTTAGCCGCTTTGCGCGAAAAGCCGCTCCCCGGGCTACAGGAATTAGAAGAGGCGGCGCTGGCCGTTTTTTGCGGAGGCAGCACGTTGCCGCTCGAACTCATCCGCAAAAAATTAGTCATCGGTGAAAAAGCGGGTCGCGTTCCGGACAACGTGTCCTTTTCGCCTTTGCAACGCGACTTAGACGAGCGTTTGAAAGCTTCGCGGTTGCAAAAATACTGGGGAACATCGGGTATGCAATGGCTAAAAGCAACCAGCGCCAACCCCCAGGGCGGCATTGATTTGCGGGAACCCGCCGATTTATTGAAAAGCCAGCTCCTGCACCAGCTCAATTTATTGGACATTCCCTGGGGCACTTCGGTGGACGCTTCTCAAGGCAACCTCGGCACTTTCCGGGAATTTTGGAAACTGCACTGGCAGCCTGAATTCCTCATCCGCCTGATCGAAGGAGCTACCTGGGGCAATTCGATCCTGGAGGCTGCTGAAGCGCGTACCCGACGCCGGGCGGCCGACCTGGAGCGCCTTCCGGAATTGTCGGACCTCACCCTGCTTGCGCTGAAAGCAGGGTTGAGTGCCGCCCCCGGTGCCCTGATCCTGCGGTTAAGCGCCGTTGCTGCCCTAGACCGCGACGTCTTCCACCTGATGGATTGCCTGCCCACCCTGATCAACATTACCCGCTATGGCGATGTGCGCAAAACTGACGTAGCAGCCATTGGGGCACTCATTGAAGAATTTATTCCCAGAATCTGCATTGCCCTGCCGGGGGCTTGTACTGGTATTGATGAAACGGTGGCGCAGGAGGTACTGAAACGCATCCTCACACTCCAGCGCGCCATTCACCTACCAGGCAAAGCGACTTATCTGGCTTTATGGAAAACGGCTTTGCTCAAAACGGCAGAGCAAGCTTCGGCGCATCCGCTGCTCCGGGGTGCCTGTGTCCGAATCCTGTTTGAAGAAAAGTTTGAATTACCCGGCCAAACTGGCAAGCGCATGCACTTCGCTTTGTCGAGGGGCCAGGCCACCTTAACGGCGGCTTTTTGGATTGAAGGTTTTTTACACGGCAGCGGCCTGCTGCTCATCCACCAGCCCGCGTTGTGGGGTATCTTAGATGAATGGCTGTCGGGTTTGGAGGAGTTGGCCTTTACAGAAGCACTACCGATGCTGCGGCGCACGTTTTCGGGGTTTAGCAAAGCCGAACGCCGAAAAATGCTGGGCATGGCGGCAAAGGAAACTATTTTCGACGCTTCGTTGCAAGCGGTCGCCGAACCTGCTCTTTCCGGAAAAGATCGGCCAGAACAGGATGCTGTGCGCTTACTGCTGGGTATTTGAAACTGGTTTTTTATTCATAAAATCAAGGGCTTGCTGCCGATACCCTGGAAAATAGTCTAACAGCAGTTGGACATTGTGTGTTGCCATTGGACGCATATCTTCTAAGCGAACGAAGGAATCGTAAAAATTGAACCATAATTCGCCAATACCGACTTCCAGTAATGGATTCACAATATAATACCCCCGATAGATCCGAAAGAACAAACCTTTACAAGTTGATGAGGCTCGAAGCCTGAAAACTTCGTTGTTGGACAAGAAGGCACTAATGTACTGCCTGCGTTTGCGGTAAGGCGCCATCAGACGATCGGGGTAGTTTTCGGTAACGGCAATAAAATCATCTACACAAAATCCGGGAATAGTTATTGTGCCTTTTTGCAAAATAAGATTGCGCTGGGTAGCGAGCATATAATTCAACAGAAAAAACTCCATTTGCCGGTTATGGAGTTTCAGAAGACGGTCGCCTACTTTTATCCGAATGCCGTCAGGACTCAGTTTTGAATAAATATTGAATAGCGCTTTTTGAGCATAATTTTTATCGAATGCAGAACGTGCCAGCGCTAATTGAAACGCATTGCGACCAAGATTATCAGAAAGATACGGGTCAGCGCCGTATTCCTGCAAATGCCCGATGATATTTGGTGCGCCGGCAATGGTTGCCAGCATAAAAGGAGTGAGATTGTATTCGTTCCGAAAATCAGGGCCGTATTTTTGCAGTGCATTTTTAAGGTTGCCGGGTTTATCCTGGTAATAATCGTTGAGTAGTCTGCGCAGAATACCTGCTTGTTCCTTTTGCCAGTTTTCAGCGCGTTTGTAATTTAGTTTAATCAGTTCGGGCATCACAGAAATTTCGGAATAAAAACAGGCGTATTCAAACAGGCGGTCTTTGGCCTTTTTGTTATAATGATCAGGATTAAGCGCTTCTTCCCGTAATTTGGGCAATTCTTCGGGCGTAATCACTGGCCATGGAACCTGCTGTGTATGCAAAATATTCCTGCGAATTTCGTCTGCCTGTTCCTGCTTACCTTGCAATTCGAGTTTTCGCGCCTCTTTTTGCCAGTCATCAAGCGAACTGGCCTGGTCTTTCATGTCTACCTTTTGCATAAACTGTGTCAACTCCAGCAGCGTTAACAATTCATGCTTGCGGTTGCGCTCAACGAGGTAAAGATTGCTCACGGCACGCGTAATAGCGACATACAGGGAATTGACATAAAATTTATAAACCTCGAGCGATTTGTCATTTTTATCCCGAACGCGGGCATATTCCAGATCAAGTTCCAAATCTGCCTTTGTCACCCCATTACAAAGCTCCCGAAATTCCTTTTCATTGTCAGAAATAATGTTGAAAAGAATAATGTTTTCATACTCCAATCCTTTCGCTTCCTGGATGCTGAACAGCAATGGCGTATTGAAAAACTTGCGTGCTTCCCCTTTGTCTTCGTTGCGCATCACCAGCACGGCAAAGCGGGCTGACTGGCGGGTTTTTCGGTTCAGTTCCTGTTTGATGTCCGGTTTGTCTTCAAAAAAATTCACCTCTCCTCTGTTGGCCGAATTGGGCTGCACTAAATAGGTGCTTTCACGGTCTATAGAGCCGAAACGCGCATTTTTTACCTTCAGTAGCCTGTTGGCAATCTGGGTTACCTCTGGCGTATTTCGATAATTGGTAGCCAATACCCGGATGATATCGCCTTTCAAATCCTGCCTGTAGAACATCGTTTTGACATTCGACCAGGAGAAAAAATTGGGGTGCACAATCTGATTCGAATCACCGCAAAGCCAGAAATTTAAAGGGTTTTTTAGGGATTTTAGAATGAGATAGAGTTGAACATTGGTGATGTCCTGCACCTCGTCAACAACCACATAGTCGTATCCGGGCTGTACTTTCGATAAATATTGATGCGAAACTATATTGGTGTCATAGTTCCCGGTTTCTTTCAGAAAATCTAGGTACTTTTCAAATAATTCGTAAACACCCGTGCGCTCTTCTGCCGTGAACACCGATTGGCGAATGCCGAGTGCCAAATAATCTGCTTTGCTCAAATGCGGTTTGTCTATCACCGAGCCGGTTAACACGCCTCTAAACTCTTCGAACAGCTTGTGCACATCCTGGATGCGATAGGCCTGCCGGTAGCGATTCGCCCACTGCTCGAAGTCTCTATACTTAATTTCTTTGCCCGGTGGAATGGCGATGCTTTCCAGATATTCGCGAAAAGATAGGAAATCAATGTTCTGCCGCTCATTATCATAACTGGAACCAAAATAAAGGTTTCGGGCATTTTCTACCAAAAAAGGAGATAAGGTGGTGTAGAGCACCTCGCCTGACAAGTCTTTGATTTTTTCAAGCGTCAGCGCAGTTTTGCCGCTGCCCGCCGAACCGATAACGATGAGCGGCAAAGGCAGTTGAAAAACCTCCTGTTGTAAATTATCAAAAGAAAGGATTTTATCCAGAATATGAAAATGCCGCGTTTTGTTATTGATAAATGTGAGGGGAAGTATATCTGCAGGTGCCGTATTTTCCGGCGAAGACAGCGCCTGCAATTTAGCTTCGTCCACAAAAGCCCCATTTAGAAAACGAGATTTTTCGTAGGCGTGGTTGGCAATGACCTCCAGAATAAACAAGTACTTTTTGCCTTCGTAGCTCCCGATTTTGAATAATAAGCGGTTTTTATCATCCAATTTAGCGCGAAAAAACCCGGTATTGGGCATTTTTTTTACGTCGGCTGATTTGAAATCGCCCAGTTTCAGCAATGCAGCCACCTTGTCCACTTGCTTTTTTAGCCCCTGATAGTCTATGCCTTTGTAGAATAAAATTTCCATGTGGGCAAATATAAGCAGCCTTTTTATTACAATTGACCACCATCCGTCAAGTTTTTGGAGTCGCCATTTTTGCGGCGGCAAAAGTTTCTCAATACCTTGCGCCTCCTAAACAAACAAAAATCAAGCTTATGAAGCCCAATTGGACAGGCGTTTATCCCGCTGTAACGACCAACTTTTTCGCCGACGAATCGCTCAACCTCGAAACGTTTTCCAGAAACATCGAAGCCCAGCTTGCAGCCGGCGTTCACGGCATCATCGTATGCGGCTCTTTAGGGGAAAACAGCACCCTGAGCTTCGACGAAAAATTGCGCTTGTTGGAGACCGCCAAAAAAACGGCGGCAGAACGCGTGCCGGTGATCACTTGCTTAGCAGAATGCAACACAAACGAAGCCATCCGTTTTGCGAAAGCAGCGGAACAATCCGGCGCCGATGGCTTTATGTTACTGCCGCCCATGCGCTACCATTCCGACGACCGTGAAACGTTACACTACCTGCACCGGGTTGCAGATGCCACCGATTTGCCGGTCATGCTCTACAACAATCCGGTGGCCTACAAGACGTTTTTGTCCATCCCTATGTTTCGGGATTTGGCGCAAAATACGCACTTTGAATCCATGAAAGAATCCACTGGCGACATCCGCTACCTAACCGATCTCATCAATGCCTTCGGGACGCGGTTTAAAATCCTCAGCGGCGTTGACGACTTAGCCTTAGAAAGCCTGATCATGGGTGCCGACGGCTGGGTGGCGGGTCTTGTAGTCGCTTTTCCCGCCGAAACGGTGGCTATCTACGAACTCGCAAAACAAGGCCGCATCGCCGAAGCCCGGGAAATCTACCGCTGGTTTTATCCCCTGCTGCATTTAGACATAGGAACTAAATTTGTACAAAACATTAAATTGGCTGAGGTAGCCACCGGCATGGGCACGGAAACTGTGAGACAACCGCGGTTGCCTTTGGTTGGCGCTGAACGCGAACAAGTATTAAATGTGATCAAAGAAGCGCTGGCAGTACGGCCATCCCTTCCAAAACTATAATTCACCATGCAGCTATCAGGTCAGCAATTCATCGGATACCGGCGCAGCAACGACCACCCGACAACCTTTCAAGCGCTGAATCCGGCAACCGGCCAACCCCTGCCGGGGCTTTTTTATGCGGCAAGCGCCCGGGAAGCGGACGAGGCCATGCAGCTTGCCGCAAAAGCATTTGAGGGGTATAAAAATGCGCCCGGCAAATTCAAAGCTGCTTTTCTGATTGCCATCGCCGACGAAATTTTGGCGCTCGGCGATGTCTTGATTCAACGTGCAATGGCCGAAACAGCCCTGCCGCAGGCAAGATTAGAAGGCGAACGCGGCCGTACCATGAGCCAGTTGCGGTTGTTTGCGCAATACCTCGAAGAAGGCTCCTGGGTGGAAGCGCGCATAGACCCGGCTCTGCCGGAACGACAGCCTCTGCCCCGGCCCGACCTCCGCAACATGTTGATGCCGCTTGGACCGGTGGTCGTTTTTGGGGCAAGCAATTTTCCCCTGGCATTTTCCACGGCCGGCGGCGACACTGCATCGGCGCTGGCCGCAGGCTGTCCGGTAGTTGTTAAAGCGCACCCGGCGCACCCGGGAACCAGCGCATTGGTGGCAGGAGCCATCGTTGCTGCGGCGCAAAAAACTGGCTTGCCCGAAGGCGTTTTTTCTATGCTTTTTGACGAAGGCTACGAAACGGGTTCGGCATTGACTAAGCACCCATTGGCTCGTGCGGTTGCTTTCACCGGTTCACAAAAAGGGGGCATGGCTCTGTACCAACTGGCGCAGCAACGCCCCGACCCCATCCCGGTTTTTGCCGAAATGGGCAGCGTCAATCCGGTTATTTTGTTTCCAAAAGCGGTGCAAACGCGGGCGACATCCTTAGCAACCCAATTAGCGGCATCCATTACTTTGGGCGTGGGGCAGTTTTGCACCAATCCGGGCCTGATTTTGGCTGTGGAAACCCCGGAACTTGATGGCTTGCTGCAACAACTCGGCGCAGCCATTGAAGCAGCCGCGTCCGGGGTGATGCTCAGCGCCGGAATTCGCGAAAATTTCAGCGTTTCGGCAGCGGAAATGCTGCAGCAACAAGGCGTTGAAATGGTTGGAAAATCACAAAATGAGGCAACCGAACACCAGGCAGTGCCGGTGATTGGCAAAGTTATCGCTACCCGGTTTTTGAAAAATCCGCGTTTGCACGAAGAGGTATTCGGTCCATTTTCTTTGGTCGTCGCCTGCGTTGATGAAACCGAATTAGCACAGGTCATCCAAGCGCTGCCCGGCCAGTTGACGGGCACGCTGATGGCTGAACTTTCCGAGATTGAAAGCTACGCCGGCATCGTGCAGCTATTACAAAATAAAGTCGGCAGGTTGATTTTCAACGGTGTGCCCACCGGCGTGGAGGTCGGCCACGCCATGCAGCACGGCGGCCCTTTTCCGGCAACGACCGACCCCCGTTTTACTTCGGTTGGAACCGCCGCGATCCGGCGTTTCGTGCGGCCTGTGGCGTATCAGGATTTTCCGGATGCTTTGCTGCCGGACGCCCTGAAGCGTGAGAATCCACTGAATATTTGGCGGTTGGTGAACGGAGAATGGCGTAAGTCGTAGGTTGGAATAAGGCGTTATACGTATCGGACACCTCGGAGGTGTCCGATACGTATAACGCCTTATTCCAACCATCAAAACACAAACATGGCATCCAAAACCTTTTTCTGCATAGACGCCCACACCTGCGGCAACCCGGTGCGCCTGGTCGCTGGCGGCGGGCCCATCCTGCACGGGCAAAACATGAGCGAAAAACGTCAGCATTTTTTGCGCGAGTACGACTGGATTCGGCGCGGACTGATGTTTGAGCCGCGGGGTCACGACATGATGTCGGGCAGCATCCTTTACCCGCCGCAAGACCCTGAAAACGATATAGCGGTGCTTTTCATCGAAACCAGCGGTTGCCTGCCCATGTGCGGGCACGGCACCATTGGCACGATCACCATTGCCATCGAAAACGGCCTCATCCAGCCCAAGGTGCCCGGAGTGGTGCGCATGGAAGCGCCGGCGGGTTTGGTGCATATTCGTTACGAGCAGTCGGGGTCGAAAGTTACGTCGGTCAGACTAACTAATGTCCCCTCCTTTCTCGCCGCTGAAAATATCGAAGTGGAATGCCCGGATTTGGGGCTGCTGCGCGTGGATGTGGCTTATGGCGGCAATTATTACGCCATTGTGGACGTGCAGGAAAACTTCCCCGGATTAGAGCATTTCAAAGCAGAACAACTCGTAGTCTGGAGCCGCGAATTGCGCCGACGCATCAATGACGCGCACCAATTTGTGCATCCACTCGATCCTACGATCAATGGCCTTAGCCACATCGAGTGGACGGGCGCAACGATTTCTCCGGAAGCTACCGCCCGCAACGCAGTGTTCTACGGCGAGAAAGCCATTGACCGCTCGCCCTGCGGCACCGGCACTTCAGCGCGTATGGCGCAGTGGCACGCCAAAGGCAAGCTGAAAGCAGGTGACTTATTCATCCATGAAAGCATCATCGGCAGCCAGTTCATTGGCCGGGTGGAAGGCGTTACCACGGTTGGCTCTTACCCTGCCATCATCCCTTCCGTTGAAGGCTGGGCGCGGGTGTACGGGCACAATACGATTACGATAGACGAGGAGGATCCGTATGCGTGGGGTTTTCAAGTGATTTAACCTCACGGCTCCAGCCCCTCCATCAACGCATCCGGCCCTAAATTCTGAAACTTGATCTGAAAACTGATCCGCGTCCAGTAATTGCCCCGTTCTGTAAAGCGGTCACTAATATTTTTGGAGTTGACGACCGGGAAATAAATGCCCAGCGTATTGTTGAAAAACTCCAATGCAAAACCGCCGCTCCAGAGCAATTGGTCTTTCAGTGTGGCATCGCTGCCGGTGGGCATGGCGTTGTCGAAATAGCCGATGTCGAAATACGGCTTCAGGGGCAACTTGAGCGGTAGTTTTAGCGGCAGGTCGGCTTTCAGGTTTAGGGCGAGGATGAAATTATTGCTGCGCCCAAGGTTGAAACTGTTTTCAATCACGGTTTTGAAACCGCCGTCGCGAATGTTGATTTGTTGCGAAAAAAAGCCCCGATCTTCACTGCGGGCGAAGTACAGGTCATCGAAGCGGTAATCGTTCGGCCCACGGGAAACGAGGTTGAATGCGCCGGGGAAAATGGCGCCCCCGTTTCGGCGGGTATTGTCTAAAAACCCGCCTGCAAAAACCCGCATGTCCAAGCGTTTACCCCGGGCGTAGGTATAAGCGCCCTGCCAGCTTGCCGAAGCTTTCAGGTAATGCTGCGATCGGCCAAAAAAGTCCTTGTACGACTGGTATTCCAAAGCGACCTGGCTTGCGGTGGGCACAATCGGGTGTCGGTGTTCTGTGGAAAAACTCAGTTCGTGAATCCAAGACTGCTCGTTTCTTATGCCGGTAAAGTCGCTTATTTCAAATACAGGCGCTTCTTTATTCAAAAAAATGCTGCGCCATTGGAGGGTTCGGCGACGGTCTTCAGCGGGGCTTTTCCGCCAGGCATATCGGATGTAAGGCGTTACCCGCGTGTAGGCGAGCCGGTAATCGTTGCGGGCGTTGTCGTCGTAATGAAAACGGCGGGCGTCGGTGCCAACGAATAATTGTTGTGATTTAGCGCCTTTTGGCAACAAGCGAAACCTGAAATTGGCAAAGCCTACCAAAGATTGGCTGCCAGTAGCGTACATCGGCGCAAGCGCAAACTCGAACGGCTTTTCAGGAATCCCGTAGTTGTGCAGGATCACCCCCCCCATCCATTTATCATATTGGTTCCAACCGATAGCAGGCAGCCAGTTTAGGTCGGTATGCCGGTCGTTTTCCAAACCGCTGAAAAAGCGCAGGCGCAGGGGTTCCATGGTTTTTAGCGGGCCGGTGGTTCGGATGTGGTTGTCGCGGCGATTCCATTCGGGCATGGCTCGCTCGGCGTCCATTGTAATGCGGTCGTAGTCGCCTTTCGGGAAAGTTAGTTCATGCAGGCCTTCGAAACCTTCAAACCACTGCGCGGCAACGACCTGATTATTTTTCACCCCGGACAACCGAAAGGGTGCCTCTATCCATCCTTTGTTGACAACCCGCAGCACGTAGCCGGTATCCGTTTCGCTTAGCCCGAGCAGGGCGTAATCCGTTTTTCCGGTGGAATACAGCCAGCCGTCGAATAACCAGTCTAAATTTTTGCCAGTAACGGTTTCTAAATGGCTGCGCAGATCCCCCGGTTGCGGGTGTTTAAAATGCCAGGCCTGGTAGTAAGCGCGCATCATTGCGTCGAAAGCTGTTGTGCCCAAATAACTTTCCAGAAAGGCAAAAGCCCGGGCCGGACTTTCATAAGTCCCCAGCCAATAATTGATGCGTCCGAAATCGTTGGAGGTTGTCGCCGAAGGCTGGTCTATTCCCCGCCGTGCCTGGTGCAGTCGGGCGACTTCCCAGAAGTCCATTTCAGAACCTTTGACAAGGAATTTCGGTATCTGCGACAGCTTTTCCGGCGGGTAGTGCTGCACCATGTAGCGATTTTCGTAGTAGGTATTGATGCCTTCGTCCATCCAGCCGTGGTCGCGTTCGTTGGTGGCGATCACGCCGTAAAACCAGTTGTGCCCCACCTCGTGCGTGATGACCGCATCGAGGTCGCGCGCGTTTCCTGACAGCCCAATGATCGTAATCATCGGGTATTCCATGCCGCCGCCGGCGCTCAGCGCGCTTTGAACGGCGGTGGCCTGCGGCCAAGGGTATTCGCCAACCAGTTCGGAATAGAAAGCAACCGAACGGTTCACATAGCGGAGGGCGTCTTTCCACAAATGCGCTTCGGCATGGGTGAAAGCTGTCCAGGTTTTAACTGTTTTACCCGATTCAAGCGCAACGCTGCCGCTTTGCACGTGGAAGTCTTTGTCGGCAAACCAGGCAAAATCGTGTATGTTTTCCGCCCGGTAGCGGATTGTTTTTTGTTTTAGAGAAGAAGGCGGCGTCACATCCGAAAGCGCCTGCAATACGCTGTCCGGGGTTGCAGCCAGCCAGGCGTTTGTTTCCGCCACTTTTTGTTCTATAAAACCGCGTTCACTGTCCGTTTCCAATTCGCCGGTGGCCATCACCACGTAGTTTTCCGGCAGGGTCAACTCCAGATCAAATGACCCGAATTCGGAATAGAATTCGCCCATTTCGAGGTAGGGCATGGGATGCCAGCCTTCCAGGTCGTACACGGCCGGTTTGGGATACCATTGGGTCATCTGATAAGATTGCCCTACGTGGCCGAGGCGGGAAAAAGAAGCCGGGATTTTCAGTACAAAAGGCGTTTCAATGCGGATGCTTTGCTTTGGCAATAAAGGCTTCGCCAGCTTCAAAACTGCAATGTCCGGATGCTGCGGATCCAATGCCCAGTTGACTCCCTCGCCTGCAACCTGGAAGTCCAATCCGCTGATGTTGCCCGATTCTTCTTCTTTGGAAAAATAAAACCGGGTATTGTTCATGCGCAGCGCTTGTTTGGCGTAAGCCGTATTCCGGTCGCGGAAGGCATTTGGCCAGAGGTGGAACCAAAGTTCGCGCAGGGTATCCGGGCTGTGGTTGACGTATTCCAAATCCAGCGTAGCCCGGAGGACATGCACCGTATCGTCAAGCGCAGCTACAATCCGATAATTCGCCTCTTGCTGAAAATAGGGCTGCTGAGACCGGCAGGCCAATGTAAAAGACAAAATCAAGGCAGTAATGGAAAAGCGAATCATAGGCGGCAAGGTTATTTTGTAGCGAAGATAGCGCATTGAACGGCACATACCGTCAACCAGGAGCCACCAAATAACCCGTTTTACCAACCGAATACAAACCGACTTCCCGGCTCGCTTTCCGCCCCCCTACTTTTGCAGCGAAAAGCGCAATGCGCAACATTTTTATTCATTCTTATTAAAAAATTAACATCAACATGAAAAAGTATTGCATCCTGCTGGTTACTGCCGCACTTGCCATTGTCCACCGCGTCCGGATAGAATACGGCAATACTTCATTGGGTTCGAGTGAAAGCGGCACTGTTGATGTGTCTGTGATGGACGATTTTATTTATGGCGAACCGCAGGAGGCGAAATAGGGTTTGTTTTTATAGTCGGATACCTGCGTTATATTCGGGCTTTGTTAATGTTTGATGATCTTTTCGGCAATTATCCCGCCTGCCATTTTTATTTCGAGAAGGTAAATCCCGGATGGCAGGTGGGAAATATCCATCCGTAGGTTTTCGCTGCCTGAGAGATTCGTCCCGAGCAAACTGCCAGTCATATCTAATATGGACACGGCAAAAGAGCCTGCGCCTTCCGGCAAAATAACATTAAATTCATTGTTGGCAGGGTTGGGGAAAACCTGCACCATTTGAGCAGTTACCTTTTCTTCTTCCGAGGACACCAAACAAGCGGGAATAATATCCTCCCACATGCCGTTGCAGCCGTCCATATTGTTGAAAAAAGTGGGTGTTCCTGGTGAAGGGCCGGGTAAAACGTATTCGCAAATGGCCTGAACGGCACACCAGGACAACTTAGGGTTGTTGGTAATCGTGACATCGCCATTGAGGTAGATGGAATGATTTAGGCTTGAAATGTCAGACAACAAAGGGTTGTCGTCGAGCAAAAGACCGCCGGTTAAGCGTTCCAGACTACCCAATCCTTCCAGGGTTTCCAAAGAAGGGTTGCCATAAACAGCAAGTCCACTGCCAATGAAGTTCAGCGATCCCAAACCAGACAAGTTTGGCAAGGACGAATTGGCATGAATATTCAAAGACCATACAGAGTCCAGCGAGGTCAGCCCCAAATAAATCAACGATGAGTTGTCATAAATATCCAAACTCAAAGAGGAATTCAGCCCGCTCATTCCGGCCATATTGACTAATGCCGGGCTTTCACGTACTTCAATACTTCCAGTGTAGGATAGCGAGGGCAAACCGCTAAAACTTTCTAATAAGGGATTAGCCCTTACATCAAATCCAGCGCTAATGGTATTCAGCGCCTCCAATCCTGCAAAATCCCTTAATATCGAATTTTCCCAT
>JBBQGV010000049.1:0-38528 GCA_038323375.1 Chitinophagales bacterium
GTAACTATACAGCCGCCTTCGGCGGCGATCATGTGGGTTGAGGCTTGGTGGTAAAAAAAAACCAGTGGGAATTGGTTCAAAGTTCGTATTTTTTGGGCACAAATATCAATTTTAGCTTTGAGAGATGCAGATAACATATTAAGAATACAGGTTTTAGAGGCAGCTAATGCCTCACTGCGCCTTGAGGTATCGCGTATTGCGTTGGTTGAATCAGAGAATGTATCGTTAAAACGGCGAGTTTCGGAGTTAGAACAATTGGTTTTGGACTTGGTGAAAAAGGCAGAACAAAAAGGTGTTGTGAAAGACAGTCAAAACAGCAGTAAGCCACCCAGCAGTGATTTTGGACGTTAGAATAAAAGTCTTCGTACCGCCACGGGGCGTATGCCCGGGGGTCAGTTTGGCCATGAGGGAAAAACACTGAAGATGACGGATACCCCGGATGAAATAGAAGAACTTATTCCTTTTTTCTGTACGGTTTGTGCGGGTGCATTGGATACTTCGGCAGCTAAATTAATAGAGCGTCGACAATTGGTAGATATTCCCCCCATCCAGGCACAAGTAACAGAGTACCGGGCATTTGGTGTTCAGTGTGCTTGTGGACATCATCAGGTGGCAGACTTTCCTCAAGGAGTAAACAGCCACATCCAATACGGGCCTAATATCGCCGCTTTGACTGTTTACCACAATGTTTATCAGTATATTCCTTTCAAACGGCTTCAACACTTTTTTACCCATATTTGCCACCTGCCCCTCAGCGTAGGCACACTGGAAAACATCGTGGTTCTTATGGCAGAAAAGGCACGCCCAATTTGGGATGGCTTTCGCCAAACCTTAGAGCAATCCAAATCTGTGGGTAGCGATGAGACCGGCGCAAAAGTAAATGGTAAAAAACAGTGGATTTGGGTATGGCAAAGCCGGATAATCACCTTTTTAGCCATCTCTGCTTTCCGGGGTACAGCCCTGATGGAGGAACTGTTTCCCAATGGTTTTCCGCTGGCTACTCTGGGATCTGACCGGTTGCGTGCACAAATCAAAACCAATGCTAAAAACCATCAAATTTGTTTAGCACACCTGTTGCGCGAACTTGTCTACCTCATCCAAACTGAAAATACCGCCTGGGCACAGCAATTCAAAGAACTTCTCCAAAAAGCAATCAAACTCAAGCAAAACAAGGTCGCTTATTCCAAAAACGACCCCGACACAATCGAAATAGAAAATCAACTCAGCCACTTGCTTGAACAAACTATTCCCGATAAATACATTCTCAAAACCCTGACTTTCAAAAAATCAATGACCAGATACAGGGCATTTATTTTCCCCTTCCTCTATGACCCACTCATAGATTTTGACAATAATGCTTCCGAAAGAAGCATCCGAAATGTAAAAGTCAAACTTAAAGTTTCCGGGCAGTTCAAGACTGGGCAGCAACATTATTGTATCCTCCGATCTATTATTGACACCACCATCAAAAATCAACAATCCGTCTTTGATGCAATTGCCGCTATCGCTCACATGCCCAAGCCGCCGAAGGCGGCTGTATAGTTACGATTGAAAACAATATATATCTTTTAGCTGTTGATGCTGAGCAGGCGCAATTGGAAGGAGAATTTGATGAATATGATGCCGGGGCAGGATGGGGAGGCTTTACTGGTGGGGATTTTTGGGGGAAAACGAATCAAATAAGACAGAGTCTTAAAACTCAATACGCAAGTCAGGCAAATAAAATTGATAATTTTTTTCCCTGTCGGGTACTCGGATCTGCGTTGGTAGAAGCAGCACTATTGTCATTAGGAGTGCCAAAAAATACTACAAATTTTGGGGGGCAATTCTTGATGGCAAAAAAATAGACTATTTGGTCGAGCCTTCACTGATTCATAATCAACCGGTCTTTATCGAAATTAAAGGCCGATTCGGAAATAGCTTTGATTATAGTAATCAATGGAGCCAGTTTCAGAACTACTTAAATTATCTTCAGACGCACTCGCACTTGCCAAATACGACCATTCAACATGGATTATTCCTCGTAGTACCTTCAGGAGTAGAAATTTCTCAAAGCATTAAGAATGCTGTGAGCGCTCAAAATATATCCCTATATTTATCTTATGTCGAGTTAAATAACAATGACGTTAACCAATTCAGAGTCAAGGCACCAGAATTAGTTAACTTTGGAGGGTTAAATTATAGTGACCATGCATTTGGATGGCTATCGGGAAATCGGGAACAACGACAAATTTGCAACCAGCCTGCAAAAATTAGAAGCAGCCAAAGATGGCAAGCGCTTCCTGCGTTTGCTGGAAGAATGGCTACCCGGGGCTTATCTCAAGCTCGCTGAACGTCACTGAGACGGGTTTCAAAACAAAAAAGGGACTCTGCGCATCGCAGAATCCCTTTTGTTTGTGGTGTGGGGCGGAATTGAACCGCCGACACATGGATTTTCAGTCCATTGCTCTACCAACTGAGCTACCGCACCATCCTTTTGAGGCGCTTTTTTCAAAAGCAGGGCAAAGATATATGCTCTTTTCGTTTTAACCAAATCAATTGCCCCTTTTTTTAAACGACCGGGCACAAAGCCAGCAGACAGGTGCTGGAAAGTTCGAAAACGCGGCATTTGAAAAGCAGTGTTTCTAACTATCTTTGCAGCTCACTCACAACATTCCGAATTTCAAACAACACCATGCAGCCATATTTATTCGACCCGGAATTCGCCATAGAACAAGACCGCCAGGATCCTTTGCGGCAATACCGCGACGCTTTTCATTTCCCAAAAGTCAACGGGAAGCAGGCGCTTTATTTTTGCGGCAACTCGCTGGGGTTGCAACCCAAAAGCATTCGCGAGGCGGTCTTGCGCGAATTGGACCAGTGGAGCGAACTGGCGGTCGAAGGCCATTTTGAAGGCGCGCTGCCCTGGATGCACTACCACAAATTTTTGCAGCCGCAAACCGCCCATATCGCTGGCGCACAAGCCGAAGAAGTTGTGGTGATGAATACTCTGACGACCAACCTGCACCTGATGATGGTGTCGTTTTACCGCCCCACCCGCGAGCGGTTCAAAATAATTATGGAAGCGGGCGCTTTTCCTTCCGACCAATATGCGTTGGAAACCCAGGCGCGCTACCACGGACTGAACCCTGATGACGCCATTGTGGAAGTGACGCCGAGACCCGGCGAAGAAACCCTGCGCACCGAAGACATCCTTGCAGCCATCGAAACACATGGCGCGCAAACGGCGCTGGTCTTGTTCGGCGGCGTGAATTACTACACTGGTCAGTATTACGACCTGAAAGCCATCACGGACGCGGGCCACAAGGCCGGGGCTTATGTGGGATTCGATCTGGCGCACGCTGCCGGCAACCTACCCTTGCACCTGCACGATTGGGGGTCGGATTTTGCGGTGTGGTGCAGCTACAAATACCTCAATTCGGGTCCGGGTGGCCCGGGTGGCGTTTTTGTACACGAGCGGCACGGCAACAACCCCGACCTGCCGCGATTTGCCGGCTGGTGGGGACACGATGAAAGCAGCCGCTTCCTGATGCGCAAAGGGTTTCATCCCATGCCCGGCGCAGCCGGCTGGCAACTGAGCAACGCCCAGATCCTGAGTTTTGCCGCGCACAAGGCGAGCTTAGATATTTTTGCCGAGGCGGGCATGCTCAATCTCCGCGAAAAAAGCCTGAAACTGACCGGCTACTTAGAATTTATCCTCCACCGCTGCATCGAACAAGGCCAAAACCTGCGCATCATCACCCCCGCCGATCCGGCGCAACGCGGCTGCCAACTGTCCGTCCGCACGGGTGCCAATGGTCGTCACCTGTTCGATTACCTCGCTGCCCATGCCGTGCTCTGCGACTGGCGGGAAGACAACCTCTCCGGTGAGCCGGGCGGGGTAATCCGAATTTCTCCGGTGCCGTTGTATAATGGTTTTGAGGAGGTTTATGAGGTGGGGCGGTTGTTGGAGGGGTTTAGGGATTTGTGATTTTAGGAAGAATGGGTTGAGCGGGAAAAACCGAAAAATAGAACACGCGAGGCGGAGCCTCAGCGCGAGCGGGCAACTGCCGCATTGCCAAAGCCGTCGTTGTCCATGTCGCGATGGTACGTGGTTTGCACGCCTTCGTCCGTCATCGTGTCGCAATTATTGTCTACGCCATCGCAAATTTCGGTAGCGCAGGGCTTGATGGCCGCATTGCGAAAGACCGTCGTTGAGGGTCACCGCTTCAAGTTTGAGGTTGTTTTGATCAGGGCATTTAGGTTTAAATCCTGCAAAACAGACAAGCAGGAAGCAGGCAAACAAGCTATTTTTGTGCGCGGACATGCACATAAATAATAGAATGGTGTCTGGATTTCACCAGTATAATTAATTAAAACCTCAAAATGACAGCAGCCGAAGCACATCACTCTGGCTGCTGTTACAATACCTTGATTATTGGGCTGATCTAAAAGCTATTTGACACATAGTTATTTCCGTGTTTCAAATTTACGTTTCTTTTCGAGGATAAAAAAAACGCGGAACGCCCCTGAAGCGCATCCCGTTTTTACTCATATTCACGCGCACAAGGTGCGGATCGGAACTCAACATCCCGGCTGACGCTCACCACTCAAAAAAAGTATGTATTACCTGTAACACACTGCCCAAAGGCTGCATAAAGATTTGTCCGGCGCATTCATCCCGCTGCCGCACCATTCAACTTGTTTCATTTTTTGACCTCTAAACTTTTCACACAATGCGTTTCGAATACCTCAAAAAAACACTGATAGGATTGGCGCTTTTCCTTTGCGCCTTTGTATCCCCTGAATTCCTGTATGCACAGCTAAGTACAGGCGGAAAGCCATACAGTTTTACGCACGAACTCAATGAAAAAACCCTGCCTGCCGCACGAATGCCCGAAGTTGATCTGGCTAAACTCCGCGCCGAAGATGCCACCGAAGGCCAGGACGGCAGTACGCCTTGCTGGCGGTTTGCAGTGCCACACCCCGTTCGGCTCAATCTTCAAAACGCAGGCCATTGGCAAAACCCTGCCCGGCGGCGACCGCTTGTGGCGCCTGCAAATTGACTGCCCCGACGCCATATCCGTCAATTTACTGTACGATGATTTCTATTTGCCGAAAGGCGCAACACTGTACCTGTATCGCCCGGATGGCCAGCAGGTAAGAGGGGCTTTTACGGCGCGCAACAATACGGAAGACCGCAAATTTGCAACTGCCATTGTCGTCGGTGAATCGGTGGTGCTTGAATATTACGAACCTTTGAACGTGCAGGGTCAGGGCGCTATTTCCATCAACGGCGTCAACCACGGTTACCGTGGCTATGGTGAAAACAACATTGATCTGACGACTTCAGGCGCGTGCCAGGTAAACATCAACTGCCCCGAAGGAGACGACTGGCAGACCATCAAAAAAAGCGTCGCCAAATACAGCGTCAATGGCGTTGCCTGGTGCTCCGGTACTTTGATCAACAATACAGCTCAGGATTGCCGCCCGCTTTTCTTGACCGCCAACCACTGCGCAGAGCCGATTGGTTTGGACGCCGTCACCGCTTCTACCACGGCCAATACCCTGGTGTTTTACTGGAATTTTGAACACAGCGCCTGCCTGGATACCGGCTTGGTGGACGACACCCAAACGACTGTGGGCGCCAGCATTCTGGCCAATCCCAATGTCAGCGGTTCTCATTCCAATTCATCGGACTTTGCCCTTTACCTGCTGAGCGAAAATCCCCGCGAGGATTACGATGTCTATTTTGCAGGCTGGGACGCATCGGGCGCGGCGGGCACAAGCGGTGTTGGCATTCACCATCCTGCCGGAGATGCCAAAAAGATCGCAACCCACAACATCACGCCCGCTTCGGTCGTATCAAATCGCTACTGGCGCATCTTTTGGATAGCAACCCCCAATGGCCAAAGCGTGACGGAAGGCGGCTCCTCGGGTTCGCCCCTGTTCCGGGCCAACGGCCGCGTTATTGGCCAGTTGTTCGGCACTTTTGCCGGCAGCAACCCCAATTGCAGCGACCCTGACAATGACAACGGCGATTACGGGCGCTTGTCCTATTCATGGAACAACAACGGCGCTGCGAATAGCCGCCGCAGGCTGCGCGATCACCTCGATCCGGTTGGACTGGGCGCAACAACCGTTTTGGATGGCACTGCCAATCCTTGCTGTGATATGGCAATTACCAACATCACCAAAACAAACGAAATTTGCCCAGGTGCCAACGATGGAACGATTACCATCACCGCCACGACAAGCCATGGACCACTGGTGTATGCCATTTCCGGACTGGTGAATCAGAGCAATGCTACCGGCATTTTTACCGGTTTGCCCGATGGCAATTACAATGTTACCATCACCGACGATGGATCAGTTGCCTGCGACAGTAATGCTTCCGTCACCATTGCCAAAGGTTTCGACATCACCCCGCCGACCCTTGTTTGCCCGGCCGATCTTACGGTTTCCTGCGATTTGATCAATCAGCTTGACGCAACGGGCGAAGCCACCGCTACGGACAATTGCGATCCCGCGCCCGTCATTACCTATACCGATGACGTTTTGAGCGGCGACTGCGAGTGGGAATGCACGGTAGCCAGAACCTGGAAAGCGGTGGATGCCGATGGCAATGAAAGCGTTTGTGTACAAACCATCATCAGCTCTTCCTTCGAACTGCTGCAATCGGCTCTTTCCAAAGATGTAGATGGCGATGGGGCTGCGGATCCGCTGGTGGTCGGACGTTCACAAGGCTTTGTTATCTTAGACGCTGCCGATGCAGCGTGCATCATCAGCTGGATGCCATCAAAAGGCGACTCGGCCATGACTTTAGTCACGGCGCAGGTAACGGTGGGGGCAGATTGCCTGCCAGGCTCCAACCCGATGGAATCCGACGGCACGCTGACGAACCCGCTTTTTGCCGAAGGGATTGAATTGGGTCTCAAAGTACGCTTGGACACTGCTTTTGCCAACGGGCTGCTTTCAGAAACCAGCTGCGCTTTCGAACCCATAGTCCTCCATTTTTTGCCGCCCAATCCGAGGGTAAAAGACCTGCTTCGCTTAGCCAATATTGCATTGGGCAACCTGGTCGGCCCCCCGCATTTGTCGGAATTGTTAGACGCCATTCGTTGCGTCAATGCAGAACACGATATCTGCGATACCGTCAATGAAGCGGTCAAGCCGGATAAAAAAATACAGGCTACCGTGCAGCGCCCGCAAACACAAGCTCCGGATTTCCGGGTGTTTCCCAACCCTGCATCGAGCGAAGTGACGATTGATCTGAGCGCGTACCCCGACCGGGCAGTCCGGCTGGCGTTGTACGACGTGCAGGGCAGGCTACTCCAAGCGTTGGAATTGAACACTGGCGAAACAATGATCGGACGCCTCAATCTCACCGGTTATCAGGATGGAATTTACCTGATCCGTGTACAATCTGCGGGGATGCCTGTAGCTACCAGGCGAATTGCGCTGCTTCGGAACTGATCATCGAAATTGATAGTCAATAAATAAAACATGAGCCATCCCGAATCTTCAGGATGGCTCGTGTTGTTTTATACTGGACAATTGACTGCTACCCGTCAAGTTTTTGAAGTTCGGGTTTTTGGGGTGATAAAAGTTTATCAATACCTTGCGTCTCCTAAACAACAATAGGATGAAACCCAATTGGACGGGCGTTTATCCCGCTGTAACAACAAACTTTTTCGCTGATGAATCGCTTGACTTGGACACCTTTTCCAGGAACATCAAAGCGCAACTTCCGCCGGCCGGGATGACCGTTTTTGGGGTTGAGCATAACGCAGCTATCGGACTATAAAGACAGACACTATCTAAACTCCTTCAAATTCGTAGAAATACTTAAATGATTAATCCCCCCTGCAAGGTGGTAGTGCATGCGCCCGTAATCCAACCGGAAGCGGTTGATTTTGATGCCGATGCCATAGGTGAAACCTGCTAAACTGCGGTAGCTTTCCACGCTCAGCTCTTTGCCCAGCAGGGCTGCGTAGCCGGCGCGCAGGCGGAAATTTTCCTTTTTGCCAAACAGGAATTCACCGTTAAAAACGAAATGGCGCAGGAAGTTGTCAAAAAAGATGGCGCTTTGGCTGCGATCTGTGGGCTCTTCGCCAAAAAATGAGGTGTCGTCTTCCGCGTTCGGGTCGTCGTAGAGCACGTTCCAGCGGTCGAAATAGCGGTAGATGACGGAAACGCGAAACGGCAGGTAGCGCAGGCGTTGGGAAACGCCAAGCTGCATTTCAAAAGGCAGTTTTTCAAACGGTGCGCCTGCTTCGTAGGTGGTCAGTTGGGTACCGATGTTTTTGGCCACAAAAGCCACCGTGAGCAGGCGCGACGTATCGGAATACGTGACGCCGAGGTCGCCGGAAATACCCATGGACTGCGCACCAGCCAATTGCGATGAAATCCACTTGATGTTGGCACCGACCGTAAGTCGGTCGTAAGCCTGGTAACCCGCACCGAGTACAACGGCGTATTCGGCCACTTTAAAGTTGCCCGTAACCTGCGCGAGCACATCGGTAGCGTCTAACTCCCCATAATTGGTGTATTGCACCCCGCCGTGGAAGGTAGTGCGCCATTTTTCAACGCTATGTCCATAAGCCGCGTAGCCATTTTGGATGCCTGCAAAATGAAAATTGTGGTTGAAGGTCAATTGCTGGTGCATGGAGGCGTTGAGCAGGGAAGGGTTGGCGTGCGCCAGACTCACATCGTCGTCTTGCACCGCAATTAGGTTACCGCCCAGCGCCGTAACCCGCGCAGATGGCGATAGATTCATAAAAGCATACGTGCTGTTGCCGCCTAACTGGGCGAAACTGAAGGTGTATGCCAACACGGCAGGCAACAGGGAGATCGCTTTTTTGAGCATGGGTAGAGGTTCTTATCCGTTAAAGTTAAGGTTTTGAATGGTGTAACGTTGGGGCGAAATACAAAAGGCGAACGCAATTCCCGGATGAATATTTTTGGTTGCGACTTCCTTAGTACTTGATTGTATCGTTGATTGCGGAAAAGGTGCTCATCGGCTGTTATTCGTTGTCCGTTGTTCGTTTGGGGTTGGGATGTAATCATGGGTTCGGTTACACTTGATCGTTGTTCGTTGAGGGGAGTCGAAACGGAAAGAGGTAACCCCTTTTGGAAAGGTGTCACCGCCTCCGACCTCCTCCACCTCCAACTCGGCGGCTTCCACACCTCCGTTTAAGTTCGCATTTTTAATGCCCTGGGTCAGAAAATATACGAGACGCAGGTAGACGCAACCCCACAAGTCGAAACCCTGCGTATCCCGGTAGCGGCCTGGCCGCCGGGGGTGTTTAGTGTGCAAATACAATCGGGTGGAAAAGTGCTGACGCGGCAGGTGGCCGTGCAGCGGTGAGGCGGTTAGTGAGGGTTTGACTTAAAGTCTAATGTCGTCAACTTAACGACTTGAACGACCCTGCAAGGGTCAAATGTGAATAGGTGAGGAAGGGAACCAACCCCGAATGGGGTTGAATGTAGAAAATGGGGTGTGGCCGAATAACATTCAACCCCTTTTGGGGTTGGGAGTCACCTTTCGCTATTCACCTTCAACCACTTCGTGGTTATTATCCGCTAAGTTGACGACATTAGACTTAAAGTCAAGTCCTCACTAAACAGACAAGTTTGATTTTGATATCCGGGTTGGAACCTATCTGGATAATAGGCGGAGCCGCCGCACGATCGAGGTAAAAGCAGGGTTTGATTTGAAATCAAGTCCTGACTTAGCTGGACAAAATTCGAAGGTGACACCTTTCCCAAAAAGGTGTTACCTTTTTCGAAGACCTGAAACCCCGAAGAAACCCGTTGAAACGCCTTTGTTTCCGAATGACCTTTCGGTTCGTCAAGAGGTAACACCTTTTGGAAAGGTGTCACCTCCGGCCTACCAAGAGGTAACATCTTTTGGAAAGGTGTCACCTCCGGCCTACCAAGAGGTAACATCTTTTGGAAAGGTGTCACCTCCGGCCTACCAAGAGGTAACACCTTTTGGAAAGGTGTCACCTCCGGCCTACCAAGAGGTAACCCCTTTTGGAAAGGTGTCACCTCCGGCCTACCAAGAGGTAACCCCTTTTGGAAAGGTGTCACCTCCGGCCTACAGCATAAAGCGAGTTCGTTGGTCGGACAAAGGTTGCGCTAACGATCTTCCATTATTATTCGGCATCTCCATCTTCAAATCACCAAATCACTTCGATACGTCGGCACACAGTCCACCACCTGATCACCCTGAATTAGGTAGAGTTCTTTAAAATGCTCGCACAGCTCCCCTGCTTTGGCGTGCCGGAAAAAGATGCAGTCACCAATTTGTAAAGACTTCGCCCCGCGATAAAACACGGGTGTCTGCACCTCCCCCGCGCCTTCGTTGGGCAAAAGTTCAGCGCCTTCCGGCAAATACGGCGCAGGGAGTTTTGCTTTGCCGGCTGCTCCGGAAGCCACATACCCGCCACCATAGCAAGTGTAGATATCCGCCTCGGGCAGGCGGGTAATGTCTAAGGCAAATCCCGCAGCGGGCAGGTGGTGAAAATGCCGATACCCATCGAACAGGACAGGCGCATAAAACGCAGAGCCGGCGGTCACTTCCGTCACGACCGGTTCTTCGGAAGAAGTTTCCAGACTGCCCGTACCGCCGGCATTTACAAAACGCAGGTTTTCAGCGCCGATAGCAGCTACTACCTCCGCGCGCAAAGCCCTCACTTTGGACAAAGCGCGATTTTGCAACAGCCGGATGACCCGGTTTTTAAAAAACTGCCCGGGCACGTTATCGCCAAGCCCGGCAAGCTGGGCCTCGTAGCCCATAATTCCATCTAATCGCAGCGCATCGTATTGCTGAATGGTTTCAAAAAGCGCTTTAGCCGCTGCCGCCGAGCGGATGCCCGAGCGCTGCACCCCGAAGTGCAGTCCCGGAAATTTGGTAGACATATCCACGTCTATACACAGCGGGAGTTGCACTTTTTTTGCTTTTGCGGCGCGATTGGCTAGGGCAATGTGTTCCGGGCAATCCACCATCAGCGTGAGGCGTTTCCCGCTGGCGACTTCTTCCGCCACAGCGGCCAAATCCGTTGCATCGCAGGAAGGGTAGGCGATCAGCAGGTCGTCGAATCCATCGCGGCTTAAAAAAACCGCTTCCCTGGCGTGGTAGGCCATAACGCCCTGGTAGCGATGGTGGCTTTGCAAAACCCGGGACAGCAGCGCCCGGCAGCGGATGGATTTGGAAGCCACCCGGATTTGCTTGTTGCCAGCGCGTTTTAACACCTGCCGGATGTTGTTGTCAAAAAAATCCAAGTCAACAAAAGCCGCTGGTTTTGAGACATTACGGAGGGCTTCCCGGTATCGGTTATACGAATTTGAAGACATTTGATTTGAATTTTTTAAATTTTTTTGGTGCTTATCTCCAAAATGGCCTATATTTGCGTTCTCGATTCCAAAAGGGGTCGAGTTTTTTAAAAAGGTCGGGTGGCCGAGTGGCTAGGCAGAGGTCTGCAAAACCTCGTACAGCGGTTCGAATCCGCTCTCGACCTCAGGTTAAAGCTCTTTTCTGCAATGCCGGAAAAGGGCTTTTTCTTTTTATTCCCGCAATTACTGCCCTGTTCGCTCAAGATTTTTTGTATCATTGATGGCACTCAGCGTTTGTTTAAATTTCCCGCTTTCAAACCAGTTAACATGTTCAACCGGCGTGACTTCCTGAATAAAACCATTCTTGCCTCCTTTGCAGCGGGAATCGGATTTTCTTCCTGCGAATCCAAACCTAAGCAAGATGCGGCAAAAAACAATGCCGCCACCACAAATCAATCAACCGGAGAAAAGCCAGAAGCGACAGTCATCGCTACCTGGAAACACCCCGATGCCACACAAAAAGCCTTAGAAGTCATTCAAAATCAGGGTCGCGCGCTGGATGGAATCGAGGCCGGCGTCAGGATGGTGGAAGCGGATCCGCTTGATCAATCGGTGGGCTATGGTGGTTTGCCTGACCGCGATGGCATCGTCACGCTCGACGCCTGCGTCATGGATGAAAAGGGCAATGCAGGTTGCGTGACCTTTCTTCAGCACATCATGCACCCCGTTTCCGTAGCGCGGAAGGTCATGGAAGACACCCCCCACGTGATGTTGAGTGGGGAAGGTGCCCTGCAATTTGCCCTGTCTAAAGGTTTTGAAAAAGAAAACCTCCTCACGGAAGCTGCCGAGGCCAGATGGAAGGAATGGCTGAAAGAAGGTACCTACAAACCAGTTGGCGGCCACGAACAGCACGATACCATCGGCATGCTGGCCATAGACGGCAACGGGAATCTTTCCGGTGCTTGCAGTACCAGCGGAATGGCCTTCAAAATGCACGGCAGGATTGGCGATTCCCCGATCATTGGCGCGGGTTTGTATGTAGACAATGAAGTCGGGGCAGCTACCGCCACCGGTTTGGGAGAATTGGTGATGAAAACCCTCGGCGCTTTCCTGATTGTGGAACTCATGCGACAGGGAAAATCGCCGGAAGCCGCCTGCCGGGAGGCCGCCCTGCGCATCGCAGAAAAATACGGCAAAACGAACGAAGACATGCAAGTGGGTTATATCGCCCTAAATAAAAAAGGCGAGTATGGTACCTATTCGTTGTTACCGGGATTCAATTACAGCATTTCCCGCAAAGTTTCCCACGAGGTACTCGATTCACCTTATCTTTCTGTAAACGCTGGCTAATTTTTTTGAATAGACGAGCCTATTTGATACCTGTTCTTTAGCGTTCGAGAGCAAGGCATGCGAAGGCTCACGTTTCGACTTTGCTCAACGAACGCAGCTGTCGGACTATAAAGATAGCCCCTAATTGTCGTATTGGTGCAGGTCTAAATCTTCGATCATGCCCGCAATTTTTTCTCCATAGTTTGGATCGGTAGCGTAACCTGCTTTTTTCAAACCATAAGACCAGCCTTTGTAGTCGTGGTTTTTCAGGTCGAACAGGTGCTTGTAGCGCTTGTTGTGGTAAAGCATGAGGCTGTGTGCGCGATAACTTTCCCAGGGGCTTTTGTACGTGCGGAAAAAATCCTTGTGCGAATCGTCGGTGTAATTGCTGCAATGTCCCCGGCGGCAGTTGCGCGAGAAACATTTGATGCCAAAATGGTTGTTGTTGCGGGTTGCCAAAGAGCTTTCGCCAACATTGCTTTCCAGCAAGCCCTGCGCCAGGGTCACGCTGGCCGGGATGCCAAATTTTTTCATTTCGGTTTGGGCAACCGCCGCAAAGCGTTTCACGTAAGCAAATTGCTTCTGCCGTTTGGTTCCCTGGTCTTTCGACGACGCTTTCGAATCGGAAAAGCTTAGGTTTGAAAAGGTGTTGGCTAAGTTGTGATCGGGCTTTGAATCCGGTGTTTTTTCTTTTTGCTCCGGTGCCGGCGCGCTTTCCAGTAGGGAAGTATTCAACGCCCTGGGTACGTTGGTCGCTTCGGCTTCGGCTTCCAAATAGGTTTCCTTCGGCACCGCATCAAACAGGCTGGCCTGGGCGGAATTCAGATTCAAATTGATGCTGACATCTTTGCTTTCCAGCAGGAATATGGCTAAGCCCAACAAAAAGACCCGGAACCAATAGCGGCGGACATAAACTTCTGCCTGAAGCTGGAGCGATTGCATCTTGCGCTGTGCTGCATGCTGGATGCGGACGATACTTTTGTTCATTTTTGACATCGGGTATGAGTTTGAATACACAAATAAACAAATTGTTTTTTTATAAAACAAACAAAAAGTTTAAAAAAATAAAAAAACTTTTCACCCCGGCAAAACTTGAAAAGGTTACCGCGCGTTTGAACAGGCAGTCTTTTAGAGTTTGTTCGGGTATTCCTGAACAAGCGCTTATCTTTGCAGCCCTTTAAACACGGGCGATTTTGGCCTATAAATTTTTTGTTTTGAATAAGCGATTTCTGAACCTGTTCAAATTTCTGCTCTTCCTGAGCATTGGCGCAGGTATCCTCTATTATGTATATGTAAAGCAGGACGCTGCTTACCGCGAAGATTGCGGCCTGAGAAACGTGTCGGCAGATGAATGCAGCCTTATTCAGAAGGTGATTGCGGACTTCGGCATCGTCAATTATTGGTGGATCCTGCTGGTGATCGTCGCTTTCGCCATCAGCAACGTCAGCCGGGCCATCCGCTGGAATATGTTGTTGGGCGCTCTGGGCTACCGGCCTCGCCTCATTAACGGTTTCATGACGATCATGATCGGCTATTTCACCAACCTGGGTCTGCCCCGTGCAGGCGAAGTCATCCGGGCGGGAACAATGGCACGCTACGAACGCATTCCTGCCGAAAAAGTCATGGGCACCGTCGTGGCTGACCGGGTGGTGGATGTCCTCAGTATTTTGGTGATGTCGGCGCTGGCTTTGCTGCTTGAATTCGATAAATTATGGAACCTGATGGGACCTTATTTTCAACGGTTCTGGGTGAACCTGACCAGCAACGGCTTAATTTTGGCAGGAGCGCTGGCGGCTGTCGCAGGGGTGCTGGCTTTAGTATACAGGTTTAGAAACCGCTTAGCTCAAAACACCATATTCCGAAAAATTGCCAAGCTTGCTACCGGACTATGGCAGGGAGTTCAAACGGTTCGGCAACTCGACAGGCCCTGGGTTTTTCTTTTCCACAGCATCAACATCTGGGTGATGTTTTTTACCATGACCTATCTTTGCTTTTTGGCGTTTGGCCCCACAGCTCATTTGTCTATGACGGCGGCTCTGGTGGTTTTTACCCTCGGTACCTGGGGCATGGTGGTTCCTTCTCCGGGTGGGATGGGTACATTTCACCTGCTGGCGCAAATTGGCCTGACTGCTTATGGCTTAAGTGGAGACAATGCTTTCTCCTGGGCCAATATTTCTTTCTTTTCCGTCCAGTTGGGCAGCAATATTTTACTCGGTTTGTTGGCCATGCTGCTGCTGCCGGTCATCAATAAAAATTATGTGCCTTATGGAAGCGCTGCCTGAAATTGCCGCCAAAATCATGGACTGGTCGCAGGCTCAACAGCGCTGTACCGCCTGGAAAGATGTGGGAGAAACCGTTGTTTTTACCAACGGCTGTTTCGATATCCTCCACTACGGACACCTGCACTATTTGGCGCAGGCCCGCGATTTGGGCGACCGCCTGATTGTGGGTATGAATGCGGGAAGTTCGGTGAGCCGGTTGAAAGGGTCTCACCGCCCGATCAATGACGAAACCACCCGAACGATGCTGATGGCTTCGCTGGCTTTCGTGGATGCAGTGGTGCTTTTTGAGGAAGATACGCCGCTCGGGCTCATTCAGTTGTTGCTGCCTGACGTTCTTGTGAAAGGCGGCGATTGGCGACCCGATCAGATTGTAGGCTCGGAACTAGTGCTGGAACATGGCGGGCAGGTGCTGAGTTTGCCTTTTATCGAGGGGTATTCTACAACGGCCATTGAAGAGAAGATCCGGAGCTGGTAAAAAATAAAAAAATAATGAAAATCAAAGCGCTCATCAATTGGTTAGAAAGCGTGGCGCCGCCGGCGTATCAGGAAAGCTACGACAATTCGGGGCTGATCGTGGGCGACCCGGAAGCGGAAATAAAAGGCGTGCTCACCAGCCTTGATGCAACGGAAGCCATTGTAAAAGAGGCGATTGAAAGAGGGTGTAACGTCATTGTCGCACACCACCCGATCGTGTTCAAAGGCCTGAAGCAACTCACTGGGCAAAACTACGTGGAGCGTACCATCATTGCGGCCATCAAAAACGAGGTCGCCATTTATGCCATCCATACCAATTTGGACAACGTGTTTCACCAAGGGGTAAATGGCAAAATCGCTGAAAAAATCGGTTTAAAAAACACGGCAATCCTGGCCCCGAAGCGCGAGTTGAAAAAGTTGAGCGCAATGTTGCCAGCGGGGCTTGCTGTTCAGGCACAGGAGGGCGTTCGTGGGCTAGGATTGGCTCTACAAGCTGACCTTTTTGCCGGGCAAAAGCTGGAAGTCGTTTTCCACGGTCCCGCGCAGGGTGCAATTTTGAACGCTTTGCGCAACACTTTGGGCCAAGCACCTGTTTATGATGTAGTTGCCCTTGAAAATAAAAGTCTGGAAGTGGGTTCGGGTTTGATCGGAACCTTAGCAGAAGCAATGCCAGAATCGGAGTTTTTGCAGCATTTGAAAACCGTGATGCAGGCGGGTTGTGTCCGGCACACCGGGTTGTTGGGGCGCAACGTGCAGCGGGTTGCCGTTTGTGGCGGCGCAGGCAGTTTCCTTTTGGGATCCGCCATCGCCCAACAAGCGGACGTTTTTGTGACTGCCGACTACAAGTACCACGAGTTTTTTGACGCCGACGGGCGAATAGTCATCGCCGACATCGGCCATTTCGAGAGCGAACAGTATACGATTGATTTAATTTATGAAATAATTTCGGGCAAATTTTCTACTTTTGCGCTTCATTGTGCGAAAACCAACACCAACCCGGTTCTATATCTTTGATTTGCAAGCGCTAAGCCTCGGGTTTAGCCTTGTGGAATTTCATAAGCATCCAGTCAAATATTGTATAAAATATGTCAGCAGCAACACAGGAATTAACGGTAGAAGAAAAACTTCGCCAACTTTTTAATCTGCAACGCATTGATTCCCAGATTGATGAAATCCAAATCATGAAAGGCGAACTGCCGATGGAAGTCAGTGACCTGGAAGACGAAATCGCCGGGCTTCAAACCCGCATTGATCGCCTGCAAAGCGTTGTTACCGAAATGGAAAGTGATCTGTCGAAATACCATGCACAGATCAAGGAAGCTGAAATGCTCATTCAGCGCTATCAGGCGCAGTTGGACAATGTGAAAAATAACCGGGAATTTGAAGCGCTTACCAAAGAATTGGAAATGCAGCGCTTAGATATCCAGTTAAAAGAAAAGAAAATCCGCGCCAGCGAAATCGAACTCGACAACAAGCGAGACACCCTGAAAGGCACGGAAGATCGAATCGAAAAGAAGAAAAAAGAGCTGGATGCCAAAAAGGTTGAGCTGAACCAGATCGTCGAAAAAACGGATCAGGAAGAAAAAACCCTGCGCACTCAATCTATGGGAGCACGGGAACACGTGGAAGAGCGCCTTATCCGCGCTTACGACAAAGTGCGCACTTCCTACCGCAACGGCCTTGCCGTGGTGACGGTTGAACGGAATTCCTGCGGCGGTTGTTTCAATAAGATTCCGCCTCAGCTCCAATTAGAAATCGCACAACACAGAAAAATCATTGCCTGCGAACACTGCGGCAGGATTTTGGTTGACAGTCTTATACTCGGAACCGACGGGGATTAGGCGATTCCTAAGAAGTTGGCAAATTGGCAAAGGGCAAATAGGCAAAGGTCAAGAGGCGAGTTTGCAAATTTGCCCCTTGCCCCTTTCCTTTTTCTGATACCGTACATTTTGAATTTGATCAAACACATCATCATCCCACGAAATTGCCACCCAATGCTTACGATCGGGTGCTTGCTGTGCCTGCTGCTGGCGCCGGCTGATGTGTTTGCAAACCGGTTTGAATACACCCAACAGGCCAAAGAAGCTTATCGCAAAGCCACCAGCCTCCGACTCTTCGAGGCGACCAATACCCTGGCGCAAATGCGAACCCAGGATCCCGGCAACCTGATCGTTTACCACATTGAAGATTACATTGACTTTTTTCAGGTCTACCTCAGCGACGATGAAGCGCTCTATAACCGCCTGAAAAAAAAGCGGGATACGCGTCTGGATATCGTGGCCCGCGGCGACAAGCGCTCGCCATATTACCTGTATATACAAGCAGACATCCGACTGCATTGGGCGTTGCTTCGACTGCGTTTTGGGGAATACCTTGCCGCCTTCAGCGAGGTTAATAAAGCGCATAAATTGCTGCAAAAAAACCGGGAGCTTTTTCCCGATTTCATGCCCAACCTGAAAAACCTCGGCATTTTGCACGCCATGGTGGGTACCATCCCGGACAACTACCAGTGGGGCGTGAAACTTTTGAGCAGCCTGAAAGGCTCTATTGCTCAGGGGCGGCGGGAACTGGAAACTGTGCTGGCTTATGCCCGGCACAACGATTTCCTATTTGAAGAAGAGACCATTGCGCTCTACTCATTCCTGCTGCTGCACTTAGATAACGACAAAGAAGGTGCCTGGAAAGTCATTCGCTCCGGCAAGTTGCGCCCACAGTCTAATCCACTCCACTGTTTTGCCATTGCCAACATCGCCATGCGCGCCGGATACAACGATGCAGCCATCCGGGTGCTGGAACTCCGCCCGCGCAGTCGCACCCTCCAGGCTTTTCCCTACCTCGACTACATGCAGGGCTTAGCCAAATTGCGCCGCCTGGACGGCAATGCGGGCCTGCACTTCCACAAATACCTCAACACCTACAAAGGCAAGTTTTTCATCAAGGAAAGTCACCAGAAATTAGCCTGGTGCGAACTTCTGCAAAATCGCCCGGACGGCTACCTCAAATTCATGAAAAGTTGCGCCGAAAAAGGCGGCACCATTGCCGGCGGGGATAAAAGCGCGCTCCGGGAAGCCCAGGCCGGGAAAGTCCCGAATGCGATGCTGCTCAAAGCCCGCCTCCTGTTCGACGGCGGTTATTACCAAAAAGCCCTTGACCTGCTTCGGGGCAGAAATGCAAACATGTTTGCGGAAAAACGCGAACGCCTCGAATTCACTTACCGCATGGGGCGCATCCTGCACGGCCTCAAAAAAGACGTTGAAGCCCTGGTTTTTTACCAACTTACCATCACGGAAGGCAAAACCGACCCTTCCTTTTTTGCCTGCAATGCTGCCCTCCAGATCGGCCTGATTTTCGAAGCTCGCCGCGACAACGCTAAAGCACGGCAGTATTACCAACTCTGCCTCAGCCTTCAGCCCGATGAGCATGAAACCGCGCTGCACCAGCAGGCGAAAGCGGGGTTGGGGAGGGTAAAGTGAGGGTATGGTTATTGTTGCTGGTTATCCATTACCAACACCTCCCCCTCCCAAATAGCCGAATACACCATCAACTCCCTCGTCCAGTTCATGCTTAAGAACAAGCTAAGGTGGGTATAGACGTTAACACTGACGACTGGCTACAAGAAGTGCTCCGCCAAAAGCTGGAAGCGGCTGCATCTGACAAAAATGTTTAGATCTGTAAAAAAGAATAAGACCTTGCAGCTCAGACCCTCTTTGTTTTGGGATACCAATGTCCAGACGATTGACTTACAAAAGCATAAAGCACAAGTCATCGAACGAACCCTCATGCGGGGAACAAAGGAGGAATTTGACCAGGTTTTGAAACATTATGGCTGGAATACGGTCAAAGAAACAGTCATCGCTGCCCGGTATTTAGATAAATATTCGCTTGCATTTTGCAGCGTCATTTTTGATACTTCAAAAACGGAATTTAGATGTTACAAACTCGCACAGTTGAACCCGTCACATTGGGATTATTGAAAGACCTAATGTCAAAACCCGTAACGATCCAATTGTTTTTGAAAAATCAGTTGATTGGAAAAGTGTTAAAGAAACGATTGAATCCGAAGTAAAAAAAATATACAAATAAGCCTGTTTGAATTCCATTAACCGCATCTAATCCATTGACCTCTTTCGCAGCTCACCATCTTCATGATGGTTTTGTCAACGACCTGGCTGACGATATGGCGGCTGAGGTTGCAATTGTAGGGGATGTAGGCCCTTAACGCGCACCTCCCAAAGCTTTTCGCAGCACTTCAATTTCCTCCTCTGATTTCCCGGAAGCTTTGAGTTTCCTGGCAATGTCCGCGATCATTTCCAACTTTAATTGTCCGTATCGGGCAGCCAGTTCGTCTTCTGCTTTCCGGCGGGTCTGGTTTTCCAGATTGTTGAGCAATTCCAGCCGTGCAGAATTGTCATCAGCCGCCGCTTCCCGGTCAACCGCGGCTGCATCACGAAGGGCTTCTGCTTCTTCGATGGCGGTTGCCATCACACTTTGCAGGGTAGCTGCGTAAGTTTCAAAGTTGAGTAATGGATCGGCCATAAAAAGACATCATACATCCGGCAAACACAGCCACCGATGCTTTGGCATTGTCGTCCAGCATTTTTTGCACGGTTTGACGCAGTTCGTCGGAATGAGAAGGCGCGGATGGTTGCATGGCGCTAGTTTGGTGTTGTCTATCCCATGCAAAGATGCACAATTCGGTGATGGGGTAGAGCAGGAAAGAATGCTAATCCTATATGCAGCGCGCTGTATGACAAAAAGAATCGCACCTAATCCCGGCATTATTTGTACTCTTGTAAGTCAACGAATTGGAAACCTGAGCTATAATAATCAACTGAATTGATATCAATGTCGTCAAATACAGCAACCTGTTTTGGGTATTTATACACCGCCAAACGGCACTGTCCTACAAAAGAATCCTCAATTTTAAAATTATCTCCTATTTCCATGTTCGCCAGCACAAATTTTACGCCTTCTTCGTTTTCTAATTCCATGAATCGTGCAGAGAGCTGTTCGAGCAACTCTTCCGGTGCAAATTCGGGATAATAGCAAAAGACCAAAAGGGGGTCATAGATTTTACTTAACTCCCACATTTGATCGAAACTGTTGACGTGCTCTACCATTTTGGATGAATTGTTGAGTTAGCAACTCCAATCATTATGTTGAGTTGAGTTGCCTGAGTTAAAGAAAATGGTTTAAAAACAAGATATTCAGACAACTTACCTGAATACGTGATGCATTCAAAACCCTGCTGACTCTATAGCAGGATATTGATTAGCATGCTCAAATATAAACAAATTTATTAATTCGTTTTTTGACCGTTTTTTTTAACAGGCTGTTTCACTCCATAACACGGTCAATCAACCGCTTATTAGAACCATTTCAATTTCGGTCTTGAAAGATTGGCTAAAGCAGGCCATTTTTGCAGGAAATATCATTAGACTTGTTGCGATGGGGCAGCGTTGTGGGAAAAACAGCCATTTTGCGCCCGCGATGATCCCGTCGCAACAAGTCTATTAGTTAAATCAATCTTTCTCTCATGCAGCAAATAGCTGATTTATCCGATCCAGCCTCTTTTTTATTAGCCGTTCTCGGGGTTTCCGTAGCGGTTTTTTTTCGCTACGTGCTGATGGCGGGCAGTTTTTACCTGGTTTTTTACCGGATTGCCCGACAGCAGTTTGCCCACCGAAAGATCAGTTTCCGGCTCCGGCAACCCGGGCAGTCGTGGCGGGAGGTCAAATGGTCGGCGCTGACTTCGCTGGCTTTTGGCGTTGCAGGCACTTTGATGATGCTGGCCTGGCAGCAAGGCTACACCCAAATTTATATGGACGTTGCGGCTTATGGCTACGGCTGGCTGTTCCTTAGTTTGCTCATGGCTATGCTCGTTCACGAGACCTACTACTACTGGCTACACCGCTGGATGCACCGCCCCAAAGTCTATCGCGTCATCCATAAAGTACACCACGACAGCATTGTCACCTCGCCGTGGACGTCTTTTTCTTTCCATCCGATCGAGTCTGGTTTGCAGGCGGGCGTCATCCCTGCGTTGGTATTTGCACTGCCCATGCACTATTCAATCGTGATCCTATTGATTACCCTCATGACCCTTTCCGCCACCATCAATCACCTGGACATTGAAATTTACCCGAAAGGCGCAGCCCGGCACTGGCTGGGCCGATGGTTCATTGGTGCCACTCACCACAGTCTGCACCACGCAGAATTTCGTAGCAACTATGGCCTGTATTTCACTTTTTGGGACAAATGGATGGGTACAGAAAGCGGGAAGTATGAAGCGTTGTTTGAGGAAAAAACGGAAAGGTAAAACGCATCCTTCTGTAAATAAAAAATCCTCCCCCACTAATTCCCCCTGCAACAAAGCAATTTATCCTTCGTTTTTAGCGTGAAATATAGAATTTTGCACACCTGATCACGTTTATCACATATTCGCCGAAAGGCATTAGAATTCTGGCCGCAGATGGTCGTAATTTTGAACGATGGAAACCAGTGAACTGCTTAGTAAAGTCCGCAAAGTAGAGATCAAGACAAAAGGGTTGAGCCGGCATTTGTTTACCGGCGAATACCACAGCGCATTCAAAGGCCGGGGCATGTCGTTCAGCGAAGTGCGTAGCTACCAGTATGGCGACGATGTGCGCATGATTGACTGGAACGTGACTGCGCGTACGGGCGAACCACACGTGAAGATTTTCGAGGAGGAACGCGAACTGACCGTGATGCTCCTCGTTGACATGAGCCAATCTTCTTTTTTTGGGACGGCGACGCAAATGAAACACGAAATCCTGACGGAAATTTGCGCCGTGCTGGCGTTTTCTGCCATCAACAACAACGACAAAGTCGGGGTGCTTTTCTTTTCCGACAAGGTTGAAAAATTCATGCCGCCCAAAAAAGGCCGCCAATACATCCTGCGCATCATCCGCGAATTGATTAATTTTCAGCCAAAAGGCAAGGGCACGAACATCGGCGCGGCGCTGGAATATTTCAACAATGCCCTCAAAAAACGCAGCGTCTGTTTTCTGCTGTCCGATTTTCTGGCTAAGGGCTACGAAGCCCCCCTTAGGATCGCTGCCCGCAAACACGACCTCATCGGGGTGCAAATTGTGGATCCGCGCGAAACGGCGCTGCCCAACATCGGCCTCATGCGCGTAAAAGACCCCGAAACCGGGCAGGTTCAGTGGCTTGATACAGCGTCTGCTTCGGTGCGCAAGTACTACGAAGACTGGCACCAGGAGCAATCAGATTATTTTCGGGGCGTTTTCCTGAAGAGCGGAGCCGATGTGGTACGCATTCAAACGAACGAATCGTACGTAAATGCCCTGTTGAAGTTTTTTCACAAGCGCATCCGGTAAAAAGCATGGGAAAATTAAAGACCATTGTTGCAATAGGATTATCGGTGGCGCTGACGCTTTGGCATGCAAACCTCAGCGCGCAAACCACGGCGCACGTACTGATAGACAGCTCGCAAATTAGCATTGGCGACCAGGTGAAGTTGGTTTTTCGGGTTGCATACAGCAAAAACGGCCTGTTCCAACGGGCTGATTTTTCCCAATTGGAATCCCTGAAAGGCATCGAAATATTGGCCGTTGATACGCCGCGCACGCGCATTTCGAATATTGCCGCGTTCACAGAACAGACCCTGACGCTGACTTCCTTCGATGCCGGACGATATGAGTTCCCGGCAGTTCCTATTTATGTTGCGGAAGGGGCAGGTATTGACACGGCCTGGACCAAAGAATTGGTACTGGAGGTCAGGGATGTGGTCGTCAACCGGGATTCCCTGCACATCGAACCGATCAAAGACATCATTCCAGAACCCCGGCGCTTTGCCGACTACTGGCCGTATTTTGGGGTGTTGCTGCTCGTATTGCTGATTTGGGGCATCTGGTGGTACGCCAACAAGCCTGTGAAAGAGCGGGGCTTCCCGAAGATGCTGGTGAAAAAAACACCGGATCAAATCGCCCTTGAAAAACTATACGCCCTACAACGAGGCGCGCCCTGGCTGCATCCGGGCGCAGGGAAAGCCTATTACGCCGATTTGGCCT
This sequence comes from Chitinophagales bacterium, assembly GCA_038323375.1. Lineage (GTDB taxonomy): Bacteria > Bacteroidota > Bacteroidia > Chitinophagales > Saprospiraceae > JABWAJ01. Next base: position 23,459 of record JBBQGV010000049.1, read on the forward strand.
TCATTGCCCGGGAATACCTCGAAAACCGTTACGGGATCAAGGCGCTGGAATCAACGACCCGGGAAATCATGTCTGCCTTGAAAAAAGAAGACTTGACGGAGGCTGCTGTTTCCATCCTCCGCGATTTGCTGCATACGGCGGATTTGGTCAAATTTGCGAAAGCAAATCCCGACGCGGCGACCGGGGCAGCATGGTTAGAGCGGGCGATTGAGCTGGTGAAGATGACGGCGCAGGGGGCGCAGCCTGTTTCCGAAGAAAATGACGATAATGAGGCATGATGTTATTTATTGACGAATGACGATTGATGAATGCAAATTTTTTACGGCGCTCAACATCATCAATCATCAATTACTTAATCATCAATCATCAATTGTTAAATTATGAGGTGGCTACACCCTGAGTTCCTGTACTTGTTCCTGCTACTCCCGGTAGCGGTGTTCTGGTATTGGCTTCGCTACCGGAAGCGGTACCCGACCTTCCGCTTGTCGAGTTTGCAGGCCGTGCGGGCCGGGGGGAGCTGGCGTGGCAGGTTGCAGGTCGTTCTACCCATGCTCCGTATTTTCGCTTTTGCGGCATTGATTATGGCTTTAGCCCGGCCACAGGAGCCGCTACAGGAAGAAAAAGTAAAAGGCGAGGGTATTGACATTATGCTTTCGATGGATTTATCGAGCAGCATGCTGGCTATGGATTTCAAACCCAACCGGCTTGAGGTGAGCAAACGCGTGGCATCTGAATTTGTGGGCAAGCGCACGTTTGACCGGGTCGGCATCGTCGTTTTTGCAGGCGAAGCGTTTACCCAGTGCCCCCTGACCACCGACCACCGCATCGTGAAGGAATTTTTGTCGCGATTGGAATGCGGGAACCTGGAAGACGGCACGGCCATCGGGATGGGGCTGGCAACAGCGGTCAACCGCCTCAAAGACACCAAAGCCAAAAGCAAAGTCATCATCCTGCTCACTGACGGCGTCAACAATACCGGCTATCAGTCGCCGCAATTGGCGGCCAAAATTGCCAAAGAATTCAGTATTAAAATCTACACCATTGGTATTGGCGCTTCCGGCGAAGCCCAAACGCCGGTGAGCCGCCGCAGCGATGGCACTTATATTTTCGGCCTGGCTCGTGTTGAAATGGACGAACCCCTGATGCGGGAAATTGCGCAACTGACCGGCGGGCAGTATTACCGCGCCACAACCGAGCAGGAATTGGAGCAAATTTATGCCCAGATTGACCAGTTGGAGAAAAGTGAAATCGAAATTACCAGCTACAAACGCTACGGGGAATTGTTTCGATGGTTTGTACTGTGTGCCGTGGTGCTGGTTTTTATGGAATTCCTGCTGCGGCATACGGTGCTGCGGACGATTCCTTGACCATCTAACATCTATCAACAATGTTCCGTTTTGAGCACAACGAATACCTTTTTGCCTTGGCGGCAATCCCCCTGATGGCGGGTTTGTATGCGTTGTCGCAACATGTGCGCAAGCGTGCCCTGCAACGCTTTGGCGACGTGGCGCTGCTGGAGCGGCTCATGCCCGGCTACGCACCCCGGCGGAACAAGTTCAAACTAGTTCTGCTGCTGCTGTCGCTAACGCTGCTGATTTTGAGCTGGGCCAACCCGCAATGGGGCGCTAAACGCGAAAAGGTGGAACGCAAGGGCATAGACCTGCTCATTGCCATAGATATTTCAGAAAGCATGCTGGCGCAGGATTTGCCGCCCAGCCGCTTAGAGCGGGTGAAAAAATTTGCGGTAGACCTGGTCAATCAATCGGAAGGGGATAATATCGGTATCCTTCTTTTTTCCTGCAATTCTTTCCTGCAGGCGCCTTTCACCACCGATTACAATTTTTTGCGGTTGTTTTTAGAAAGCGCGGAAACCGGCATGGCTTCTTCCGCCGGCACCAACATAGGCGCAGCGATCGAAATGGCCGGGGAGACCTTCGGCGAAGACAATAAAAACCACAAAGCATTGGTGATCTTCAGCGACGGCGAAGACCACGAAGGCCAAGCTTTGGAAAATGCACAGGAGGCTGCCGACAACGGCCTGATCGTGATGACGATCGGTGCCGGTACCTCCGAAGGCGGGTTCATCCCGGTGACGACTTCTTTTGGAACCGAATACAAACGCGACGCCAGCGGCAATCCGGTGCGCACCCGCTTAGATGAGTCTACGTTGCGAAACATTGCCAAAACGGCCAATGGTGCCTATTTCAATATTGCTTCCGGCAGTGAAACTGTGATCAGCGGCCTCCGCCAGCGGATTGATAAAATAGAAAAACGGTCTTACGAACAGCGCCCGTTCAGTGATTACAACAACTATTTTCAATACCTCATTGGACTGGGTTTGCTGTTGCTGGCGACGGATTTTTTTATTGCTTATAAGAGGAGCGCATAAACTTTATCAGGCGTCAACTGCGAGGCGCGAAGCAGGTGACCGCTCAAAAAAACAGGCAGACTATGTGTAGATCGTTCATAACAGGATTAGGATTGATTGCTTTTTTGTTCAACATTCAGAGCGCGGCGGCACAATCGGCGCATACTGAATTGTTGAAGGGCGACAAGGCCTACAAAGAAAAGAACTACGCCCAGGCGGAGGAAAAATACCGTAGCGCCGTTGAAAAGCAAGGTGGTGCCAAGGAAAATTACAACCTCGGCAACGCCGTTTACCAGCGCGAAAACTACGACGCGGCCGTCAAATATTTTGAAGAAGCCGCCGGTAAAGCCTTAGATCAAAACCAAAAAGCCCAAGCGTACTACAACCTCGGCAATGCACACTTCAAAGCCAGCGCTTGGGATAAAAGCGTGGAGGCTTACAAAAATGCCCTGCGCCTGAATCCGGGCGACGCCCAGGCCAAACACAATCTCGCACAGGCTCGCCGCCGCATTCCACCACCGCCGCCACCGGATCAAAACAAGCAGCAGCAGAACCAACAGCAACAAGATCAGCAGCAAAATCAGGAACAACAAAACCAGCAAAACGACAAACAACGGCAGGAACAACAATCCAAATCCCAAGCTGGCAAAGAGGAAGAAATCTCGCGCCAGGAAGCAGAAGAACTCCTCAAGATCATGGAGCAGGAGGAAAAAAAAGTGATGAACAAAATGCGCCGTGAGAAACGCGGCGCTTGCAGTTCGGATAAGGATTGGTAGGTTTTTAAATGGGCAAGTTTGCAAACATGCAAGTTGGCAAACATGCAAGCTGGCAAACATGCAAGAAGCAAATGGGCAAGTTTGCAGTTTTTGCCAATTTGCCAATTTGCCCCTTAATACCCCATCAACCGCGCCAACTGCCGCTTAAACCGCTCTGCCGGCATAAACAACTGTTCCAAAGGCGCAGCAAACGGGATGGGCATGTCTAAGCCCGCAGCGCGCAGCACGGGTGCGTCTAAGTACTCGAACAGGTTTTCGGAAATGTAGGCTGCAATCTCCCCGCCAATGCCGCCATACAGGGTGTCTTCGTGCAGGATGATGACTTTTCCGTTTTTTTTCACTGTGGCAATAATCGCTTCGTAATCGAGTGGCAGCAAGGTGCGCAGGTCGAGGATTTCCGCATCCACGCCCATTTCTGCCGTAATTTTTTTCGCCCAGTGTACCCCCATGCCGTAAGTAATGACCGACACCGCGTTGCCTTCCTGTTCCAGCCGGGCTTTGCCGATTTCTACCGTGTAATAGTCGTCGGGAATAGCCTCCGTGAGGCTGCGGTACAACCCTTTGTGTTCAAAATAAATGACCGGATTCGGGTCTTCAAAACTGGCTAAAAGCAGACCTTTGGCATCATAGGGATTGGCCGGGTAAACGACTTTTAGACCCGGTGTGTGGGCAAACCAGGCCTCGTTGCTCTGCGAGTGGAATGGCCCTGCGCTCATGCCGCCGCCTGCGGGCATGCGCACAACCACGTCGGCATTTTCGCCCCAGCGGTAGTAGAGCTTGGCTAAGTTGTTGACAATCTGGTTGAAAGCACAGGAGACAAAGTCTGCAAACTGCATTTCCACCATCGCTTTGTGGCCTTTGAGGCTCAAGCCCAGCCCGATGCCGACGATGGCGCTTTCGCAAATGGGCGTATTGCGCACCCGTTCTTTGCCAAACTGCGCGACAAAACCTTCTGTAATTTTAAAAACACCGCCGTATTCCGCAATGTCCTGACCCATCAGCACCAGGTTGTCGTGCTTTTCCATGGCTTGCCGCAACCCGTCGGATACCGCGTCAATAAAGCGTTTTTCTCTTTTTGCAGGCGTGGCAGGCGTGACAACTTGTTGGATATAAGGTGCATAAACATCCGCTAATTCCTGTGCTGCGCTTGATTGGATGGCGGGCTCTTCAAACGCAACGGCTAAACCGGCTTCAATTTCGTGCCGGATTTCCTGGCGCATCGCTTCGATCTTCGCGTCGTTGAGCACGCCTGTTTGCAACAGGTATTGTTCGTAATTGCTGAGCGGGTCTTTGGCCGCCCAGAAATCCATCAACTCCTGCGGTACGTATTTTGTGCCCGATGCTTCTTCGTGGCCGCGCATGCGGAACGTGCGGCATTCCACCAAAACCGGTTCAGGGTTTTCGCGCAATTCCGCCGCCAACTGGCTGAAGGTACGGTAGACTTCGAGGATGTTGTTGCCGTCAATGATCACTGAGCGCATCCCGTACCCAATGGCGCGGTCGGCGAGGTTTTCACAACGGTATTGTTCCTGCGTGGGCGTAGACAGGCCGTAGCCGTTGTTTTCAATCACAAAAATGACCGGCAACTGCCACACGGCGGCTACGTTGAGCGCTTCGTGAAAATCACCTTCGCTGGTGCCGCCTTCCCCGGTGAACGCCACAGAAACCCGACCTTCGTGTTGGAGCTTGTGCGCCAGTGCCACCCCGCCAGCCACCGCCAATTGCGGCCCCAGGTGGGAAATCATGCCCACGATATGGTATTCCATAGTGCCAAAATGGAAAGAACGGTCGCGGCCTTTGGTGAAGCCCGATGCCTTGCCCTGCCATTGGCAAAACAGGCGCTCCAGCGGAATGTCGCGGGAAGTGAACACCCCGAGGTTGCGGTGCAGGGTAAAAATGAATTCGTCGGGCAGCAGCGCGCAGGTGATGCCTACTGAAATGGCTTCTTGTCCGATGCCCGAAAACCATTTGCTCACACGCCCCTGTCGGAGCAGGATGAGCATTTTATCTTCGATCATCCGCGGCTTCAGCAACCGCTGGTAGAGGGAGAGCAAGGTTGCTTCGGTCAGGTCGCCGCGCTCAAAAGTGATCGCGGGCGCTATGGTTGTTGCGTTCATGGTCAAGGCTTTAAAAAAACGCTGCAAAGGTAGGGAAATGGTGGGAAATTTGGGTTGAGGAATTTTTTTTGATTCCGGGCAGAGCCCGGATAATAGAGCACGCGAGGCGGAGCCATCGCGCAAGCGGGTGGAATAGAACAAGAATCCAGATAACGCCCGGAAAATAGAATATGTCATGTGGCACCACATCGAAACAGGGATCGTTATACGAATAACTCATTTTTGTGTACTATTGTCGAGCAATAATACCTGAAAAGAAAACAAACTAATGCCGGATACGACTCAAAACAAAGCCGGCAACCCTATTTTCAACGTAGATTGGGAGGATCTGCTCGACACCCTCGAAGCAGAAAAATGCGTACTTTTCCTCGGCAGCGTGGCGTTTGAAGCGCCCGGTGGCGGCAGTATTGAAACGGCGCTGCGGGATTGGCTCGAAGCTGACGAACCCGATCATCCCTACATCCGGCTCTACAACCCCGACGGGTTTATGCTTTTCCGGAAAAACCGCTTCAAGCGCAAAGTCACCACGCAAATCAAAGATTTTTACAACCAGGCTTTCCCCGAAACGGAAGCGCTGTTCCGTCAATTGACAGAAGCGCCTTTTTCTATGATTGTCACCCTCACACCGGATAACCTATTGGCCCGCACCTTCGACACGCTGGGTTTTGATTACCAATCCGATTTTTATTTCCGCCACCGCAAAGCGCCGGAGGTGTTTGATCGCCCGACCAAAGAAAAACCATTGATTTACAATCTTTTGGGGAATATTGAAGAGCCAGAAAGCATCGTACTAACCCACAGCGACTTTTTTGATTACTTAGAATCGGTTTTCAAATCCAACAGCATGAACCAGGATTTGAAAGAAGAATTAGAGGGCGCCGAGCGCTACATCTTCCTTGGGTTACCTTACGAAAAATGGTATTTCCAGTTGTTGTTGCGGGTGCTGTCCATGCACTCCGACAAGCTGAAAGAAGTGGAGCGCCTCGCCCTGAGGGAGTTTGAAGACCCGCGCCTGCAACGCGCTGTACACGGAAGAATTCAAAATCGAATTTTTTCCTTTCGAGGTAAAATTGTTCGTTCAGGAATTGCACCGGCAGTGCGAAGCAGCGGGTCTACTCAAGAAAGCCCCGCCTCCTGATCCGGCTTTGGCCAATTTGCCCGACCTGAATCTCGTCCAATTCCAGCGGCTTTCCGATCGGCATCCACGGTTCTTTCGATGTTGTAAACCTTTGCCGGAAAGGCTTTTGAGGGGTCTCCCGGAAAATTCAACAACACTTTTTGGCCTTTTTGCACCCGGGAAATGTCTTTTTCAAAAACGTAAATCACGGGATGCAAATAGCTAAAATCCACAATTTCGCAGACCGGCGTTCCCGGGGTCAGAGCTGTCCCCGCGCTGGCATGAATGCGCGTAACGACCCCCGAAACAGGAGCGGTCAGCGGCAATTCCGTTTTCAGGTGGTCGGCGTCGAGGCGATCGGGGTTGATTTGGTACTGGCGCAGTTTTGCGGCAAGCACTTTCCCGGTGGTTTGCGCGGCACGGAGTTTGGATTCCGCGCGCTGAAAATTTTTACTCGCGGTAGCATCCGCTTTGCTCAGTGCCTGTTAGCGCTCGAATTCAGTTTGCAGAAAAGCCAGTTGGTTCCGATTTTCCAGGTATTGTTGCTGCAAATCCAGCAAATCAGGCTTGCGCATCATGGATAATAGAACACACGAGGCTGGAGCCATCGCGCGAACGGGTGGAATAGAAAACCGCGATTAATAAATACTTCTAGACGGAGGCTTTTGATTCTTCTAAAAAGGATGTGGTGAATAAGTGGATTCATAACAGCTTTTCGCAAACCAAACTTCCTCTTCTGTCGTTTTTAATGTAAATTTACACCGCTCAATTTTAGCTAAACAGTTATCCGGTATGCAAACCATAGAAATACAAAAAGGGATCCGGGTCGGTTTTGAGGACTTGGTAAACGGGGTCTCCAGATTGGAAACATCCGATCTGGAAAAGCTAGCGGATACGGTGAATCATATCTTAGACGGGAGGAAAAACCCGTCGCCCGCAGCGCGGGAGCAAGAACTGTTGGAAGAGATTGAGCACGTCGTCCCTGAGTTTATCAGACATCGCTATAACCGGCTTCATGCCAAACTCCAAAAGGAAAAAATTTTGGAGACGGAGCATCAGGAACTGCTTCAAATTGTGGATTTTATGGAAGAAAGGGCATTGGTGCGCGTCCACCTGATGGCCGAACTAGCCGCCCTTCGGCAAGTTTCTCTGAAAGAAGTGGGGGAACAACTCCGCAAAAGGCGGCACGGACATGCCGAGGCGTAAAATTTCTCCTTCAAAACGGCTGGTCATTGCCACAAGGGCAGCATTTCTATGCGAGTATTGCCGCACACCGGAAGATTTTTCAACCGATGTATTCAATATTGAGCATGTAAATCCCGTTCTGCATGGCGGCACAGATGCCGACAACAACCTGGCATATTCATGTGGAGGCTGCAATGGAAATAAGCATTTCCATATTTCCTGGAACGACCCTACGACAGGGGAACTTGTCCCCCTTTTTCATCCAAGAAAAGATAAATGGCAAGAGCATTTTTCATGGAGTGACGACCTTACACTTTTGACAGGATTGACACCAAAAGGCCGCGCAACTATGGATTTGCTGAAGATGAACCGACCCGGGTTAGTCAATTTGCGCAAAGCATTATTCTCGTATAAAGCGCATCCGGATATGTAATTCAAATCCCTCATCCAAAAACAACACGCTTCAATGAAAAAAACATTGTTCCTCCTGCTGTACCTCCTCCCGGCGCTCCTCACCACCGCACAGAACAACTACACCGAAGCCATTCAGCAGGGCGACGCGGCTTTCAAAAAAGGGCAGTACAAAACGGCGATCAACAAATACTTCGCGGCGGAGGCTTTTGATCCGTCGAAGAAGGAGACGGTGAAAGGGAAGGTGAACGCGGCATTTGACAAAATTGAGGCATTGAGAGAAGAAGCGGAGGCGGCGAAAAAACAGGCGCAGACGGCGCTCAATCAGGTGAAACGGGAACAGGAAAAAACACAACTGGCGCTTGATGCAACAAAGCAGGCCAAGCTGGAAACGGATAGCGCCCTGCAAAAAGCCAATAAGCTCGTCCATGCTTTTTATTTTTATGGGAATCGGTTTGCTTTAGCTTATGGCTCCAAAGGAGAAAACGGAAGCAATGCGTTCTATTTCATTGACAAAAACGGAGACGAGGTGCCCCAACTTGGGCAATGGGAAAAAGTAGAACAATTTGATTGGAACGGCTTTGCCAAAGTTAAAAGCGGATCGGAGTCCTATCTTTTGGATACACTCGGTAAGGCCTATCGCGTTGCTTATGACCTCAAAGAGCTAAGCTCAGAAACAAGGGCATTGGATTTATCCGAGCGCGAACTGAGTGCGTTTCCGGAAGCCATCTTCGATTATCCTTCTCTGGAGGTTTTGCTGCTTGAAGATAATGAAATTGCTGTACTACCGGCCCGAATTGAGGAATTGAAAAACCTCGTCTATTTGGATTTGGGTAGCAATCAATTGTCTGAATTGCCGCCTCAAATTGGGGAATTGCAGCGCCTTGCCAACCTGAACGTGTACTACAACCAATTGAAGGCGGTACCCGGGCAAATTGGTGCCTTAAAAAACCTGACTAAACTGAATTTGAGCGACAATCAATTGACGACGCTGCCACAACCAATCTGGAAATTAAGCAAACTGACAAAATTGAATTTGGGCAACAACCAATTGGCTGAACTGCCGCCTCAACTCTGGGAATTAAAAAACCTGACCCAACTTAATTTAGGAAGCAACCCATTAGCGGGGCTGCCCAAACAAATCGGGGCGTTAAAAAATCTGACCGAATTAGATTTGTACAACAACCGATTGACTGCGCTTCCACCACAACTTTGGGAATTAAAAAATCTGACTTCGCTTCATTTGGGTAGTAACCCTTTGAAGGTCTTACCCGGACAAATTGGTGAATTAAAAAATCTGGACTATCTGAATTTATATGATACCAAATTGACTGCGCTACCTGAACGAATGAGGGAACTGAAAAATCTATCTATCCTGTACTTGAGTTACAATCAATTGACCACATTGCCTATACAATTTTGGGAATTGAAAAACCTGACCGAGTTGTATTTATTTAATAACCAACTGTCTGAGCTGCCACACCAAATTGGCGCATTAAAAAAACTAACCCACCTCGGGCTGGGAGATAATCAATTGACCACAGTACCCGGACAAATCAAGGAATTAAAAAACATGACGTACCTATATTTGATGGGAAATCCCATCCCAGAACCCGAGCGCGAAAAAATTATCCGGGAGCTCCCCAACTGCAAGATCGAGTTTTAGAGATTGGTCGGGACGCCTGCCGGAACAAATCGGGGGTCTGAAAGCGCTGACCAGACTGGATTTAGGGGATAATCAATTCATCGAATTGCCCCCGCAAATCGGAGAACTGCGCAGCTTAACAGAACTGAATTTGTGGGGCAATAATCTTTCCCGCCTGCCTTCTAAAATGGGCAACCTGAGTAAATTGCAAAAATTGGATTTATCGGAAAACCAATTGAAGGAATTGCCCGGCACCCTGTGGAAGCTTCGGGAATTAACTGAACTATACCTTTGGGGCAACCAGTTGACTCAAATTTCTACCGAAATTGGCCAATTAACCAAGCTGAAAGAACTGATTTTGAATGCCAACCCGCTTCCCGTGGATGAAATCGGCAAAACGTTGCAACGCCTGCCCAGCCTGGAAGCTTTGTATTTGCGCAACATGGGCTTTTCCACCCTGCCGACTTCGGTCTATGTGCATAAAAACCTCAAACGATTGGTTCTGAAAAACCGCGACGACGCCGAAACTTACAGAACTGCACCGTTCAACAATTTTTCAGCCGAAGAACAGGAAAAAATCCGAAAACGACTGCCAGGGTGCGAGGTGGAGTTTTAGAAAATGGACAAGCCGGGTTCTCACCTCTTATTTCACTTGGATTTTTTTTGGTCTGCAACCTGAAGGTGGCGACCACAAGCATTACAAAATTACCGGCGCTCCACCGGCACGCTGGCCCGGTATTGACCGTTGGTAAGCTTTAAGGTATAATTACCTGCTGTAAAAAAACTAATGGAATAATCGAATATGTGTTGCCCAGGCGCTACGGTGCCTTCAATCAGCGTGCCGACCAAATCGCCTTCTTCGTTGAACAGTTCCAGCAGGAGGTTTTCTAATTTTGCGGTATTGAACTGCACGCGAATCCAGTTTTCGCGGGGGGCGCGTGTTGCGGAAAGCTGGAACCAGGAATTGCCGTCAATGACCACCGGCGCTGGGTCAGGTTTCTTTTTTTCAATAAAAACCCTGAATATCCGACTACTGGATCGGCTTTGTGTGCCGGTATTGCTCCAAAAAATATTCCCGCCGTCGCTTTCGATGCCGCCGATGACGTAGCCAACCAAAGTTTTTGATTGCGGCAAACGCGAAAAATCCAACACGCCATTTGTGAACAAGGGAGCTTCGGTAGCGGGCAGAAACCACGCCGCTGCGCCCAGATAGCCAGGCATTGCTGCTGGCAGGAGTGCCTCGGTCATGCGGCCATCTTTCGTTCGGGTCACTGTACTGATCGCTTTGGTGAACGGCACATCGTAATCGTTGAGCAGGGCTTTGTTTTCGTCGAAATAGAACTGGCTGATTCCGCCAAAAAAGATCGTTTGCATGGTGCCCGTAGCCGCGTCGTAGAGTGGAAGATTGGCGCTGTGGTAGCAGTTCAGCAATTGCTCGAAACCCGGCTTTCCCTTATATCCCGCAGCATTAAAATCTACCGTATTGAGCCAGGGTAGGTTAGCATCGTACTGAAAAACGCCGGAAAAAGCGGTATAGCCTTCGGTTTTATTCGGAAAAATCTGCGGCACGAGGTTGTAGTCGCGGCGATGCCATTCGAGTGAGTCCGTCCAGACCTCGTATGCTTCAAGGGCAGGCTTTTCGCCAATGTTTTGGATGCGAAAACTGCGCACAGCGTTGGTGTATTCCTGCGAAAATCCTGGGCCGGTCGTTGGGCCGGTAGGGTTGTATGCCCCGTCGAAGCGGTGGCCGCCGGCTAAGTAGAAGCGATCTCCAATTTTGCCCAACGCGCCACCGGTGACCGCCATTCGCTCGTCTTCGGTTTGCCGGAAAAATGCCGTCGTTTTTTTGCCGTTGACGATGGCGGCCATCAGTTCGGGAACATCCACTGCCGTCAGGCTGGGGTAGGAAACAAAGGCTTCCCGCATCCAACTGAAGCCATAGCCGCCAAGCAGGTAGAGCGTATTGCCGTCCTGAAAAAACTGGATATTGGTGCTGGACAATTGTTCTGCTATCGGCTTGGGAAGGCTCTCAAGACCTGCTGACCAAAGCTTGCCAGTAGCCGGTTCCACCACAAAAAGCCGGGCGTTAGCGCCTTCCGGCTCAAAAGCCGCAAAAGGTTGCCGCCGGTGCAGGCCGTCTTTCCGGCCACCGATGAGCAGCCAGCGGCCCTGGTGTTGTGCCCAGGCAAAAGATTGCAGCTCCGGCATGCCGGGAATGGTGGTTTCTTCGATGGAAAGCTGGTATTGCGGCGAGGTTTGGCCGGGTTCTACGGGCTGTGCAGAGGCATTAGCCATGCAAAAGAATAGCAGGACAGCCAGGGGTACTGCTTTTATGTTGTGGTAATTGGCAGACATGCTTGTGTTTTTATGAGTTCCAAAAAATACAGAAACAAAGATCAAGTGGCGATGGCCGAGCGAAAAAGTTCTGCTGCAAGGTCGCGCCCCTGGGTTTCATAATAACGCAGCAAAATTTCGTATTTTTCCTGTTCGTGCAGCAGGTGCGCAAGAGCCGTGCGTTGTTCCAGCAACAGGTTTTCGTGGTCGTTTTGGGAAACCTGTACCTGAAGGGCTGCCGCTTCGATGGCTTTCCGGTAACCTTTTTGCGCAATGGGCACTTGGCGGGAGAACTGCCAGCCGGGGTAAACCGCGCCATAACGCGGAGCATAGCCAAAATTGACTTCGGCAAGGTCGCTGATCCGGACACTGTTGCTCCCACCGGGCATGGCTTTTACAACGATCTGGCGAATGTCATCGAGATTTTTTACCAGACCTTCTGCCCGGATAAAATATGCGCTGCTCGATTTTTCGATGTAGGCACCACCGGAGTTTTCGTTGGCATTTTCCAGCGCCATAAACACTTCGTGAGTACTGATGCCGAAAGCTCGCAACCGATCCGTTTTTAGCGCTACCTCGTATTGCCGCAGGTAGCCGCCAAAGCTGTTGATCTCAACCACGCCAGGAACGCCGATGAGCTGTTTTTTACGATCCAATCCTGAATAGTGCGCAACTCCATCGCGGAATGACGCGACTCATATCCCGGTTAACGTTACTTCGTTTCCCTCAGATTCTTGAAAATGTCCAGTAGTATGGTGAATAGGAATCATTCAATTGGCCGTTTTTTGACCTGAAAAATTCTCGACAGGTTGAAGCCGAACTGAATATCGCCTTTCAGCCAATCACCATTTGTATCCGAGAGGTAAGCCCGTTCGTTCATCCCGACTGCATTGGAAAAATGCAATTGAAAGACGTGGCCGCCCGTTTCAATATCCAATCCAATGGACAAAGGGTTGGCTAAGAGGTTACCGGGGAACCGGTTGATCACATACCCGTAATCCCAGACGAAAGCCAAGCGCTGTGTGAATTTGACACGGCCACCAAAGCCAACTGCAAATAATTCGTTCGGAATGAGCTGGTTGTCCACGATATTGCGATGCACCCAGGTGGGCGAAAGCTGCAAGGTAAGTCGGTCGGTGATTTTGCGCCCGATGATCAGTTCGTGATAGTACCCCAACCTTCTGGACAATGTCACAGGCACTTCGGGATTGCCAATCGGGTCTTTGAGGCCGTTCATGGTGATGCCGCTAACCCAGACCAAAGAAACCGGATTATTTTTGCTGCCTTTTGATTGCCACAAAATCCGGTACTTCACAAAAGCGTCCATTTCCTTTTTGGCGGTGCTGCGGCCAAATCCAACCATCAAATTGGGAGAAATCCCATAATCGAACCCTATGCGCATGCTGGCACGGTCAAGGCCGAACATTTCATAAAACCCATCGCTGATTCTGCCAAAGCGGTGCAGGATGCGGAAGTCGAGCGTGCCTTCCGAAATCATTTCCATGCTGTGGCCATTGATGACCCGCGAGCTTTTGAATGCGTTGGTGGTGTAATCAGTTACCTCATCTTTGCCCAGAATATCGAGCAAACTTCCTTCCTGTGCGCTGCCTTTTAAGGGTAAAAAGAACAGTGTCAAAGCGCTTGTGATCAGAAAAATTAATCGTTTCATGATTTACTTTTTAAAGGGTTCCAAATTGGCATTCACCGAAATCTTTATCTCGTTGGCAATTTTTGTCCCTACTACTGAAGGGATTTTGATGTCATAATCTGAGAGTTTGACAAAAAAATCAGAAGCTAAGGCTGGCTTACCGCTTTTTACCTGAACAGTGCCTTTGGCTACGAGGTCTTTGGTAATCCCGTGAAGGGTCATTTTCCCATTGACAACCACCGGGTACGTACCGTCGGTTGTCCATTTTACATTTGCGTGGTTGTCAATCTGTCCTTTGAAAGTCGCTTTCGGGAATTTGTCGCTTTCTACATAATTTTCGTTGAAATGCTCCTGCATCAACGCATTTTTAAACTGGAATCCTTTCAGCAGCACGGCCCATTCCATCTGCCCGCTGGCTTGATCTGCCACGCAGGTCGCCGTTTTTGTTGCTGCTTTTACTTCCTCGATGTCGTCCATGGCACCTTCTGCATTGAAGCTAACGGCACCTGTGCGCGTAAAATATTTACTTTGTGCCTGCACGAAATAAGCAGCCGGAAGCAGAAGACACACAAGCATTGCAATCTTTTTCATGATAATTGTTTTTGTTGAAAATCAATCATTTTTTGCGCCAAGCACAACCCATTGCCGGATTTTTTCAACGTCGCAGGCAGGAATTTTGCTGGCATTTTCAGGCATTGGCGTATACCCGGGAGCATGTTCGATCGAACCAACTAAGGCACCGCTCAACGCAGTGGGTTGTGTTGCATTATAGGTGGCATAGCTGATGTTGCCGGAAGGCGAGCTGCCGGAGTGGCAACCTGTGCAATATTTTTGAAGGATGGGTTTGACCGTTGCGTTAAAGGTGACATTGTCGGTCACGCAATTACCGGAGTCGCCGCAGTTGATGGTGTTGTTGGCACCTTGTTCAATCCAAAGCGCAATATTGGTAATCTGCTCGTCGCTCAGGCGGCCAAACGGCGCAGGCGGCATAGATTCTCCAAGCACGACGAGGGATTTGTAAATGTCACTGCCTCTGTAATCACCCGAAGTGATGCCTTTGCTGACAATTTTATCGTAACTGGTAAGGTCGTATCCTTTTTCGCGATCCACAGGGTTGTGGCAGCCGCTTTGGGTACAATTGGATTGAAAAATCGGCAAGACATCTGTCTCAAAGCATACCGGATTCGCATTTTCAATGTACTCCCGGGTACAGGCGGTTTGAGCCATCCAGATCATGCTTCCCAGCACGACCACCGTGAACAAGCGGTTCTTAGTTGCTTTTCCCATGTTATTTTTGATTCGTTAAAGAATTCAATACTAAGGAACGCCGCAATAATAACTTCCCGATTTGGGCGGTGGCTTTTGGCTACGCCGAACTTGCGTTTCCCACCGGACTTCCCGCAATTGCTTTCAGTCGGCGCAATTGCCTTCGTCGGTCACGTAGCTTTGGCTACGCTCCCTTCTTGCGC
>JBBQGV010000050.1:0-38254 GCA_038323375.1 Chitinophagales bacterium
GCCCGCTTGGATGGCCGCCAGCAGGAAAGTTTCACCGGTATTCAGGAACGCTTTATTCATAGTTATGGAGTGAACAAAAAAGAAAAGGCATCCTTCTTTTCCTCAAAATTTGATGTTTCGGGCATAAATTTATAAATCTTCCGGAGATGAAGAATAAAATACAGCCAACAAGGTTCCCAATTGTCAGAAAGTTCTCTTAATTTGTGTTCGTCCATTTAGTCCCGTGTCTGGACTTTAGAGTTCGAGAGCAAAACATAACGCAGCTATCGGACTCTAAAGACAGACACTAATTAACAGCCTGTGAAACACGTATTTACATTTTTTGCATGCATTGTTTTTTCCGGCCTTTTCGCTCAGGAAACCGATTCATTGGAGATTGCAATGCTAAAAGACAGCCTCGCCAGGATTCAACATTGGGAGTTGGGGCAATTCGAAAAAGCAGAAGCACTCCACTTTGAAGCGCGGGACATCAGAGCCAGGCAGGCAGGCCGTTCGCATCCGGTTTATGCCGCCAGTATGCTGGAATTAGGGTGGTTATATGAGGATTGGGGCAGGTATGACTATGCGCTTTGGCACTTTACGGAAGCGAAAAATATTTATGAAAGCAGGTTTGGAAAATCAAACACCGATTACGCGCAAAGCCTCGCTAATCTTGGGGTAATGTATTTTTTATTGGGCGACTTTCAGCAATCGGAATCGCTTTATATGGAGTCGAGCGCCATCTACGCGCGAGAATTGGGAAAAATGCATCATTTGTATGCCAACAGCTTAGGTTCACTTGCTTTTCTTTATCAAAATATTGGGCAATTTCAGAAAGCAGAAAAACTTCACAAGGAGGGCATTGTAATTTGGGAAACCCTTCTGGGTAAAACATATCGGGGCACTCTTTACGCCAGAAATAACCTCGCCAACCTTTATATGTTTATGAACCAATACGAGAAGGCGGAATCCATATTTATCGAATTGCTGGCCATTGATCAGGTTAATGCGGACACTTTACAAATGCTCCAACCCATCAATGACCTCGCTTATTTATATACTATTTCCGGTCAATATGCCAAAGCCGAACCGCTTTTCAAAAAAGCAAATTTAATTTGTGAAAAAATATACGGAACTTCTCATCCGGACTATGCCAGGTCTCTGACCAATCTCGCCTGGTTCTATATATACATGGAGCAATATAAACAGCCTGAAATTTATTTCCTGGAAGCCAGCGTGATCTATGAAAGGGTTGTTGGCAAAAAATGCCAGGAGTATGCCGGAACCCTTCAAGGACTTGCTCAAGTATACCAAAAATCAAGTCAGTACGATCAGGCCGAAGCTTCTTTTTTTGAGGCAGGAAAGATTTGGCTGGAGGTTTTCGGCAATACGCATCCTTACTATTTAGATCATTTGGACAAACTTGCGGAATTTTACTGTGAATCCGGACATTGTCAAAAAGCGGAACCAATTCATCTGAAAATCAACAATATTCGCCAAATTAACCTGCTCAATAACACGGCATTCCTGTCTGAGCAGGAAATTATGCAGGAAGAAAAACTGAACCGAAAAATCAATGACAAATTTATTGCCTTTGCAGCCAGCCGGGCGCCGGATTCGCCGGAATTTTCCGCGGCACTATGGGACAATGCCTTGTTTTATAAAGGGATGTTGCTTGAAAATGCGCTCGCTTTCAGGAATGCAGTTTCCCATTCACAAGACAGCGGATTAGTTGAAAAAAAATTAAACTGGCAACATTTTCAACGCCTTCTTGCTGCAGAGCGGGGGGAACCATTAGCCATGCAAAATAATATTCAGGAACTTGAAGAACAAGCGATTGCACTCGAAAAAGAGCTTATTAGGGCGGTGCCCGGGTTTAGAGAAACCCTCAAACGATTTAGCTGGAAAGAGATTCAAGCCTGCCTCGGCAGCCATGATGCGGCCATAGAATTTATTGTTTACCGCGACTCCGCGGCAGCAGGTGAAAAATACGCAGCCTTGTTATTGCGCCCTGACGACACGCACCCGGTTTTTGTGCCGCTGTGTGAAGAGAAACAGTTGAGCCGTTTGGTACAACGAGCGGGACGAAAAGACCAGGAGTTTTATTGGGCGATGTACCGACCGGGACAAAATGGCGCGGCTTCGCTGTATGATTTGCTCTGGAAACCGCTCGAATCGCTTTTGCCGGCGGGAGGTAAAATCTATTACAGCCCCACAGGCCTGCTGCACCGGCTCAATCCGGATGCCATGCAATTCAAAAAGAACACGCCCCTTTTAAAGCCATACCATTTGATCCGGTTGGGTTCTACCCGCCAGTTATGCCAGATGCCGGAAGAAAAAAAAGCCCATCGGGAAGTCGTCCTCATGGGAGGCGTTCAATACGAACCCGACGAGCGCACGATCCCGTCGTCTGCAAGAATAGAAGATCACACTTTTGGCACCAATGGCCGGGGTCTTTTTTCTTATACAGATTCTACCTTGCGGGGCGGAAACTGGAGCTACCTGCCATTTACCCAACAGGAGGTAGATACCGTTTGGCATCAACTTCAACAGCACGGGTTTGAGGTCAGGGCATATACCGGAAATGCTGCAACAGAAGAAGCCTTTCGGCAAACAGGAAGAAACAGTGGCCTCCCATCTCCAAAAATCATCCATCTGGCGACCCACGGCTATTTTTTTCCTGATATTAAAACGACCAACCCTGTCCGCAACGATGCAAGTACTATTTTCAAAATCAGCGACCACCCGTTGATTCGCTCAGGACTCATTTTGGCCGGAGGCAACCATGCCTGGCTAACAGGCAAGCCGTTGAGGGAAAATATGGAAGATGGCATATTGACAGCCTATGAGATTAGTCAGATGGATTTGTCTGATACAGAATTAGTAGTGCTATCTGCCTGTGAAACCGGACTGGGAGACGTAGCGGGCAACGAGGGGGTTTATGGCTTGCAAAGGGCTTTCAAATTAGCCGGCGTCCGCTACCTCATCATGAGCCTCTGGAAGGTAGACGACCGGGCGACCATGGAACTGATGAGCAGCTTTTATACAAACTGGCTGCAAAAGAAAATGGATATACCCACAGCTTTCCGAACTGCGCAGCTTGAATTGCTGGCGAAAGACCCGAATCCCTTCTTCTGGGCCGGGTTCGTATTGATGGAATAATTAGTGAAAAAAAATTCCAACTTTTTTGGTTTTAAAGGATGCCTTTCCTTTTCCGGAAACCTCTGTCTTCATAAACCGGCAAAAGCACGGTCGGCCTACCCATAAAAAGGGAAGTTTTAAACAGCATTTGTCAAAATTAACCATTTACAGGGAGACCGCTCCTTGTTTGCAGTCACTATCGGGTGCCTGTTAAAGGTCAGTTAAAATTCGCTGTTTAAGGGGTTTCGGAAGGGTAGTTCAGGGACGTAGCTTTGTGAGGTCAATTATTCAAAATAAAATCGGATCACCATGAGAAATGCAATTCTATTTGCAGTAGCATTCCTATGCGCTTTCCAAAGCGCGCTTTATGCCCAAAGCATTACCTGTACCTTTGGCGTCGCAGGAACCCACAGCGAGGGCAATAAAATCCTCAAGCTGAGCAATGGCAATTACGCAGTTGGCGGCTTTATCAACCAGGATGCCAGCCTGCTTATCGTAGATGCACAATGCAACATTATTCACCAACGCATTTTTAACGATTTGATCCCCGGACAATCGCGTATTACTGACTTGTTGGAATCTCCCGAAGGCCAGTTGGTCGTTGTGGGCGACCACTGCGCCGATTGTACTGCCGATTACCTTCCAAATAAATCGTTTGTATTGCGCACCGACTTGTCCCTTCAGCCCGACTTAGTCACCGGCATAAAATCCTATGGCAGACTGGGATGTTGCAATGGGCTGCAAACCGGCGTCAACAGCAACCCCCGTATTGCAAATGCCAATGAAGGCAATTACCTGATGGTAAGCAATGTGGGTTTGGATATAGGATTGAATCCAGAGGATGTGGGCGTGATGCGATTGAATGCAAACTTAGACACCATGTGGACTAAAACATTCCACAACGGTTTTTTTGAAACACCAACCGATATTGAACCGGTCGGCGATGGTTATCTGCTCACCGTACCCCGCGCATTTACCACGCCTTATTTGGCCAAAATCAACAATGCAGGCGAATTAGTCTGGTCGCAAACCATCAACGACGGTGCCGATCTTTTTGGGCTTGAAGCGAATGCTTTGGGCAATGTTTACACCGTAGGATCAGTGCTGCCGATAGAAAACGTGCAGGCAGAAGTAACAGTCTGGAACAGCGCCGGTACATTTTTGAATAGCCTGACTTACGGCGATCCGATGCAGGATATTGGGTACGATATTCAGCAGGCAGACAATGGAACGTTAGTCTCCGTTTCAACTTCTGTCCAACCCAATGCATTCGGAATTTATGTTCAAAGCCGGGTACACCGCATTGATCCCAATTTGCTAACTATACTGGATTTCGGTATTATTCCCAACCCGAATGTATTGACCAATGTAATTGCGAAAAGCATCGCCCTGTCGAATTGCGACGGATCAAACTATGCAGCTACTGGTTTTCAACAAACCATAGGTTCCACGAGGATTTTGTTTGTTTACCTCCATGTTGCAGAAACCCCTCCTTTTGCCATCGAAGCGGGCAGTACCGAACTCTGCGCGGGAGAAGGAACGCAATTGACAGCGAGTGATGCCGATTCTTACCTTTGGTCAACTGGCGAAACGATTCAAAACATTGTCGTCACTGCACCAGGCGTTTACAGCGTTGCGGCTCAGATAGGTTGTAATTCCGCCATCGCTCAAATCGAAATTACCGGATTGAACCAGCCCGTTGCGGCTTTTTCGCCGAACATCAACGGCACATCCGTACAATTTGACAACAATTCCACCTTTGGCGAACAATTCCATTGGAATTTTGGCGACGGAACAACCAGCACAACCGATGCGCCCACCCACCAGTATCCAGCCGCCAGTGTCTATACGGTTACCCTCATCGCTACGAATGTCTGCGGAAGCGACACCATCAAGCTACCTGTCAATATTGTATTGCCTCCGGTAGCTGGCTGGAGCCAAAGCGCCGATTTTGGCTGCGAAAGCTGCGGCGGTTTCCCGGTTGAATTTATGGCAACGACCCCTGGAAGCGGACTGACCTATGCCTGGACTTTCGAAGGGGGCATTCCGGCAACCTCCAACGCATCCAACCCATTGATCATTTACACCAGCGCGGGCACCTATGGCGTAACGCTAACCGTGAGCAATGCAGCGGGCTCCGGAATATTGAGTATGGCGGATGCGGTGACCATATCACCGGCGGCAGTAGCAGATTTTACAGCTTCCTTCGATGGTTTTACCGCAGCATTTACCAACAATTCGGCCAATGCGACCGACTACTTCTGGACGTTTGGAGACGGAAATTCCAGCACGGAAACTTCGCCGGTGCATACCTACGCCGCTGCGGGCAATTATACGGTCGTATTGGTGGCCAATAATGACTGTGGCGTACCGTCTATGCAGGTCGCCTATCTGAGCATTGTGGTCGGATTGCAGGAACCGGATCAGGGAAATAGCAACCAGGCTTGCGTGTCGCCCAACCCGGCCAGAACCAACCAGTGGGTGACTTGGAACGGAGCAACTTCTCCAAAAATGCAGGCTTTGTGGTACGATACAACCGGAAAGCTCTTGAACTCGGTAACCTTCACCGACAGCTCGCCTTCCCTGCGAGCGCCTCAGCACAGCGGCGCTTACCTGCTTAAAGTAGTTTTACACAATGGCGCGCAGCAGACCTGTAAAGTCATCATCGAATAATTTTTGCTTTGATTCGAATATGCCGGCCGGTTTTTCCTTCAAAGTATCCGCAGTTATTCCTGAAACACATTTTTTCAACATCATCAAACCACTTAAACACTATGAAAAAGTTCATTCAATTATTCGCTTGGATGCTTTTAACAGCACTATCCGTTGGAGCGCAATCCGGAACGCCAGATGCAGAATTTACCGAATATTTTCGAAGGGAAAGCGGTTGGAATGCCGGGGATGCGACCATTTCGGTTCCATTGCCTGACGGGCGGGTGTTGTGGTTATTTGGGGATAGCTACATTAATCAGTACAACGCACAGAATAACTCAATCCCGTGCCTTTTCAGAGCCAATAACTGCGTTTTGGAACAAAGTGCATCCAATCCTGATGACATGATCTCACATTATGACGAAGCGCCGGGCGACTGGTCTTTTTTCAAGACAGGCGAAACCGACCCTGCCTGCGAGGTGACGAGAATGTATTTCTGGCCCGGTAAAGGTTTTTATTACAACAACAAGGTTTACATTTTTCTGCACAAACGCAGCAAGTGCTCATTTTTTGGAAATTATGTCGCAGAATTGAGTTATCCCGGTTTGCAATTGCTGGCTATCAATCCACTAAATCTGCCTTCTGCTCAGGGGGTTAACCAAATTGAATTTGGCAAGGCAATTGTTCTGGAAGGAGGAATGCTTTACTTGTACGGTCAAAAAGATTTTAAAGCCCATGTGGCAAGATGCCCTGTTGACCAGTTGTATCAGCCATGGCAATTTTATACCCATATTTGGGGTTGGATGGCAAATCCGGTTACTTCATTAGTGTCTTTATTGCCAGTCAACACTGGCGTATCCACTTCTTTTAGTGTATTTCCTTACGATGGAAAATATTTAATGATTACCCAGCAGATTGGCTATTTGACTTGCGGCGCAGGGCAGAAAATATTTTTGCGGCAAAGCGCAACATTAACCGGGCCATTTAATCTGGTAGCTTCCGTTTATACCGTGAATGACAGTTATAATGGCGACCCACTTGGCACTTACAATGCTCAGGCGCACACGCACGAATTGAACGGAGACGAACTGCTGATTTCCTACAATGTCAATGACTTTACGGCAAGCGCAACCTGTCCTCGGCAATGCAGCAGCGGCACCACGAGGAATCCAGACACCTACCGCCCAAAATTCATTCGGGTCAACCTGGATCAATTTTTAAACGACTGCGACCCCAATGATCCAACCATTTACCCCGGTGCCCCGGAAATTTGCGATGGAAAAGACAACGACTGTGATAGTCAGATAGACGAAGACGCTATTTCCCTCGAATCACCGTGGCAGCATACGGGTATTGGCACCGCCAATGGAAGTGCTTATGGCTGTATTGGTTCTTCGGTTACCGTTTCGTCTCAGGGTGTTTCTACCCCAACTGCCGACAGACTCCACCATGTTTATCAGGAGTTTTGCGGAAAAGGAGAAATCATTGTTCGCATACAAAACATTGAGGGCAACGGCTGGGCTGGCATTAATTTTCGGCACAAAAATACGCCCGGCTCAAAAAGAGTGACTATTAAGAAGAAATTGGGAAGCACTTTTCGCCGTGAATCGCGTCATGTGGCACAGGGACCTGCTGAAGGCAACGATCTTTCGCGCCCTGGCCATACCTGGCTGCGCTTAGTCCGCAATGGAGGAAACTTTAGCGCATTCACTTCTGCGGATGGCCAAATCTGGCAGGTGGCGCTTCATGCCACTATTGGAGGCGCCTATTGCATCAATGTTGGTTTTTTTGTGGAAAGCGGCTCGGCAGGCTCCATTACCACGGCTGTTTTTGACCAAATCAGCATTATTCCGATACCAGAGCCGTTTGCTGACAGCGAAACTGGATCTTATTCGGTTGATGCGCTTGTCGCAAAAACTGCCGTAGAAGAGAACCAGGTGAACATTTACCCCAATCCGACAAGCGGTGAAATTAACCTGAATTTTGCACAGGCAGTGACCGGACAAGCCGATATTTCGATCTTTGATGTCTTTGGAAAACAGCATTTTGCGAAAAAAGCAGACTTCTACGAAACTTCATCCGAACGATTAGATTTGTCAGAATTACCGGATGGTATTTATTACCTTCATGTTCAGCTAAAAGGCTATGCCCCGATGAGCAGGCGCGTAGTCCTGACAAAGTGATGCTACGAGAGGTAACACCTTTCCAAAAAGGTGTTACCTCTTTGCAAGTTCGGGATAATTTTATGCTATTTTCTAAAACAAAAACCATGCTTTTTATGAATGACCATTCCAAATTCCGGATAAGTGCAACGTGCCTTGTTGTGCTTACAATCCTATTAGGCTCCTGTTCTTCGATCCTGTTCGAAAACCCCGTTCCCCAAAAGGCGGACGAATTAAAAGTAATTCCTGATTATTTATCCGGATTGTACGAGGCAACCGAATCGGATGGCGCTGAAAAATCGGATGAAATATTTCTTGATTTATTGCGGTTGGAACGACTCAATGACCATAAACTGCTGGCTACCGCAATGAGGGGTTTTCGTCGCGAAGATTTGCCGAAATTTGAAAAACTCCTGGCCGAAGACAAGCAAAAGGGGGAGATTTTAGATTATTTCGTGACAGCATCGCAGGCATATTATACGCTTAAACAGGATCAATCCGACGCCTCGGAACAGAAACGCGGCGGGCATTTTGTTACTTTTGAAGCGGCAGGCGATTATCTGTTATTTCCACAATCAAAAGAAATACTTTTTTCTTTCGATCTGGCTGCCGGCAAACAAATTCTTTTTAAAAAAGCGCAGAGTAGTTCCTCAACAAATTCCCCTTATTTCAAAACTGCAACAGACAGTTTGACGGCGACGGAGCGAATTATGGTGACCAAAGGTGAAAAAGACGAGATTTGGTTTTCGATGAAAAACGAGGAGTCAAGGTGGTCTTTGATCTACATAAAACGCCTTTCCGACACGGAGTTGCTGGTCAAACACTCTGAGATTGGGGAAAAGGCGGATTTAAAACAGAGTCTAGATCGTTACAACGCCATCACGCCGTTTAAAAAAGAAGGCGACAGCAACAATTATTTAATCAATCCTACCGACGCGCAGTTGAAAAAACTCCTGGCGGATCCCCATCTTTTTAGTTCGATGAAATTGAAAAAACTTCCATTCTAAAAAAATCCAGCTTATGCAAAAGTTTAATGCCCTGTTTGTTTTGCCCTTGCATTGTCTTCTCCATGCTCTAAATTTTAGATTTTTGTTGCATGGATTAATTGTCGGGATCCTTATTTGCTCCAGCCCTTTCTACCTTCAAGGTCAGGGCTATTGCGAAGAAGATTGTACCCTGCTGAACGAAGTACACCCGGTAGCATCAATGGACGTTGTTTACAAAACGGCTCCGGCGATTGACGAATGGGATATCCCGTTTTCCAGGTCTTTAAGACTCCGCGTGTACTATCCTGATGATTTACAAACTGGCGAACGCCGCCCTTTAGTGGTGCTCGTTCATGGCGGAGGATTCGTTGCCGGCAGCTACACGGATTTTGCTGAACAGGCCCGGCAATTGGCCGAATTGGGTTTCGTGGCTGCTACGATTGGATATCGTTTGTGCGAACGCACCGACTGTCTGATCGCTGCCGGATTAGCCTTCCCTTGCAACGTGAGTTGGAGCAATTCGCTTGTTCCTTCCGCTTATGTGGCGGCAGTTGATGTACTGGATGGGATAAATTGGCTGAAACAACACGCTTTCGAGATCCCGCTGGATCCCGAAAATATTGCAGTAGGTGGACACAGCGCAGGTGCCTGGACTGCTTTACACGCCGCTTTTATGGATCAGGACGAAGTCAATGCCGTATGCACCGGCTGCGGTATCTGGCCTGATTATGTAGGCGCTCCGCTGCCGGTTGTAAGTGGCATTCGGGCGATATTTCCGATGTCTGGCGCCATTTTGGACACGACCTGGATTGACGAAGATGAATTGGACATCAGCGTGATGCTGGTACACGGCACACACGATGGGGTCGTTTTTTTTGGGACAGCGCCAATATATCCCTGTTGCGGCACCTACCAGGTACCGGTGCATGGTTCCGGCACGATTGCCGAATATTTGGATCAGCAAGGGGCCGCGTATTACCTGCTCACCGGCAATGGATTCGGCCACGATATTTTAGATCCTCAGTGGCGATGGTTTATTGAGGAGCAGTTGGTCGGATTTTTGACACAGGCCTTGGCTTGCGAAGGCGGTTGGACGGCACAACTCCATACTGAAATCGTCCGCGATCCGCCTGTCGTGACCTGCCCGCCGCCATTTCCGCCCATTCTTCCGGCGCCTGTCTCTACACTGCCACTTAGCGCCCCGCCAGGCGTTGTTTTTACCAATACTGATCCTGTTGCGGCATTTGAAATGGTCATTGAAGACACCGTAGTTACCTTTATGGCTGCTACTGAAGGATTTACCTTCTGGCAATGGGACTTCGGGGATGGAACAACCGCTGTTGGGCCAATTGTGAGTCATGTTTATGCTGGTAATGGCGAGTTTACCGTTACGCTGACTGCCAGCAACGAATGCATTGTCCGCGAAACCAGTTTACTGATCGTGGATGCAAACGAGGTGCCGGTCGGCAGTGCCATGGCCACTGTTTCTCCCCAGCCGTTTGGCCATTCGTTCACTTTGAATCTGCCGTGGGCCGCAGAAGCCACGCTATATGACGCATCTGGTCGCCGGTGCGGGCAGGAAGAATACTACAATGCAGGCATTCAAACATTAGACGCATCCCGACTCCATCCGGGTATCTATGTGATGACCCTGCGACACCGCGAAGGTGTGCAAATATTGCGCATGATCCGATTGTGATGGCTACGGGCATGTTCGGATTTTTCCCTAACATGCCCGTAAAAATTCGCAACGGATGCAGTATATCAGGATTTTGGCTAATTTTGCTCATTCACTTAAACTAATCCGTATGCACAACTTATTTACCCTAACCTTTGCCTGTCTTTTGCTGACCCTGAATCTCTCCGCACAAAACCTTTGCCAGAGTGGCCGCTATGCCGAGCCGGTTTTCGATTGCGTGGACACGACCCAAAATATGGTGTACGGCCAGGGCCGCATCAACTGGGGTTCATCGAACATCTTTTGCCAAAACGGTGCCTTGCCGCCTTACAACAATTTTCAGGATTTGCTTTGTGATATTTATGAACCCTGTGACGATCCTGAAACAGAGCGACCTTTGCTAATTGTCATCCACGGTGGCGCGTGGGCTGGCGGCGACAAGCGTGACATGGCAGCTTATTGCCACCAAATGGCCCTGCGTGGGTATGTGGTGGCTTCTATTAGTTACCGGTTGAGCATTACCCCCAATTTGTTGTGCTGGAACGCCGAATTGGATGAAAATAAATTCATACGGGCCTTTTACCGAGCCATGCAGGACGCCAAAGCTGCGGTGCGCTATTTTCGCGCCAATGCTGTAAATTGGCGTATTGATGCAGATAATATTTATGCCGCCGGACACAGCGCTGGCGCTTTTACCGCATTGGGACTGGCCTATCTGACCGATGAATCAGAACGCCCGGAAGCCGCGCTTCAGTTGAGTTATTGCGGCAACTGGCAGAATTTGCCCCTTTGTGCCGACCTTGGCGATATTGAAGGCGAAGGCGGCAATCCGGGCGTTAGCTCGGCCATAAAAGCCGTGATTCCAATGTCGGGTGCCCTGCCGGATTTGAGTTATTTGGACGGCGCTTCCGACCCGCCCATGTTGCTCATTCATGGTACGGCGGATGATGTGGTGCCTTATGGCGAAGGTTGTGTGCTTCAAAACCTGCGCAACATCGGCCTGTTCAATCCCTGCATTTTTGTTTATGGCTCCGCAGCCATTCTCCCTTACGCCGACAGCATTGGAATGGAGGCGGAATTGGTAACTTTTGCAGGAGGCGGACATGGTTTTACCGCAGCCGAATCAGATACCATCGTCGAGCGCAGCGCCCGCTTTTTGTGCTGTCAACTGCACGACGGCAATTGCCAAGCCGTGGGCACGAATGAGTTGGCAGGCGAACTTCGGGTGGAACTTTTTCCGAATCCTGCCGCTACCGAATTGAATGTCCGGGTCGGTTTAAATGACCCTTGGAAAACGGGCTTATACGATGTGAATGGCCGTTTGCTAATAGAGCAGGCTTCTTCCGGCATCGCGCTACGCTTGGATCTGACCGGAATTCCTGCCGGAATTTATGCGCTTCGGATTTGGCAAAACAACAGAACGCGTACGATAAAGGTGGTTCGGTCTTAAGATTTTGTTCAGGAGGTTCAGGTGTCGGACACTTCCAAAGTGTCCGACACCTGAACCTCCTGAACAAAACTTTAACCAAAAAATATTTTCCTTTTTTTCCAACCCTTTTGAAAATGCACCTGTCTTTAAAAATGCATACAAAGTATGTGACTTAATATTTTGGAATACTGCAAAAGAGAGGCTTCGGATCGGTAGCAATGCCGGTTTCGGAGCCTTTTTGTTTATTTAACGTCAGGAGTTGCGCGTACTAAAGGCACATTCCGCTCATAATCAAACAGCGTCAACCGGCGCAAATCGTAATAAGCTAACCAAAAATTGCGCAAAGCAGCAATGTAACCCCTGCGCGAACCAGCTTCTTCCTGAAGCGCCAGGTTGAGGTCGGTGATGAGGATATTGCCTACTAAATAGCGCTGACGGGTAATGCCGAGGCGCTTTTGGGCGATTTCATAAGCGCGCAACGCAATGCGCACCTGCTCCCGAACAAGGTCAAATTGT
Organism: Chitinophagales bacterium; assembly: GCA_038323375.1. Classification (GTDB taxonomy): domain Bacteria; phylum Bacteroidota; class Bacteroidia; order Chitinophagales; family Saprospiraceae; genus JABWAJ01. The sequence continues at coordinate 12,544 of JBBQGV010000050.1, forward strand.
TGCACTTTTACCAGAACTTCCCGATCAAAATTCACGCGTTCCTGAGCCACCTGAAGCTGAGTAAGTTCTGCGTTCGATTGCGCCACTTCCCGGCGCGCTTTGGCTTTGCCCCAATCGGCAATCGGCACACTGAGGCCAATATTGACCACTTCCTGGTCGAGCGGACTGGTGTAGGCATCGGACAACTGATCGCCGGTTTGAGACAAGCCGAATGAAACAAACAGGTCGGCTTGCGGGCCGGTGCTGCGTTTTGCTTCCACCACGTTGCTTTGCGCCTCCAGCAGGCGGCGATCAAACGCGATGACCTCCGGGCGGTGCGCCCGGGCATATTGCAGCGCTTGTTGGGCATCCAGCATAAAAGTCGGTAATTCAGAAGGGGTTTCCAATTGAAAATGAACCGCTTCGTTGATGCCCAAAAAATCGCGCAGTTGCTCGGCGCTGGTTTGCATATTCAGCATGCTTTGCGACACGTCGGCGTTGGCGTTCATGGCGTTCAGCTCGATTTGCAATAATTCTGTTTCTGCAATCCGGCCCACTTCGTACCGGCCTTTGGAAATGCCGTACAGGGTATCTGCATTGGCTTTGTCGCGATAAGCAGCCTCTAAATTGAGTTGGGCGATGAGGATGTCGAAAAACAAATTTGCAGCCTGAAAAGCCGTTTGCTCAAGGTCTAACGAATAAGCTTTTTCAGATTCCGCGTAGCGCAGGGGCTCAATGCGGCGGTTCCATTGCAATTGGTTAAAACCGAAAATAGGCTGGATGAACCCAATGCTGACCGGCGTGGACAAATAAGAAACAAAACCGTCGTTTCCATTAGTCGGAAAGATGTCAATGCGCTGCAACCCTGTTTGTGCAAACAGCGTGCCGCCGGTGAGCGACACCTGCTGTTGAATACCGATACCCACGTTGTTTCGCATGAATGCCCGGCTTACGAAAGCTTGATTGCCGTTGGGCAGGGTAATGGCCTCAATAGAACGGTTGAGGTCGGGCAGGGTGGCGTTCAGGCTGATTTGAGGGCGAAGGTCGGCCAAAAAAGACTGGTAGCGCCAATAGTTGTTGCCGAAAGTCGTCTCGGCAATTTTGACATCGGGCGCCTCTCCCTGGGCTTTCGCAATGGCTTGGTCGAGGCTGAGCCGGAGGGTGTCTTTCTGGGCGTTCAGGGTGCCGGCTGCCAGCGACAAACAGCCGGCAAAAAGCAGTGAAAAGATGCGCATAAGCGGTTTTTTTGTTTTTTGAACTCGTAGCAAAACGCAGGCGTAGGCACTAAGATACACCATCGGGCAATTATTAACGAATCCATGCATACCTTTGCGCCTCAAATGAATTTTTATGAAGATTCCATCTACCCGTCTTGGTGTTCTGGGCGGCGGACAATTGGGCAAAATGATGGCCCTCGCCGCCGGCAACTGGCACCTGCCTTTTTTTGCGCTCGATACCTCCCGCGATTTTCCTGCCGAGCCGTTTTGCACCGGTTTCACGGAAGGAAATTTTAACGACTACGACGATGTCCTCCGCTTTGGCAAAACCGTGGATGTGCTGACCATCGAAATTGAGCACGTCAATATCGAAGCCCTATTTCAGTTAGAAAAAGAAGGATTGGTGATCCACCCGAAACCAGCCGCATTGCAAATCATCAAGGACAAGGGCTTGCAAAAGCAATTTTATGTAGAAAACAGCATTCCAACCGCTGCTTTTGAATTGTTTGAAAATGAATCGGATATCCGGGAAGCCGTAGCTCAAAAAAAGTGGGCTTTACCGTTTGTTCAGAAAAGCCGTACCGATGGCTACGACGGGCGTGGGGTTTCCGTCATCCGAACGGAAGAAGACTTAGCCAGGAAATTGCTGCCCGGCGCCAGCCTGCTGGAGGAAATGGTTCCCATCGAAAAAGAAATTGCGGTGGTTGTGGCACGCAACAAGCGGGGCGAAATTGCCGCATTCCCACCCGTTGAAATGCTTTTTGATCCCGATGCGAATTTGGTTACCTTTTTGGCGTGTCCGGCCCGAATCAGTCCCGAAATCGCCGCTGCTGCAGAAACATTGGCCCGCAGAACCATCGAAGCCTTCGACATTTGCGGCCTGCTCGCCGTAGAGTTGTTCCTCACCCCCGACCACCTCCTGCTGGTCAACGAAGTGGCGCCCCGCCCCCACAACAGCGGCCACCACACCATCGAGAGTTGTTATACTTCCCAGTTTGAGCAGCATATCCGGGGTGTTTTGGATTTGCCCCTCGGCAGCACCCGCCTGAAAGTGCCCGCAGCCGTCCTGCTGAATCTATTGGGCGAACCCGGCTATGAAGGCCCGGCTTTGTATGAAAACTTAGACCAATGCCTGGGTATGGAAGGCGTTTACGTACATCTGTATGGAAAAGCCACTACCAAACCTTTTCGGAAAATGGGCCACGTGACGGTACTTAGCCCGATGCCGGAAGCCGCAATGGAAAAGGCGCTGGCTGTGAGGGAATTATTAAAGGTGAAAGCATAGACCCAAATATCGGATGACCATAGGCGGAGCCTGCGCGCGGGCAAGCCTGGCGAACTTACCCACCTTCAATCCAAAACACTTTCCCCGTTCAAATCCGTCGTCAGCACCATACTCATGTAATCGAAATAGGGGCGCATGGCTTCGAAGGTCCGTTTCACTTCCAGTAGGAAATTGTCGCTGGTAACTTCCGCGTCTGTAAAACTCCGGTGCACGGTAAAGTTCTTTTTGCGGATCAGATCCAACGCAGGGCTGTCTTTGTCGTAGCCCCGTGGGGCAGTTTTCAATTCCTCGCCCTGGATGGAACCGAAGTGTTTTTGAAATCCAGGCTCAGCCATGATTTTACGGATGGATTGATCGTCTGCGGCAAACTCGTCGCGGATGCGTTTGAGGTCCTGGGCGTTGGGTTGCCAGAAGCCCCCGGCAGCAAACGAGGTGCCCGGCTCTATTTGGAGATAATAGCCGCCCCGGAGTCGGTTGGTGGCCCGGGTGAAGCCCATGCCGAAGTTGTTTTTATAGGGCGATTTATTTTTAGAAAACCGTACGTCCCGGTAAATGCGAAAAAGATTGGCACCTTCTATATGATCCGTCTCTTCCAGCCCAGTTTCAACGGCCTTGACAAACTGCTTCACATTTTCCAGCGCAACCTCATAGCGGTTTTTATTCGCCTGAAACCACTCGCGGTTGTTGTTGCCGGCGAGGTCTTTAAGGAATTGTAACGAGGCGGGTTGAATTTTCATATTTTTAAAAGATATGTTTCTCAAAGATAGGCTAAAAGGCTGTTTTTTTTTGTGATCCCGCTGGGACTTTCATAAGTTGTTGTTGTTTAGTTTTTTAATTGTCATTTTTTAAACGAATTAGCGAAGGGAGGACAACATTTTTTGCACTTTGGGTGGCTTCATGAGGTTCTTTTTGTGATGCGGGGGATGCGGCGGATGCGGCGGGCTGAACCCGTTGCTTTGGGGCGTGTGCGGGTAAAGGCTGCAATGAGCAGTGTCATATTTAATGCAGAGGTTGGGTGCCAGCAGGCCTAATCGTGGTCACGAGCTTTAGCTGGTAGACCCCCAAATTGGGCCGGTGAAATATAGCGGAACAGCACACGCAAAGAGAAGCCTGCACGAGAGTAAGCAGAACAACAAAAAAGCCTTCACTTTTAATCAAGTGAAGGCTTTAGATTTTTTTTGTGATCCCGCTGGGATTCGAACCCAGGACACCTTGATTAAAAGTCAAGTGCTCTACCAGCTGAGCTACGAGATCGGATTGTTTTTGGGGTATTCAGACCCCCTTTTTGCAAAAGCGATGCAAATATAGATTGATTGTGTTGAATTCAAAGCCTCGGGCAAATATTTTTTTCTTTTTGCATCTTTTAAGCACAATCTTCAAAAGAAAGTTTCCTCGCAGGTGCCTGTAAGTCAGCAGGAGGGGTGGCGGAATGCAACGCCTGAAAAAAAGCATCAAGGTCGAGGAAATTTTCGATGACCTGTGCAGCGCCAGCCTCCTGAAGCACTTCCCGATCGCCACACCACCGAATGCCTACAAAGTCCAATTGCATCCTGCGGGTGGTGATTACGTCCCATTCCGCATCGCCGACATAGACGATTTTTGCGTATAGATGCGCACCGCCGGCTGCTTCGATGGCTTCCGACAAGATGGCTTCCCGGGTTATTTTGCCGTCGGCTCCATGGATGTTGAGGCGATCCGACAACAAACCGACGTGATGGAGTTTTACACGGGCTGGAGCTTGCCAGCCGCCGGTGGCCAAACAAGTCCGGTACTGATCCGGCGCAGCATGCAAGTGCGTCATCAGGGCTGGCGCGCCCGGGATGGATTGGAAATGCTGCGGCATTTGTTGGCGGCCTTCTTTCAGCAGGTTGATGTAGTGCTGTTGGAAAAAGGCGATTTCGTCCGGAGCAGGGCTACGATCAAAATGCTGTGCCACAACCGTATTGAATATGGAGGTATCGGTCACATGCGGGTACTTCGTCCAGTCAATGCTCGGGAAAGGTTTTTGATAAATGGTTTCGTAGGCCTGGGCGAAGTAGTTGCTGTCCCGGCGGTCGGAGTGGACTAAGGTTCCGTCTAAGTCAAAGATAATCAGGTGCATTTACAGTTTTTATTCGTTTTGAACTTCAAAGTTAAACCAAAGTCTATATTGGAGGTGGACAACTTGCAAGGAAAAGGAAAAATGAAGTGCTTTCCCGAATGAAGACCGGCGACGCTGGTGTTTCAAATCAAGAAATGCTCCAACGTATTCGGCAATGGCAAAAAAAGTAGTCTGGGACAGTGGCGCATCCAATGATTTGTAGGATCTTTATCATGCATTCATGGAGGTGAAACCCGCGCTGATGTTATAGTTGAAGCCATCTTTAATGCAGCTTTACTTCTTGAAAATTTTCCATTTCTTGGTCGTGGCCGTCACGCCAAACAAAACGTCGTCCACGATGATTGGAGTCATCTGCACTGACGGATTCTGTTATCAGGGATTCATAACCTGAATTGCACGCCCGCAAAAAAACTCCTGCCAGCCCCCGATTCAAAATAGCGACCACCGCCGGCGTTGATCCGAATATTGTTGTAAACGCGGGCGTTACCGAGGTTGTCCGAGCCGAGGAACACTTCACAAAAAACCTTGTCCAAAAGTCCGCGCCAGCCAATGCGGGCGTTGATTAATTCCGTTGGACGAATGCTTACTGCATTGTCATTGTTGGCAAAAATGCGACCGGTATAACGGCCGGATAGTTGAGCGAACGTGCCACGCGGGTGTTGGTATCGGGCGCTCAACTGCCCGTTATGGCGCGGCAATCCGGGTAAAGCCTTTCCGGCAAAGTCGTCGCCACCCGAAATATATTTTCCAAAGCTGAAATCAGACCAGGTGTAGTTCATCCAAATTTCCAATCCTTTAGTTGGTGCAAAACTCAACGCTGCCTCCACGCCGCGGCGCAGGGTATAGCCGGCATTGCGGTAAAAAGTTCGACCCGGCTGATCGGCCAATTCATAAGGGCTTAGTTCACCCCGGGTTCTGGCCTGGAACATGGCAATTTCCCAACTCAATTGTTTCCGCCCGCGGCTGCGAATCCCGATTTCACCCGACAAAGTGCGCTGGGCTTTGAGGTCATTTGCAAAACCGCCTGCACCTTCCGGATTATTGGAAAGTTCGATGAGTGCTGGCGTTTCAAAATTGGTGGTGAGGTTGCCATATACGTTCAGTCGGGGCTTCAAACGCCAGGTAGCGCCGATCCACGGACTCATCTGCTGGAAATTGCGATCTCCCGATTGGTCGCCATCTTCCAGGAAGCGATCGCGCACCCGAAGCCGGATCAAGTCGCCGCGCAGGCCCCCGCTTACGGTCAGCTTGTCTTTGGGGCGCCAGTGGCCAATCAAAAAAACGCCGATGCTGCTGAATACCTCGTGCTGCTGCGACCCCAATGCCCCGCGCACGCCTTCTTCGTTGTCGAAACGGCGCCGCTCGTCCTGAAGCCAGTCTATCTCCACACCGGCGGCAAAGCGGTAGCGGGATTCCCGCTGGCGATTTTTTGACTTGCTTTCCAATTCAAACTGAGCCATGCCGCCAACGGTCAGGCGCCAGAGGTCTACCTGCCCACCCACCCGGAAAGGCAAGGAATTGTCAAATTCACGCAGGGCAGACCAGAGGCGGACATTGAGCTTGGCCTGTTTTGAAAGTTTTTTATCTAAGATCACCGCCAACCTGCCGTGCCGGAGCGATTCGCCCGCGTGGTACTGGACATTGGCCGGAAGGGCAGCCCTGCGGTTAATGCTGTCCTGTGCTCTATTCAGCGAGCCGGGATCGTCTGCCTGCGGGCTATCGGTATAATTGGCTAAAAAAGTCAGGTGAAAACTGGAATCAGCTTTGGGCGACCACTTCATTTTTAGCGTAGCCAACGTGGATTTCATGGCGGAGTGCCGCCGGAAACCTTCCATACTGACGTGGGTGATTCCAACCTTGAATGAGGTTTGGCCGCTGCGAAACCCCGCTTTGGCATGCCATTGCCGAAACCCGAAAGATCCGGCAGCCATCCGAACTTCAACCCCCGTTTTTTCAGCAGCGGCTTCTGTTGTCAGGTTCAGCACCCCACCTGACGCATTGCCGTACAGACCGGCTGATCCGCCACGCAAGACCTCGATGCGTTGCAACATGGCCGGGTCGAGGTTGTCCACCTGGGCCTGGCCATCGGGCGTTGATTCCGGGATGCCGTCAAGCAGGACTTTTATCCCACGGATGCCAAACCCGGCACGCGCGCCAAAACCCCGGATCGAAATTCGCAGATCCTGGGCGTAGTTGGCGTCATTCAGCACAAAAACGCCTGGAATGGTCGGCAGGCTCTCGGCCAAGGAGAGTTGAGGCTGGGCGATGCGGATGCGCCCGACGTCAATTACCGAAACAGCCAAGGCGGATTCATCCGATTTTATGGTACTGCGCGTTGCGGAAATTTCAACCAGGGGCAACGTGTCCATGCGCAGGGTGTCTACTGAAATCTGCCCATTGCCGGCGATCGGAATGGTCGCGAAAAGCACGCCGATGAAAAAGAAATAGCCTGATTTTTTTAACATTTTGTAATTTTATACAGATACTTGGAACATAGCAGGTGTGTACACGGGACAAGTTGCGGTAAAAAAATACTTTCTCAAAAATGATCAAAATTCAGTTCAATATGATGTTTTTCAAAAGAATCGCTTTTTTTTTAATCGCTTGTTTGGCTTTTTCGTGTTCCGACGATGACGATTGTTGCGATCAACCGGTTCCCGATCCATTAGAGGTGAGGGGGGTAGATGCGTCGTTTCTTCCAGCGGTCAGAACTTCAGGCGTCGCGGTATTAAATGCTGCAGGGCAAGCGGAAGATATGCTCACAACCCTCCAAAAAGCAGGCGTAAATACCATCCGCATTCGACTTTGGAACAATCCAGCCAGCCCGACTTCTAGTTTTGCACAGGTGAAAGCGCTTGCCGCTGAGGTCAAAAACAAGGGGATGAAAGTTTGGCTCTGCCTCCATTATTCTGATACCTGGGCAGACCCGGGTTACCAGGCTAAACCCACTGCCTGGACTGGAATCGGGTATGAAGTTTTGCAGGACAGCGTTTATCAATTTACCAAAAAAGCTGCCGCCGAAATCCTGCCCCACTACATTCAAATTGGCAACGAAATCAACGGCGGGTTGCTTTGGCCGGAAGGGAATCTTTCCAATATTTCACAGATGAAAACCTTGATTAACAAGGGAATTCAGGCAGTTCGCGACCATTCCCCGGCTACCCAAATCATGATTCACTACGCCGGGCACCAGGAAGCGATGTGGTTTTTCAACCAAATCGGCGCTATGGATTACGACATCATCGCTTTGTCCTATTATCCCTTCTGGCACGGAAAAAACTTCTTTCAATTGGAGCACAACATGACCCAGTTGGCCAATACTTTTAATAAAAAAGTCCTCATCGCCGAAACGGCCTATCCATTTACCCTTAACTGGAACGACCAAACCAATAATGTGATTGGGTTAGCCAACCAGATTCACCCCGAGTATCCGGCTTCTGCTGAAGGGCAAAGAAACTTTTTGCTTAAGCTCAGGGAGGTTGTGGAATCCAGTTCCGAAGGCATCGGTTTTTGTTATTGGGGCGCCGAATGGGTCGCTTTTAAAGGCAATACAGCCACGGATGGTTCTTCCTGGGAAAACATGGCTCTTTGGGATTTTAACCTTCGGGCGCTTCCGGTCATGGATGCTTTCAAAGAGTAAGCCTTGAATATTTATTTTAAAAAGCTACTTTGCAGCAAACAAAACACACAACTTATGAACCGTCAGGAATTTCTTCGTTCACTTGGCGTTGCTACGCTCGGCGCTTCGTTTAGTGCCTCCTTTCTGGCTGCTTGCGGCCAGCAAACGACCGCCGATAAGAGCACTGCCGCCGTCAATGCAGGCACTATGTTTTTTAAAATTTCGCTGGCAGAGTGGTCGCTCCACAAAGCCTTATTTGCCAAGGAATTCGACAACCTCGATTTTCCTGTAAAAGCCAGCAAGGACTTCGGTATCCATGCGGTGGAATACGTCAATGCTTTTTTCAAAGACAAAGCCAAAGACGAAAAATACCTCGCTGAACTGAAAAAGCGATGTGATGACAACGGGGTAACCAGCGTACTGATTATGGTGGACGGGGAAGGAGAAATGGCCGATACCGATGCCCAAAAGCGCCTGAAAGCGGTAGAAAACCACTACCAGTGGGTGGATGCCGCTAAATTTCTCGGCTGCCACTCCATCCGGGTGAATTGTTTCGGGGTGGGAACCGCAGAAGAAGTGGCAAAAGCCGGCGCAGATGGCTTGCGCAAATTGAGCGAGTATGCACGAAAAAGTGACATCAACGTCATAGTCGAAAACCACGGGGGCTATTCCTCCAACGGCAAATGGCTCGCCGGGGTGATGAAGGAAGTGAATATGCCCAATTGCGGCACTTTACCCGATTTTGGCAACTTCTGCATCCGTCGCGAAAATGGCGACATGTGGGAATCGCCCTGTGTGGAGGAATACGACCGCTACCAAGGCGTACTAGAAATGATGCCTTATGCCAAAGGCGTGAGCGCCAAATCGCACGATTTTGATGACAAAGGCAATTGTATCCAGACGGATTATACTAAAATGCTGAAAATCGTCAAAGACGCGGGCTATACCGGCTACATTGGGGTAGAATACGAAGGCAGTAAACTTTCAGAACCAGATGGCATTCGCGCCACCAAGGCTTTGCTGGAGAGGGTAGGGAAGGAGCTGGGGTGAAAGACAAGGGGCAAATAAAGCAAGGGGCAAGGGGCAAACTGGCAAATTTACTCCTTGCCAGTTTGCCTCTTGCCCCTTGCCTCTTTAATTCACGACCTTCTGCAGCACCACTTTTTTCGTGAGCCGCTTCGTACCCTGCGTGATTTCTAAGAAATAAGCGCCCGGGCCGTTTTGTGAAATATCCACTTCATCGCTGAAGGGGCCGGAATAAGAGCCTAAGTCATAGTCGTAAATGGAACGCCCGGCCGCATTGTATACCCGGATGCTGGTAGCGCCTTGTTCCGGCAATTCAAATTGCAGGCGGAAAGCGCCCTGATCCGGATTTGGAAATAGCCCAAGGTCGTTGACGCGCAGTTCATTCGAGGGCATCATATCCATATTGTAGCGCGTTTTCATGTCGTCTGCCTCTTGCTGGGTCAAATCTTCAACCGCTACTTTAACTTTCGACAGGTCGAGGGCTTCCGGACGGCCCATCACGCCGGTAGGTTCCTCCCGGGCTTTAGGCGTATCTTCGTCCCCGGCAGAAAATATATGGATTTCGCCATCGTTCCAGCCCCATTCCGTATAGGGGTTGGTATCGCAGTAAGACTTCATCGGCTTGGTTGCTGTCATTTCTTTTCCGTTGTGCAGGAAATTCACCGTTACGTCCTGGCCAACCTTGCAGGCATCAACCGCGACGCTGAGGTCGGTCCAGTCGAGGATGCGGACGCCGTTAATTTTGGTGATCAAATCGCCCCGTTGCATGCCCAGTTCTTCTGCCGTAGATTTTTTGATGGGCGCTACTGCAACCCCTTCAACGTCTCCCTCGTAACCTTCCGTTTCGTTAACTCCCAGGAAAGGCGATTTGCATTTATCGTCGTCTTTTTCCTCGTTGCCTGCTGTATCAGAACGCAAACCAAAGGCTACAGCGACACTTTCTTTTTTTCCGCTTCTGATAAAATGTACGGTGGCGTTGCTATCGGCTTTGTATTTTTTTAGAATATCCGTCAGGTTTTTAGATTCGCTAACCCGGTAATCATCAACGCCATAGACATAATCGAAAGGTTGCAGTCCCGCTTTTTCGGCAGCAGCACCTTTCACCACGAGCGAAATATAGCTGCCGTATGGCGTTTCAAAACCTAATTTTTTTGCTTTTTCTTCGTCAATTTCGTTGGAGTGGATGCCCAGGAATGCATAGCTCGCCGGAGCAGCTTTTTGCAATTCAGTCTTTTTGATGCGTTCTGCCTGTGATTGAACGGTGCCTTCGACTTTACCTTTTTTTTCGGCGCGTTCGTATTCTACCGTAATTTTTTCACCGGGCTTCATCGTACTGATGGCCGTGGAAATATCGCTCCAATCAATCATCTTGTAACCATTGATGCTGTGGATGATGTCTTCATCCTTTAATTCGATGGTTTCTGCTGTTGAATTGGAAACGATTTCAACTTTTACGCCAGCGGTCGCTTCGTCTCCTTCTTCTTCCTCAAGGCTGCTGACGCCGAAAAAGGCTTTTTCTTCCCAGTTCCACTCGGTCTCCGTTTCGAATTCGCGGCGCTTTTCAAAAGTCACCTCTACGGACAGGGCTTTGCCTTTGCGAAAGAGGTGAACCGTTGTTTTGTCGTCGGCTTTAAATTTTGACAGCATGCCACTCAAATCCAAGTCTTCGGAGGCTCTCAGGTCGCCGATGCCATAGAGGTAATCAAATGGTTGAATGCCAGCTTTTTCGGCCGCATACCCTTTGATGATTTTGGTGACATAATTGCCGAAATAGTTGTTTGCGCCAAGCAACTTGGCTTTGGATTCGGAAACCTGGTCGGAATTGACGCCCAGAAAGGCTTTGTCGGAAGAGGATTTCCATACATAATACTGTTGTGTGTTAGCCGGGTTGCTGGCCAATACCGTAAAAACGGCGATAAGCAACATAGTAAGGTGCTTCATGGCAATATGTTTTGCTTTTGTTGCAAGGACAGGAAAAGACAATGAAGGTTGCCTGCAATTTGAAAAATTGTAAAGGGCATTCAAAAGCCCTATCTTCGCAGCCAAATTGCTCAAACTCATGATAAGTCTTCGTCTAAACTCGATATGGGGCGGCGTTTTTTTGCCCAACGTTATTCCCGCATACCGGGCCGTGTTTTTTTTGGTGCTTTTTTTGTTTGTTACAAGTTGCAAAACTGCAAAAATTATGCCTCCCGAAGAGCGTTATGATACCCGTTTTGAGGAAAAAAAATCGCTGATCAATATCCCCGTTCGCATCAACATGCAGGAGCTGGAGCAGTCGCTCAACCGGCAGTTAACCGGGGTGCTTTACGAGGACAAAGACATGAACGACGGCGACGACATGATGGTGAAAGCGGAAAAGCGTTCGGACATCAAACTTTCGGTAACCGGCCAGCAGATCAACTACCGCACACCGCTGAATCTCTGGATCAAATACGACCTTGGACTAACCACCGTGGAAGCGACCGGAGCCATCGCGCTGAATTTCAAAACAGCTTTCGACATCCGAAATGACTGGACCGTGGAAACCCGCACCGATATTGAGGGTTACGAATGGCTGGAAAAACCTAAAATGAGAGTGGTAGGCGTGAACCTCCCGATCGGGTTTATTGCGGATATGATCCTGAAAAACAGCAAAGCAAAACTCACCAAATCCATTGACAAACTGACCAAAGAAAACCTCGACCTGCGCACCATGATAGAAAGCGCCTGGAAACGGTTTTTCGATCCGGTGCTGGTCGCTCCCCAATACAATACCTGGCTGACGCTTAACCCGGAGAGCATTGGTATGACGCCGCTGACTACGATCAACAATGAATTGGTCAGCACCATCGTGGTGGAATCCATGCCGGCAGTAAAGATCGGCGATCGTCCGGAAGTCGCTTCTCCCAGGCCATTGCCGCCGCTGCGTTATGTGGATAAAGCCCAGGATGATTTCGTCATTCATCTGAAAGCAGACGTCAGTTTTCGGGAAGCGGAACGCATTGCGCAGTCCTCGTTGGTCGGCCAAACCTTTACCCAGGGTAAACGCGCTGTAAAAATTGAGGACGTCAAACTCTATGGCCAGGGCAATAACTTAGTGGTGACGACCAAATTATCGGGCAGCTATACCGGTAATGTTTACCTCATCGGCAAGCCGGTCTACAACGTCAAAACCAATAAAATAGACTTGGATAATCTGGATTTTTCATTGGAAACCAAAAGTTTTCTCGTTAAATCGGGTGCCTGGATATTGAAAACGACCCTGCGCAAAAAGCTCCAGGAGAACTTAGACTTTTTGCTCGACTACAACCTGAAAGGCATTCAGGAACAGCTCCAGCAGCAGTTGACGCACTTTGCCCTGACTCCCGGGGCTTACCTCAGCGGGCAGTTGCATCAGTTGAATATTGAGAATGTTTATTTGACGCAGGATGCTATAATGGTAGACCTTGGGCTGCAAGGGAGGGTAAATGTAGTGGTGAATGGCTTGAATTGAAATCAAATCTTTATCTTTGCGCCTTCAAATCAGCAAACAGCCGCATGCACGCAACAGCAGAACCTGCAATCACCTTCGATATCGCTAAAAACCTCGGGCTAACCGAAGATGAATTCGAGCGCATCAAAACTATCTTGGGCCGAACGCCCAATTTCACCGAGTTGAGCATTTTTTCTGTGATGTGGTCAGAGCATTGCTCTTATAAAAACTCCATCACCTGGTTGAAAACCTTGCCACGCGAAGGCAAACGCCTGCTCGTGGAAGCGGGGGAAGAAAATGCAGGACTCGTAGACATCGGAGACGGGCTGGCCTGCGCGTTCAAAATAGAATCCCACAACCACCCCTCCGCCATCGAACCTTATCAGGGTGCAGCAACGGGGGTTGGGGGCATCCACCGCGATATTTTTACGATGGGCGCACGACCAATTGCAGCCCTGAATTCACTGCGCTTCGGCAATCTGGAACTGGCGCATACCAAACGCTTGGTTCGCGGGGTCGTCAGCGGCATCGGCAACTACGGCAATTGCTTTGGCGTGCCGACCGTAGGCGGCGAAGTGTATTTTAATGATTGCTACAACCAAAACATCCTCGTCAACGCCATGTCGGCGGGCATTGTCAAAATAGGGGAGACCGTATCTGCAACGGCTGCCGGCCTCGGCAATCCCGTGCTGATCGTGGGTTCCGCAACGGGGAAAGACGGCATACATGGCGCAACTTTTGCTTCTGCCGATTTAACGGAGGATTCTGCGGAAGACCTTCCGGCTGTTCAGGTTGGCGACCCTTTTCAGGAAAAACTATTGCTCGAAGCTTCGCTGGAAGCCATCAAAACCGGCGCTATTGTGGGCATGCAGGACATGGGCGCAGCCGGAATCATTTGTTCTACTTCAGAAATGAGCGCCCGGGGCAACGTGGGCATGCGCATTGACTTAGACAAAGCCCCGACGCGGCAGGCAGGCATGAAACCTTTTGAAATCCTGCTTTCGGAAAGCCAAGAGCGGATGTTGATCGTTTGCATCAAAGGCCGGGAAGCAGAATTGAAAGCCGTTTTTGATAAATGGGATCTGGTTTGCGAGCAAATTGGCGAAGTGACGGAAAATGAGCGCTTAGAATTCTACTTCCACGGAGAAAAAGTAGCAGATGTGCCTACCCAGGAATTGGTGTTGGGCGGCGGCGCTCCGGTTTATAAAAGAGAGTATACCAGACCGGAATACCTGAAAAAAATTGCTCAGTTCAAAAGCTCGGCAGTTCCCCGTCCAGAGAACTATGTAGAAACGGCAAAGCGCCTGTTTGCATCTCCCAACCTTGTTTCAAGACGCTGGATTTACGAACAATACGACTCGATGGTGCGCACGGGCAGCATGAGCACCAATAAGCCATCCGATGCCGCTTTGGTGTGGGTAAAAGGTACGAAAAAAGCATTGGCGCTGACCACCGATTGCAATTCGGCTTATGTCTACGCCGATCCTTACATTGGTACGATGATCGCCGTTGCAGAAGCGTCGCGCAATATCGTATGCTCCGGTGGCGAACCGGTGGCCATCACCAATTGCCTGAATTTTGGCAACCCTTACAACCCGGAAGTCTACTGGCAGTTTGTCCACGCCATCAAAGGCATGGGCGATGCCTGCCGCAAATTTGATACGCCCGTTACAGGCGGCAATGTGAGTTTTTACAACCAGTCGGTTTTTAAAGACCGCACAGAGCCGGTCTATCCCACGCCAACTATCGGCATGCTGGGCATTCTGGACGATGTGAGTTTGCAAACGGGGATGTATTTCCAGGAGGCAGGCGCTCAGATTTATATGTTGGGCACCCCGCACAATGACCTTGGAAGTTCTGAATACCTTCGTGTAATTCACAGCATTCACCATTCCCCGCCGCCTTATTTTGATTTGGATGAAGAATACCATTTGCAACAGCAAATCAAGGCGTTGATTCGCAAACAACTCATCCGCTCGGCGCACGATGTCTCCGAAGGCGGGCTATTTGGCGCTTTATTAGAGTGTGCGATGGTGGAAGGATTAGGATTTGATGTGGAAACGGACAGCAATTTCCGGAAAGACGCTTACTTGTTCGGCGAAAGCCAGAGTCGGGTGATTATCAGCGTAAAAACAGAAATGGAAGACGAATTGGTCAACCATCTTAACGCGAATAACGTTTCTTTTTCAAAATTGGGCGAAGTGAAAGGCGACCGTATTCTTGTGGACTCAGAAGATTATGGCGCCGTGGCTTCCTGGAAGCAGGTTTATGATCTAACTTTGACGGATATTCTCGAAAAGTAACCAGCTGTTGCCGGTCTTCGGGATGTCCAATGTCTAAAATCTAATATCTCAAACCATCATCTTACTTATCATGAACATGAGAAAAATTGCTACCATCTTTGCTGCTTTCCTGGTCGTTTTGGGTGCCTGGCAGTGCAGTGGCCCGCAAAAAGGCGTCGTCATTTCGGGCGAATTGACAAACGCCCAAAACATTCAGGCGTTCCTCGATTATGTCGTTATTGGCAGAGCCAACAGTGTCGTCTCCAAAGTTGACGTCAATAGCGCCGGCAAATTTCAGTTTGAGTTTCCGGAAGGCTTAGAGCCCGGCATTTACAACCTTCGTTTTGGTGCCCGGCGCATCAACTTAGTGTTGGACGGCACTGAAAAAAACGTAGAAATTAAGGGTGACCTGAATACCCTTGAAATGTACACTTTTTCAATTTCCGGCTCACCGCAATCTCAGGCTTTTGCGAACCTGATGCAAGCTGCGTTAAACAGACAACTGCGCCCGGAAGACATCGGTTCTTTTGTGGACACCACAACCAATCCTTTGTTAGGTGCATTTGTTGCCTTCAAAACATTGGGAACCAGCGGGCAATTCATTGAAATCCAGAAAAAAGCGCATGCTAAACTGGCCCAGGCTACTCCTGCTTCGGAGCAAGTCACCGAATATGGCAATTTTATCAACCTGGTGGAAGCTCAATACAACCAACAGCGCGCTACGGAATTGATCCAGGTCGGACAAATGGCGCCGGACATTAAATTGCCAAGCCCGGATGGGAAAGAATATGCCCTTTCATCGCTGAAAGGCAAAGTGGTTCTGCTCGATTTCTGGGCAAGCTGGTGCGGCCCATGCCGCGCGGAAAACCCGAACGTGGTAAAGATTTACGACAAATACAAGGCGCAGGGTTTCACGGTGTTCAGCGTGTCGCTCGACGGCATGGATTCGCGCTCGATGGCGCGCCTTTCGTCACCGGATCAGGCAACGACAATGATACAGGGTTCGAAGCAACGCTGGATTGATGCCATTGCGCAGGATAACCTGAAATGGGATTACCACGTAAGCGACCTGAAAAAATGGGAATCAGCCCCGGCTGGTTTGTATGGCGTAACGGGCATCCCGCGTACGTTCCTCATTGACCGCGAAGGCAAAATTGCTGCAATTGGCCTGCGTGGCGCCGAACAAATCGAAAGCGCGCTGAAACAGGCGCTTTAGTTTTAGGGGCGCTGAATTAATAAGTGTCGCTTTCTTCGGGCAAGGCATTTTGATTCTAACCGAGGCGGGGATTCCCGACGAAGGTTAGAAGCAAAAGACCTCCTGGAAAAGTGGACAGTTATTATTTCAGCGACCCTTAGCGTTCGTTTGCCGCATGAGCCGACGACACGGAGTTTCGCGGAGTAAAGGAGTTTCACAGAGCGCTTAACTCCGCGAAACTCCTTTACTCCGCGAGACTCCGTGCTATTATAGGACTCTTCATCCTTAAAACGGGTATCCCAATGCTAAATTAAAATTCAAATCCCGGACGCTCCAGCCGGTTCTGAAGTTTTCCCAATAAGCAGATTCCGGATCAATTTCCGGGTTAGCGGTATACGGATAGCGCAGTTTAACCCCCGCATCCAAACGGAAGATGAAATAAGTCAGGTCAATGCGTGCTCCCAGACCGGTACTCAGCGCAATTTGTTTGTAAAAAGGATCATTGACCTTGGTTTCCCCGTCGCTGTTGGAGAAGGTTTTTTCCTGAAACAGGAATTGTGAACCGATCCTGGAGGTGTCGCGCCGGAGCGTCCACACGTTGCCGCCATCCAGAAAAAGAGCGCCTTTTACTTTCCAGAACAAATCGAACCGGTATTCCGCATTGAATTCAAATTTCATATCGCCGGCCTGGTATAGCCTGGTATTGTTTCGGGGGTCCAAAGAAAGGGGGTCGAGAAATCCGCCCGGCCCCAAACCCCGCTGAGGCCAGCCCCGGATGCTGTTGCCGCCGCCCACGTAGAATTGTTTGACATAAGGCACATCCGTCGTAAATCCAAATGGGCGCGCAATGCCCGCAATAAAACGGAGTGCCACGCTGTGACGCGGATTAAAGCTGCGGTAATACCGCAAATCCACTTCGGTTCGAACGTATTGTGAAAAGTCGGTATCGCCCAATTTCAGCGTTTGCGGTTCCAGGGCGAATTCATTGTACAGGGCATTGATGCCCCATAACTCCGCGCCCGCCATTTCAAATTGAAATCCAAAATAACTCGATTCGCCCCGTGCCCTGTTTGGCCGGGTGGTCTTTACAAACGTGAAATCGCGGAACAACAAACTTACAAACAACTGTTGCCCGAAACTTCGGCCAAGGAATGGGTTAATGTCCACCAATTCCTGGAAGCGGGGATAGATGTCCGGCCTCAAATAGTCAATGCCGATGTGGTTAATCACATAGCGTCGTTGGGCGTCGCGCTGAAAATCATAGCCGTACGAAGCATTGAGCAGGCTATATTGGTACCAATCCGGAATGAGCAGGAAGTTATAACTGGCAGAAATGCGGGTTGGCGCTGTTTCCCTGAGCGATTGGTAGAATGCATCGCTGAACAGCTTTTTATCTTTTCCCCAGGGAATGGAATTTAACCCTTTCCACAAACCAAGATAGTCTACAAATTTAGGCAGGTAGAGATCCGATTGCAGGCGAAGATCTATCGTATTCCAAAAGGGAATATCTTTGTTTTGCCGCTTCAGGATGTTCATTTCAACCCCTGCACTGAGGCTGGTAATGAGGAGTTCGGCACCTCCAAACAGGTTCCGGTTGCGCAGGCTTGGGTTGAAAGCAATGCCCAGTAACTCGCCAAAACCAGAGCTGCTGCTTCGGTTGGTGTAATTCAGGTCAAAACTGACACCCATTTCCATTTTGCTGTTGGGCGTCAATTCTATTCGGAAATTGAGCCGGTCGCGGTTGATGGTGTCGGCCTCCTGCCGGATGCGCACAAAACTAAAAACGCCAAGCCCGGATAGTTGACGGTAGGTTTTGTCCAACAACTCCTGCTGAAACAAGGCACCGGTTTTCAGAAACGTACTGCGCAACACCACGTCTTCATCTAACCAGCCCAGCCGTTTTTCCACGAGGAACCGATAGCCATCAATGATGGTGTCCCTTTGGTATTGAGGGGCTTTTTCAGCCGGAGTATAATCTAGATAGATCGTTACCGCGCCAATGGAATACTGTTGGTGCAGGCTGTCTGAAAAAGGCGCATTAACTTCGAGGTAGATGTTTGCTTTTGGAGAACGCCGGGCAGTATCCACCACTAAAGGGGCGATATAATTGGAATAAAAAAAAGCATAGCCCCGGTTGCGCAAGGAGCGGGTAATGCGGTCTTTTTCCTGTTCGTAGGTATTGAGGTCTAACGGTCGCCCGGATTTGAGCGGCGAGCTTCTTTCCAACAGCTTCAGCTCTTTTTCGATCAGTGAATCCGGGCTGGAATAAAAAACGCTGTCTATGATGAAGCGTTGACCAGGGTCTACATGGTAGATGCTTTCTACTTTTTTCTTTTTTTTGAGTGCAGTCGTATGGCTGACGTTGGCATGGTAATACCCGGAGTAGCGGAGGTAATACAGCATGCCTTCAATTGTAGCGTCCGTAAGCGCCGGGTTGTAAATAGCTGGCCTTTCTGCGATCCGCCGTCGTTGCAACCGTTTGAAACTTCCGTTTTTGGTGGTGTCGCGGGTGGTGTAGTAAAACCATTCGCGTGGAATAAAAAAGAAGCTCCGGTTGGGCTTTTGTTTGTAAAAGGTGGATAACTCGTACTTTAGCAGCGACTTGTTTGCAACGGGTTCGGAACCAAAAAACTTGACTTCGTTGCTTTTGAGCAACAATTCATTGGGTTCCATGTATTTGGAAACGCCGCAAGAACCTATTACTAAGCTCAACGTCGCAATAACGACTGAATAGGTAACGGTTCTTTGTAAACGCATCCTCAAATTTTCAAATTTTCAAATTTTCAAATTAAAATGCCGCTTTCCAAAAATACGATAAAATACCTTCGCTCGCTTCACTTCAAGAAGTTTAGGCAAAATTATGCCAATTTCATCATTGAGGGCGATAAAATGGCCTGCGAAATCCTGGAAACCGATGCGCTGGAACTGGAAGGGATTTATGCACTGGCACCCTGGATTGAAACGAATCCTTTGGCGCTTCGCCGTTTTGGCGATCGGGTCTTTAAGGTTTCTTTAACCGAACTGGAGCAGATTTCGATGTTAACCACCCCCAACCAGGTGTTGGTCGTGGTACGCAATCCTGATGTTAAGCCGGATATTGCGCAATTATCAGCAGGATTGAGTTTGTACCTCGATGGCATTCAGGATCCTGGCAATGCAGGTTCAATTTTGCGCATTGCGGATTGGTTTGGAATCCGGCAGGTGCTTTTTGCGCCGGGCAGTATTGAGATCTACCACCCCAAATTAGTGCAGGCTTCGATGGGGGCGATTTTGCGCGTGGGCTGCGCCGAGGTGTCGCTGGCGTCGCTGTTGAGCGAATTACCCGCAGACTTCCCGATTTATGGCGCTATGATGGACGGCGAAAGTATCTACACGGCGCCGCTGACCCCGCACGGCATCTTAGTCATCGGCAACGAAGGAAACGGCATTTCCGAGTCAGCGCAACAACAACTGACCCGCCGCATCTCAATCCCGGCAGACCCCGCAGGCGGCGCAGAATCACTGAATGCGGCCATCGCAGCAGGGATCATTTGCGCGTTTTTTAAAAGGCAAACCTGATATTAAACATTAAACCGGAAGTGCATCACGTCGCCATCTCCAACCACATATTCTTTGCCTTCCACACTCATTTTACCGGCTTCTTTGATCGCTTGTTCGGAGCCATAGGCAGTGAAATCCGCGTATTTGATAACTTCTGCGCGAATAAAGCCCCGTTCAAAATCGGTGTGGATGACCCCGGCAGCCTGGGGTGCCTTTGTACCGGTTCGAATGGTCCAGGCGCGCACTTCTTTTTCGCCCGCTGTGAAGTAGGTGATTAGATCGAGCAGTTTGTAAGAAGCCTGGATAATCCGGTTCACGCCCGGTTCATGCAAATCCATTGCTTCCAGAAATTCCATGCGCTCTTCTTTGGTCTCCAATTCTGCGATATCGGCTTCAATACCGGCACTGATGAGGATGATTTCTGCTTTTTCAGCTGCAATAGACTGGCGGAACGCTTCTGTAAGCGCATTGCCGGTATTCACGGAATTCTCGTCTACGTTGCACACGTACAGCACCGGTTTTGCAGTCAACAGGAAAAGATCTTCAAAGAGTTCTTTTTCATCGAATTCGTAGGCGAACGTACGTGCAGGTTGGCTGCCTTCGAAGTGCTTCATCAGCCGCTCGGAAGTTTCCACCGCGCGCAAAGCTTCTTTTTCTCCACTTTTTGCTGCGCGCCGATAGCGATCTAAACGCTTTTCGAGCGTTTCCATATCTTTGAAAAGCAGCTCCAGGTCAATGATTTCTTTGTCGCGAACAGGGTCTACACTGCCGTCTACATGCACCACATTGTCATCTACAAAACACCGCACCACATGGATAATCGCATCCACTTCGCGGATATTCGCCAAAAACTGGTTGCCCAGACCTTCGCCTTTGCTGGCACCTTTGATCAGACCCGCAATGTCTAAGATGTCAATATTGGTAGGCACCACCCGCTGCGGGTTCACCAGCTCGGCTAATTTGTCCAACCGCGTATCTGGCACCGTGATCACGCCCATGTTCGGGTCTTTGGTCGCAAACGGATAGTTCGCCGCCAGCGCTTTCGCCGAGGTAAGCGCGTTAAATAAAGTAGATTTGCCCACATTTGGCAGGCCGACTATGCCACACTTCAGTCCCATTTAGAATAGATTTGTATCCGGACTTGAATCCGGGATTTCAAAAAACGCCGCAAAGATAGTTTTTTGAGCGTTTGGGAAGTAATTTTAAGGTTAAAGTAGAAAGTAGGAAGCAGAAAGGTTTTGATTCCTTGATGATACGTATCCCACTTTAACCTTTTAACTTTAACCTTTAACCTTACTTTAATCAAACCATCATGACCCGTCAATCCTACCGCCTTACTGCCGGCAACCTCGGCAACATGAAAATTGAAACGGACACCCTGCCCGAACCTGAAGAAAACGAAGTGAGTGTGGAGGTAAAAGCCATCGGCCTCAACTTCGCGGATATTTTTGCCATCTGGGGCTTGTACAGTGCAACGCCGAAAGGCGTGTTTACCCCGGGGCTGGAATACGCTGGCATTGTCTGCAAAACCGGAAAAGGCGTCACCCGTTTCCGGGAAGGCGACCGGGTCACGGGCATCACCCGGTTCGGTGCCTACACCACCCACCTGAACATTGATCAGTGCTACATAGCACCCCTTCCTGCCGACTGGACTTTTGAACAAGGTGCAGCTTACCCGGTGCATGCGCTGACCGCTTATTACGGCATGGTGGTGCTCGGCGATTTGCAAAAAGGCCAGACGGTGCTCATCCATAGCGCAGCTGGCGGTGTAGGATTATGGGCAGGGCGCATTGCCAAAAAATTCGACGCGTACACCATCGGCACGGTGGGCAGCGCTTCCAAATTGGATTTATTGAAAAAGGAGGGCTTCGACCGCGCTTTTGTGCGCAACCCGAAAACGTTTAAAGCAGACCTGTTGCACGCCCTGAACGGCAGGCCGCTTCACGTGCTGATGGAATGTATCGGAGGCAGTATCTTCCAGGTGGGTTATGAAGCGCTGGCGCCTATGGGTCGTGCGGTTATTTATGGCTCAGCGCGGTATGCACATACTGGCAACCGACCCAATTTTTTGAAATTGGCCTGGAAATATTTCTCGCGGCCCAAAATTGACCCGCAAACGATGACCAACCGCAATGTGGGTGTGCTGGGTTTTAACCTGATCTGGCTTTACGAAAATGTGGAACTCATGAACAAGCTGTTCACTGAAATTGAGGCGCTCCGGTTGGAAAAGCCTTTCGTCGGCCATGTTTTTGAATTTGAACAACTACCGGATGCGCTGCGCCTTTTTCAAAGCGGCCATACGATGGGCAAAGTCGTCGTGAAAACAGATTAGCACTAAGGGGCGCTGAATGAATAAGTGACAGTTATGCGTTCAGCGACCCTAAGCCCCCATTAAAGTTTAACTGCTTTCAACGCATCCGGAGATTCCGAAAGCAGCATCGCCACCGTTTTTCCGAACACCGGATGCTTGAAATTCGGGGCAATTTCGGCCAATGGTGCCAATACGAAATTGCGTTCGTGGAGTCGCGGGTGCGGAATCGTCAGAGTGGGGGATTCCAGAATGAGGTTCCCGTAAAACAGAATATCTATGTCAATGATGCGTTCGCCCCAGCGCAAAATTTCTGTTCGCCCCATTGTTTTTTCGATCTGTTTAATCGTATCCAAAACGGTGAAAGGCGACAAATTGCTTTTTACCAGCAAGGTCTGGTTTAAAAAATCGGGCTGATTGGAAATGCCCCAGGGTTGAGTTTGATACAAAGCAGAAACCTTTACGACGCTGCCAACCCGGGTTGCTATTGCAAAGTATGCTTCCAGCAAAAAATCTTCCCGGTTGCCAAGGTTGCTGCCCGTAAGCAGGTATAGGTTTTTGCGGCGCTCCATGTCGCAAAAGTAATGGAGCGCTTGGGATTCCGTTCTTTGAAGGCCATTTTTTTATACCTTTGCGCTCAGTAATTGTTGCCTAACCATATCCGACCATGTCAAAAAACGCAATCCTGCCCGGTGCTGCCGAAGCTGAAATCCTTCCGGGATTGAGCAAAAAAGAAGTACTGCGCGATTTCGAAATATGCTGTATCAGCCGGGAAGCAAGCCTGATTGCCCGGAAAGAAGTGCTCACCGGGAAAGCCAAATTTGGCATCACCGGCGACGGAAAAGAAGTGCCCCAGGTCGCCCTTGCCCGGGCTTTCCGCAAAGGAGATTTTCGCTCGGGATACTACCGCGACCAAACACTGATGTTTGCCCTGGAAATCAGCACCCTCGAAGGTTTTTTTGCCCAACTTTACGCAGATCCGGAAAACGATCCTTTTTCCGGTGGCCGCCAAATGAATTGCCATTTCGCGACGCCTTTGGTGGATGAACTTGGAAACTGGACGCCGCATAAAACACTGTACAACGTCAGTGCGGATCTTTCCAGCACCGGCGGACAAATGGCCCGGGCACTTGGCGTAGCTTTGGCTTCAAAAAAATACCGCGAAAGCGAGGCGCTCCGAACCAATACGCCTTTTTCGGAAAACGGCAACGAAGTATCTTTTTGCACCATTGGCGACGCCAGCACGTCAGAAGGCGTTTTTTGGGAAACAATGAACGCTGCCGGCGTCATGCAGGCACCTTTGGCGGTGTTGGTGTGGGACGACGGCTACGGAATTTCTGTTCCCATCGAACACCAAACCGTTAAAGCCAGCATCTCCGAAGCCTTAGCCGGTTTTCAAAATGATGACCACAAAAAAGGAATAGAAATATACGTGGAGAATGGCTGGGATTACCCCGCCTTGATCGAATTGTTTCAGCAAGGAACGGCACATATCCGGCGCACGCATAACCCCGCACTGTTTCACATCAAAGAACTGACCCAGCCGCAGGGGCACTCTACATCCGGGTCGCACGAGCGCTACAAATCCAAAGAACGCCTACAGTGGGAACGCGAAATGGACTGCATAGCCCGCATGGAAGCCTGGATGATCGCAGCGGGCATTGCCACCCCGGAAGAAACGAACGCCATCCGCGAGCAGGCAAAAGCCTATGCCCGCGAATGCCGCGACCGAGCCTGGAAAGCCTTCAATGAACCGTCCCAGATCGCTTTGCGCGAACTGATCCAGCTTTATCAACAACTTTCCACGGTTTCTCCGGATGCCGCAGCCATCGCACTCGAATTGCAACAACAAAACCAGCCTTTGTTTGGAGAAGTGGTTCAAAATGCCCGGCGGATGCGCCACGCGCTGATGCTTGCCGGGGTGCCAGTTTCTCCGGAATTAGAAGCATGGCTGCAAAAAGCAAACAAACGGGCCGATAAAAACTACCATGCCGATCTGTACAGCGCTTCTAAGCATTCCGCACTGAATGTACCCGTAATTGCGCCAATGTACACAGCGGAATCTCCGTTAAAAAACGGCTTTGAGGTGCTTAACTCGTTTTTCGACAAGGCGCTGGATCGCTATCCGGAACTGTACGCTTTTGGAGAAGACGTAGGGTACATCGGCGACGTCAACCAGGGTTTTGCCGGTTTGCAAAAGAAATATGGCCCGAGCCGGGTTTTTGACGTCGGAATCCGGGAATGGACGATCATGGGACAGGCCATCGGCATGGCCATGCGTGGTTTGCGACCCATCGCAGAAATTCAGTACCTCGATTACCTGCTGTACGGGCTTCCGGCTTTGTCCGACGATTTAGCTACCCTCCGTTATCGCAGCAAGGGGCAACAACAAGCGCCGGCCATCATCCGCACCCGCGGCCACCGCCTCGAAGGCATCTGGCACGCCGGTTCGCCGCTGGGGATGATCATCAATTCGCTTCGCGGCATGTATGTGGCCGTTCCGCGCAACATGACCCAAGCTGCCGGGATGTACAATACGTTATTGCAATCCGACGATCCGGCCCTCGTCATCGAATGCCTGAACGGCTACCGCCTGAAAGAGCGCCTGCCCGATAATTTGGGGCAATACACGGTGCCGCTTGGGGTACCGGAAGTGTTGGAAGCCGGGGATGACGTAACCTTAGTGACGTATGGTTCCTGTGTGCGGGTTGCACAGGAGGCCTGTAGGATGCTGGAAAAACACGGCGTCTCTGTGGAATTGATTGACGTGCAAACACTATTGCCGTTTGACTTAGAACATCGAATCGTACAATCCCTGAAAAAGACGAATCGCATTCTTTTTTTGGACGAAGATGTGCCCGGCGGCGCAACAGCCTACATGCTCCAGCAGGTAATGGAAGTGCAAAACGGCTACCGCTACTTAGATGCGCCACCGATGACCCTGACGGCTTACGCACACCGGCCTCCTTATGGCTCCGATGGAGATTATTTTTCCAAGCCGAGTGCAGAGGACGTGTTTGAGGTGGTTCATGGTTTGGTGCGGATTTGAAGCAAAGTAGGGTAGCAATATTTTGTCGCCATAGGTGAAACCTGCGCGAAACAGGAGACGCCCCGAATTTTCATCAGACCGGCACGTGAAAAAATTCGGGATGAATCACTTACTATTGAGTAAAAATCAAGGTTGATAATCAAGGTTTTGGTGTTAAAAAAAGTGCAAAAGCATGGCAGATAAAAAATATTCGTATTTTTATCGCGACGTACTTTAATTGTATTTATATAGTACTCCTTTTTTAACACTCAAAACCGATTCTTCCTATGAGCACTAATCTACTAGGCGCTGCCGTTATGCGGGGCGTACACGCTTCAACTATGAGCCGGGTTGCCCGGCGTTTTTCCAGACTTTTATTTTCATTCCTGCCTTTGCTGGCGCTGCTTTTTGTGAGCAGCGGGGCAGGGGCGCAAACGACCTACACCTGGAACCTGGTGGGTGGCGGAAACTGGACAATTGCCACGAACTGGTCGCCAACCCGAACCACTCCGGCAGCAACGGATATTATGGTGATCAGCACTGCAGCTACGTTTACCATCACCAATGTGCCGACTCAAACGATCGCCCGGCTTACCATCCAAAACAGCGCAAATGTGACCTTAGCCGGCCCTGGAGCGGCTCAAACCCTAACGATCGGGGATGGCGTTGCAGATGCA
>JBBQGV010000051.1:0-38040 GCA_038323375.1 Chitinophagales bacterium
GTCTTTTTCCGGTCGGCCCCACACCCCACACCACCCAACCCGGGGCCTTTTTTCCCCCCCCCCACCTGCCCCGTGTTTGGGGGGGCCAAAAACCAACGCCGCTATCGGACTCTAAAGACAGACACTATCTGGCGATACCCAGTGGACTGAATATAAACCAAATAGCTAATACCCCTGCAATAATAAGGATTGTTATCCAAAAACCCCGATTGGCAAAGGTAAAAGCTTCGGTATGGTCTTCCGTGCGTTCGTATGTCACGTTTTTCAGCTTTTCCGGGCCATAAGCGGGGGCAGTGCGACTGACTGTGACCATGATGATGGCTGAAACGATAAAAAGGAAAATGGCAAAATGCAGGAAATTGATACTGGCGTAAGTATCCCAGATAGAGCCGGGAACCAATGCTTTTGTGTTTTTCATATACTCCAGCACTAATCGTAGCAGGCCAAGCGCAAATCCCGTCCAAAGGGCATAAATCGCTCCTTTTGCATTGATGCGTTTAACAAACAAACCAAGCAGAAAAGCAGCAGCAATAGGTGGTGAAATATAAGCCTGGATGCTTTGCAGGTATTTGTAGAATCCGCCGCCTTCCATCATGGCACGCATGAACGGAATCCACACCAAACTGATGGCCACCAATACCACGGTTGCAATTTGCCCGGTGAATACGAGTTCTTTTTCCGGAGCATTGGGCCGCCAGCGCTTATAAAAGTCTATGGTGAACAGTGTTGAACAAGAATTGAACACCGACGACAGGGAACTCATAAGGGCGGCAAGCAAACCGGCCAATACCAGCCCTTTAACGCCTGTTGGCAAAAAATCGGTAATCATGGCGGGTAGTGCCTGGTCGGGGTTACCACCCAGGTTAAGCAACCCGCGTTGTGCCAGGGCAAAAGCAATGGCACCCGGAATCACGAAGATAAATAAAGGCAATAGCTTCAGTGCAGCAGCAAACAGGGTGCCTTTGCGGGCTTCGTTTGAATTGGGGGCTGAAAGTACCCGCTGTACGATGAATTGGTCTGTACACCAGTACCAAATACCAAGAATAGGAGCGCCAAAAATAATCCCTGTCCAGGGGAAATCGGGGTCGCTCATGGGGCGCCACAGGTTGAAAAACTTAGCTGAAGAGCCTCCGCCTTCATTTATGGCAGCCGTCATACCATCCCAGCCACCCAGCGCGCTCAAACCATAATAGGTAATGGCGCCTGCTGCAAAAAGGAAGATGAACATCTGCATCATATCGGTATAAACAACCGCCCGAAGCCCGCCAAAAACTGTATAAATTCCAGTCGCAGCCACTACAAGAACAGCGCCTGTCCAAAACTCCATACCCATGACCTCAAAAACTAAGGCGCCTGCGAAAATGGTAATTGAAATTTTGGTGAGGATGTAAGCAAGAATGGAGACAACCGAGAGGTAATTGCGGGCACTCGTGGAATATCGGCGTTCCAGGAATTCGGGCATTGTGAATACGCCGCTTTTGAGATAAAAAGGCACAAAGACCCAGCCCAGAATCATCAGCACCAGCGCGGCTAACAATTCAAATTGCGCAGCCGGCATATCGCCTCTTGCACCAGAGCCGGCTAAGCCTACTAAATGTTCGGAGCCGATGTTGGACGCAAAAAGCGAGGCGCCAATCACGAACCACCCGAGGTTTTTACCCCCCAGAAAATAGTCGGTAGAGTTGTAGTTGTGAGCCTTGGCACGGCGTTCCTTGACCGTAACCCAGATGGCTAAAGCAAATACCGCCGCGAAATACACTCCGATAATTGCAAAATCTAATCCCAATAATCCTTTATCCATGATATTTTTGTTTAAAGTGGTTCATTCGTTTGCAAAGTATAAATGACAAAAATAACAGGCTGTATTTACCAAAAAATGGTGTACAGCGCCGTCAAAATTCCAAGCACCAATAAAGAGCCTACTGTAAAGGCTGGCGACGTGCGGAACATCGAGCGATCAATCTCCAGACCTTTAGGGTTCTCGCGGCCTTTAAGCTCCAATATGCTGATGATGAACATTCCGATGATACAAATCAGGAATACAAATCCCATCCGGTCAATGAACGGAATTTCATAAATGCCGACACTGTTCGGCGCACTGAATCCCCACGAAGACAGGAAGGATAAATCCGCCCAATTTGGTAAAAACTTGAAAATGATGGAAAAAATGAAGCCGCCAATGGTGGCAAACAACGCGGCGTTTGCCGTGGTTTTTTTCCAGAAAAATCCCAGCAGAAACATGGCAAAAATACCGGGGGATACAAATCCGGTGTATTCCTGGATGTATTGAAACCCGCCTTTTTTATCAATGCCCATAAACGGCGCAATGATCAATGCGATCAAAATGGCAATTACCACGGTGATTCGGCCAATACGTACTAAGTACTTTTCGCTAGCTTCCGGATTGATTTTTTTGTAAATATCCAACGTGAAGATGGTAGAAATGCTATTGGCTTTTCCGGCCAGTGAGGCCACAATGGCAGCCGTGAGCGCTGCAAAAGACAAGCCTTTTAAACCCAGCGGCAACAAATTGAGCAGCACCGGATAGGCTCGGTCCGGATTCAATTCGCCATCCTGGAGCATTTCTGCCTGGAAATTGCCTTGCTGGTGCAATACATAAGCTGCAATCCCCGGCAGGCATACGATAACGGGCATCAACAACTTGAGAAAAGCGGCAAAAAGCAAGCCGTTTCGCGCGGTTTTCAAATCGGCACCTAAAGCCCTTTGGGTAATGTATTGGTTGCAGCCCCAGTAATTTAAGTTAACGATCCACATGCCGCCCACTAAAATGGACAAGCCGGGCAAGTCCAAATAATTTACATTGTCCCGGGCAAAGATCATGTGGAAATGATCATTGGCTTTTTCCATGGTCAGGTTGAAACCGGCAATGGTACCCGACTGGCCAAAGTGTTCCGCCACTAAGTTGAAGGCTATATAGGTAGTTGCCAAGCCGCCCAATATTAAAAAAAAGACCTGGATCACGTCGGTATATCCAATGACCTTCATGCCGCCTAACGTAATGAAAATGGCAAACAGACCCAATAGCCCCATGCAGAAATAAACGTTCAAGCCGCTGATTTCCTTGATCGCAATGGCGCCGAGGTACAGAATAGAGGTCAGGTTGACCACTACATACAACAATAACCAAAAAACGGCCATCACCAAGCTGACCGTGCTGTTGTAACGCCGCTCTAAAAACTGCGGCATGGTGAAAATTTTGTTTTTCAGGTAGATGGGCAAAAAGAAAACAGCTACCACAAGAAGGGTAGCCGCTGCCATCCATTCATAGCTCGCAATGGCAAGTCCCATTTTAAATCCTGATCCTGACATGCCGATAAATTGCTCTGCGCTAATGTTAGAAGCAATGAGCGAAGCGCCGATGGCCCACCAGGTCAAAGAGCCTTCTGCCAGAAAAAAATCAGTCGTACTGGCCTGCGCTGATTTTTTCCGCTGGTAAATCCAGTACCCGTAACCGGCTACGATTACGAAATAAATCAGAAAGATGATGTAGTCTAAGGTTTGTAGCGATTGTCCCACAGATTGAATGTGCTGAGAGTGTACAATTTACAATATATTAGGCGCTAAAGTTAAAAGAATACTTGCTTTCCCATCCCTTTAGGCTATGAAAAGTTTTGTTTAACCCTCGAAATAGGACAAAAAAATTTGATTTCTATAAACTTAAAAAACGAACATTTGGAAAACTGATTTTGGCAAAGGCCTTTAATATCACCCGGTTATTGCGGTAAAATGAGAAATCCCGGGTAATTTGCAGCAATAAGCGAAGATGAAAATGACTACTCAAAAAAAAGTGTACTCTGGCAGCCGCCGTATGCGAAAAGCATACTGGACGGCAACCGTTGTTTTGCTAAGCTATGCCGGCCTGATGATCCGCAGAAAGCTCTTCGGTGCCAATTATTATGAAAAGCGGATCCTGGCCTTACACCTTCGAAACGCCGAGCGCGTGAAAAACGCCATCCTCCAACTCAATGGCTTATTCATAAAAATCGGACAAATGTTGTCTATCCTGAGTAATTTTTTGCCCGAAGCATTCCAAAAACCCTTGGAGGCACTCCAGGATAATATCCCCCCCCGGCCTTTTGCTCAGGTTCGGGCGCGCATAGAACGGGAGTTTGGCAAAGGCCCGGAGCACCTGTTTTCCCGGTTTGATGAAATGCCGCTGGCTTCGGCTTCAATTGGCCAGGCGCACCGGGCGCAGTTGCCCGACGGCACAGAAGTGGTGGTCAAGGTGCAGCACGCAGATATCGAAGAAGTCGCCCGAATTGACCTTGAAGTCATCCGCCGGTTGACCCGCATCCTTTCGTGGTTCTACAACATCAAAGGCATGGACTACCTCTATTCGCAAGTCCGTAAAATGATTGAAGAGGAACTGGATTTCAGGCAGGAAGCAGCTGCCATGCTGGAAATTGGCAAAAACCTGTCTGAGGAAAAAGGACTGATAATCCCTGAAGTTCATGCGGCTTTTTCTGCCGGGCGGGTTTTAACCACCACTTGGCACGAAGGGGTGAAAATCTCCAACACCGAACAACTTGACGCCTGGCAACTCGACCGCCGGGAAATTGCCGGAACGTTGGTGCACGCCTACTGCCGCATGGTTTTTAAAGACGGTTTTTACCACGCCGATCCGCATCCCGGAAATATACTCGTTCGTCCGGATGGCGTATTGGTTTTGCTGGACTTTGGCGCTTCCGGAAGACTGGGAGCTAATATGCGGGAGGGTATGATCAATCTTATCGAAGCTGCGGTGAAAAGCGATACCCGGGGCATGATCGAAGCCAGCCGCATGATGGGCTTCATCGCAGATGGCCGGGAAGCAGAACAGATGGCTGAAAAAATGATTGTTGCGCTTCGCAATTTTCTTCAAAATGAAGTCCAGCTCGACGGACTAAATTTCAAAGACATCAAAGTCAAGCCTTTCGACAACAGCCTTTTTCGGCTCATTCAGGATATTGGTTTCAGCGGCATTTCAGGCACGGTGCAAGTTCCAAAAGATTATGTGCTGCTCAACCGCATGCTGACCTTGCTGCTGGGACTTTGCAATACATTGGATCCCAAATTTAACCCGCTCGATGTGGTGCGTCCTTATGCCCAGGAGTTCGTGCTGGGCCAACGCGGCGATATGCTCACGTTTGTTCGGAAACTGCTGCAAAATACCGTGACCAATGTGTTGGCTTTGCCCGAAGAATTAAAGCAGACACTCCAGATGACCCGCCAGGGCCGCTTAGAAATGCGTACGCCGGATGTTGCCCAAAGCGCCAGACTTCTTTATCTGGCAGTCCAGCAATTGCTGTTCGCTATTTTGTCCCTGAGTGCCGGAGCGTTGGGGTATTCCTGGCTACAGGATGGCAAAACGACCTGGGCGAATACGGCATTTGGCTTAGCTGGCTTGTTTTTGTTTTTGTTGCTTAAAGCCTGGCGAAGCGGCGGCAGGCAATGGCAGAAAATGCAATAGACCAACCGTGGCTTTACGACAACTGCGCTGCTTCTGCTTTCATAACGCCAGCATACCGGCCGTTTGCGACATTTTTGCAAGGCTGTGCGACAAAATTGATACCCGTTGCGCCCATCCAAATCCCACCTTTGCAACACCTCTACACCTCCTCTCTTACGCTTTCTGATGAACCCTGGTTTTCAGGTTTTTCTTGATTCATCAAAATTTTATTGGTATGAAAAGGATACTCAAAATTTTGGGCGCTCTGCTTGGTGTCCTTGTATTGGCTATTGCAGGCATTGCTGCCTGGATTGGTTTAACGGATATGCCGGATTATCCGGTTCAGACCTTGCCCGTCAACTTATCCGTAGACAGCGCCTCCCTGGCAAGAGGAAAAAATATGGTTGAAAACACCTGTGCGCATTGCCATCGCGGCGAAGACGGCAAGCTGAGCGGCCGGCTTTTTCCTTCAGGATTATTTTGACCTGAAAGCTGCTTTTATCTTATTTTAGTGGCAACAAAACGAACCAAACACCAGTCCGTCATGCCACGAAACTTCTTTTTGCTCGTCGGATTTGCCGTTTCTTCAGGTGTCTTATTTGCGCAGTCAACCCAGGAAGACAGCCTTCGCCGTGTTTATGTAAACGAAAAGGATCCCATCAAAAAAGCGGATGCCTATTTTCAACTGGCAGATTTGCTGGTGGATGAAAAACCCGAAGCTGGCATTCCCTTTGCAGATACCCTTGAACAGATCGGTAAAACAATCCGCGATCCGGAAATTTTGTCGAGGGCATCCTATCTGCGCGGACAAACTTATTACCATCAGGGGAAATATGCTACGGCGCTTCCATTTTACAGGGAAGCTTTAAATTTTGCCAATAAAACAACCGACCTTGACTTACAGGGCAAGGCGCTCAATTCAGTCGGAAGCTGTTTTCACGATATGGTTCAAAACGACTCGGCGCTCGTTTATTTGATGCGAGCCGCCCGGATAAAAGAGCAGCTTGGAAACAAAAAAGTCATTGCCGCAGCCTATTCCAATATTGGGAATGTATTCAGCGATGAAATGGCTCCCGACAAAGCAGTCGAAT
This sequence comes from Chitinophagales bacterium, assembly GCA_038323375.1. Lineage (GTDB taxonomy): Bacteria > Bacteroidota > Bacteroidia > Chitinophagales > Saprospiraceae > JABWAJ01. Next base: position 6,541 of record JBBQGV010000051.1, read on the forward strand.
GGCTTGAAAAAGCATTGGCTATCCGGCTGAGTTTGCCAAATGGTGAAAAAAGCGCCATTGTTACTTACAACAACTTGTCTGTTGCCTACAACGTAAAAGGAGACTTTGACAAAGCGCTGGAGTATGCCCAAAAAGGGATTAAGCTGGCGCTGGAAACCGGTAACAAACTCCATGCCGGTGTGATTTATGGCAGCATCGGACACCTGATGCTCAAAAAAGGAGACCCCGATAAATGTATTGAATTCTGCGATCAGTCCGTGCGCTTGCTCACCGAAATCAATAGAAAAGCCAATTTGGTTTTCCCCTTAGCTAACCTTTCGGAAGCGTGGTGGCGAAAGGGAAATTACGCCAAAGCGCTTGAACTCAACAACCAAGGGTATGCCATCATGCAGGAATTAAAACTCCTGCAGCCGTTGGAAGTTTATTATGAAAACTACATGAATATTTACGAGTCCACCGGCGATTACAAACAGTCGCTTTCCTGATATAAAAAATTTGTGGTACTCGACGATTCTTTGTTCAATGCAGAAAAAATTGAACGCATCGTTGCGGTGGAAGCCAAATTTGAAACCCAAAAAAAGGAAGCGCAGTTAGCCCAGCAACAATTAGAAATGGCCAGAAAGGACAACCTCCGAAACCAGATCATTTTTATCGCCATCGGGGTCATTTTGGCATTAGTCGGTCTTTTTCAATACCTGCGCAATCGTCAGAAAGTCAAGCAAAAAGAAGCGGAATTGTCTGCTGTAATTGAACGGGCAGAAACAGAAAAATTGCGGGAAACCGATACCCTGAAATCCACTTTTTTTGCCAACATCAGCCATGAATTCCGAACGCCGCTCACCCTCATCATCAGCCCGCTGGAACAATTGCTCAACGGCACCTTTAAAGGAGACGTGCGTAAGTATTATGGCATCATGCACCGTAACGGACGTCGCCTGCTGCAATTGGTGAACCAGTTGCTCGACCTGTCGAAGTTGGAAAGCGGGAAAATGAAATTGGAAACAGAAGAAGGTGACATCGCTGCGTTCGTGCGGGCCATCGCCTATTCTTTTGAAAGCCTGGCGGTCAGAAAACTCATTGATTACCGCGTGCTGACACCGCCAATGACGATAACCGGTTTTTTTGACCGCGATAAATTGGAGAAAATCCTGACCAACCTGCTTTCAAACGCTTTCAAATTTACGCCTGAAAACGGCAGCATTGAATTGGAGCTTAAAATGCCGAAAACCGCTCAGGAGCACGCAGGGCTGGTGGAAATCGCCGTTCGGGACACCGGCATCGGCATCCCTGCAGATCAGTTGCCCTTTTTGTTCGATCGGTTTTATTCGCTAATCCCCGCTCAGCCTAACCAGAAAACAGAACATCAATACCTGGCCGGAACCGGCATCGGTCTTGCCCTCACCCGGGAATTAGTGGGCTTACACAAGGGGCAAATCCGGGTGGAAAGCACAGAAGGGCAGGGGACGCAATTTTTATTTACTTTTTTTGTAGAAAACCTTGCAATCAGCCAAGAAAGCCCTTCCGATACCCTTGCCGGGGATAAAACCATTCCAATTCTGTCAATAGCAGAAACAACCCGCTTAGAAAAACCAAAGATGGCGGAGGTTTTTGGCGCGGGCGACCGACAGGTCGTGCTCATCGTGGAAGACAATCAGGATGTGCGCTTGTATATTCGAGATCAACTCATAGAGAACTACGTAGTGATGGAGGCGGGTAATGGCAAACAGGGCCTGGAAATGGCCGTGGAAACCACGCCGGATCTGGTAATCAGCGACATCATGATGCCGGAGATGGATGGACGGGAGTTTTGTCGTCAAGTGAAAAGTAACGAAAAAACCAGTCATATTCCGGTCGTCCTACTTACTGCAAAAGCCGATCAGTCGGACAAATTAGAAGGACTGAGCCTCGGCGCTGACGACTACCTCATTAAGCCTTTTGATACCCGTGAATTGCAGGTTCGGGTAGCTAACCTGATCGAACAACGCCGCCATTTACAGGAGCGCTACCGGCGTTCGCTGCATGCCTTTGCCCCCGCGGAAATTGACCTGGAAAGCATAGATGCGGCTTTCCTGAAAAAGGTCAGAGAAGCGGTGGAAACCAATTTGGAAGATGAAACTTTCAGTGTCGTTGAACTCGGTGCCGCTGTAAACATGAGCCGCAGCCAATTGCACCGGAAACTGAAAGCGTTGACCGGCTACGCCCCAAATGAAGTGATTCGCAACATGCGGTTGGAACGCGCCAAGGCCATGCTGGAAAAACGCGCCGGGAACGCCTCCGAAATCGCCTATATGACGGGCTTCAACTCACCGGCGTATTTTGCCAAATGCTTCAAAGACTACTTTGGGATTTCGCCGAGTGAAGTGGGATAAGCAGATACTGTTTACTGGCCTGAAATCTGAAACCGCTGACCTTCATAAGGAGGAATACCATTTTTTATGAAATACACCGGAAACTAATCCCCGCCAATGCTCCCAAACATAGTCCGGGTGTAAATCAGCCCAAGCGGGAAAGCAATATCCAGACCGGTCATGTTGTAGTGTGCTTTCAGATAAGCCGGCAGCCAAAAAAGAAAATCAACAACAAGCAATGAGGAGGTTCTACCACAACGTCCTGATGGGATAACGCCGAACGGCTGCTGCGGTATCGGGCAAGGGCGTTTCTGTAAATTGCTTGTTTTTCCACAACAACAGCGCTGCCGATTCTTCTGTGCGTTCCAGTATCGTTTCCCCGTCCGGAACGAGGCTGTGCTGGATATCCCGGCGCAGGATGTCTGTTTTTTCGTCGCCATCAACATCGAACAACCAACTGCCGATTAGCACCTGACCGCCGTCGCCGCCATACCATTCGGCTATTGTAATCCGGTCAGTGAAGATTTTATGGGTTTTATCGTACACCAGCAGCGAGTGGTGTTTGAACCAGAATTGCCGGATCTCTACCCAATACGCTTCCACATCGCTTTCCAATGGGAAATGTTGCCTGCCCAAAACTACTGCCCCGGCCGAATCGGCCAAATAATCTATTTCCTGGAGCAGGGTAGGAGGGATGACGCTGAAAAACAAGGCATTGGGAATGGTGTCGCCTGCCTCTGGGACTTCCGTTTCTTCGGATATTTCCACAAGCAGGGTATCGGTTAGCACTTGCAACCGGAAATAGTCCGTTAACGCCCGTTCTTTCGGTAAGCTTGGCCTTTGGCAGGAAGGCAGCAGCAATATAAAAGCCAGGAAGCAAAGTAGAAAAAGGGAGGAAGGTTGGAAAGCCATGGTTTTATTTTTTTGCGTTGAAAGTCCCCGCAATCCAAAAAAATACCAACGCCGTAATAGCGCCGAGGAATAAAGGCGTCAGGCCCAGCCAAGCCGCAGACCGTTGAGCAGCGCTTAATGTACTCCCTTCGCGAATCAGGAGCACCAGGCACTTGATGCTCAGTACCAGCACAACGATGCCCAAGATCACTTGCACTAAGCTCACGCCTTCGCTCCAGCGAATGGAAGCCGGTAATAAACGGGGCAAAAAAATCATTGCCGCCATAAGCCCCCAAATGAGTTTGGCTCATAGCGGCAAGAACTGTGCCGACCAGCCGCGCAGCAAAATCCAAGCAATCAGCACAAGGCCACCGCCTGCAAGGATCAAAAAGAAAAATGCTTTGGCAAAAGACATCTAAAGGCCATCTATGTCAAGTGAGCCTGCCTTACCTCCGTTTCCGCCTTTCACATCCATCAATTGGTCGTCCGACAGGATTTCAAATTCTGTGAAATTGGTCATGTTGTTTTGAATTTAAGTTTGAATGAAAAAGGATTGAAAACTACGCTGTAATATTAAAAAAAAGAATTTCATTTCCCTTTCATTTTTTTCAAGCGCGCTGATTTTTTTTGCAGTATGATAAGTTATAAAAGCTCCGTGGAACTCCGTGTTATTTAATTTCGCGGAATCTCGCGGAGAAAACACGGAGTCTCGCGGAGTATGATAAAACCCCTTTACTCCGGCACGGGCTTACCCGATTCCAGCGCTTTAATCATCATGGTCAGCGAGTTTTTATTCACATCATCAGGTGCCTGCACGAGCGCTAGTTTGGCGTGCTTCAGCGCGTTTTTGAAATCGCCAATCGCCGAATAGCCCCGCATCATCCCGACGTGCGTCGCCCAGGTGTTGCCATTCTTTTTGAAATTTTTCTCAAACACCGCAAACCCCTCTTTGTACTTTTTCTGGCGAACCAATTGCCGGCCATAACCGTACATTTCGAGCACCGCAGCATTGGCTAAAGCCGTTTCCATGGTGGCATCTGCTTCCTGCTCGTTGCCTCTTTACACAACCCCAACAAGCTCTAAGTTTTTTTTATTTACAATTATTTCTTTATTTCAGCTATTTTATTTATCATTCCTTTAAAAATTAGTCCATGAAACGGAAGAACCGAATACCAATACAATCTACCTAATAAGCCCAGCGGTCTAAAGGTTGCTGTTTGTGTAAGAATATTATTTTTGTCAATTTTAAATTCTAGCCATGCCTCACCTGGAAGTTTCATTTCTGCATACAATAGCAGGCGTTTTTCTTGTTTGTCTGCTAAAAGTACGCGCCAAAAATCAAGTGCATCACCTGTATTTATTTCTGTGCCACTTTTCCTACCTCTACGCATGCCAACACCTCCTGCCATCTGATCTAAAAAACCTCTGATTTCCCAAAGCCAGTTGCTGTAATACCAACCTGTTTTTCCACCAATAGACCATATCCTTTCAAGTGAAACAGCACTGTTTTTAACCTCAATCGTACGAATGTCTTTAAAGCAACCGTTTACAGGGACTTCCATCAGTTTAGAAAACCCTTTACTGAATATATTACTTGTTTGCGCGTCTTTCCAACTTGAAAGGACTAGGTTTTGTCCTATTTTATCGAAAGCAAGTTTTATGGATGTGTTGTAATCAATGAGTTTAATGCCCAGCAGCTTCGCTAAATTATTAGGTTTACAAATTACTTCGATTTTCATACTGTTTACCAAATTCTTTGCAAGCGCATAGGAGGTAGCTGTAACAAAATATAACCAGTAGGACGATATTTTGGGAGTCATAACAGGCACAATAACGATGCGCCGCTTTAGGCCTCGTATTTTTGCAAATCGTAAAAGCATTTCTTTATAATTTAGGATATCTGGCCCTCCAATATCATAACTGTTATTGTAAGTTTCGGTTTTATCAATCACTCCAATTAAAAATTCTATCACATTGCGAATAGCAATGGGCTGACATTTTGTTTTTAACCAACGAGGGGCAACCATAAATGGCAATTTCTCTACTAAATCGCGAATGATTTCAAATGAAGCACTTCCCGAACCCACTATTATGCCGGCTTTTAATGTGGTAAGCGCAAAATTAGATCCTGATAAAATGGTTTCCACATTTTTTCGTGATGACAAATGTTTTGATAGTTCGGCAGCGTTGCTGATTCCGCTCAGATAAATTACCTGTTTTGCACTTGTTTGTTCAATTCGATTTTTAAAATTTGTGGCACATGTTTCCTCCATATCTTCAAAGTCCCCGGTTTGTGTGGACATGGAATGGATTAGGTAATAAGCTACATCAATATCAGTGGGTATATGCTGTAAACTTTCCTTGTTCAAAAAATCTGCTTCCAATACAGAGAGATTTGAAGTTAAATATTTTTTACTATTAAATCTGCTACGGTCTCTTACACAACAGACAACCTCATGCCCATTTTCTAATAAAACGGGCAATAATCTTTGTGCAATATATCCAGTTACACCGGTGAGTAAAATTTTCATAAAATTAATTATTCAATTATTTTTTCTACTCAATACTTAAAAGATAGTTATTGCTTCACTTTAGCCCTTTGTTCCCCCCTCGTCAATCAGCAGCCTCGGTTAGCAAACGCTCAAGGTAGGCAATTTTGGCTTTCAATTTATTGGCTTGGCTTGCTGGAGGCGAAGTCGATAAATAGTGTCCGTCTTTTTAGTCGGATGTCTGAGCTTTAGAGTTCGAGAGCAAGGCATAACGCAGCTATCGGACTATAAAGACAGACACTAAATAGTGTCCTTCCATTTAGTCCGTGTCTGCTCTTTAGAGTTCGAGAGCAAAACATAACGCAGCTATCGGATTATAAAAACAGACACTAAATAGTCAAGCCCCCCATATTTGTTGACGTACAGCGGCTAGCGTTGCGTTTCTACTCCAAGATGACAGCGAACTTTTGCAATAGTAAATGTTGCTGTTTTCGCCGGGCGGAACTTGGCTAATAGAAGACGCGAGGCGGAGCCATCGCGCCAGCGAGCTAATAGAAGACGCGAGGCGGAGCCATCGCGCCAGCGGGATTAAAGCTCCCCAGCCGCCGCCACATCCAACAACCAAAACAGCGTCCCCGCTTCAGGCTGCACCAGCGCAGCCGGCAGTTTTTCCCAACCTGCTCTTTTTTCCAGCACGTTGGCCACCATCTCCGCTTTTGCGGCGCCGGTGGCTATGAAAACCACGGCGTTTGCATGGTTGATGGTTTGCCCGGTTACCGTGATTCTGTGTTGCCCGCTTTGAGGGTGGTCGGCCACTTCAAAGGGAAGTTCGCTGTAGAAAAGGTGGCTATTGTGCGGGAAAATGGAGGCGGTATGCCCATCATCGCCCAATCCAAGCATCAGGAGGTCAAATACAGGGATGCCATTAAAATGAGGAGTGCTCTGAAGAACAGCTTCCGTGTACCGTGCCGCCTCCGCAGCCGGATCGGCTTCGCCCTGCATTCTGAAAATTTGAGCTGCCGGAATCGGAACCCGGTCTAACAGGCTTTCTTTCGCCATCCGGTAATTGCTTTCCGGACTTTCCGGAAAAACGCACCGCTCGTCGCTCCAAAAGACCTGCACGTTATCCCAGGCAATCGCTTCCTTGAAATGGGCGGCGAGGTATTCAAATACCACTTTGGGCGTAGAGCCTCCCGACAAAGCGATGGAAAAAAAACGGCCTTCCGGTGTGTTTTGAACGCCGCTCGCAATCAGAGTCGCAAAATACTGCGACAGCTCCGCGATGTTGTTGAATATTTTGATGTGTTTTTTCATAATTAGTGCCCGTTCAGTTAGAGCTTGTTAGGGTTTTTCCAACATGCTCGTAGTCCCGTGTCTGTTCTTTAGAGTTCGAGAGCAAGGCATGTTCTGCCCCAAAAACGAGAGTTTACTCGTGTAAATGACCGATTTTGGGGCAGAACATAACGCAGCTATCGGACTATAAAAACAGACACTACAATTCGCAATAAATGCCGTCATCTGACAGATTTTTGCAAGGATAGCGCCAGGTCATACCTTCCCCCTCCACCAGGTCATCGGCCATTTCCGGCCCCCAGCTACCTGCCGGATAGCCTTGCAGAGGAACACTTTTGTCGTTTTGCCAGGCATCCAGCACCGGGGATAAAAATTTCCAGGCTTCAATCACTTCTTCCGTTCGCGCAAACAAAGTGGCATCGCCTTTCATCGAATCGTAAAGTAGGCGTTCGTAAGCAGAGGGGATCCTTTGATTGGTCAGGTCAGCATAGTGAAAATCCATATTGACACGCTGCACATCAAATCCGGCCCCCGGCGTTTTCATGCCAAATTTCATCAGGATCCCTTCATCGGGTTGAATCCGGATCACCAACTGGTTACAGCCATTGGTTGCGTCTCCTTTCGAAAAAAGAAAATGCGGCGTCTGTTTGAAATGTACCACCACTTCCGTGACACGGGTCGGTAAACGTTTGCCGGTGCGGATGTAAAATGGTACGCCACCCCAGCGCCAATTGTCAATATAGAATTTTAAAGCCGCGTACGTTTCGGTACCCGAAGTGGGGCTGACCCCTTCTTCTTCCCGATACCCCAGTATTTTTTCACCTTTGATGGTGGATGCGACGTATTGCCCCCGGATCGCGTGGGTTTTGACCTCGTCTTTTTGGATGGGCCGCAGGGATTGGAACACCTTTAAAACTTCGTTCCGAATGGCAATGGGTTCGAGCGAAGAGGGTGGTTCCATGGCCGTAATCGCTGCTACCTGCAACAAATGATTTTGCACCATGTCGCGCAAAGCGCCAGCCGTTTCGTAATAGCCGCCGCGTTGTTCAACGCCGATGTTTTCAGCCGCCGTAATCTCTACGCGGTGGATGTAATTGCGGTTCCACAAAGGCTCAAAAATCCCGTTGGAAAACCGGGTAACCAGCAAATTCTGGACGGTTTCTTTGCCCAGATAGTGGTCAATTCTGAAAAGCTGCTCTTCTTTCCAGTCTCTCAACAGGATCTTTTTCAGTTTCAGCGCCGATTTGAGGTCGTAGCCAAAAGGTTTTTCAATAATGAGCCGCTTCCAGCCATCCTTCTGTTTGTTCAGCCCAACCGAGGCTAAGTGTGTGGGAATGATTCCGTAAGAGGCAGGTGGCGTAGACAAATAAAAAACGGTATTGCCGCCAATTTCCTCCTTTATTCTCAAATCTTCCACTTGCTGTTTGAATGCCGGGTAGGCGGCTTCGTCATTCACCTGAACGGCAATGTAGTAGATTTTTTGAAGGAAGGCATCAATTTGAGAGCCGTCTTCCACTTCTTTGTATTTGTCAATGTCTAACTTCATGGCGGCTCGGTGCGCTTCATCCGTAAAAGGCGTTCTGGCAACCCCCAGCACGGCAAATTTTTCCGGCAATAAGCCCTGAACGAAAAGCGCGTATAAGGAAGGCACGAGTTTTCGCTTGTTCAAATCGCCGGAAGCGCCAAAAATGACGTATAAGCAGTTATCATTCTTTTTCATTGAGCGGTTTATTCTTTAGTTTTTACGGCGTGTCCGCCAAACTGATTTCTGAGCGCCGCCAGCATTTTCATGGCAAAAGACTCGTCTTGCCTGGATTGAAAACGCGTGTAAAGCGACGCGGTGATGACGTGCGCCGGCACATCAAAATCAATGGCCGTTTGCACCGTCCACCGGCCTTCGCCGCTGTCGGAGACATAACCTTCTATGGCCTCTAATTTTGGATCGTCTTTCAAGGCGATTACAGCCAATTCCAGCAACCAGGAGCGCACCACGCTGCCATACTGCCAGGCGTCGGCAATCTTCGGCAAATCGAGGCCATAGGGGGCTTTTTCTAATATTTCAAAACCTTCCGCGAACGCCTGCATCATCCCGTATTCGATGCCGTTGTGGACCATTTTTACCAGGTGGCCCGTCCCGGAAGGCCCGCAGTAGACGAAGCCATTTTCAGGTGCCAGCGATTTGAAAACGGGTTCTACATAATCTGCCGCTTCTTTTTCGCCGCCGTACATGAGGCAATAGCCGTTTTGCAGACCCCAAACGCCGCCGCTCGTGCCGCAGTCGAGGAAATGGACGCCGGATTGCACCGCTTTTGCGGCACGTTGCTGGGTTTCCCGCCAAAAGGAATTGCCCCCATCAACGACAATATCGTTTTTGCCGAGCAGGGTGAGCAGCGCATCCAAGTTTTCATCCACCGGTTTTCCGGCGGGCACCATCAACCAGACCACTTTTCGGTCGGGCAGTTTGGAAACTAAGTCTTCCAGCGAGGTTGCGCCGGTTGCGCCCAGTTTTACAATTTTTTCGATCATGTCTTCAGATCTGTTCCAGACGACCACCTCATGGTGATGTTCCAATAACCGTTGGACCATGTTGAAGCCCATTTTTCCGAGTCCGATGAATCCGATTTTCATGTTTTATGTTTTTTCGTATGAAGGTGTTGTATTGAATGTGATGGCCGCAGTGCGGCTGACGCTAAGGTACGTTATCGGAAACAGTATAAATGGGAATAATTGTTTTGTATCGGTGGATGGGATGGTTCTGAATGTCGCGATTGCGACGATGGAGGAGGCATGTTTATTGCGTTAGATGTTTATTGCGTTAGATTTTTACTCCGCCAAAATTTTCTTTTTAGTGCCAGCTCTTCCACAGCAAAGTCGTAGCGCTGCGGGGGCAGGTTGGTGTTGCAGAGGTAGTGCAGACCTCTTTGGCCGGAGGCATTGCTGCCATTGGCTAAGTTGGCATAGGTAATCCCTTCATAAACATTCTGAAAAAATACGTGATTGTAACTGCCAAGCCCCTCAGCTAACGAGCCTACAGTTTCTATTGTATTGGAAGTTCCGGTTTTTTTAAAACTATTGCCCACCAACAAAAGCTGCGGCATATTTCCTTTGTACCACACGCCGATTTGTTCAGGGTATTGAGGATAGGCATAAACAGGCAATTCTGCGGGAAGCTCCCCCATCTCGAAGTTGTTGCCATATACCGCAAAACTGCGCTGGCCAAGGGCATGGATGCCAATATTACAACTTTTGAAATCCGAATTAGACACAGATCCCCCCATGTTGGCGGAAGAATTTGCCAGAATACCGAAGTTCAGGTTTTCAAAACGAGAACGAATATTGCCGTTGGTTGTGAAAAGGTCATTCACTTTAAAATCTGATTGCAGGCTTAATTGCCGGATTGAGATTCGGACCGGCAAAAGCAGTTTGAAAGGTACATCCGGCAATTTTTATGCGCTCAATATCACTACTGGCTTTTACATTGCTCAGGACAAGATGTGAAATTGGCAATAAATAAAAGCTGTTATTACAAAATCGGTTGAAATAATCATTGGTAAACGTACACTCGCTGAATCGGGTCAATCCCTAGCTGGAACTGTGCGGATTGATCCAGACACCGTGCCTGTTATTTTTGAATTCTGTACCCGTGCAATCCACGATTCCACCATTGGAAGCATTTACTGCTATGGCGGCATTCTCAATAGATGCCCTGGATAGCGCTAAAATTTTGCCATGCGTTGCGGTGGATTGGGCAACGCCTGCTGTACCCAACACCGTAATGCCTTTCCAGGTGCTGCAATTCGAGGTGAGTGCGGCTTTGAGTTCTAAACGACCTCCAGGCTTGATAATAATTTGACCGCTTTCTGGAAAATGAATTGTACCACTATTGATGGTTAGGGTAGCATTGGTCTCAATGGTTACACTTCCTTGTAAGATCACATTTCCGGTGTAGGGAAAAGCAATAGAAGGCCAGGTTTCGTTGCCCGTAATGGTAATGTTTCCGGGGAAAACGGTGTGCGTAATATTTGCCAAAACAGGGTGGTTAGCCAGGAAGTCTCGCATCCGTACCCCTTGGCCATCTGAAAATATCGGCTTGCAATCATAGAAATTGGTGTACGCCATGATATTGAATAAATCGGGCGAATATCCGGAAGGAGGTACATAGAAAGCATCGGTGATGCTCCTGGATGAGTCGTAGTTTTCCATATACCACAAAGCACAATCAAGGATGTCTTGCCGTGCTTCCGGAAGAACAATCAGATTATATAGTTCATCTATGTTCGCTTATCTGTTCACGAACATAAGCCAAAGCTTCCTCATAGGGAATGCCCTGGGTTTCTTCAGCATCATAAGCGGCCAGCCGACGACGGTTTTCCTGAATGACATACTCAGGGAAAACATCTGGCTCATCCTCGCCGGTTATCTGGGCGATGGATGCAATCAGGGCTAATTGTTCCCTCCGGGTTAGGTGGTGAACTTGCTCTAATACGTTTTCAAAATTTTTGCTCATGATTCAAATATACAGCAATTTTTTCAAAAACCAGGAAGAACCAAAACGCACTTAAAATACCAAAAGGCAAGTTGATTGTGTGCAAATTCCCATACAAACAAAAAAAGAGCCATGAACAACAAAGTCCATAACTCTTTAAGATTCATGTCGGGGTGACAAGATTTGAACTTGCGACCACACGCCCCCCAGGCGTGTACGCTACCAGGCTGCGCTACACCCCGATGCTAAAAATAGAATCGTGGGTAATACAGGATTCGAACCTGTGACCTCTGCCCTGTCAAGGCAGCGCTCTAAACCAACTGAGCTAATTACCCGCATTTGTGGAGTACCTGCATCGCTTTTTGCTAATTGAGGAACTTCCCAACAAGCTTTTTCGCGAAACGTGCGCAAAGGTATGGAAGATTTCTTCGATTCCCGAAATTTTCCACTTGAAAAGTTGACAAAAAGTGCAGCGGATTTGGCCGATGATTTTTGGCTGCTCGCCGGGCAAAAGAGTGCATTCGACTGAAAAGTAGATTTTTTTTGACCCAGCCATGCAACTTTTAATCATAAAGTCAGTTCATTATTACAGAGAGTTTTTTCATACTAGTTCAATTTTGGCAGGGTCGTGTATTGGTTACACGACCTTTTTTTATGCCCGGTGTTCCCGCCTCCCTAAATCTGCAAGAAAATCGTATTTTCGTGCACTTATTCAAGTATCACTACTGTTGCATCAAAGCAAATGGAACGAGGGCGTTTTCTTCAGGCATTGGGAATCATGGTATTGGCAACCGCTATAGTGCTGGCTTATCCATTCGTGCACCAACGCGTCCCTTTCCTTCAGCAGCATTTTGAATCCTACAACTGGGTCAACGGCCTGGCAGTTCCCCGCGCAACGGTGAAAGCCGATACTTCCGGCCAGGTTTCGGACAGCTCGGGGCAAGTTGCTCCACCAATGCTCTTAGAGGGTGCCGAGCACTTAGAGGCATTTTTTCAAACGCTTGACGCGAAAACGGAACAAGTCCGCATTGCCTACTTCGGCGATTCGTCCATCGAAGGCGACCTCATCAGCGAGACCCTGCGCGATAGCCTGCAACGGCTGTTTGGCGGAACGGGGGTCGGTTATGTCCCCATTACTTCCCATGTCAATACCTTCCGTAGAACAATCCGCCACAGCTTTTCCGGCTACTGGTATACCTGCACGATGGGCCAGAACAACTGGCGAAAATTGCCAAGGGGCATTTCAGGGGCTTATTTTACGACCTGGACTGCGCCGGTGGCGGTAGACTCCACGGTGGTGACGGATACCTCAGCTGTTGTGGCGGTGCCGGCAGCCATTACGGATTCGGTGCCGCCGGAACCTCCCGTAGCGCAGCCGAAAGGCCACCGGGTTTCTTACGGCGCCATGCGCTTGTATCCCGGCACCAATGTTTTTGAACGCACCTATTTATATTATGGCGCTCCCAAAGCCGACAGCCTGGCGCGCTACCGTACCGGCAGCGTGAAGACCAGCTTTGGCGGCGGATCGGAAGGACAAACCTATTTGTTAGACGGCGGCAATAAAGTCAACCGGCTCACCTTGTCGCAAACTCCCGGTCGCCGGGTGTCGCTCAGCTTCAATGTGCCAGCGCGGGTGCCGCTGTACGGCGTCAGCGTGGAGAGCCAGTATGGTGTCATTGTGGATAATTACGCCACACGGGGTAATTCCGGCAGTTTGCTCGCTTCGATTGACGCCGGGGTGATGCAGGAGTTTCAGGCGTTCATGGATTTTGACCTGATTGTATTGCAATACGGCCTCAACGTCCTGAATCCCAAGATGAAAAATTACGACTGGTACCAAAAAGAAATGGGCCGGGTGATCCGATATTTCCAGGCGAACCTGCCCGGCGTGGCCATTCTGGTAGTTGGTCCTTCTGATAAAGCCACCAAAATTGACGGGACGCTGCAAACCGATCCCAGCCTGCCCCTCATTACTGAAGCTTTGCGCAATGCGGCAAAAGAAAACAATGCCGCCTTTTTCAGCCTGTACGAAGCAATGGGCGGCGCTGGTTCGATGATCGAATGGGTGGAACAAAAAAAGCCGAGCTTAGCCAATACCGATTATACACATTTTAATTTCGACGGGGCAAAAGAGGCCGGTCACCTGTTGCTTACTGCCTTGCTGGACGCTTACAACGACCGGCCAAAACGGGCAGAAGCGGGCAGGAAAACGTCAAATATTCCGATCCAATGAAGCGAACCTATATAAACCTGCGCTTGTGGAGCCGGATCAGGATACGGATGATGCCGAACTGGAGTTCGGCGGTACAGCTCATAACCGCCATCCTGATCTTCCCTTGCTGGTTGGTTGCTCAGGTTGCTCCGGGAGCAGGGGAGGAGCTTACGCCCAAAGGATTTACGACGCCCTGGGCTTTTGTGAATACAGACAGCAACCGGATTCGTTTTGCAGAAAATCTCGATCCGTTTATGGCGCGGTTGCACAACCTGGGTTCGGACAGCGTTCGACAGATCAGGATCGTACACATCGGCGACTCGCACCTGCTGGCGGATGTTTTTTCCGGCAAGCTGCGAACGTTGTTTCAACAAAAATTTGGCTCGGCGGGGCGCGGTTTGATTTTTCCATACCGGTTAGCCGGCACCAACGGCCCCCGCGATTACACTTGTAGCAGCAATGTGTACTGGCAATCGCTGAAAAGTATTTATGCCGGAGAGGGGTCTTCGCTGGGTTTGTCCGGTCTGGGCATCCGCAGCGGGACTGGCGCGCCAGCTTTGTATTTGCAAATGAAACAAAAAGAAGCCCCACAATGCGCATTTGATAAAGTAACCATTTTTTGCAAGGATGCTTCGGGGGACTGGAACATTGGCTTGCCCGAAGGTGGGGTTTTGGCGCCAAAATCAGTCCAATATGAAACCGGCGCAAAACACTACCACAAAGTGCGCTCCGGCGATACCCTATACGATTTAGCCAGAAAATACGGCTGCACGGTACGCAATTTGCAAAACTGGAACGGCATCCGGGGCAGTCGCATTAATCCAGGCAAAAAGCTGATTGTAGGCGTTACCCGCAAAGCAATTCCGGCACCCGCAGTTGAAAAAACGCCGCTGCGCCCGTTGGAATCGGTGCGGCAGGAAGGCGGTGCGCACCACGTTGTTTTTCAATTGGATTCCTTGCTGACTTCCGCCGCCATCGAACACCAAGGGAGCACCCTCCTGCACGGCATTTTGCTGGAGAATACCCGCGAACCGGGCGTGCTGTACAACATGATTGGTGTCAACGGCGCAACGTATAACCACTACAACCAGGCGGCTTATTTTTTGCCACAACTCGCTGCTTTGTCGCCCGATCTGGTCATTATTTCGCTGGGAACCAACGAGTCTGTTGGGGGGCGTTTCGACGGGGGCGCAATCCGCAGGGACGTGGAGCGTTTGGTTCGCAATATTCAAAAAGAATTGCCGGGCGCTGCCATTTTGCTGACCACCAATCCGGATATATTAAAGCGCCGCAGCTACCTCAATGTCAACAACTTAGCAGTCCGTTCGATCTTGCTCGAAGTTGCAGCAGCCAACGGCCTTGCGGTGTGGGATATGCACTCGGTGATGGGCGGGCATGGATCGGTGAAGAAATGGCGCTCGTCGGGACTGGCGGCGAAAGATGCGATCCATTTTACCAATGAAGGTTATCAATTGTTGGGGACGCTATTGTTTGAAGCGTTAATGCAAACATACCATGCTGCTGGAGATTAACTGGACCGATATCGCACACCACCTGTTTGTGTACGACCCCAAACGCCCCTTGTTGTTCAACAGCGCGGCTTTTTTGGTCTTGTTTCTCGTGGTTTACGGCTTATTCATCCCGATGCGCCGCGCAACGACCTTGCGCACGCTCTACCTGCTGGCGTTTTCCATTTTTTTCTATTACAAATCAAGCGGCTTGTTTTTTTTCCTGCTGCTGATTTCGACGACCTGGAATTTCGGATTGGGGCACCTGATGTACACGGCTACGTCCAAACCAAGTCGGATTTTTTACCTGCTGCTCAGCCTTGTTGGCAGTCTCGGTTTGCTCGGATATTATAAATACACCAATTTTTTTATTGGGAGTGTCAATGCGCTTGCCGGAACGGAATTTGCATTTCAGAAGATATTTCTCCCCGTCGGCATTTCATTTTTTACGTTTCAAACCTTGAGTTACACGATAGACGTTTACCGGGGTGATTTGAAACCGGTTTCGGCGGAAGCTCGTACGTTGGGCGACTGGTTGCGGAGTTTGGCAGACTTCGCTTTTTATGTTAGCTTTTTCCCGCAGTTGGTGGCTGGGCCAATCGTTCGCGCAGCGGATTTTATTCCACAAATCCGCCAGCCGTTGACGCTTACAAGGGAAAATGTGGGTTATGCCCTGTTGCTGATTTCGGGCGGTTTGTTTAAAAAAGCAGTCATCTCCGATTACATCAGTGTCAATTTTGTGGACCGGATTTTTGCCAATCCCGGACTGTATTCGGGCTTTGAAAACCTGATGGGCGTATACGGATACGCCATCCAGATTTATTGCGATTTCTCCGGATATTCCGATATGGCGATCGGGTTGGCGCTGTTGTTTGGATTTAAGTTGGCCGAAAATTTCAGGAGTCCGTACAAAGCCATTTCGGTTCAGGATTTCTGGCAGCGCTGGCACATTTCACTCTCCACCTGGTTGCGCGATTATCTCTACATTTCTTTGGGCGGCAATAAAAAAGGGAAATTCCGCACCTACCTCAACCTGATGATCACCATGTTGCTGGGTGGGTTGTGGCATGGCGCCAACTGGGTTTACATCGTCTGGGGCGCCCTGCACGGAGCTGCGCTGGCGGTTGACCGTTTTTTGAAAAACATGGGCCGTATCTGGGCCAATCCTGCCATGCGGGCATTGCTGATCCTGTTGATCCTTCAGGTTTGTTGCCACATCGCCATCTGGCGGATTTATGTTTCTGGCGACTTAGATGAACTGGAATACGCCGATTTGCTGAATGGCAATTTGTTCGTCGCCGGCATTTGGGTGGGCATGGCCCTGCTGGCGATGTTATTCGATTGGTTGTTCAAAAAATCATGGGTCAGCCCTGTTGCGGCGGGCATCATGGTTTTTCACTTTGTTTGCTTTTGCTGGATATTTTTCCGTTCCGGGGCGCCGGGCAGTCGCGTGCCGCCATTGGAAACAACGTATAAAATGCTGTACCAGATCATGGCGGTTTTCCGCCCGGAAGTCATCGGCCAGGTGGTGACGGGCTACTGGAACGTTTTGTTGTTGATCGGAACCGGTTTTGTACTCCACTTGTTGCCTTCTGCCTGGGATCGCGGTTTCACGCTGGGGTACATCCGCACACCCGCCGTGGTGAAAGCGCTCGGGTTGGCGCTCATCATCTGGATTGTGATCCAAACCAGCAGCGCCGGGGTGACGCCGTTTATTTATTTTCAGTTTTGAGGGATTTTTGGGGCTTGACGAGTAAGACGGGTGTGGTTTTTTTTACATTTATATTTTGCAGGATAACAAATAAGGTTTGTATTGCTGGTTGTAAAATGAATATAGATATGACCGCTACAAGGAACCGCTGTACAATGCCCTTGCTTTTGGTGGTTGCCGGAAGTGAGGGCATTGTTGTAGGTCAGCCATTCGTGTCGTAACGGTATTCAGCGTTTATTTATGAGTTACAAATTATGAGCAAATGGATGGAATTTCCTAAAAAAAAAGACTACAAATTATCTGAACAAGAATTTACGAGGTATTGCGACAAACTTTTTGAAGCGATTATAGATTGTTGTGAATAAAAAGCAGATATGCCATTGTGGAAAATGTACATAGACAACTTTAAAACAATGGGTAAAATAAAGAGGAAGAGAGATGAATCTTCTTTTGAGATGAGGGATAAACCATGCTACTGGACATTTTTGTCAACATGACGTTTACTAAACTTTTAAAGTTTAGTAAACGTTGCTCCGTTTTCCTCTGATTCTTGAAAATGTCCAGTAGTATGGGGATAAACAAATGTATATTGATGCTAACTACTGGTTAAACCAATATCCAAACGAGAACTTTATTATTTGGGCAGCCAATGCACATATAATTAAAAAAGACGACATTCTTAAAAAAGAGGGAAGCAAACACTATCTTTTAGGATTAAAGAAACTGGGTGATTATTTGCATGAAAGTTATTCAAGTGTGCGGTATTCAGTTGGAGTTACATCAGCAAAAGGAGCAACCACCGACTTTTTAAATATCAATAAAATGAATACCATTGGTAACCCTTCGTACAACTCACTCGAATATTTTTGGATTAAGATTACGGGCAGCCGCGCAATTGGGCTCGTTGGCTGCCTGAAGTGTGAAATATGGGCAATATGCCCAACTGTTAAAATTTATTACGAATATGGAATCCTTATCACTTGAATTTAACGGGGAAAAAAAATAGGAATCAACGAATTCCTCCTGTTAGATACCGACGAAATCACCGAAGATGAAATCATGGCAGAAATAAAAGCCGTTCGGTATGGCCAAAAAGAAACGCCTTGAAATCATCCTCAATACGAACTGGTATGTCAGTGCTTCGATAAACCGAAACTCCAGGCGGCGGCTTTACGATCTGTTGATCAACGAAAACGTGACGATATTCTACTCCAGAGAACTTTTAGCAAGTGCTTAGTCTTTGCAGCCCAACTAATGTCCGTCCATTTAGCCCCGTGTCTCTCATCGGACTATAAAGACAGACACTAACTGGAGTTCGGCGGTACAGGGCTGCACAAAAAGAAACCCGGCTGTGACGCACACAACCAGGTTGCTTTCAGAAAGGCGCGAACCTTTCTCATTCCTAACCTAATGGCTTTGGAATTAACCGACCACGACTGCCATGATGATGCAGAGAATAAACAAGGCACTTACCAAGATCCAGGTAGCTTTTTCGATGAAGTCGGTAGATTTGGATGCTCCAAACAATTGGTTGGCCTGATTTCCGCCAAAAGTGGAGTCAATACCGCCACCTTTGGGGTTCTGAATCAGCACTGCGGCCATCAGCAACACACATACAATGGCGATGATTACACTCAATAAAGTAGGCAACATGGTTTATTTCTTTTTAAGTTTTTCAATTTTGGCTGCAAAGTAAGCACTTTTTTCCGGAAACTTCATCATCAGGCGCTCGTACATTTTAGTAGCCTTGTCATATAGTTGTTGAGCAGCCAATAAATCCGCCAATGTTTCACTGGCTAAAGCGGTATTTTCAGTAACGCTCAGCCGAGCAATTTCTGCGACCGCATCCGGCGCTTTTTTCGATTTTTTTTCGGGCTGCACCGTTGGCGGCAAAGGAATAGGGGGTTGGGGTTGTACCGAAACAGGCGCTGCCGGCGTCGGGCGGGTCCAGCTTCTGAAGGTGGCTTTGGGCAGGGGTGCTGCTGTTGGCGCAACCTGTGCGGCTTTTTCCAAAACGGCTTCCACAGCGGCAAGGGTAGCCCGGTACTCAACAATACTGGAAATCACCGCAGCATCGGTTGCGAGCCGGTGGACTAAAGGTTCCTCTGGCGCCGCTTCCGTGGTCGGGACAAGATCCCAGACGATTTCTTCAACCCCTGTTTCTGAAGAATCCGGCGCAAGCACCTCAACCGGCTCGGCTTCGATCATAAATTCAGCATCAAAAGCCAATGCTTCTTCAACTTCGGAAACTATTGGCGCAACCGGAATCATTGCTTCACCCGGTGCTATCGGAACGGAATCGGAAGTAAAATCGAACGCCAGGTCTTCTTCAATTTCCTCCGTTTTGGGCACAACCGGCGCTTCCCGGAACACCGAAACAGGCGCCGCTAAGATGGGGCGCGCAAGGGTAACCTCTTCAACCGGTGCAGGCGACTCTTCCCGGAGTGCAGCAAGGTCTTTGAGTTCCAGAAAATCTTCATTGAAAACAAAAAACGGGGTTTCCGATTTTTCGTATTGGGTCTGGATAAAGCGGTACAAAGCACGGCGGTCCAGGCTATACACCGCAGCTTTTTCAAGCAATTTTCGGGCATCCGGGCGGTGTTCCATCCGGCTTTTTTGCAGCAACAACCAGCGCAGGTGCGCATTGTAAGGATACTCCAACGCAAGGCTTTTTAATTCCTCGTAAGGCACCTGGTACAAAAGCGAGGGATCATTTAGGTAGTCCCTGAAGTTTTCTGCATTCATATCATCCTGCTTTATGTTTAGATTCATTTTTTGGAGCCGAGCACAACGCAGCTATCGGACGCTAAAGAAGACACTCAATCAAATAGCAATCGCTCTCTACCAGGGGGAACTATGCCCAAATGCCGGTATGTCTTTTCGGTAACTTCCCGGCCACGCGGCGTGCGCTGCAAGTAACCTTCCATGATCAAAAACGGTTCGTGTACTTCCTCTATTGTACCGGATTCTTCCCCCACCGCCGTAGCAATAGTGGTCAGACCCACCGGCCCGCCCT
Source organism: Chitinophagales bacterium (assembly GCA_038323375.1). Lineage (GTDB taxonomy): Bacteria > Bacteroidota > Bacteroidia > Chitinophagales > Saprospiraceae > JABWAJ01. The sequence goes on from JBBQGV010000051.1 coordinate 26,495, forward strand.
TGAATTTGTGGATGATGGTGGACAGGATGCGGTTGTCCATTTCATCCAAACCACCTTCATCCACATTAAGGGCAGCCAGTCCGTACTGCGCGATTTCGGTGTCAATACTGCCGGTGCCTTTCACCTGCGCAAAATCCCGGATCCGCCGGAGCAACGCGTTGGCAATGCGCGGCGTCCCCCTGCTTCTGCGTGCAATTTCAGTCGCACCGTCCTCCGTAATGCTAATGCCAAGGATACCGGCGGAGCGCTTCAGGATGAGTTTCAGCGTCGGCATATCGTAATAATCTAAGTGGCAGGTGATTCCAAACCGCGCACGCATAGGTGCCGTAAGCAAGCCCATCCGGGTGGTAGCGCCCACTAAGGTAAACGGGTTCAATGCGATCTGGATGCTTCGGGCATTGGGGCCGCTGTCTATCATGATGTCAATTTTGTAATCCTCCATCGCGGAATAGAGGTATTCTTCCACCACGGTGTTAAGGCGGTGGATTTCATCTATGAACAGCACGTCGCCTTCGTCTAAGTTTGTCAGCAGGCCAGCCAAATCGCCAGGTTTCTCCAGAACCGGGCCGGAAGACATCTTTAAATTGGCGCCCAATTCGTAGGCAATGATGTAGGAAAGGGTCGTTTTGCCCAAACCGGGCGGACCATGTAGCAACACGTGGTCGAGCGCTTCGCTGCGCTGTTTGGCGGCCTCGATGAAAATGCTCAGGTTTTCGGCAATGCGGGGTTGCCCGCTGAAATCGTCCAGCGCTTTGGGCCGCAGCGCCCGTTCTACCTGTTTATCTTCGGAGGCTTGTTGTTGTCCGCTTGGATCAAGATATGGATTTTGCATATTTCTTTTTACCTTTGCCCGGTTTTTGGGGCTGGCGCATTTTAAGGCCAATAGCATTCAAAAACGCGCTTCACAACATTGCCTAACCGGTAACAACGAACAAAATACAACAATACAATGAGTGGAACAAAAGTAAGGATTGAAAACGGAAAATTAATCGTCCCGAACGACCCTGTGATCCCTTTTATTGAAGGCGACGGCACAGGAGCAGACATTTGGGCAGCTTCCGTCCGTGTAATTGATGCGGCTGTTGAAAAAGCTTACGACGGCACGCGCAAAATTCACTGGCGCGAAGTTTTAGCCGGTGAAAAAGCGTTCAATCAAACGGGCGAATGGTTGCCCCAGGAAACATTAGACGTGATTTCTGAATGCCTGATTGCCATCAAAGGCCCTTTGACAACCCCTGTAGGCGGCGGCATCCGTTCGCTTAACGTGGCTTTGCGCCAACAATTGGATTTGTACGCCTGTGTTCGTCCGGTGCGCTATTTTGACGGCGTTCCTACACCAGTGCGCCAGCCCGAGTTGGTAGACATGGTGATCTACCGCGAAAACACGGAAGACATTTACGCGGGGATTGAATACCTGGCAGGTACAGATGAAGCAAACAAATTGCTGAACTTCCTGCAAAACGAACTGGGTGTCAAAAAAATCCGGTTCCCAAAAACGTCTTCTTTCGGCATCAAGCCGGTTTCCATTGAAGGCACGGAACGCTTGGTGCGCGCTGCGCTGGAGTATGCCATCGAACACAAAAAACCTTCGCTGACCTTAGTCCACAAGGGCAACATCATGAAGTTTACAGAAGGTAAATTTAAGGATTGGGGCTACGAATTGGCCGAACGCGAATATGGTGATAAAGTGTTTACCTGGGTACAATACGACCGAATCAAGGAAGCAGAAGGCGAAGCTGCGGCCAACGCCGCTCAGAAAGCAGCGGAAAACGCTGGCAAACTAATCGTTAAAGACGTGATTGCCGACGCTTTCCTCCAGCAGATTTTGCTGCGCCCTGCCGAATATTCGGTGATTGCAACGTTGAACCTGAACGGAGATTACATTTCCGACGCCCTCGCTGCCCAGGTTGGCGGTATTGGCATCGCTCCCGGTGCCAACATCAACTACGAAAACGGTGCGGCAATCTTTGAAGCGACCCACGGCACAGCGCCAAAATATGCAGGTTTGGACAAAGTGAACCCAAGTTCGGTGATCCTTTCCGCAGTCATGATGCTGGAGTACATGCGCTGGAACGAAGCAGCCAACCTGATCGTCAAAGGTTTGGAAAGCGCCATCAACAAAAAACGCGTCACCTACGACTTCCACCGGTTGATGGAAGGTGCAACGCTGCTGAAATGCTCGGAATTTGGTAGTGAGGTGATCGAAAACATGTAAATGGAATTGCCTGACAAGGAACAAAAGGCATAAAGGAAACTTTGGAATGTCGTGAAATTGTTCTGATTACCCATAACTAGTAATTGAACTATAATTATCCTCGGCTTCCCGCCTCTTGCCCCATTGTCAGGCAATTTCTGATTTATACAAGCTCTTACTCCCCCCCATCCAACTTCGCAACCTCCACTGAATAATTCCCTACCGCACGCCCCTGCGTGATGCCAACTTCCGAATCGAACCGGTAGTGAATGCCTGCATAAATACGGGATAAAGCCGCCTCTTCTGCCCAGGCATCGGCACGGGCTTTTTCAGCCGGAAAAATGTGGCCCAAAACGGTCGCTGCCGCTGCTGAAAACGTGGAGTGACCTGACGTATAACTCGGAAAATTCGGTGTACCCAGAATGGTTTTGAATCCGGGAATGGCACCCGCCGGCCTTGGGTAGTGGTAGTAGTATTTTGCGTCCCAGCAACTGATGCCTGCGTCCATGATGGCCATGTTCAGGTAGGCAAACGTACGCGCCGACCGCAGCGGGTTCTCGCGGTATTTCACCATCAGGTCGGCAGCGAAGCGGTTCCAATGCCCCGGAGGCGTATAAGTGCCCAAACCATCTGCCCAGAAATTGGCAATTTTGCGCTGTTCTGTGGTGAGGTTATCAGCAATGTCCTGGAGTTCTGCGACAGCGGTCAGGAATTCTGGTGAACCTGGCGCAGGGGGCGGCACAGGCCGCACGGCTTCTACATTCGGAACGCACCAAAGTTTGACCCGTCCAAAGTACGGCGTTATGCCCACTGGGCGCCGCGGCGATTCCAGGTTTTCCCAATGCCAGCCCCAACGCGCTTGTGCGGCATTGCTCAGCGAGTCAGAAATAGGGCGCGGCGTTTGTGCGTTGGCCATGCCGTCCGTTTTGGCGCGGTTCATAAAAATGGCAGCTACGGCTCTTCCAAGCGAGTCGCCGGCAACAATATCGCTTTGCACGTTCATACCCGCCCAGATCAGGCTGCTTTTGTGTTCAGCAGCCTTTTCGGTAATGAAGTCTTTTTCCAATGGGAACATCGCCGAAAGGATCACCTGAGAGACAGCGGCAATGGTAGCGCCTTCCGAGGGGTAGGAGGGAAGCCCGTTTTCAGGCAAGTGCGTGGTAATGGAAGCATCCACCGTATAAGGCGCAGGGCGGTTAAACTGGTATTTATAATGCCAGTTTACCATGAGCGCATCGTACTGCGCACCACCCCAATAAGCCAGCATCCGGCAAGCATAGGGCGGGTGGCTGAATGGGAAAAGTGGATATTGGCCGGGATTTATAGCGTTTGGTGCCGGGTAGGTACCATCGGCGTTAGGTGCCGGCGTTAAGTTGTATTTGGCGGTGAGTTCGCGCGCAATTTCGTTCCAACGGATCAGGGAGTTGCTGCTCCAGTAGCGGACAGCTGCATCTTGTGCTCGGGTGAGTTGGGCAGAAGCTGCTTTTACCGCCGCTAATTCGGTCAAATAAGCCGGATCTGTGATCGCGCCCTGCCTGCGAATGTCGAAGCCGCCGAGGCTTTTCAACCCATCAAAACTGGCTTCAATTTTCAGAGAATTGTTGAATAGCCAGATACCGGCAACTGCGCCGTAGGTAATGGCGTCCGGCATGTCCACTTCATCTGTGTAGAAGCCCTGCGTGGTGTAGTAATAATCGCGTTCGATGACGCAATTGCCGCGCAAATGGAAAGCGCCTTGCCCCCGGACGTAGATGCCGGAGCCTGTCTGGTACTGCCGGCAAGGCTTAAATCCTTGTGCGGAATCGGGAAGACAGGTTGTTAAAGCCGGAATGCGGAATTCGATTGTACAAATACCCAACGTGCCTCATGTGGATGATTTGCAAAGGAAATACACAGGATTTTCCGGTTAAGGAACCTGTAAACAGGTCAAGCCTATGCAGGAGGGTGGATGAAGGTTGGAATGAATGCAAAGCTGTATGGAGCAGCATAATGGAAAACGGAGTCAGCTTGTCTGCCTGTAGGCGGAAGCGGTAATGCTGATTCCGGTATCATAAACTCCTTGAACAAACCTTTGAGCAGGTTTGCCTGATCGGAATTGTTGGCTGGATGGTCTTCCGACGGAGTGGAAATAGTTTTAATATTCGTCAGATCTGATTGGTCTTCAACAACATAAAAAACAGTTTCTTCTTCGGTGGCTTTAGAGAACACAAAGTCGCCGTAGAAATTACCGCGTGGCGTGACTTCGGTTTCATCCAAGACCCGAACCGCGCTTTTAATGCCGGTTTCCTGGGTAACTACCGCTGCAAGCGCTTTTTCGGCAGCGTTCATTTGCCGTTGTACTTCAACAAGATAACGCACTTCAAAGCACAGGTGCCCCCCGACCCACTGGGCCAAAGAAAGGGAGAGCAGAAGCCATGCAGAAGCGATTCTCATTTCGAAAACAGCATTGTTGAACAGCAAAGCAAGCAATTAATCCCGAATCAAAAAAATATTCCGGCAGATAATTCTACCGAACAACGGCAACTCTTGAAAATCTGCTTGATGAAGGGTTGTTTTTACCCACAATCCTAAAGGGGCTATGTGAATCATGTAAGTTATTGCCAGAATTGTGTAAGGCTGTTCCCTGTAAAGATAGCGATCTTTGAGCCTAGTAATTTAATCAAAAATTCAATCAAAAATTGACAATGAAAAATTCAACGGTTCTTTCAATCTTCTTGGTAGCGGCAATGGGTTTCCTGTTTGCCTGCAATTCCAGTCAAACGGCTGACGAATATCTCAAAGACGATAATCAGCGTATGGCCATGATTGGTGGAATTGCCCACCATCAACCTTATATGGCTGAAATGATGAACGAGATGATGAACAGCGATAGTTGCAAACAAATGATGGCGCAAAGCATGATGAGCGACCCCAAGATGATGAATATGATGGTGAACCACACGATGAATATGAGCAAAAACGACACTTCCATGTTCAAAATGATGATGGGCAAAACAATGGAAATGTGTGATGCCGACCAGTCAAAATGCCACATGATGATGGGCGCCATGCAGCCGCACTCAAATGTGATGAAATCCATGAAGGGCATGTGCGACATGAACATGATGCCGAAAAAATGACTAATAAATTAGCCAAACAACGGGCAACAGCGCACCTGAAGGATGGGCAACAGCGTACCTGAAGAAATTTTAAATATTTAGTAAAATGAGTCACCAGAATTTTCAATCCTGTATTGATGCCTGTATTGCATGTGCAGTAGCATGTGATGCCTGCGCAAAAGAATGCAAAGGAATGGCAGGTCACGAACAAATTGTAGCGCTTTGTATAGCTTGTGCAGACGAATGCAGAAAGTGCGCCGAAGCCTGCAAAAGTGGAGGCGATGCGGCTGTTAAAGCGGCAGAAAAATGTGTAGCAGCTTGTGAAGCATGTGCAACAGAATGTGAGAAAAACGCAGATATGGCGTGTTGTGAAACATGTGCTGCCGCTTGTCGCACATGTGCAGAAGAGTGCAGCAGCATAGCTGTGGTACCTGCTTAAAAAAACTTTGCCGTTCCGGTTTGCTTGCAAATATAGTCAGCCGGTGCGGCAGATTTTATTGTAATCATTTTAATCAAAAACAATCAAAATTCAGGAATCATGGAAAAATCAATTATGCATACTTACCACATCGGGGGTATGAGTTGCGGAGGATGTGTTGCAACGGTTAAAAATAAATTGTCCGCTATTCCCGGCGTAACAACCGTAACAGTTGACTTAGCAAAGAAGCAAGCAGAAATTACTTCTTCCCAAGCGATTGGAGCTGATACGTTAAAGGAGGTATTAAGAAATTCAGGTTATACCATTGCTGAACTTAAAGCTGAAATAGCTTCATAACATCTCATCCGACTTTCACTTCAATCACAAAAAATAAGTAAAATGATGCACGATGATTCTTGGGGCTGGGGCATGGGTTGGGGTATGTGGATTATTCCGCTTGCTGTTATACTCATCATTGTCTTTTTATGGAGAGGTAAACGCAAAATGTGAAATCACCATAGCCGTCAGGCTAAGCGCTATTCATATCAGCCCCGGCGGGGCGATGATATCTGTAGCCTTGAAGGTGCCCCCGAAAGGCCAGCCCCAGCGGGACGGTTATGTGGAAATTACGTGATTTTTTCTAACTGTGGAAACCATTCAGTGACGCGATGGATATACACAGCTTGTTCGCAGGTTTTCCAAGCCTACACCCGCTGTTCGTCCATTTCCCGATTTTGCTACTGCTCTTGCGGCGGTAGCACAATTCTTGGTGCTATTTTCACAAATCGAACTTTGAAAAAATGAATCATAGAATTTTGCTTGTCGCACTGTTTATCTTGAATAGTCTAGTTGTTTTTGGGCAAGACACAGGCAATCCCTCCACTGAACCAATCATTTACACCTGCACGATGGATCCGGAAGTCCGTTCCAACAAACCAGGCAACTGCCCAAAGTGTGGAATGAAACTGGTCAGAAAAAAAACAAAAACAACAAAACCTAAATCCAAATCTTTGCCTGAACCTCCAAAGCAGATGGATATGCCAATGGTCAAAGACAAGACTATTGCCCCGGACAATAGTTCTATAATGGAAATGAATGGCTCCAAAAGACCCACGGTGAAAAAAGTGGCAGAAGCCCCATACATGCCTAAAATAGTCCGTTACGACCTCTACTTGCGCGATACAATCGTCAACTTTACGGGTAAAACCAAACACGCAATTGCTGTAAATGGAAGCATTCCTATGCCTACCCTGACTTTTACAGAAGGTGATACGGCGGAAATTTATGTCCACAATGAATTGAAGGAAGAAAGCGCCCTCCACTGGCATGGCCTCTTTTTGCCGAATAAATATGACGGGGTACCCAATTTGACCCAGATGCCCATCAAGCCGCATGAAACCCATTTATACCGATTCCCTATTATCCAGCATGGCACCCATTGGTATCACAGCCATTTCGGATTACAAGAACAAATTGGCATGTATGGTGCCTTGATTCTAAACAAAAGAAATGAATCGACGCTCCCAACATTGCCCATCGTGCTGAGTGAATGGACAGACATGAATCCTCGCGAAGTGGACCGTAGCCTCCACAATGCCACGGATTGGTTTGCGATCAAAAAAGGCACAACGCAAAGTTATGGTGAAGCTATTAAAAGTGGTCACTTCAAAACGAAACTAACAAACGAGTGGAAGCGCATGAATGCGATGGATGTTAGCGATGTCTATTACAACAAGTTCTTGATTAACGGGAAAGACCAGAACGAGCAGCCTCAATTCAAAGCGGGCGACCAGGTTCGTTTGCGGATCGCCAATGGCGGAGCATCGTCTTATTTTTGGTTAAGTTATGCAGGTGGAAAAATCACCGTAATAGCCTCAGACGGCAACGATGTGGAACCCGTCAAAGTGGATCGCCTGATTATCGCCGTTTCTGAAACGTATGATGTGCTTGTATCAATTCCCGATAACAAAAGCTATGAATTTTTGGTCACACCTGAAGACCGTACCAAGTCCGCATCACTTTGGCTTGGCAGCGGTGAAAAAGTGGCAGCCACGCCACTGCCGAAACTGAAATATTTCGCAGGCATGAAAATGATGAATAACATGATGTCTATGAACGGCGATTTGATGCCGATGGGCATGGAAATGAGCAATCAGGAAATGGACATGAATTCCGTGATGTACCCCGAAGTGACGGGTGCGGCCAAGCCAAAGCACAACATGCACAACATGCAATCGCCCAATAACGAAAGCATGCCAGGTATGAACATGGAGGCCGATACCACTGACATCGTTACGTTGAACTATACTATGTTGAAATCGCCGATAAAGACAACCCTTAGGCCAGGGCCATTGAAAGAACTGAAATTTGATTTGACCGGCAATATGAACCGCTACGTATGGAGTATGGATAACAAGACCATCTCCGAAAGCGACTATATACTGGTCAAAAAAGGCGAAAACTTGCGTATCATTTTGTATAATAACTCGATGATGCGCCACCCCATGCACTTACATGGGCATGATTTCAGGGTGCTGAATGGGCAAGGTGAATATGCGCCAATGAAGAATGTGCTCGACATTATGCCGATGGAAACAGATACCATTGAATTTGCTGCCACAGAGAGCGGTGACTGGTTTTTTCACTGCCATGTTTTGTATCACATGATGAGCGGCATGGGTCGGGTGGTTCGATATGAAAACTCTCCGCCCAATCCTGAAATACCCAACCCAAAATTAGCGCAGCGAAAGTTGTTTGCAGATGACCGCAAAGGCCATTTTATGGCAAAGGTGGGTCTCGAAACCAATGGCAGTGATGGCATGGCGATGTTTGCACAAACGCGATGGAAGCTGAGCACGCTCTGGCATTTGGGTTTACATGCGGAGCATGGCTATGAAAGCGAGACGATGTTCGGTCGCTACATTGGCAAAATGCAATGGCTTTTTCCTTATGTGGGTTTTGATGTCCACTATAAAAAAGAGGGCACGCCGAAAGAAAATTTTTTTGACTTAAAAGGCAGTCTAAAAAATATCTTCGGCAGCGATGCAAAAAACTGGTTTGGTCAAACGAGTAACAGGAACAACCGTAAAACCGTGGTTGTGGGGATTGCCTATACTTTGCCTATGCTGGTTGTCGCTGATTTTAGAGTGGATGGAAATGGGAAATTTCGTTTTCAATTATCCAGAGAAGATATTTCCCTCACCCCGAGGCTACGGTTCAATTTGATGCTCAATACGGACAAAGAATACATGGCTGGATTTCGCTATATAGCCAATAGGTGTGTTTCTTTGTCTACACATTACGATAGTGATATGGGGCTTGGGATTGGTGTTACGTTGATTTATTAAAAGTTTAACTGCAGAATAGTGGCATCACAAGAGAAATCTTCGAAAGAAGATGACGCAAAAAAAATGGACATGACCGAAGAGGAACAAGCTAAGATGGACCACAGCAAGATGGATCATTCCAAAATGGACATGACCAAAGAGGAACATGCAAAGATGGATCATAGTAAAATGGATCATGGTGCTATCCCGATGGGTATGGCAGGCCATGACCATCATAAAATGATGATCAAAGATTTTAAAAAACGCTTTTGGGCATGTTTGATTATTACCATTCCCATTCTTGTTTTCTCGCCAATGATCCAGGATTTCGTTGGTTTTGAATTCTTATTGCCGGGCAATCAATACATCCTTTTAGCACTTTCATCATTTGTTTACTTCTGGGGTGGCTGGCCATTTCTGAAAGGTTTTTGGGGCGAAATAAAAAAAGGCTCGCCAGGGATGATGACGCTAATAGCCATGGCCATTTCAGTAGCCTATTTCTATAGTGCAGCTACGGTATTTGGGTTGCCGGGAGTAGACTTTTTTTGGGAATTAGGTACCCTTATTGTAATTATGTTGCTGGGCCATTGGCTGGAAATGAAATCTGTGCTTGGCGCTTCAAAGGCTTTGCAATTACTCGTGAGCATGATGCCCGCTGAAGCGCACCGTGTAAAAGCAGATGGACAGGTTGAAGATGTGAAACTGGAGGTGCTGGGGCAAAATGATGTGATCATGATCAAACCGGGTGAAAAAGTGCCGGCTGATGGTATCATCATAGAAGGAAGCAGTTATTTGAATGAAGCTATGCTAACCGGAGAATCCAAACCGATAAAAAAAGAGATTGAAAACAAAGTAATCGGCGGCTCTATCAATGGCAATGGTTCGCTCAAAGTAAAAGTAGAGCATACGGGGAAAGATAGCTATCTCAATAAAGTGATTGCGCTGGTAGAAGAAGCGCAGAAGTCAAAATCTGAAATGCAAAACCTTTCTGACAGAGCGGCAAAATGGCTTACTTATATTGCGCTCGGCATTGGTTTTGGAACTTTAGCAGTGTGGTTGTTTTTAGGCTTCCCCTTTGTATTTGCTTTGGAACGAATGGTCACAGTAATGGTCATTGCCTGTCCACATGCATTGGGGTTGGCGATCCCCTTAGTCGTTGCTATCTCTACGGCAGTATCTGCGCAAAACGGGCTTTTAATACGAAACCGTACTGCCTTTGAAGAGTCACGAAAAATAACAACGCTTTTATTTGATAAAACAGGCACTCTTACAAAAGGTGATTTTGGTGTTACTCGGATTTTATCGCTTGACAAACAATTTTCAGAAGATGAATTGTTGCGGCTTTCTGTGGCATTGGAACAAAGTTCGGAGCACCCGATTGCTATTGGCATAGTTCGTAAGGCCAAAGATAAAAAGATCAGTGTTCCCAAACCCGAAAAATTTAATTCAATAACAGGCAAAGGTGTTGAAGCAATTGTTGAAGGCAAACAAATAAAAGTAGTAAGCCCCGGTTATCTAAAAGATAAAAACATTGCTGTTCCTGAAGATGCTTATAGCAGCGAAGCAGAGACGGTGGTGTTCATTATTATAGATGAAAAACTTGCCGGATATATTGCGCTGGCCGATGAGATAAGACCCGAAAGTGCTGAAGCTATTAAAGTGTTTAAAAAGAATGGCATAAAAGTATTGATGGCAACCGGCGATAATGACAAAGTAGCTAAAGCGGTAAGTGATTACTTAGGGCTGGATGGATATTTTGCAGAAGTGCTGCCACACCAAAAAGTGGAGATTGTAAAGGATCTGCAAAGCAAAGGGGAGTTTGTTGCCATGACTGGCGATGGGGTAAATGATGCTCCGGCACTTGCACAATCAGATGTAGGCATAGCCGTGGGTTCCGGCACAGATGTGGCTGCGGAAACTGCTGATATTATTTTGGTAAACAGCAACCCGCAGGATATTGCCAATCTTATTTTGTTTGGAAAAGCCACTTACAAGAAGATGATTCAAAACTTAGTTTGGGCAACCGGATATAATGTAATTGCGATACCCTTGGCTGCCGGCGTTTTATATAAAGCGGGGTTTGTTTTAGGCCCGGCTGTTGGAGCTGTATTTATGAGTTTGAGTACAATAATTGTAGCCGTAAATGCGCAATTGTTGAGAAAGAAAATAGGCAATTGACGAATTCCCGACCAAGCTCTTAGAAAGCTCATTCTTTAAAATACAAAAACAACACCTAAAAATGAAATCAACAACAAATATAACTACACTGTTTCTCGACATCGGCGGCGTGCTGCTTACCAACGGATGGGGTCATGTATCGCGGCAGCTGGCTGCAAAGGAATTCAACCTTGATTACAACGATTTCAATACCAGGCATGCCATTGCCTTCGAAACTTATGAAATAGGCAAACTTACTGCGGACGAGTATTTAGACATTGCTGTTTTTTATGAACCAAGGGATTTCACCAAAGATGCATTCCGGCAATTCATGTTTAGCCAGTCTAAGCCGT
>JBBQGV010000052.1:0-37807 GCA_038323375.1 Chitinophagales bacterium
AAAGCCCGCGAAACAAAGCAGCATACGCGCTACGTTTGGTCAGTTCTTTGTTTCGCGGGCTTTAGTCCGCCTAAGCTCACTACAGGAACAACCGTCATCTGCGAAAAGCGGACTAATGCCCGCGAAACAAAGCAGCATACGCGCTACGTTTGGTCAGTTCTTTGTTTCGCGGGCTTTAGTCGGCCTAAGCTCATTACAGGAACAACCGTCATCTGCGAAAAGCAGACTAAAGCCGGAGCAAGGAAGCGGCTTGGAAAACCAAGATGGGAAAAAAATTAATTTGTAATTTAGCGCCTTTGATGAAAAAGAAAGAGCACATTTCCTCAAAACGATTGACGGGCTAATCGAAGAATAGTAATTATTTGCCACGTAGCTATGGAAATGGGTGGGACTATACTACAAGCGGACTAAAGCCCGCGAAACAAAGCAGCATACGCGCTACGTTTGGTCGGTTCTTTGTTTCGCGGGCTTTAGTCCGCCTCCCGTATATTCATCCCGCTGCTGCTAAATAGTTATGTAGTAATAAAATCAAAGCATAATGCAAAAACTTTCGCTTGATATTAAAAAAACCAAAGCGATTCTGATCGGGGTAAGCGACTATGAGCACCTTGACCCGATAAAACCAGCAATGGGGAATATTGACGATTTGTATGAATTGCTGGTCAATGAGCAATTGCTGGGCTTGCCGCCCGGGAACATAAAAATGATTTGCAACAAAAAAAATGATGAAATCGAGGATGAAATCATTGAATTCCTCCAAGCGGATGAAAATGCAAGTTTTGAAACCCTGTTGTTTTATTATGTCGGGCACGGCATCAGGGAAAACGCAGCCAACAAGGAATTGTACCTGACCGGCACTAACACCAAAAAGAGAGCATTAAAAACCTCGTCCATTGCTTTCCATTCGATTAAAGAACACTTAGAAAAGTCGCACTGGCAGCAGCGCATTGTCATCATAGACTCCTGCCATTCGGGATTAGCCGCGTTGGGCGAAGCGGAACTTTGCTTTACAGACGCCGAATTGGACATTAAAGGAACTTATGTACTGACCTCGGCAGGGGACGAAAAATCATTCTTCGACACGGAAGAAAGGAACACCGTTTTTTCGGGTGAATTGATAAAATTACTGCGCACCGGCCTGCCAAAACACCAAGCCTGTCTGTCACTTGAGGATATCTTTGCGCATTTGCAAAAAAATGTAAAACAATCCACCCCGAATAGAAAATCTAATTTGGGCGCCCGCGACTTCTTTGTTTTCCGAAACCTGCAGTTTGATGAAGTCGCATCATTGGTTCATAAAGCGAAGCAATTTTTTGACGCCGGGGAATACAGCGACGCCATAAAGACATACAGAGATGCCCTTGCGGAAATCGTGGTGTCCGGAGATTCCGATCAAAAACGCATGGTGCAGATCAAGAGCGAAATAGCACTTGCTACGCAATATTTAGAGGTAAAAAATGCGCTGCTTCCAAGCCTCAAAAAAATATTCGACTCGGAAATAGCTGACTTGCAGGCGCAGATCAGCGAATTGGAAAAAACCAAAAGCCGATTAGAACTCAAGCTGAAAGAAACGAAGCCTTTGGCCGATTACGAAGCGTTGAAAGCTCAAAAACTGGCAATCGAAGCAGCGCTTGCCAAAGAAAAGCAGGAATTACAAAAGGCATGGGATAAAATCGCAGCATTAGAACAAGCCAATAAGCGATTACAAACAGAACAGCATGCCTTAGAAAAACTAAACGATCAACTCCGGAAAGAAAACGAAGCCCTGAGCCAGGATTTAAAGGGTGCATTAAGCCCGCCTATGCAACAAAACTTTGCAGAAAAAATCGGCGACCTCACCTTTGACCTGATATTTATAGAAGGCGGCCTCTTTCAGATGGGGAGCAATGACGAGGATCATGAAAAACCCATTCACGAAGTCCGGCTATCCGATTATTATATGGGAAAATGCCCCGTCACCGTGGCGGAATTCGAGCAATTTGTAAAGGCCAAAAACTACCAAACCGACGCAGATAAGGATGGCGGAAGCAATATTTGGGACGGCAGCAACTGGAATAAAAAACAAGGTGTGAACTGGAAATGCGGGGTGGATGGCAAGGCCCGTCCGCGCAGCGACTACCGGCATCCGGTCATACACGTCAGTTGGAACGATGCAATGGCCTATTGTACTTGGCTGTTGGAGCAAACCGGCAAAAAATACACCCTGGCTACCGAAGCGCAATGGGAATACGCAGCGGGCGGCGGCAAAGGGGCGCGTACAAAATGGGCCGGGACGAATAAAGAAGAAGCGCTGAAAGATTACGCCTGGTATCATAAAAACAGCGAAGGAAAAACGCATGAAGTCGCTTTGTTAGCGCCCAATTCGTTGGGTTTATACGACCTAAGCGGCAATGTTTGGGAGTGGTGCCACGACCGGTACGGCGAAAAATACTACGACGAATGTAAGGCAAAAGGAACGGTTGAAAACCCGACTGGCCCGGAAAGTGGTTCGTACCGTGTTATTCGCGGCGGGTGTTGGTACGACCTCGCGGTGCCTTGCCGGACGGCATACCGCTACCGTGACTTCCCCGTCTACCGCAGCTACTATATAGGCTTCCGCTTAGTCTTCGTCCCGTAGTCAGTTGGTAGTTCTTTCCGGCTTTACTTTTGAGCTAAAGCGAGTTGGCTGAAAAAAATGTGCGGGTGGCAAGGGACGCAGCCACCCACGCATTTTTTTAAGTCAACGAGCGGCCACCAATACCGCCTTTGGCGGTCGTTTTTTTTTTAAAACATAGATATACCTTACTCCGGTAGATTTTGGGCATGAAAAAACAGGAAACATTCAGAATTTGGATTAACGGTTCCGTTACCGCCGAGCCTCGGCTACCCATATTTTGTCTGCGCATTTGCGTTACTGACTGTTATCCCTGTTTTCACGACTACCTGGCTTTGTCTCTCCCGTCAGGGAGTCTGCAAAAGGCGTACAGCCTTGCTTCTGTTGCAGACTCCCTGACGGGATTGACAACCGATGATGTGTTATGCACAGCCTAAGCTCGGCGGTATTAGATCCCTAAAAGACCAAAATCGGGAGGTTTACTATTTCTACAACATTGCGATGCACAAAATCTGGCGACTTGCGGTATATATTGTGAGGTTATAACCCAATAATATAGCCATATTTCTCGGTTATAACCGAGGGATATCGTATTTTTGAGCAAATTCAAAGCCATGTACATCAACCGGGTACTGCTCAAAACGGTAGAAGACAAGATGGCGCCGGGCAAAGCCGTGATTTTAATGGGGCCGCGGCAATCTGGGAAGTCCACCATTCTTGAAGAGGTTGCCCGAAACAGCCGCTTGCGCGTTCGGCGCTTAGACTGCGACGATGTCGTGGTGCGGACGCGCCTCGAAGTACAGACCCTGCCCAACCTGTAAAACATCGTTGGCGATGCGGAACTGTTGCTGATAGACGAGGCGCAGCGGGTAAAAAACATCGGACTGACGCTCAAGATCATCCTCGATCAAATCAAAAACGTTCGGCTATTGGTCAGCGGCTCTTCGTCTTTTGAGTTAGCTAATCAGATTAACGAACCCTTGACCGGTCGGAAATGGGAATACACCCTGCTTCCTTTGTCCACCCACGAAATGGTGTTGCATCACGGTGCATTTGAGGAGTCACGGTTCTTAAACCAGCGATTGCTTTTCGGAATGTACCCGGAGGTTATCAAAAACCCTGGCCAGGAGCGGGAGGTGCTTAGCCAATTGGCAAGCAGTTATTTATACAAAGACGTTTTTGCTTTTCAGGATTTGCGAAAACCTGAATTGATAGACAAATTATTGAAGGCGCTCGCGATGCAGGTGGGTATGCAAACGTCCTACAACAAATTGGCAGAAGTAGTTGGTAGTGATATTTCTACCGTGCAGCGCTATATTGAACTGTTGGAAAAAGCATTCATCCTTTTCAGACTGCCCGCTTTTAGCCGCAACCTGCGTACTGAATTGAAAAAAAGCAGGAAAATTTATTTTTACGACAATGGTATTCGCAACGCGATTCTCGGCGACTTTCGTCCATTAGAGCTTCGCAATGACCTTGGCGGGCTTTGGGAAAACTTTTTAGTCAGTGAGCGTTACAAACGCAATTTTTTTCATGGGTTTTATGGCCATGCCTATTTTTGGCGGACAGTCAATCAGCAGGAGATAGACTATCTCGAAGAATATGACGGTGGTTTGCACGCCTACGAATTCAAATGGAATCCGGCTAAAAAAGGGAAAATACCGGCGGCTTTTGCACAGGCTTACCGGGAGGCAACGTTTGAGTGGATCCATGCGGAAAATTATCAAGGCTTTTTGGAGCCGTAATTCATTCAGCGCTCCTCAAGGAGCGTGTCGTAAATAACTTACCGGTTTGCGCGGTGGCTTTTTCCATCAGGCTGCGTTGCTTCGTCGGTCGCGTAGCTTAGGCTACGCTCCCTTCTCGCGCCTTGCCTGATGAAAAAATCCTCACGCCCAATTCACGTAACTTATTTACGACACGCTCCTCAAGGAGCGTGTCGTAAACAGTAACTATCCAGCCGCCCCTAAATACTTATGATTTCCGACCTCGGAGAGTAGGCTGTCCAAAGGGCGAAAATTCATCTTGCACATTTCAATTGAAAAACGATTTATAAAATTGTATTAATTGGTTGAATATCAGTAATTTGTATCTTCGTTTAGGGCAATCATTTTTGAAAGAAATTTTTACTAAAAATAATCTCTGTGGGAGGTGCGAAATTGTACTTATTTGGGAATCAACCCATTAAATTTGAAAGATAAAGATACTTTTACAAAAAGTACAAAAGTTTTTTTTTGATTTGGACAACCTACTCTCCGAGGTCGTATGGCAAAAAGCATTTCAAAGCGGCTGGATAGTTACACTTTTTTCAAACGATCGAATTTCATCTACTTGAGGCGCAAATAACTAATAACCAATAACCAGTAACTACTCAGTAATAGCTGCATTTTTCAACATTAAAGTCGCAATTTTGTTCTACATGAAAATCATCCTATGAAAATCAACCTTCCGGAATTAGACAAAAAGCGCGTCGTGGTCATCGGCGGGGGCTTTGCAGGCATCGCCTTGGTCAAAAAATTAGCTGACAAAAACTATCAGGTTGTGCTGATAGACCGGAATAACTACCACCAGTTTCAGCCACTCTTTTACCAGGTTGCCATGGCTGGTCTGGAACCCAGTTCCATTGTTTTCCCCTTGCGGAAACTGTTTCGAAAAAAGGCCAATACCTTCATCCGCATGACCGAGGTGGAAGGCATTGACCCTGCAAAAAAACAATTGCTTACCCAACTCGGTATAGTCAACTACGACTACCTCGTCCTTGCTACCGGGGCAGAAACCAATTTTTTTGGTAACGCCCAAATTGCCGAAAAGGCCATTCCAATGAAATCGGTGTCGGAAGCGCTTTACCTGCGCAACCACATTCTGGCCGATTATGAAAAATCGCTGAGCATCGAAGACTATGAAGAACGGCAAAGCTACCTTGATATCGTGGTCGTTGGCGGGGGGCCCACCGGCGTAGAAGTAGCAGGATCGCTGGCAGAAATGAAAAAGTATATCCTGCCAAAAGATTACCCGGAGTTACAAATCGAAGAGGTAGACATTTACCTGATTGAGGGCAACAATGAATTGCTCACCGGGATGTCGGACTCAGCTTCCCGCAAAGCGCTCCAGTTTCTCACCGATCTTGATGTAAAAATCATGCTGGGAAAACGGGTCACCGGTTACGATGGCAAGCAGGTTACCCTGAATGACGGCATGACCATTGCGGCCAAAAAAGTCATCTGGGCTGCAGGCATCACCGGCAAAGCCCCTGTTGGCCTTTCGGCAGACTGCAAAGGCCCGGGAGGCCGGATTCTTGTTGACCGGCATTCCAAAGTAAAGGGTTATGAAGATATTTTCGCAATCGGTGATATTGCACTGATGACAGATGAAAACACTTCAAAAGGCCACCCTCAATTGGCCCAGGTGGCCATGCAGCAGGGCAAAAACTTAGCAGAAAATTTCATCCGGATGGACGGCGGGAAAGCTTTGAAACCGTTTAAATACCGAGACCTCGGATCCATGGCCACCATAGGCCGCAACCGAGCCGTTGTGGATTTGCCCCATATAAAATTCCAAGGTGCTTTTGCCTGGTTTGTGTGGCTGTTTGTACATCTCTTTTCCATACTTGGGGTCAAAAACAAAGTATTCGTCTTTTTAAACTGGCTTTGGGGATACTTTACATATGACCAGTCGCTGCGTCTCATCATCCGGCCTAAACTAAACAAGGTGGATATGAGTTCGGATAATACACCGATTCCTAAATAGTGTCTGTCTTTAGCGCTATAAAAACAACCGGAGGAAATAGTACACCAATGCCGCAACACCCGCTGAAACCGGAATGGTCAGCACCCAGGCCCAAAGCAGGCTGATGGTGACTCCCCAGCGAACGGCAGAGATTCGTTTGGACAAACCGACGCCGATGATGGCACCTGTAATAGTATGGGTGGTGGAGACCGGAATACCCAGTCTTTCCGTCATAATCAAGGTGATGGCGCCTGCCGTTTCTGCGGACACCCCTTCCAGAGGGGTAACTTTCGTGATTTTGGTGCCCATCGTTTTTACAATCCTCCAACCGCCACTCATGGTACCCGCAGCAATCGCGGTATAACAAGCTAAGGGCACCCAAAACGGGGGCTCTACGATTTTCACTTTGCCATCGTTGATGGCGTAGTCCAGATTGAGGAAGGAAGGAATGTCTCCAACGCTTGCGTGGTTTTGGGTCAGGTAAACAACAATGGCTGCGGAAATCAACCCCATCACTTTTTGAGCATCGTTGCCGCCATGCCCAATACTAAAAGCAGCAGAAGAGACCAACTGTAATTTTCTGAACCACCAATCCGCAACTCGTGGCGAGGCATTTTTGCTAATGTTGATGATGATGACATTGATAACATAAGCGACAACCATCCCGATCAAAGGCGCAAGGAAGATAAAAATGGCCGTTCTTCCAATGACCTGCATATTGACCGCATCTAAGCCTGCGTGCGCCAATGCCGCGCCTGCAAAACCTCCGATGAGGGTATGCGAAGACGAGGAAGGTATGCCAACCCACCAGGTGAGGAGGTTCCAGGCAATAGCCGCCAAAACCCCGGCAAGGATCACCACCAGGTCAATTTTCAGGGTGTTGGCTGTTTTGGCTACGGTGTCGGCCACATTCAGGTCAAAAATCCAGTAGGCCAAAAAATTGAAGAATGCCGCCCAAAGTACTGCCTGAAAAGGCGTCAATACTTTCGTGGAAACAATGGTCGCAATGGAATTGGCTGCATCGTGAAAACCGTTGATGAAGTCAAAAACCAAGGCTAAAGCAATGATGATCAATAATAGTGTAAAGTCCATTTGACTGACTTTGTAGGCTGAAGATTGTGGGTTCTCTCACAGGTTACGCACCTGCTCAGGCGTTCTTTACAGCAATGGCTTCCATCGCAGCAGCGGCGTCTTTGCAGCTATCTGTTGCCGTTTCCATGTTCTGTAGTACTTCCTTGTATTTGATCAGCTCTTTGGCGTCTTGTTCATTTTCAAACAAATCCGCAACGGCGTGATCAAAAACGCTATCCGCGCGGCTTTCCACATTATTGATCTTCACCCGGGCATCCATGATTTTGTCGAAGTTGTTCATGCTTTTCAGGGCAAGGATGCCTATGTTTACATTTTCGCAGCCTTCGAGAATCAGATCGGCAAGTTGTTTAATCGGCGGCGTTATTCTTTTTACCCCGTAGAATTTGATCCGATTGGCGGTGCCGTGAATGTAATCGGCAATGTCGTCAATCGTATTGGCTAAATAATGGATGTCTTCCCGATCGAATGGGGTGATGAAGTTTTTGCTCAGTTCCATAGAAATCTGATGGGTGATTTTGTCCCCGGTATGCTCCAAATCCTCTATCTGAACCCGCAGCGCTTCTTTTTCTGTTTCGTTGGAAGAATTGACGTATTTCACAAGTAACCCCGCCATATTGACGAGGTTGCCGCTTGCCTGCTCGAAGAGCGGGAAAAATTTTTTGTCTTTAGGGACAAAAAACTGGAAGATGCTATTCAATTGCATTTGATTACGATTAAGTTGCGCAAAGCTATTCAGTAGTGTGTTAACTGAGTATTAATTTTTTTAAAGAAATGTGATCCGCTTCACCTTGAAAGTTGAAGTTGAAGCTGGCAAGCTGATCTGTTTTCGCTATTTTCGCGCCGACAAAAAAAAGCGCTAACCATGCAAAACATTTCAGTAATCGGCGCAGGTACCATGGGTAATGGCATCGCGCACGTTTTTGCCATGACGGGGTATCCTGTTGCTTTGATAGATGTTGCTTCCGAAGCACTTGACCGCGCATTGGCCACCATCGCCAAAAACCTCGACCGCATGGTCGCTAAAGGTACGATTTCCGATGCAGATAAAGCGGCAACACTTGCCCGGATCACACTTTTCACGGATCTGGCATCAGGTGTCCAAAATGCCGACCTCGTAGTAGAAGCTGCTACCGAAAACATGGCCCTGAAATTAGATATTTTTTCGAAAATGGATGCAGCAGCGCCACCGCAGGCGATCCTGGCTTCCAACACTTCTTCCATTTCAATTACAAAAATTGCCGCAGTAACCAAGCGGCCAGCGCAGGTCATCGGCATGCATTTTATGAACCCGGTGCCTGTGATGAAGCTGGTGGAAGTAATCAGGGGATATGCGACGTCTGATGCGACTTGCACGGCCACCATGCAATTGTCAGAAAAGCTTGGAAAGGTTCCCGTAGAAGTCAACGACTATCCAGGGTTTGTAGCCAACCGCATTTTGATGCCCATGATCAACGAAGCGGTTTATGCGCTTTTTGAAGGTGTGGCAGGCGTAAATGAAATTGACACGGTTATGAAACTGGGCATGGCGCACCCGATGGGGCCCCTGCAATTAGCCGATTTCATTGGATTGGATGTCTGCTTAGCCATCCTCAAAGTGTTGCACGAGGGTTTTGGCAATCCGAAATACGCGCCTTGCCCGCTGTTGGTCAACATGGTCACCGCAGGCCGGCTGGGTGCAAAATCAGGCGAAGGGTTTTATCAGTACACGCCGGGATCGAAGGAGTTGGTGGTGTCGGGAAGTTTTGGGCGTTAAATTAATCCTCACTCCAATCCTCATCAAAATAAGCATCGTCGTCTTTAAAGCGATCAATGTCGCGGCGTTCGCGTTTGGTGGGACGGCCTGTTCCCCGGTCACGGCGTTCAATGGCACCTTTTCCGGAAAACCAATCGTTGTACTTATTCAATTCTTCTGCCGGGGTGAGGTTCTCGTAACTCAGGGCAGCCAATGGTGCAGAAACGCGGTTTTGAAGGAGGTTGATTACCTTGAATTGAAAATCAAAGCCATTTTTCCGAACCACCACGATTTGGCCTTCGTGGAGCAAGTAGGAAGGCTTCACCGTTTCGCCCTGAACTTTCACTTTCCCGCCTTTGCAGGTATCCGTTGCAATGGTTCTCGATTTAAAAATCCGAACGCACCACAACCATTTATCCACCCTTGCTTTGCTAACTGCCATATTTATTCTTGAATACCCGGAAATTCCAGATTCAGTTGCTCCAGCGCCTCCACCATCGCCGTTGCCACGATGTAATCGCGATACCAGCGTTTGTCCACCGGAACGACCGTCCAGGGAATGCTGCTGCGGTTGATCACATCTTCGTAGCAACGCATGTATTCCGGCCAAAGTTCGCGTTCTTTCCAGTCGCCAGCATTGTATTTCCAGTGTTTTTCCGGGTCGTCTATGCGTTCCTGGAGTTCAAAAGCCTGCTGTTCGTAGGACAGGTGGAGGTAAAATTTCAGGATGACCGTATTGTTGTCAAAAGCGAGTAGTTCTTCAAAAGCGTTGATTGCTTCTATCCGCTTATCCACGCGTTTTTCATCAATCCACTTGTGAACGCGCTGGATGAGCACGTCTTCGTAGTGCGAACGGTTGAAAATATGGATCATACCTTTCGGCGGCGCATGTTTGTGAACGCGCCAGAGAAAATCATGATTCATCTCTTCTTCCGTTGGTTTTTTAAACGAGTGGACTTGAATGCCATTGATGTGGCAATCCTGAAATACGTTCTTCACCGCACCGTCTTTACCGCTGCCATCCATGCCCTGAAAAACGACCAAAACCGCGTGCGAACCGGAAGCGATCAGCTTGTGCTGAAGTTTCCCCAGTTTTTCGGCCAGTTTTTTTGTTTTCTTCCGGGTTTCCTCTTCATCTAATTGTGGAGGAGGCATGGCGGAAATGTCGGCGAGTTTAATCATGACGTTCGGTGTTTGGTAGTTTAAAATGGAGGCAATTCGTCAAGCGCCCATGCGGCTGCGTTTGACCAAATAAGCTTGCAGGATATTGCGGAAGCCTTTATTGATGTCGGCCTCTACAAAATCAATCTTATATTGAAGACATTTAAGCCGGAGTTCTTCGGTAAATTTGGCCATTTGACTGACATAGAAGTCTTTAACCTGATTGGGTTGCAGGTGCAGCCGTTCGTCCGATTCCATATCAATGAACAGATATGGCCTGTTTTCAAACTCAAAATCGAGTTCTTTGGCTTTGTCCACCACATGAAAAAGGACTACTTCGTGTTTGTTGTGTTTCAAATGCTGGAGTGCCGAAAACAAATGTTCTGAATCCTCCGATTGCTCAAACATATCGCTGAAAATCATCACCAGCGAGCGTTTGTGGATGCTGTCCGCGATTTGATGAAGCGCTTTGGCCGCCGCGGTTGCTTTGTTGTGCTCCGGATTGTTGATGAGCTGATCGAGATAGGTCAGCATCAAGCGATAGTGGGTCGTATTGGTTTTGCAACGGGTGTGAATGCGCACATCCGTATCAAAAATGGACAAACCGTAGGCGTCGCGTTGTTTTTGCAACAAGTTCATCAAAGCCGCCGCCGCAAGCGCCGAAAAACGCAGTTTGTTGAGATACGGTGCTTTAGTGTCTGCAACCTCCGGAAAATACATCGAAGAAGAAGCATCTATAACGATCTGGCAACGCAGGTTGGTTTCCTCTTCAAATCGTTTGATGAACATCTTATCGGTGCGCGCATAAACCTTCCAGTCTAAGTTTTTGGTCGTATCTCCAGGATTGTAAAGACGGTGCTCGGCAAATTCTACAGAAAAACCATGAAAAGGGCTTTTATGCAATCCAATAATAAACCCCTCCACGACTTGTTTGGCCAGCAACTCCAGATTGGAAAAGTCTCTGATTTCCAGATTATCCAAAATATTCATAAAAACCCCTTTTCAAATACTGATAAAAAAATCTGCCAAAGACAGACACTAAATAATCAGCATGGCATCCCCGTAGCTGAAGAACTGGTATTTTTCCTTGATGGCCTGTTCGTAGGCTTCCATCACCAAATCGAATCCGCCAAAGGCACAGATCATGATCAACAGGCTCGATTTGGGCAAGTGAAAATTGGTAATAATCGCGTTGGCGATGCTGAATTCATAAGGCGGATAGATGAATTTGTTCGTCCATCCTTCCGCAGACTTCAGGTAACCCTCTGCCGAAACAGCCGATTCTATCGAGCGCATGCTGGTAGTGCCAACGGCGCAAATCCGCTTGTCGCGTTCTTTGGATTTGTTGACAACATTGGCGGCAGCTTCAGGTATGCGGAAGTACTCAGCATCCATTTTGTGCTTGGACAAATCCTCCACGTCAATGCTCCTGAAAGTGCCCAGACCGACGTGCAGGGTAATCTCTGCAAAGTTCACGCCTTTGATTTCCAAGCGCTTCATCAATTCGGTACTAAAATGTAAACCTGCTGTTGGCGCAGCAACAGCCCCAACTTCCTTTGCATATACAGTTTGATAACGCTCCCGGTCAGATGCTTCTGCGGGGCGAAGGATATATTTGGGCAAGGGCGTATTGCCGAGGATATTCAAATCCCGTTGAAAATCTTCTTCGGACCCGTCGTATAGAAAGCGAATCGTACGGCCTCTGGAAGTTGTATTGTCCACAACTTCCGCAACCAATACTTCATTGTCATTATCGTCCGTGAAATAGAGCTTGTTGCCCACCCGGATTTTACGCGCGGGATCCACCAAAACATCCCAAAGTCGTGCATCACTGTTGAGTTCACGTAGTAAAAACACCTCAATTTTGGCACCGGTCTTCTCTTTTCGGCCATACATACGGGCAGGAAAGACTTTGGTATTATTAAAGACCATCGCGTCTCCATCGTCAAAGTATTCCAGAACGTCTTTGAAAATGCGGTGTTCTATCTTCCCTGTTTTCCGATCAAGCACCATCAATTTGGATTCATCCCTTTTTTCGGCGGGGTATTGCGCAATCAATTTCTGGGGTAATTCAAAAGCAAAATGTGACAGCTTCGTCCTCATCCTTGTCTGTTGTTTTTTATAAATTGGATGTTGAAATAATCAGTTAAAGACCTTGGAGTAGATCGGTCAATTCCATATTTAAGCTACTGAAATTAAATGTCTAAGCTCCAAAATGCAGTGTTTTAAAAACGAACCGCAAAAGTATAAAATATACACAAAATGAACGCCAAATGTTCAAGGTTGTTTCACATAGATGAAGAAATAGACGCTACAGGTTATGAGAAGTGTCGTATTTTTGAGATTTTTAGCCCAATATCCAAAATTCTGACAGCTCTAACTCAAGACTCAAAACGTTAAAGACATGTTGCATGCTAAAATCAGTGGCATAGGATACTATGTGCCGGAAAAAGTGGTCACCAACAATGACCTCCAAAGAGTTATGGACACGACCGACGAATGGATCCAGGAACGCACCGGCATCCAGGAACGTCGCTACGGCAAAAAACACCTCGAAACCACCACTACGATGGGCGCTCGGGCAGCAACGATTGCCATAGAACGCGCCGGGATCAGCAAAGAAGAAGTAGATTTCATCATTTTTGCCACGCTGAGTCCCGACTACTATTTCCCGGGGTGCGGCGTGCTGGTGCAACGGGAGCTGGGCATTACGCGCAACGAGGCGGGCGCTTTGGACATCCGCAACCAGTGTTCCGGGTTCCTATACGGCCTTTCCATCGCTGACCAGTTTATCCGGTCTGGCATGTACAAAAATGTGTTGCTGATCGGTGCCGAAATGCACTCGATGGGACTCGATTTCAGCACCCGGGGCCGCAATGTAACGGTCATCTTCGGCGACGGCGCGGGCGCGGTGTTATTGCAACCCACTGAAGACCCTGACAAAGGGATTCTGACGACCAAACTGCACTCGGATGGCACCTATGCCGAAAAATTGTCGTTTATCAATCCTGGCGCGCATGGCGGTTACCACTACGAAAAATTGGGGGAGACCGTTGATTTGCGCTACTCTGATGCGACCTACGGTGAAATGTTCATCAACGAACACATGATCCAGTCCGGGCAAATTTTTCCGATTATGGATGGCCAGTTTGTTTTTAAAATGGCGGTTCAAAAATTTCCGGAGGTTATCATGGAAGCCCTTGCAACGGTCAATCTCACGCCTTCCGACATTGATATGCTCATTCCGCACCAGGCCAACCTGCGCATCAGTCAGTTTGTGCAAAAAAAACTGGGACTCCGCGACGACCAGGTTTGGAACAATATCCAGCGGTATGGCAACACAACCGCCGCATCCATTCCCATTGCTTTATGCGAAGCCATTGAAGCCGGCGCTGTAAAACCTGGCGATTTGGTTTGTTTGGCTGCATTTGGGAGCGGTTTCACTTGGGGATCAGCACTCCTGAGGTGGTAGGAGGTTCCTATACTTTCTCTTTTGAAGCAACGTTTATATCCCATCGCCCGATGGGGGAAAGAGACACTTCATTAAATGTACGGACTCTAACTATGATTATGACAAAATATTCTTGTGCGCTTTTTTTGATTTTGGCGGCATGCCAGACAACGCAGCTCTTTGCCCAGAAAGGTGAAAACCCGCCTCAAACAAAAGAAGCGCTTGAAAAAGCCTACAAAAAACGCATCAACCAGGAGTACATCAACGAGGTGTATATCCCTAAGGATCTGACGGATGCGTTCATTCGGCTCAACAAACTCATTGATGAACCCTCGCGGCAAAAATTCAAAGAAGTTCCGGAAGAGGAAGCCGCGCGCAAGCTGCATTTTAGCTTAGGCCGCTGGATTTCTGTAAACTGGGGATTTTATGAAGGCTCCCGGTTTTCAAAATTTATCCGGGATATCGGAATTGACAACCCGGACGATATGGCACGCTTCGTCATCATCTCTTATCACCGCAACCTCCTGCGAAAGCCTTTGGATGTAAAAAGCCAGGTTACCTTTTATCAGGAAAAGCGCAAAAAAGAAAGGGAAGAACGGATCAAAAATGGCGAAGTTATTGGAGAAACGACCCGGCAAAGGAAAAAGGAAAGATAATCTGTCTTTATAGTCCGATAGCTGCGTTACGCTCGACCCCAAAATCGGTCATTTACGCGAGTAGACTCCTGTTTTTGGGGTCTTCGCATGCCTTGCTCTCGAACGCTAAAGAGCAGACACCCGACTAAATGGACGGACACTAACTATGCAAAAACCACCAAGGCTAAAGTCCCAATCAAAAAGAGCATAAAAAATAGGATGGCCAGCAATTTATCCCGCCGGAGGATGCTCGTTCCAGCGTGTCCTTCGCCTGTTGAAGCCAGAATATTTCCGGCAAGGATAAGCCGAAACATCACCGCTGCAATCAACAGGTAAGACAATAGATAAATTTTATCCATCAGCACCATGTAACCGACATCAGGTAGTGCCGAGCTGTAAGCTTGTTGCAAAAAAACGCAACTCAGCAGCCCACCAATAGGCAGCGAAGTGCGGGCGTCAATATAGACCGGATGGATGAATAGGGAACCCAGACTGGCACAGATCACCACGATTAGCGGCAGCATGAGTTTCAGCAAAAAGTAGCTCCAGGGTCTGCTGATCACCAGGTGGAAGCTGGCGTTACTGAAGCGGTCAGCCCGTTGGGAAGAGTCGCCGAAACCGGTTTCGTAAAAATTGACGTGGGAAGTAATGCTGCTTTTTTCAATGCTCCAGCCCGGTATCACTAAGTCGTTGCGCAAAAAAACCGTACTGGTATCCGGCACAAAGACCAAAGAATCCATCGGGTAGATGATATTTTCGAGCCGAATGTCTAAAGAATGCCGGTCTAACGGAAAGCGACTCAGGGCAAAAGAATAATAGAAGCGCCCTTCCACGCGCATGCCATTATAAAAATACCCGTCGGGCAGCACCAGCGCCGTGTCGTGGAACATCGTTTGTGTGAAGCCCCATTTTTCAATGGAATTTACGAATTCGATATTGGTCGGGTCGCGTTCGCCTTTCCATTTGAACCACAGGTAAAAATCGGCGTAAAAGGAGTATTCGTTGACGTCGAGGTCATACACATTCATCAGGTAAATGCCGGTATAAACTTTTTGGGGCTCATTGTTCCCAAAAGCCGGCAAGGAGGGTACGCCCCCGATAAAAAGGCCGATCAAAGCATTGATAAAAAAAGCCTGCCTCATGTTGTTCAGATAGAAGATGACGCTGCTAACGTCCCGTTATTACTGACGTCCGGAAGATGCGAAGCTACAATATGCCAGATGATTTCCCTTATTTTTTGGACTTCTTTTTTATCCGTATCCTTCATTTTGCCAACTTTCCTGCTTTCTGACCAGTCTCGGTACATATCCAGGTATATCAAAGCGAAATAGCCTAAACACAGCATCCCTCCTACCCCGGCCACACCCGCCCAGCCATAAGCCCTGGCAGCAATCACCACCCACAGGGGGATGTAGAGCAAATAAAGCGCCATAGTTACCACGATCTGCACAGAAGAATAAAATTCAATGCTCTTCACCCGGGTATCTGTAATATATTTTGCCAACCGGATCGGGGGGTAGTTCCATAAATACCCGGTTAAGAAAGGTAAAAACCCCAGGATCAACAATGGCAACCGCCAACCGGGAGTTTGTTTTTCGGCGATCGCAGCATCCTGAATCTTCAAGGATTTAAGCTTGTAAAAATAGGCTTTCACCTGAATATCCAGCGCCTGCCGTTGTTCCGCTTTCAGGTGGTTGACAAAATTGGCAATCGCTTTTTCGGCAAGCAGGCGTTCCGGATTATGGGAAATCACGGGCCAGGTATTGTCCCGATTTTCAGACCGGTACAATTCGAGCAAATGGTCCGTCAATGGCTCGTCTTCCTCCCGTTCGATGATGATGACATTCTGCTCCAAGCGTTTCCGGAGCTCTTCCGTCAAATCGCTGATGGCATGGGATGCGTTGGTTTCCCCGGTTTTCCAGTATTTCCTGGTGTAAATCGGTTCGCCGAAATCAATCATGGCTTCGGAACGGGGCTGATCCGCATAGGTGTAATTGACGCCCACCGGAATAACCTGCACTTCTTCCATGTCGGGAAAAATGTCATACGCGCCAAAAACGATACGCGCGGCTCCTTTTTGCAAGGGTCGCAGCCTTTTTTCGTGGATGGTTCGCCCTTCCGCCAAAATCATGATGGTCTTTTGTTCTTTCAATGCAGTGTAGCAATACTGGAAGGTCGCAAAATTGTTCTTCAGGTTTTGGTACCCACCGTCTTTGAGGCGGTAGACCGGAACCATGTTCAGGGCACGCAATATTTTGATGTAGAAGGGTTTGACGAAAATATCGCCACGCACTAAGAAATAAATCGGGCGATCGAGAAAACAGGCTAAGATGCAGGGTTCCAAAAAAGCCGACGGGTGGTTGGCTGCCAGAACAACCGGTTTGTCTTTCGGAATGCGGTGGATATTGGAAAGATAAATTTTTCTAAAAAAAACTTTAAGCGCTAATGCTGCCAAAGGGCGAACCAATGAGTAGAGCATACGTTTCAGGTATTAGATTTTAGGTTTTTTGCGTTTTCAGTACAAAATTACAAACTCTGAAAGGGGGAAAGTATACTTTTGCTGTTTAAATTGGCAGGTTTGTCCTTCCTTAACAGTCAACACAACGAATTCAGGCTCTGAAAAAGAAATACCTCCTCGTTATTGGCGGCCCGACAGCCAGCGGCAAAACCGCTTTTGCCATTCGGGTAGCACAACGCTTTAGAACGGAAATTCTGTCCTGCGACAGCCGCCAGTTTTACCGGGAAATGTTCATTGGAACCGCGAAGCCTTCTATTGCCGAGCGCGCCGCCATACCGCATCATTTTATAGACAACCTCAGTATTGAATCCCCTTACAGCGTCGGGGATTATGAGCGCGACGCCCTGAAATTATTAGCCGAACTTTACCAGAAACATCAGATGGTCGTCCTTACAGGCGGTTCCGGATTGTATCAAAAAGCGCTGTGCGAAGGATTGGACGAATTTCCCGAAGTACCCTCCGGCATTCGGGCAAATGTCGTGCAATTGTACGAAACTTCGGGCATTGAAGCCCTGCAATTGGTTCTTCAGCAATGCGATCCGGATTATTTTGCCCAGGTTGACCGCAACAACCCGAAACGGCTTATCCGGGCCATTTCGGTTTTTCAGGCTTCCGGCCAGCCTTTTTCAAGTTTCCGAAAGGCGCAAAAGGCAGAACGCCCGTTTACCCCGGTTTACCTCTTTTTAAATCCGGATCGAAACGAGCTGTACGAACGCATCAACCGGCGGGTTACGCACATGGTGGAAGCGGGGCTTGTGGAGGAAGCGCAGCTTTTATACCCTAAACGCCACCTTGATGCATTGCAAACCGTAGGGTATCAAGAGTTGTTTGATTATTTAGATCACAAAATCAGCCTGGAGGAAGCCATTGAACTAATCCGGCAACATACCCGGAATTATGCCAAAAGGCAACTCACCTGGGCGCGGCGGGATGGTTTTTGGAAATACATTCAGTCCGGAGAAATGGAAACTGTTTTAGATGAACTCGAACTCAATCTGATCAACCAATCAATTTAATACTATGCTCTGGAAACAATCCCACGATCCTGCCGTTTTGCAGGAATTTTCGCGCAATACCTTAGTGGATGCGCTCGGCATTGAATTCCTTGAAGTTGGCGACGATTTCATCACGGCGCGCATGCCGGTGGATCACCGCACCGTTCAGCCCATGCGCATTTTGCATGGCGGCGCTTCTGTAGCGCTGGCTGAGACACTTGGAAGTGTTGCGTCCGTGCTCTGCTTGGACGATCCTGCCTCCCACGCCCCTGTCGGCGTTGAAATCAATGCGAACCACCTGAGCCAGGCAAAAGAAGGTACGTTTGTGTACGGAACGGTGAAAGCGTTGAAGGTAGGTCGGCGGATGCACGTCTGGAATATTAAGATCAAAGACGAAAACGGAAAGTTGATTTGCGTCAGCCGCTTAACAATTGCCGTTATAGAGCGCCGCTAAACCATATTATCCATTTAGCTTTAGGCGCTCCAAAAAACTTAGTTCACAAAATCACGATCTATTGACATGAAAAAAACATGCTTATTACTAATGTTGCTACTGGGCGCTTATTTCGCACATGCGCAGTTGAATATGACGCTTCGCTCCCACCTGACCTACGGAGCTAATCTAAATGACATCTGGGGTTGGGTTGATGAAAATGGTACGGAATATGCAATTGTTGGCTTAGTCAACGGCGTATCCATCGTAAGTCTGGCAGACCCGGATAACGCCGAGGAAGTGGTGTTTATTCCCGGCCAAAACTCCCTGTGGCGCGACATCAAAACCTGGGGAAATTATGCCTACGTTACCACCGATCAGTCCGGAACCACGGAGGGTCTTTTAGTCATTGACCTTTCTCAATTGCCTGAAGCAGCGCCTTATCAAAACTGGAACCCCGATTTACCTGAACTTGGCGTCCTCAACACCTGCCACAATCTTTACATTGACGAATTTGGCTATTGCTACCTGTCTGGATGCAATGTCAATGCCGGCGGCGTTTTATTTCTGGATGTAGCGACAACGCCTGGCACGCCGATTTATGTAAACAAATGTGCTGCGCGCTATTCACACGATTCTTATGCCAGAAACAATATCCTTTACAGCTCGGAAATTCTAAATGGTACACTGGGGATCTATGATGTGGCCGATAAAGACAATCCCGTCCTGCTGGCTGAACAAACTACGCCGAACGCTTTCACACACAATGCCTGGCTTTCTGACGATGGCAATGTCGTCTTTACAACGGACGAGCGTCCGAATGCGCCAATTGCGGCTTATGACATTTCAGATTTGAGCGATATCCAGGAACTGGATCAGTTCAGACCGGTATCTACCTTAGGCGACGGCGTTATCCCACACAATGTACATGTCTGGAACGACTGGCTCATCATCTCTTACTATACGGATGGCGGCGTTGTTGTGGATGCTTCCAGGCCGGAAAACTTGATAGAAGTTGGCAATTTTGATTCTTTCTTCGGGGGTGGAACCGGGTTCAATGGCGCATGGGGTGCTTACCCTTTTCTGCCTTCCGGCCTCGTTCTGATTTCAGACATCAACAGCGGCCTTTATGTCCTCACGCCAAACTATGTACGAGCTTGTTTCCTGGAAGGTCAGGTAACCAATGCCGTTACGGGTCAACCGCTTGGAGACGTCGAAGTGGTCATCCAGTCTACTCAGGCCAACCTTGGCAAAACCGATAACTTCGGGGAATACAAAACAGGGCAGGCAATTCCGGGTACTTTTACCGTGCGGTTCACCAAACTCGGTTTTTACCCGGTTGAAGCGCAGGCCGTACTCGAAAACGGCGAAGTCACCATTCTCAATGTGCAAATGACCCCGTTGGCGACTTACAGTGTGAGTGGCTTTTCTGTGCAGGATGAAGATGGTCAGCCGATTCCCAATGCCAAAATTTCATTCGTAAGCGAAGAAGTTACTTACAATACCACCAGTGACAACAATGGGTTGTTTTCGATTGCAGCTGCTTTTGAAGGACAATATACTATTTATGCCGGCGTATGGGGGCGCCTCCATGCCGTGCTGGAAAATGTGGTCATAGACGCCACCACAGAACAACTTGTTGTTCCCCTGAAAGTAGGCTATCAGGATGATTTTCTGTTCGAGCTGGGTTGGCAAAAAACAGCGGATGGCAGCACAGATGCCGGCTTCTGGGTGCGTGCGGTTCCGATCCTGACCACCAACAACGGCCAGACATCCAACCCCGGCAGCGATGTAGCTGACGACCTTGGGACGGAGTGCTATGTCACGGGAAATGCAGCCGGAAATGCAGGAGCAGCGGATGTGGACGGCGGCAAGGTTTACCTAAAATCTCCGGCCATGAACCTTTCTGCCTACCAAGATCCGGTTATTTCCTACAATCTATGGTTCTACAATTCGGGTGGCAATTCTACCCCCGATGACTCGCTCGTGGTGCGGATCTCGAATGGCGTTCAAAGCGTCGTGCTGGAAACGGTCAAAGAATCCACCAGCGTTTGGCGTCCGCGCTCGGAATTCCACTTAGCGCCGCTCATCGAACTGACAGACAACATGGTCGTCACCTTTGAGACGGGCGACCTGAATTCGAGCCCACACCTTGTTGAAGGGGGTGTTGATGCTTTCCTCGTCGTAGATGCTTTCGTAAATGGCACCGATGAAACCTTGCCGGGTTTATCTGCGGCATTGATGCCGAATCCATTCACCGGCACCACTCAGCTTCGCTACCGTTTCGACAATCCGGTGGAAGGCAATGCGACACTGACGGTGTTTGACGTATTGGGAAGACCGCTCGAGCGCAAAGCCATTAGCGATCAGGAAGGAACGATCTCGGTGGGCGAAAACCTGCCGGCCGGTTATTTCTTTGCAACTTTGTTCTCAAACGGACAACCGCTGAAGACTTTCCGAATGGTGAAAGTGGAGTAAGAGAAAAAACAACGTGAATTATGCGACTCAGGGGGTTGTGTAAAGAGGCAAAGGGCAAGGAGCAAAGGCAATTTTGTTTTGCAATGCTTCATGTTTACGGAAACAAACAGAACGACCTCGCGAAATTATTGCCTCTTGCCTTCCCGCTTAGCGGGACAAGTCTTGCACCTTGCACCTTATTACACAACCCCCTGAAAGCTTGTTTGGATTTCCGTCAATCGGCTTTCCCGACATTGCGATGTCGGGAGCAAATTTTATTTTATTCGGACATTTCAAGACATTTTAAGACAAAAGCACCTATCCTGAGCGCTGTATAGTGCCGGGTCAAGTTAAAATGCCGCCTTTTTTGTTAATTGCAGGAATTTCCACACGCATCAGTTAACAAACCTAACTTCAGACATGAGTCTCAACCCGGAATTAACCTTCAGGGCTTGTGCGGAATCGGTTGCGTCATTTCTTGCAAGAGCAAAGGAATCCCTACAGATTGCCGTCTGCTGGTTCACCCATCCGGAAATTTACAACGTCCTGCTGAACCAAGCTAAAGCGGGTCTCAACGTGCAACTCATCGTCAACTACGACCAAATCAATTTTCGCTAGGAAGGGTTAAATTTCAGTGCTTTGGAAAAGGCAGGGGCAAAAACTTTCGGTTTCCCCGGCCCCGGTTTATTGCACCACAAATTTGCGGTGGCCGACAACAAACGCCTACTGACGGGTTCATTTAACTGGACGCGCAGTGAACACTTCGACCATGTCGTAGTTTGGGATTGTCCGCAGGCCTCCATGGCGTTTGCTCAGGCATTCGAAGACCTGATCCCGCAATGCAAGTTGTTGAATTTATTGCCCGACAAGGCGATCCGCCATATTTCTTTTCAGCAGCTACACCAGCCCACGCTTTGGTCGGTGCAGGATTTGCGCAAAGCAATCATTGCGGGCGGCAAGGTGTGGATTGCGCCTTTTTCGGCCGGGGAAATGCCCGTCTGGCAACAGTGCTACGTCGGACAACGGCATTATTGCCGCACACATCCGGCTATTGAGCAATATTGGCAGCACCGCGAATGCTGGGAAACGGACGCTTTTTGCGCGTGGTTGTCGGGGCAGGATAATCAGGCAGGCATGCAGACAACGGCGCGTTATTGCCTGAAAGTGAAGCCAGGAGATGTTTTGATTGCGGTAGAACCCAAAATGCGGCTATTGGCCTTGGGCTTGGTTTCTTCCGATCCGGAGGCGTCTTTTTTACCGGCGTATGGGGTTTGCAGATACGTGCCGTGGATCAAATGGCCGGAAGGCGTAATCGTACCCGATCCGGCCATTCTAAAACCGGGAAGAACGCTGAGGCGGTATTCAGGCTCAGGGCTGCAGGTCGTAGAAGCTTTGAGCGCTATAATTTTGCGCCCCAATCCTGCATTTTGACCGTGACCATAATTTCAACCCGACGGTTCTGAGCGCGCCCTTCTTTCGTTTCGTTTGAACTTTTTGGCTGATATTCACCTCTGCCTATGGCACTGACCTGGTTGGCATTCAGGAAAAATTCATTGGTCAACACCCTGGTAATAACGGCAGCCCGCACCGCGCTATATTCCCAATTGTCTCTGGCATTGCTCTTTTTTGACGGGACTGTGTTGTCGGTATGACAAACAATCGCAATGTCAATGTCAGGATATTTGGAGAAAGCCGCCGCTGTCAGTCCGATAACCTCACGTCCTTTGCGCGTCACCAACGCCGTACCTGCATCAAATATCAACTGGTCGGCAGCCGTCAGGATCAACTTCCCGTCTTTAAGTTCCACCGAAACGTCGTCTGCGGAATAAGACTTTAATACGAATTTGAGATCCTCCTGGAGCGTTTTCAGCTTTTCGTTCCGCTTTTGAATCAACTCCTGCAAGGCGTTCAAGGTCAGCTCTTTTTGTTCCAGGACTTTTACCTGTTCCTGCAAAGCGGATTCAAACTGCTGTTTTTGATCCACCTGTTCGTTCGACAACCGGCGGATCTGGTCTTCCAGCCGCGCTTTTTCACCTTCCAATCGAAGTTTTTCCTCCTGCAACGTCGTTACCGATTGGGTGAGGTTGGCATTAACCGTCTCCATGCTCAATACGCGGCCTTTCGTGAGCAGTAATTCATCCTGGAGTGCTTTTTCGCGTACCGATGCTGCCGAAACCTCCAGGGTGAATTTTTTTTTCGATACGCAGGAAACCATGGTCAACAGGCTCATTGCCAGTAACAATACACCTTGTAGTGCCTTCATTATTGAATATTTACGCCACGTTACTAAGTCAATTTCACATTGGAAGACCCTAAAAGTCCAAGGTCTGAATAAATAGAAACCTGATAGGTTCCACGCTTCAGTTTTTCGCTGATGGGGTAATTAAAATTCAATCGCTGGAACTCCTCCAGGCTTACCTCTTTTGATTGCTGGGCAATGATTTCTGCTACCCTTCCATTGGCTTCGATGCGCTTTCTGATGGGATTATCGCTGGCGATGGGGTTGCCGCTTGCATCCGTTATCACCAAATAAAGCGTGTGCGTGCCTTGGTGCTCCTGTGGTACATTTACGACATCAAAGTTGATGTTCAGGTTGCGTACGCGCCCTGACTTGGATGTTGTTTTTGAGCTGCGCGTTTGCAAATCCACCAAAAAGCCGGAAGCCCGAACGCTGGCAGCGCGCAATTGGCTCAGATCCGATTGCAGCGTCAGATTTGCTGATTCAAGCTGGCTTGACTTGGAGGAAAGCTCCTGGTTGCGTTTTTCTGTTGTCGCAACCTGCTCAGTCAGCTCCGAATTTTCTTCGCGAAGCGATTCATTTTCTTCAATCAGCTTGCCGATATTCCCTTCCAATTCAGCTTTAAAAGCGCGCAATTGATTAATTTCCTGCACCAAACCCTTCTGGTTGTTGGAGCTTTGGCGGCGGATGCTTTTCAATTGTTCGTTCTGGCTTGCCACGTTTTGGAGGGCATCTTCCAGCGAAACGTTCAAAGAATCATTTTTTGCGATGATGAGCTGATAAGCCGTTTGCAAGCTGTCAATATTGTCCAGCAGATCGTACTTGAGCGTACTAAGCGAGTCTACCTGCGTTTCGAAACCTGTATTTTCTCCTTGAAGGCGGCTGCTCTTCATCCAGAACCAGCCTAATCCAATCAGTGAAAGTAAAAGCAAGGTAGCGAGAATGACGACCGTTCTGTTGTTGTTCATAATATTCGATTTTGTCCTGCTTTGCGCATTCGGGAAGCAGCAGGAGCCTGGTGTAAAAATAAGAGAATGGCTTGCAAATATAACGTTGCAAGCCATTCCTATCTTACGCAACAAGCCCTATTTTGTTGTCTTAACCTTTTCTGGTTGCTTCAGCTCAAGCGTACTTTTGCTCTTTTTCATGTCTTCTGACATCTGCTGGGAAGCAGAAAACGAAGCGACCATCTGCGACAGCATGTCTACCCCGGCAGAAGGTGCATTCGGCAATAAAATCAGGTTGCTGTGGCTGCTTTGTCCGATGGCCTGCAACGTATCGTAGTGTTGGGTGACGACAATCAGGGCGGAAGCTTCCTGTGAGTTGATGCCTACCCTATTGAGAATATCCACCGACTCTTCAAGTCCCCTTGCAATTTCGCGGCGTTGGTCAGCAATACCTTGTCCTTGAAGGCGTTTGCTTTCCGCTTCGGCTTTGGCTTTCGCCACAATGCGGATGCGCTCGGATTCTCCTTCGTATTCGGCGGCTAATTTTTCGCGTTCGGCGGCATTAATCCGGTTCATCGCGTTTTTGACAGCGTGATCCGGATCAATATCCGTCACCAGCGCCTTTACGATGCCATAACCGTATTCATTCATGGCCTCTTCCAGTTCCCGACGGATAGCCACCGCGACATCATCTTTGCGTTCAAAAACATCGTCCAATTTCATTTTGGGCACTTCTGCCCTGACCGTATCAAAAACGTAGGCGGTAATTTGTTCGTACGGGTTTTCTAGTTTATAGAAAGCATCGTAAACCGAATCTTCAAGTACTTTGAACTGAACAGAAACCTTCAGCTTCACAAATACATTGTCCTTGGTCTTCGTTTCAACCAACACATCTAATTGCTGGATTTTCAGGTTGATCCGACCGGTAATCTTGTCGAGAAACGGAAGTTTAAAATGAAGCCCGGAACTCCGGACGGAGTGAAATTTACCGAGTCTTTCCATGATGGCAGATGTTTGCTGCTTCACCGTGAAAAAACTGGAAAAAGCGACCAGCAGGCCGAGTGCAATAGGAGCTAATAGGAATTCCATAAACATATTTTTTAGGTATTTATAAGAATGTGATGGTCAAGCGGTATCGCTTTGATCAATCTCTTTCGATTCCCCAATTTCGCGAACAGCGTTCGGGAATTCTGCTTTTGGGGAATTGCCAATCCCTTCTGTCAACACCTGGATCAATGAACGGTTCATGGTTCGGCACATGGCCAGAGTCAGCGTAACGCCCGCAGCCGCAACGAGCACCCCGCCAACAAGCATGAACCGGCTACCGTAAATCAACCCCGCCGCCGCACCAGACAAGCCCGAAAATGCATGGAGCATAGCAATAACCAAGAGCACGTCAGCAGCGGCAATTGGAGCCACCAAATAAATTCCGTAAACCATTGCGATCAGCATAAATACAATGACCCAAAGAGAACTGCCCTGATCGCCTTGAAGATAAACAAAAATACCACAAAATACCGTAATTGTCAACAATAAAAGGTTGACAAGGCCGTGTCGCCTGAGGACGACCGAACGGTCGTTGATGAGGCCTTTCATTTTGGCATAAGCCAATAAGCTGCCGGTAAATACGACGCCGCCGATGATGATGGTGAAGAGAATCACGATCAGCATGCTGCCGGAAGCTGCACTTTCGCCATTATAGACCAGCGAAATTTCAGCCAAACCCAAAAGAGCCGCACAGGCACCACCCAATCCGTTAAAAATGGCTATGGCGGGCGTCGGTAAGGTCGAAGCACGCTTTATGGCCAGGAAATACCCCGCAACTGCACCCGCTAACAACCCACCGACAAGCCACGCGTAGTTGTTGTAAGCGCCGGAAACAGGTTCCATCACAGCGCCCAGGATTGCCAGACACATCCCTGCGCCGGCAAGGAAGTTTCCCTTGCGTACGTTGCCGGTATTGCTCATGAAGCGGAGTCCCAAAACGAAGCAGACTATGCCTGACAAGTAAAAGAGGTTGGTGAGAAATATCGTCGTCATGGTCTCATTGGTTAGCATTTTTTTGCCTGAACAGTTCCAACATGCGGTCAGTTGTGACAAAACCGCCCACCGCATTGGCCATCCCCAGAGCCAGCGCCAAAAAACCAAGCGCCAGCGTGAGGTAATCGTCTGAACGGGTTTGGCGCAGCAGCAGGATTGCGCCGATCAGCACCACCCCGCTTATGGCATTTGATCCCGACAACAGCGGCGTTTGCAATCCGGTTGGCGCCTTGGAAACCACTTCAAATCCCAACAAAATGGCAAAAGCCATCAGGTAGAAAATGAGCAGGTTGTCATTAAAAAACTGCATAAAGGCATCCATCATGAATTCATCATTTTGTGATACAGGATCCCCGGATAATTTCATTATCCAGATTGAGGTTAACCGCGCCGTCTTTGATGAGAATTTTCAATAAATTCAACACGTTGTTGCTGTATAAAAAGCTGGCATCCTGCGGCATCAACGCTGCGAGGTTGGAATTGCCCACGATCTGTACGCCGTTGTGGATAACAGTTTCATTGTTCCGGGTTAGTTCGCAATTGCCGCCGCTCGAAGCCGCCAGGTCTATGATAACGGAACCTTTTCGCATCTGCTCCACGGTTTCTTTTGCAATGAGCATGGGGGCTTTGCCGCCGCGCACCTGTGCTGTGGTGATGATGACGTCTGACTTGCTGGCACGGCTTTGTACTTCTGCCCGCTGGCGCTGCAGAAAATCTTCGCTTTGCTGAACCGCGTATCCGCCGGCTGCGCTGTCGTCGCGCGCGCCTTCCACTTCCACGAATTTTGCGCCTAAGCTCAATACTTCTTCTTTGGCGGCGCTTCGGGTGTCAAAAGCCTCCACCGCAGCACCCAAACGCCGGGCCGTAGCAATGGCTTGCAGGCCTGCAACGCCGGCACCAATCACCAGAACTTTGGCCGGACGCACACTGCCGGCAGCGGTGATAAACATGGGAAAATAACGGGGCAATAGGCGCGCCGCTTCCAATACCGCTTTATACCCTGCAATAGAAGCCATCGAAGAAAGGACGTCCATCGTCTGGGCCAGCGTCGTCCGGGGAATCATGTCTAAACTGATCCCCACCAATTTTGCCGACTGGAGTTTGGGGATTACCTCCGGATACAAAAAAGGCTGAAACTGAGCGATCAGCACGGCACCTTCTTTTAACTTCGAAAGTTCGGCATCGTCCGGCGGATTGATGCTGATGATCAGGTCAGACTGCTCCAGCAGCGTTTCCCTCGATACGACCCGTGCCTCTGCAGCATAAGCGTCATCGTCGTACATCGCCCCGACGCCGGCAGAAGCTTCTACACATACCTCTACGCCAAGCGCTTTGATCTTCGCCAAAGCATCAGGGGCGATGGCAACCCGATTTTCCTGTTTTTCTTTTAAAATACCAATTTGCATTACGTTACTCGATTGTTTTGTTGCCAGTTTGCAAACCGCTGACTGCCAACTGATCAGTTAATTCAAATAAACCGCGAAAGCATCTGTTTCGCGAATATGGACATCAATGTGCTCTTTCAGCGTGGTTGCCAAGGAAAGCCCCATGTAGTCAACTTTCACCGGAAATGATTTGTGCTTCCGATCTACCAGCACGGCTACCTCAAGTTTGCGGGGCAGCACGTCCATGAAAGGCTTGCAGGCATAAAAAATGGTACGCCCGGTGTTGGCAACGTCGTCAATGATGATGATGGCTTTGCCTTCTAAGCGCTCGGCAGGCATTTCGATTTCAACATCCGAACTCAGCGGATCGGCAGGATTCAGCAGGATGCGGGTGAGGGTAACTTCCAGGTGTGCCAACGGAAGCAATTCCTGGAGCAGCAGGTTGGCAAACTCCATTCCATTGTTGTTGATGCCGACCAGAATCAATTCTTTTTCATCATAATTATGCTCCAGTATTTCAATCGCCAATCGTTTGATTTTTTGCTTAATCTGCCAGTCATCCAATATCTTCATGACGTCACCATTTTCTGAAAGCCAATTTGAGTTATCCTTTGTCAAATCCAAATAGGTCTGCTATTTACGCTAATTCTGGCAAAGAATAAACTACAAACTTAAAAAACCTCCCTCATTGACCGGGTAATTTTTGTACGGAATCATAAATTTGATGGCGACAATTTTATAAAAATTCACAAAGCCCTTATCTTGGCGGACGATCATCACCAACTTGAGCCAAAATTTATGATCCAGCAGATTGCGTTTGTCCTCGTCAGCATAGCAGCCCTCGGTTTCGCGGGCAAACATTTCCTGCGGGTTCGCCGCAATATCCTGTTGGGAAAAGCCGAAGCGGTGGAACCCGGCCAAACAGCACAACGCTGGCGAAACGTGTTGCTGGTGGCCTTCGGTCAGCAAAAGATGTTCAAAAACTGGATCCCGGCCGTTTTCCACTTTTTCATTTACGCCGCTTTCCTGCTGACCCAGGTGGAACTCATCGAAATTTTCATTGACGGCGTTTTCGGGGTTCACCGCTTTTTCGCACCTGTGCTCGGCGGCTTCTATACCTTTGTGATCAGTTTTATTGAAATCCTGTCAGTCGCTGCTTTTGTGGCCACTATCATTTTTTTAGCCCGCCGCAACCTGCTGCGACTCCCGCGTTTTCACCAAGCAGAAATGAAAGGCTGGCCAACCCGCGACGCCAACCTGATCCTGATCGCCGAAATTGTACTGCTCACCGGGATTTTCAGCATGAATGGCGCCGATGTGCTGTTGCAGCAAATAGATCCGGCGCACTACCCCGACACGGGGACTTTGGCTGTGAGCAGTTGGCTGGGTCCGGCGCTTTTTGGAAGTCTGAGCGAGTCTTCCCTGCACGTGGTGGAGCGATTCGGCTGGTGGCTGCACATTTTGACGGTTTTTGCATTCCTGAATTACCTGCCTTTCTCCAAACACCTGCACATTGTTCTTGCGTTTTTTAATACCTACTACGCCCGCCTGAAACCACATGGCGAAATGGACAACATGCCGGAGATCATGAATGAAGTGAAAAGCATGATGGGCATCGGCGAACCGACCAATCCGGATGCCATTCCTGAATTTGGCGCAAAAGACGTGCCCGGCCTGAGCTGGAAAAACGTGCTGGATGCATATAGTTGTACCGAATGCGGGCGCTGTACCGCTGCATGCCCGGCCAACCTGACCGGCAAAAAATTGTCGCCGCGAAAAATCATGATGGATGTGCGTGACCGGGCAGAGGAAATTGGCAAAAAAATAGAAACCGGCTCGCTGGATTACCTCAAAGCTGAATTTAAAAACCAGGAAGGCGTATCGCTCACTGCTAAAAACTTCGACGACGGCAGAAGCCTATTCGACTACATCGCCCGCGAAGAAATCCATGCCTGCACGACTTGTAATGCTTGTGTTGAAGCCTGTCCGGTGCTCATCAACCCGTTAGACATCATTTTGCAACTGCGTCGCTACGAAATCCTGACCGAATCGGCAGGCCCCGGCGATTGGCTGCCGCTTTTCAACAGCATTGAAAACGGCGGTTCTGCCTGGGCGATGAGTGTGGATCGGGATGCGTGGGTGCGGGAATGATTTTTTAACGAATCCTCCAACCCAGTTACCCCCTTATTCCGTCTATTCCCCAGACAAGCATACTTTAGATCACCACAAACTGTTAAAACCATGCGTTTATCCTTTCGCTTTACCTTCCTCCTGGGATTGGCTCTGCCATTGTCCCTTGCTGCACAAGTGTTTCCGGTTGAAAGCGGTTCTGCCTGGCGGGGCATCGTCTATGGGATAGCCGGCCCCATTCCGGTTGCGTCGGTCATGTGCGGCGACACCACCATCAATACCATTAAGTACAGCAAGATCCACCAGATCAACTACGGCTTTGACGGCGTCTATTACAACTCGTTCTATCGCGGCTGCACCCGGGTAGATGGACAAAAAGTGTGGGTCATCGCAAGTGGCTTAACCGAAGAAATTTTGTTGTACGACTTTGGCGTTCAGGTTGGCGACACCCTGCACCTGCAATTTCTTGAATTTGACGGGGTATTGGATTATTACACCGAAAGTATAGAACAAATTGAAATTGACGGCGAGATGCGCAAAATGATTCGCTTTCAGACTTCTTATGGCATCCCGGATGTCTGGATTGAAGGAATCGGCAGCATCATGGGGCCATTAGACCGGGGGTTCTTTGTGATTGATGCGCAGCCGGGTCTAACCTGCTATTTGAAAGATGGAACAGTTATTTACAAAGTTGAAGAAACGCAAGCGTGTGAAAGCGGCCTCACCTGCTCTATTATTTCCAGCAGTGAAGATGTCCCTCATGCCAATGCGGTTAAAGTTTTTCCGAACCCTGCGGATGCGGCAGTTTGGGTAGAAAGCGATGTTTATGGCCCAATTCAGGTGGACATTTTCGCTGCCGATGGCAAATTGATTTCAAAAGCGGAATATCCGGATGGGCAAATGGCACAGGTAAATACTAAAGGTCTGGCCCCTGGCATCTACCTGTTCAGGATTGCTGGCAAAGACAACCCTTCATCAAGCAGATTTTCAAGAGTTGCCGTTGTTCGGTAGAATTATCTGCCGGAATGTTTTTTGATTCGGGATTAATTGTTTGCTCCGCTGTTCAACATTGCTGTTTTCACGATGAGAATCGCTTCTGCATGGTTTCTGCTCTCCCTTTCTTTGGCTCAATGGGTCGGGGGCACCTATGCTTTGAAGTGGTTATCCTGTTGAAATACAAAGGCAAATGAATGCTGCGGAGTCGCTGGAAATGCCTCCGAGCATGAATTTGCCCTATGACCGAGGAAATGGGTCCCATGACCTACCTAATGCACCACCATTTTCTGCACAAATTGCCTCCTTTCTCCCGAAATTTTCAAGACAAAAACACCCGACGCCAACGAAATTTCCCCTTGAAAAATTTCCCCGCTTGCCTCCAATTCCGCCAGCAAAACAACTCGGCCCATTAAGTCAACCACCTCCAGCCGCAATGCTTCACCTGCGACCGCTCCATTTATTTCCACAAAAAATCGCCCGGACGAAGGATTGGGAAAGACGCGGGCTGAAAAAGGATTGCTTGCTGCATTCGACACCGCAGAAACAACGGGCGCAAGCCCCTGCTCAATTTTGACCATTTTCCCTACCGAAGGAATATCGTCCACCATGCCGAACAACATGTACCAGCCGGGCATCAGTTCCAGGCTGTCGGTGGGCAGGCTTGCCGTCACTGAGTTGCCGGTTTGCGTGAAATCGAGGTCGAGATAGCGGTTGTTGCCGGAGTTCATGAAGTGCGTCAGCACGGCATTCGACATCAAAACGACGCCAGTGAGCGCATTGGTTTTTGCCACGTCGAATTGCACCGTGCCGCCCCGCTGAAACTCCGTCGTGTTCAAATTGCTGATTTCCGGCCTGACGCCCCGAAACAAATAGGGCGGCGAAAAAGCCTCAATTATGCTCTGCGACGGCTCGTTGCCTGGAGCGCCTTCGCCGCCGACGGCGATAATCCTGCCGTCGGGAACGAGGGCGGTAATGGCGTGGTATTCCCGCTTCATGTTCATTTTTTCCAGCCGCCGCCAAGTGTCCGCCGCCGGGTCGTACTGGTCGGTCAAATCCATGTAGCCCCAGTTGTTGACGGGCGTCGAGTTGTTTGGATCTTCTTTTTGCCCGCCCATGACCAGCACTTTTTTGTCGGGGAGCAGCACCGCTTTTGCCCTCGAACGGGTCGGGGCGAAATTGGAGCGCAGCGACCACTCATCGCTCAGCGGGTCGTACATTTCGAGGCTGACGCCCGGCTGCTCCGGCGTGAAGGACTTGTAGCCCACCGCCAGCACCTTGCCATCGGGCAGGAGCAACAGTTCGTGGTCGCTGTGGTCGCCGTTGGGCAGGCGGTTTCCCTGCACGAAATCGCTTGCCAGTTCCCACTGCATGGTTTCCGGGTCGAAGAGTTGCGGCGGGCGGTGCGTCATCAATATTTTTCCGGTGAGAAGCGGCAGGATTGGTGACACCTCATTGCCGAAATGCACCGTGTCGGTGGCAATGGTTATGCCGGTTGCCGGGTCGTAAACTTCCGAGGTTTTGGTTCGCAGGGCATTGGGCAGGCTCGTATTCAGGTCTCCACCGCCAACTATCAACAGGCGCTGGTCGTAAAGCGGAGCGAGCGACGGATACCAGCGCGCATCCAAGAGGTCGGGTTGATAGGTCCACAATTCAGTGACGGGGTCGAATATCTTGATTTCTTTACAGGCGGGACCATAGCCATCTTCTTCCAACGTGCCGCCTGCGAATAAGACCTGACCATCCAGCAGCAGCGCTGGTGCCACGCACCCTTGCGCAAACATGCTGCCTTTGGCAAAACTGGTGTCGTTTTCGGTCGGGAAGAAAAAGAACGGATCTTTGGTGTTGTGGCAGTAGTAAATGCTGCCGTCGGGCATTAGGATGCCGAGGTCGGTGCCGCCGAGCGGTTCGGGGGATTGCATGATGATTTCCCAGTCGCCGGGCTGGGTTTCGGGTGCAAGCGCAGCATCAACGACCACCGTGCCGACAATGGCCGTCGTGGCAGTTTGAACGTATGCCTTGCCTGGTTTGGCGACGCCGAAATTGAAATACAATGGCTCCAG
This sequence comes from Chitinophagales bacterium, assembly GCA_038323375.1. Classification (GTDB taxonomy): domain Bacteria; phylum Bacteroidota; class Bacteroidia; order Chitinophagales; family Saprospiraceae; genus JABWAJ01. Next base: position 32,588 of record JBBQGV010000052.1, read on the forward strand.
ATTGGTTAAAATATAGACGCCGGCGGCGTCCGTTCTGGCTTCGTAAAAAATGGTCGTATCGCCATTGAAAATAGTCACCCGTGCATCGGCGACGGGCGCTCCAAATTCGTCGGTGATCGTTCCGGTGAGTGTTTGAGCGGTCAGGCTTGCGCCGATGATTGCAAGTAGCAAATTGAGCCAAATGACTTTTAGCATGAATTGTAGATTTTTTACGTGACGCATTTTATGCCTGGCCAAGCAACAAAGCTAAGCATTATTACAAATACATCAGCAGCATCGCCCCCGCCATGCCCACCATGAGTAAATCCTCGACCAGCGTAATCGTGGACATCGGCAAATTAAACACCGCACCGAGACAGGCGCACTGAAACTTGCGCTTTGCCCGCAGGCTTTCAATGACCCCGACCGTGCTAATGCCCATGACAAGGAACGTGGCGGCATTGGTGAAAACAGGCTGGAAATTGGTCAAAAACAACAGCCCGAATGCCAGTTCGACGAACGGGTAAACATATCCCCAACCCAGCCAGCGCCTCGCCACAATGTCGTAGCTGCTGTACGACATGGCAAAAGCAGGCACGTCCAGCAGCTTGAAAAAGGAAAAAACGAGGAAAAAACCGGCCATAAAATGCCGCATCCAGCGCATCCCGTCGAAGCTTCCGGCGGCGATTTCCACCAGCAACGTCAAGCCGAGGATGTAGCCGAAGACGAGCAAAATCGGCTTGTAAGTTTTCCAAAACGAATGTTTTTCGTCCGGTTCACCTGCTGTGGAAGCAAGCTCCGACGCTTTAACCGGCGCTTTTGGAGGTGCTTCGCTGATCTGGTATTTGGGGTGGCTTTTCAGCGCCTCCTTCAGTTCCGACAGCCTAACGTGCCGCTCCATGTCGAGCGAAGCCAGGGGCGGGTCGAGGGTTACACGGGCGGCCGTGATGCCCGGCACTTGTTCCAATAATTTTGTGACATTGGCGACGCAACTGCCGCAGGTCATTCCGCTGATTGAAAATTGATGTGTCATATTTTAGTGATTTTTATTGGGGCAAAGTTCGGGGCGGGAGCAGCCGCTCACGGTACACTTTTTTGGAAAAGGAGTGCAAGATTTTGTAATTCACTCCACCACCACCTTCGCCACTCCGACCCGCTCGCCCGACAACCAGGCGGTGAGAAAATACGTCCCAGTCGCCAAGACCTTCGTTTTCAGCGAAAAATCTTGATTGCCAGTCGCTTTCTCACCCACATCAAAACGGCGCACCGTGCGACCGGAAACGTCCATCATCCTGAATTCAAGCGCTCCGGAGAAAGCCAGCGTAATGTCTATTTTCAAAAAACCGCCCGCCGCGACCGGATTGGGCAAAATAGTGAAGCCTTCCTCTTGTGCAAAATCCCCTGTGCCGCTCACCGACGGGTTCACGATGAACTGCCCCATCATGCCGCCATCCTCGTGGCTCAGGATATGGCAGTGGAACATATACGGCAGTGTGGGGTCACCATAGTTTTAGTACTTGGTACTGTTTAGGTCTATAATTTTTCTCCTTTGAGTGTTTTTAAAAGCAACTTAGCTGCTGCCTCAGAAGAACCTGGATTTTGACCTGTAATTAATAAACCGTCTTCCATTACATAAGACGCCCAATCATTTCCTTTGGAGTAATGAGCGCCATGTTTTGTGAGTTCATCTTCCAGTAAAAAAGGTACTACGTTTGTCAACTTAACAGCATCTTCCTCCGTATTTGAAAATCCTGTTACGTGTTTGCCTTTCACAAGAGGTTCTCCATTGAGTGCTTTTACATTAATTAATGCCGCCGGCGCATGACATACAAAAGCGATTGGTTTTTGATGGTTATAAAATGCTTCAATTAATTCAATGGATGTTTTATCAGTTGCTAAGTCCCATAAAGGCCCGTGACCCCCCGGATAAAAAACAGCATCATAATCCTTCTGTTTCACATCGCTGAGTTTTAACGAATGAGCTACTTTATCCGTTAATGCTTTGTCTGCATGAAACCTTTCAGTTGAGGGCGTTTCCGCATCTTTTAATTCACTTTTAGGATCAACAGGTGGCTGACCTCCTTTTGGTGACGCAATGGTTATTTCAGCACCGCCATCTGCAAAAACATAGTAGGGCGCTGCAAACTCCTCAATCCAGAAACCGGTTTTTGCTCCTGTGTTTCCCAAGGTGCCATGGGACGTTAATACCATTAATATTTTCATGTGTTTAATGTTTGTTTATAGTGACTAAATCGATTGGCTTGCATTGTCATTCCGTTGGTAGACTTTGCGCAAGCCATTTTATTACAGGTTGTTTTTGTGCGTATTGTTAAATTTTTACAATCATTTTCCCTTGATTTTTCCCGCCAAACAAATCAATAAATGCTTGGGGAATATTATCAAAGCCTTCAACAATCGTTTCGCTGAATGTTATTTTATTTTCGTTGAGCCACGCTGTTAATTGTTTCGTGGCAGACGGAAAGTGTTCTGAAAGGTCACTGATGATGAACCCTTTCATCGTGGCGCTTTTGGTTAGAATTATGGGCTGCAACCGAGGCCCCAGTGGAACTTCTGTTTCATTGTATAAAGATATTGCACCACAAACTGGCAATCTTGCATACTTATTGATATTGGCCAAAACGGCATCTGAAATTTCGCCGCCGACATTGTCAAAATAAACATCTATCCCCTCAGGGCAGGCGCTTTTCACGGCTTCTTTTAAATTTTTGGTTGTTTTATAATTTATGGCGTGGTCAAATTTGAAGGTAGATTTTAGTAACGCTACTTTTTCATCTGAACCCGTTATGCCAACCACTTTGCAGCCCAACAATTTGCCAATTTGACCCACGACTGTTCCAACCGCTCCGCCCGCTCCTGATACTACAATTGTTTCACCTTCTTTCGGCAATCCTATTTTAATTAAACCTAAATATGCTGTGAGCCCAGTCATTCCTAAAATGCCCAGATAGCTTGATAATTTGGCGTCACTACTACTTACTTTATGCAATCCTTTTCCATTCGAAGTTTGATATTCACTCCAATTCAAATTGCCTGAAACAAAATCTCCTTTTTTGAAATCCGCATGTTTACTCTCTATTACTTCGGCTATCACGCCAGATTGTATCGGTTTATTTAATTCAAATGGGGGGACATAGGATTTAGTGTCATTCATTCTACCCCGCAAATAGGGATCTACCGAAACATAGGTTGTTTTTAATAGAATCTCACCGTCTTTCGCGGCAGGAACTTCTTCGCTGGTAATTTTAAAATCATTAACAGTGGGTGTTCCATGTGGCCGTTTGTTAAGGAGAATTACTTTATTCATTTTTATAAGTTATTAAAGGTTAGAGACCCGCTGAAGTGGGGGTTTCGGACGTAGGAAATTCTAAGATAATATACCAAACAATCCCAAAAAGGATCGTTGAGGTCACTAACACGAATCAGTTTTTTGTTTACAAACTCTTGAATCCCCAACGCTGATAGTTCCCGGCCAAAGCCTGAACGCTTTGTTCCACCGAAAGGAAGATCGGCTTGTGTCCAAGTGGGATGATTGATAAAAACCATTCCGGCATCGATCTGATCGGCGACTCTTTTACCGCGTTCGATATCCTGTGTAAATACAGAACCTCCCAGACCATAATCAGAATCATTCGCTAAATCAATGGCGGCTTGTTCGTCTTTCACCACATAGAAGGAGGCAACTGGGCCAAACAGTTCTTCGTGATAAGCAGCAATATCAGGTTTCAAATCGGTGAGTATGGTGGGCTCCATAAACGCACCTTCTCGATCGGCACGTTTACCACCTAGTAGCACCTTAGCACCTTCATTAACGGAACGTTTCACCTGATCGGCTAAATGAACTGCGGCTGCTTCACTACTTAAAGGGCCTAATTCTGTAGCGGGATCCATCGGATCGCCCACTTTCATTTTTGATAACTTGTCCTTAAATTTTTGAATAAATATATCGGCTATTGCTTCTACTGCGATAAAGCGCTTCGAGGCTACACAACACTGACCGTTGTTATTCATTCTGCCTACAACTGCCCACTCTACCGTTTTTTCCATATCTGCATCTTCCAGAATAATGAACGCATCATTACCACCCAGTTCCAACACAACTTTTTTCAAATGTTTTCCAGCTTCCGTAGCGATACTTATACCTGCTTCTTCACTACCTGTCAAGGAAACACCTTTTATCCTTTTATCAGAAACCAGTGCTGATGCGTGTTTGCCAGTAATAAACAAATTTGTGTACAATCCTTCTGGAGATTCTGCTTCTTTGAACAGCGCTTCAATGGCAGCAGCACATTGCGGAACAATGGAGGCGTGCTTAATCAATATGGTATTACCCACCATGATGTTCGGTGCTGCAAAGCGCGCTACTTGGTAGTAAGGAAAATTCCAAGGCATCACACCCAGTAGCACACCTATCGGGCTGCTTCGAATAATAGCCTCTCCATACTCAGGATCTAACACTTTATCTGCCAGAAATTCCTCACCATGGTCCGCATAATAGTCAAAAATATCGGCGCTCAAGTCAATTTCGCCTTCTGCTTGGGCTATAATTTTGCCCATTTCCAAGGTGATGGTTTTGGCAAGTTCGGATTTCTTGATTCGCATGAGCGTTGCTACTTTGCGTAGCAAATCAGCCCGTTGCTGATAGCTCGTTTGTTTCCAGTCGGTAAAAGCGAGTTGGGCTTGCGCCACTTTAGCATCCACTGTTTTCTCCGTCATTTCTTCGAATGACTTTACTACTTTATTCGTATTTGGATTAATTGTTTGTATGGACATTTTGGCAATTTTTAAGGGTGAAATAATTTAAGTTAACTCTGCTCTTTACTGCCTTCAGATACGCTCGGGATTCAGGCTGAACATACAACATCGGTTGTCATTAATTACCTCTTTCTATTATCACTGAATAAATATTCTTAGTAGGGAGATTTTTTGTACTGACCTAAATTTGAATAAAAAATAGATTTGGTTTTCTTTTTTTTATTCATTTTCTTTTTTGAAACATCAACTCTATAGAACAAGCCGGAATAAGGAGTTGTTACCTCGTATGTTTTTTCGAGGTTCCAGTTTCTGTATTTAGAACTTTTAAAGGCGTCCATTACTATTTTGGGCATTTCATTTTCACTCATTACCTTGCTTGTCGCCACAAGTAGCATATCTTGCCTGTCGGAATTTACAACTGCTTCATATTGCTGATTACCTTTTTCATAGAATACTTTACTTAAATTC
>JBBQGV010000053.1:0-37654 GCA_038323375.1 Chitinophagales bacterium
AGGCTGGTCTCCTGTAATCGTTGCTGCATCACAAAACAGCGCCCGAAAATGTTCACCAAATTCCGTGTGCCTGAGTTTGCTATTGTCGCATCCTAAATAAAAATACACCCCTCTGGTAGAGCGTTCTGTGCTGTTACAGCAGAGTACGTTGTTTTCTCCTGCAATGACGCTGTAGGAGTTGCCAGGTTTTGTATTGATATCTTCTACGATGTGGTTATCGTACAGGAAATTGTCGTTCCCATTAATGTAGATTATGCCCTGCTGGTTGGAAAAGCCTGCGCCGCCACTGCCGTAGGCGACATTATTTGATTCAATGCTGAATCTCGCGTCGCCAATGACGCTGATGGCAACGTCCTGGGCATCAATTTCAAGCGTATTGTTGGAGATGGTTTTATCCCCACTGCCTCCGTTGGTTCCGTCCGTGCCAATGATGGCAATTGCGGTACTATTGGGCGTAGTTGTTGGAGTTTGAAAAACGGGGTGGCTGTGCGCAAAGTTGTTATTGTCAATCAGTAAGCTACTGATGGCATTGGCTGTTTCAATCCTGATGCCCATGAATTCGTAATCAGTAAATGTATTGTCTGATATTTCAACTGGTCTGACCCCGTTGTGCCGGATGGCGATGAAGTCTTCATCGGAGGTATTGCCAGTGGCGGTGAATCTGCAATTGGCCGAATGTATGCCTCTATCTGCTGCAAATGTAGAACCCTCTGTAATGGTTACAACGGGATTCCCATTACTGCCATCAAGCAGTATCCCAATCCCTTCCGGGCTGGCAAGATTCACTGTTCCTGTCCCGACGCCTCCAACCGGATCAATAATATCCGTATTGCGGATATTTATATCAACGTTGCACCTGCGTATGAGTATCCCATTCCTAATGCCATTGTTTTCATCGCTGCTGATGAGGATAGACTCCGCTGCGTTAGTTGAGCCAATATTAAAAGCAGAGGTTGAACTGTTCATATCAAAAGCGGCATAAGCGTCCGTTTGCAAATAATTCGGAAGATCAGTAGCATTGTCAAAATTGGGTAACAAGTTCCCGGTGCACGTAAAGGTATCTGAATGAATCGTCATCGTATAACTAACCGCCTGGAAAGCATTGCCGGTCGAACGGGTTTGTACGCCAATATGGTTGCGGTCAAAACGACTTCGGGTGATGTTCAGGGTTCTGTTTCCTGCGCAAGTCGGGGATTCGCCGCACCCACCTCTAATGGCCCATTGTGCATCGGATATGTCGTTGTTATCAAAAGTTAATATCCTGCGGGTTACTGTAATGGCGCGCCACATTTGTTCGCAGCCGCTAATGTCGGAGTCGCGGATCGTGAGGGTTGTTGGAATACCACCAGGTTGCGCTACAACAATCTCGGCACCAGGTTGCATGCGTAGGGTCACATCATCCATCAGGTAAGTTCTGTTCACTCTCATTTGACCTAATATAGCTACGCAACTGCCTGTTGGGAGCGTAGCCGGCAAATCCCCTGCACCAATAATCGTGGTCAAGGTTCGTCCGGCAGCATCTACATTATAATCATTGGCACCACCACCCGTACACGGGCAGGTAAACCCCGCCTGCGCCCTAACATTCATGGCAACAAGCAGCAATAACAACATAACTACAAACGGGGGGGGGCATTACACCCTGCACCAACAATCGTTTCATAAATTTATGGTTTTTAAACGTTACAAAAACACACCCAACGCTGCGCTGCCGGTTATGTCCGGAGCGGCGTACTTTGTGTGTTTGTTCAGTAGTGTACAAGGAGTATTGAAGCCGTAAGATAGCAAGAAGGGTAAAAAAACAGAAATTAAGGGCGTGTTTTTTGTGTTAACACTACAAACGTGTCCGGCAAATGACAGAACGAGGAGAAAAAAAATTATGCCCCCCATAAAGCCTGCTATTCCATCAATTTGAAGGATAGACCCATCTCCAACCACAAAATATTCTGCACAATCCGGCCATGCTCCAAATTTTAGCAGCCCTCCAAGGTGCAACGTGCTGCATCCGGGTACAAAAAGCTGCATTCAAAATTGCAATTCAATTTTGATTATCAAGGCAAAAGGGTATTTTTGCACCGTTTTTTGGAGAATCCTTATAACTTCGGAGCATTATGGCAAATATTGGTCAAATAAAGCAGATCATCGGTCCTGTCGTTGACGTGAGCTTCGCCGCAGAAGGCGCAAAGCTTCCTGAAATTTACAACGCCTTGGAAATCAAGCGTGCAAATGGTGAAACCCTCGTTCTTGAAGTGCAGCAGCACCTTGGGGAAGACAGCGTGCGCACCATTGCGATGGACTCTACCGACGGTCTGACCCGCGGAACGGATGTGATTGATACAGGCATCGCGATTGCCATGCCGGTTGGCGAAGCCATCAAAGGCCGCCTGTTCAATGTGGTTGGCGAAGCCATTGACGGCATCGGCCCGGTCGCGAAAGGCGCTGACGCGCGTCCTATTCACCGCAAACCGCCGACTTACGAAGACCTTTCCACAGAAAAAGAAGTACTGTCCACCGGCATCAAAGTCATTGACCTGATTGAACCTTACATGAAAGGGGGTAAAATTGGTCTGTTTGGCGGTGCCGGCGTAGGCAAAACGGTACTCATCATGGAGTTGATCAACAACATTGCCAAAAGCTACGAAGGGATTTCGGTTTTTGCCGGCGTAGGCGAACGTACCCGTGAGGGCAACGACTTGCTGCGCGAAATGATCGAAGCCAACGTAATCAGATACGGTGAGGCATTCAAACACAGCATGGAAGAAGGCGGCTGGGATTTGTCGAAAGTAGACCGGGCTGAATTAGCTCAATCTCAGGCAACGCTCGTTTTTGGCCAGATGAACGAACCTCCCGGTGCTCGCGCCCGCGTGGCCCTGAGCGGTCTGACCGTAGCGGAATATTACCGCGACGGCGACCTGAGCGACCCGATGGGCGGCCGCGATATCCTGTTCTTCATTGACAACATTTTCCGGTTCACGCAGGCAGGTTCTGAAGTATCGGCCCTTTTGGGTCGTATGCCTTCGGCGGTAGGTTACCAGCCGACGCTGGCTACGGAAATGGGTCTGATGCAGGAACGCATTACGTCTACGCGCAGAGGCTCCATTACTTCGGTACAGGCTGTTTACGTACCTGCGGATGACTTGACGGATCCGGCACCTGCTACAACGTTTGCCCACTTGGATGCCACGACGGTATTGAGCCGTAAAATTGCTGCCCTTGGGATCTACCCGGCAGTAGACCCGCTTGATTCTACCTCGCGGATCCTCGATCCGAACATCATTGGCGATGAGCATTACGATTGCGCCCAACGCGTGAAAAACATCCTCCAGCGCTACAACGAATTGCTCGACATCATCGCCATCCTCGGGATGGAAGAATTGTCGGAAGAAGATAAATTGATCGTACACCGTGCCCGCCGGGTACAGCGCTTCCTGTCGCAGCCGTTCCACGTGGCAGAACAGTTCACCGGTATGAAAGGGGTGATCGTACCGCTTGAAGAAACCATCCGCGGCTTCAACATGATCATGGATGGCGAAGTGGACGAGTACCCGGAAGCAGCATTCAACCTGAAAGGAACCATTGACGATGTGATTGAGGCCGGCAAGAAAATTCTTGCAGAATCATCAAGCAATTAATTTAAGGAGACATGCTGAACATCAGTGTTTTAACACCGGAAAAAGAAATCTTCAACGGGGGCATCAAATCCGTGAAAGTGCCCGGAACCCTCGGCCAGTTTCAGGTGCTGAACAATCACGCCCCGATTGTCTCTTCGTTGGATGCGGGTACGGTTTCTATCGTCACTGCCGGAGCAGAATACCGCTATTTTGATGAAGAAAGCAACAGCATCAAAACCGGTAACGAAACGGGAAGAACAATTACGTTCAAAACCGCCGGTGGCTTCATCGAAGTGTTGAACAACGAAGTATCCCTGCTGGTAAAAGGGGTGAAAGATATTAGATAACAGACATTAGATTTTAGATGTCAGACCAAAAATAAAAAAGCCTCCGGTTTGTAATCGGAGGCTTTTTTATTTTAGTCCACTGCAAATTTTGTATGGTTTACAAAACTGCTATTTAGAGCTTATTCGGGAATTCATCAACGGGCTGCGAACGGCAAATTTTATTTTATACTGCGTTGGATTTTTTCGCCGTAGCTGCCGGCTACGTCTGCAAAATCCGCCTTGTGTAAAACAAAATTTCCTCGTTCTCGCTCCGCCATGAAAAACCGAACAAGCTCTCAGACGTAATTTTCCAACGCTGTTCGCTCACTGTAGTGCAGGATGTTGCGAAGGGCAGCCGGAGAAGGACGAAAAGTAACTTTAGGTAACTCCCGGTAAGCAGAAAACAGCTCGTCGTATTCTTCCCGGAGCACGATGTTTTTCATCAATGCTTCCTGAATGGCCAGCGTTTCCGTTACGGAAGTTTCTTTGTAAAGATACTGGATTAGATGATCAGATGTAAGGTTTTGCTCCATAAGGTGTTGCTTGTGAGAAGATCAAAATCAAAAATCACTGATCTAACTAAAAAATTCGCCCGCATATTGCATCGGTTCAATTTTTTTTGATATTGCCCTTATTTCACCCGATACCAGGTCTGGGTTCGGAAGATTCCCGACCAGTGTTTTCCGCGTACTTTCAGCTCATCGGGCTTGCCTTCTTCAAACCAAACGCTGCAGGAATATTCGCTGCCGCTTTCCGGATCGAGGATGGTTCCGTTTTTCCAGAAGTACTTGTATTTTTCCAGCCCTTCTACAATGAGCATGCCCAACAGCAGTTTTCCTTTTTTATTCCCGGGGCATTCTTCGCAGACCGTGTCGGGGGTTCTTTTCAGCAATTTGACCAATTTCCCATGGAACTTGCCGTTTTGCTCGAAGATCTCTAAGTGGGATTTGGCCTCGCCGGTTTTGTCGTCAATGGTTTTCCAAATGCCGGCAGGTGAGGATTGCGCACTCAACACGGCGCACAGGAATGTGGCTGCAAACAGCCCGAAAAAGCGCTTCATACCTTGTTTTATTTTGAGTTTAAAAAAATGCTTACTATTCCTCTGAAGGACGCCAAAACACCTCGTCAAAGTTGCATACCCGATCATTTTCCACCCGCACGCCTTCCTGCTCCAGCAGTTCCTGCATCATGGTGGGTGTCGGGAAATGATGCCGCCCGCTGAGTTCCCCTTTTCTATTAACGACTCGATGCGCCGGCACAGCATCCCCGAGGAAACTTTTGTTCAGCGCCCAACCCACCATGCGCGCAGCACCCAGGGCCAAATGGTCGGCAATGGCACCGTAAGTGGTAATGCGCCCGCGTGGAATCAGCCGGGTCACTTCGTACACTTGTTCAAAGTACGTTGGTTCCGACATATTTTTACTAATTTTGTTCTCCATACTAAGATCTGTTGTGCTGAAAATCAAAGTTAAAGCAAATTCAATTACGAACCTGACCGACGCGCGTTATTTCGCTGCCCGGGAAGTGACCTGGATGGGATTCTGCCTTGACCCGGCTTCGGACGATTATGTGGCCCCGCAAAAGGTGAGCGCCATCTGCGGATGGCTCGACAGCGTTAAATTTGTGGGCGAATTTCCTTTAACTGACGCCGTGGAGGTGCTGGAAATGGCGGAACACCTGAATCTGCATGCTGTGCAGGTGCACCGTTTCACGGAGCCGGACGACCTCAACGAATTGCAACGCCGCATCCCCGTGATCCAGGAAGTGGTGCTGGCAGCAGACGAAGACCCTGGCGCTTTATTGGACTGGATGAATAACCGGGCTGGCACCGTGGAAGCTTTTTTACTGGATTTTGGGAAAAACCGGATTGGCTGGAGCGAAAATCCGGGCTGGCAGGAATGGCTCAAAACCGCCTGCAATAACCATCCGGTGATCCTGAATATGGATTTTAGCACGGATGCGCTTCCGGAAATTTTGAATACCTTGCCCTTGCACGGATTGGCTGTGCATGGCGGCGAGGAGGAAAAAACCGGAATAAAATCTTTTGATGAATTGGACAGCCTGCTTGAGTTCCTGGAACTCCCTGAAGAACATGCTGTTGAATAACCATAAATTACAGACTATGAGCCGGATATTATTGGTCTGCCTGCTCGCTACTACCTGGCAGGTCGCTACCGCACAAAACGTAAAGGAAGAACCGCTCATCAAAGAAATGATGCAGCAATTCGAAGCCAGCAACCGCAACCGGGCAACGGTCTCGGGCTGGCGCATTCAACTCTTAGCCACAACCGACCGCCAGAAGTTAGACAATATGCGGCAAACGTTCCAATACCGCTACCCGAACATCCCCGTGGACTGGATCCACGACCCACCCTACTACAAGCTCCGGGCTGGCGCTTTTTTTACCAAATTGGACGCGATGCGCCTGAAGCACATCCTTGAAAAAGAATATTCGGGCATCTATCTGGTGAAAGACGAAAAAATCAAAACGGCGGAACTGGTGCAGTCGTATTGAGGCTTACCACACCACTTTTTCCCCATTTTCATACAGCACAAAGCGGTCTTCCGGCTCACCGTAAGCCAAAGCTTGGTTGATGCCAAAATCGCAGGCGCTGCGGATGTCTTCGCCGCGGGCGATGCCGCTGTAGAACCCTGTTGCAAATGCGATGGCCGCATCGTCGCGCACACTCCAGCTCGTGCCAATGACGTAAGGAACGACCGTTGCCAATGCCTGGGCCTGAGCCTCTGAATAGCAGGAATTAAACAACACGGCTTTGATGGGGATGCCCTGGCGTTCCACTATCGTTTTGAAAATGCGTTTGATCACCGCCGTGCCCACAAAAAATGGACTGCGTTTAGATTCGTCATACAGAATGATGCCGGTGTCGTCCTGGGGGGCTGGCTGGCCTGTATCGCCGCCGAGGTTGAGGCCCCGCCGGATGACGTCCTGTACTTCCGGGTTGCTTTTTTCGCCATGTCCTGAAAAGTGAACGATGGTCGGTCTTTCATCGTACAGGTATTCCTGAAATTCCGACAGGGTCACCGCTTTTTTGGAACGGATGCGGAAAGCGTCGGCGTGGTCGCTCTCCTGGATTTTATTGGAAATGCGGCTGTGTTCCCTTTCTACCTGAAGGATGCCGGTACCCGAGGGATTCGAAGCCAGAATGAGGATGGTCGTTCGCCCGTCGCCGGTTCCGGTTCCACCGCCATTGCCGGTTCCTGTCGTGCCGGTAATTCCGTTTTCCGGGACAACAGGTACCCTGTCCCAAACCGGCATCGGCATGTCAATGGTCACGTTCACATCTGTGATGTTGTTTAGATAGCTCTGAAGTGCCGTGGCCACCTGGGCGCGGGTGCGGGCATAAAAGTCTGAACCAACGACCCCGTTGTTGTTGTCGTTTTCATTTTTGTGATAGCGGCTCGATTGCAGAGTCACGTTGTCGGAGAGATCCTGGTCTCTTAGCTTGTCGGCCACCAGGAATAGGGCGTCTATGGCTTTGTCTAAATCGCCTTTCCGGATGAGGTTGCGAATGTCGTTGATGGTCATGTTTTGAAGAATAGGTTTTCGCTAAGTTGTTTTCCAACGGATAAAAGTATAAAAAATCCGATAGTATTAGTCACTATGATTTTAAAGACCCCTTATTCTCATACTGACTAAGTTGCTATTGACCAAAATTTGATACTGCTAGGCAGAAAACCCCGACAGGGGTTGAAAGTGAATAGGGGGTTGTGTAATAAGGTGCAAGGTGCAAAAAGCAAAAGGCAATTTTGTTTCACAACACTTGTTGCTTCTGAAAACAAACAGAACGACTTTTCGAAATCATCCAATTTCGCGGGATTATTGCCTTTTGCACCTTGCACCTTATTACACAACCCCGGTACAACAACAAACGCCCTGCTTTCACAACGAAAACAGGGCGTCCGGATTCCCGCAAGCGGGAAAAATTATTGGTGCTGCGAAATCAGGTCGTGCATGATCTGGAGGGTTTCTTTGAGGTACACATCTTTAGAAACCGTTTTGATCCAATCCTCATTCCGCGCTTTTTTCGATTCGTCGGCATTGATGACGGCCACGTCGGCGTTCGGGTTTTGAATCCCCGTATTCACTACCGCGTCCATCAGGTTTTTATATGGATCGGCGCTGGCTTGCAGTTCCTTTTCCAAAGCCCGGAAAGCATCCAATTTCAGCGGCAAAACGGTCATTTCGCGCTGCGATTCTAAGCGTTTGGCGTTTTCCAACACTTTCAGAAAAACTTCATTGCCTTTAGTTCGCGCCTCGCTATTGGATTTGATCTTATCTAAGTTTTTGACCTTCATCACATTCTGGCTGTAAGCCACTGGTTCAATCTCGGTCCATTCTAACGAATATTTTTCTTCCTGTTCGCCGGTTTTGAGATAAAAGTAGCTGTCGGGCAGTACGATATCGGGAATCACCCCTTTTTTCTGGGTAGACCCGCCGTTGATGCGGTAGAATTTCTGCATGGTCATTTTGACGCTGCCAAGCGGTTTGAATTGGTCGAACCCGCGTACCGTGCGGTCGAGGTCAATAAAGCGCTGCACGGTGCCTTTCCCAAACGTAGAGGGGCTGCTGCCCACGATGATGGCGCGCTCGTAATCCTGCAGGGCGGCGGCCAGAATTTCGGAAGCCGAAGCGCTGTATGAATTCACCATCACGATGAGCGGGCCGTTGTATTGTACGCCTGCGTCTAAGTCATTCTGAATATCCGGTATTCCACCCCGCGATTTCACCTGCACGATGGGGCCTTTTTCGATAAAGAAACCCGACATGCGGACGACATCATTGAGCGAACCGCCGGTGTTGTTGCGCAGGTCGAGGATGATGCCATCTACTTTTTCCGCCTTGAGTTTCGCAATTTCAATGGCAACGTCCTGCGAGCAGAAACGGCCATCGCGGTGTTCAAAATCGGCGTAAAAACTGGGCAGGTAAATGAACCCAACTTTTTCGCCTTTAGAGCCGCCTTCGAGGATCAGGGATTTTGCAAAACGCTCGTCCAGCACCACGATGTCGCGGATAATGGAAATGACTTTTACCGTTCCGTCCATTTTTTTAACCGTCAGCCGCACTTCGGTATCTTTAGCGCCACGCACCAATTGCACGACATCATTGATCTGCATGCCTTTGATGTCAACAGGAACTGCGGAGCCTTGCGCCACTTTGAGAATGACGTCGTTTTCCTGAAGTTCCTTGCCTTTCCAGGCTGGTCCGCCTACCACAATGGACGTCACCTTGGTGTAGTCCTCTTCGCTCAGCAATTGTGCGCCGATGCCTTCGACGCGTCCGCTGAAGCGAATGTCAAAGTTTTCCTTTTCAATGGGTTGGAAATAATTAGTATGCGGATCGTAAATGCCTGAAATGGCATTCAGGTAAACGCTCAGGCGTTCTTCGCGCTTCAGTTTGCGCAGGCGGTCATAGAAATCGTCGAACAATTTCAGGACATCCTCGCGGGCAACCTTTTCTAATTCTTCCGGCGTTTTTTTCTTGACCTCGTTTTCCTGAGGATCGGATGTTTCTTTCGCCGCTTCCTTTTCCTGGGCGTCCATTTTGGCTACAAACCGATCTAAGGTTTCGTATTTGAGGTAGCGGCGCCAGTATTCCTTCAGTTCGGCGTCGTTTTTGGCATACTTGCGCTTATCGCCGTCGAGCTCTATTTTTTCATCCACCGTAAGATCGAAAGGCTTTGCGAGAATATCGCGGTAGTAGCCCTGCGTTTTGTCTAAGGCTGTGTTCAGTAACTCCAGCGACAGGTCGAAGCACTGAAAAGAACCGGCTTTCGCTTCGTCGTCCAATTTCAGGCGGTAAGCTTCCAGTTGTTCCAGTTCTTTTTGGGTAAAAAAGCGCTTGGCGCCATCTATATTTTCAAGATAATTATCGAAGACCTTCTTCGAGAATTCGTCGTCAACTGCCGGCGGGTCGTAGTGCATTTGCTCCAACCCCCTCAGCATGGCCTGCATCAGCACAGCCTCTTTTTCCTGATCCGTAGAATTGGGAAAGATGGCAGCCGCAAACAGCCCAACAGCAACCAATGAATAAAAAACGGGCTTATGCAATTTCATCGCTTTACATGTTTTTAATGATCTACCAGAAAGAACGCCAAAACGCCCGGTCAGTTGTACAAAGGCAGGGGCAGATTTAGCCTGTTCAGATATTCTGACGCAAGACTGGCTATAAATATACTTTGATTTTGCTTCAAGTACCGGGACAATATTATTTCACCATTTGAACTTGGTCTTTTTGCCAAATAATAATGTCCTGGCACTTTAAATTGTTTTGCGCAAAGCCGTTTTCCGCAAAAATGTAAGTTTACTTTAACAAGATTTGTTAATCTTCGGCTTGGTCAGGCGCTTTTTTCTGCACTTTAAGTTGCATCGTCGTATCCACCCCGCTGCGCACTTCCACCAGGATGCCGTCGGAAAGGCCAAGTTCCACCGGGCGCTTTTCAAACACCCGATCGGCGGTCTGTACTTCTACAAACGCTTTTTCCAGTTCAAACAACACGTCGCGCTCTTTGATGGCGACTACATGTTTGCGCCGATCAAAGATAATATCGGCATTGGCACTGTAGCCCGCCCGCAGAAAAATTTTGTTGGACGGTTTCAACGCCGCGCGGACTTCGAACTTCACGGTACCTTCTTCTTCAAGGCCTTTCGGCGAAATAAACTCCAGCGTTGCCTCAAATTTTTCGCTTTCGATGGCACCTACCGTCACTTCCAGCAACATGCCTTCTTTGAGTTTGCCCACCTCCGCTTCGTCTACTTTCCCTTCAAAAATGAGCGAATTCATATCGGCAATGATCGCAACGCTGGTGCCTTCGTTAAAATTATTGCGTTCAATAACGGATGAACCAACTTCCACAGGTATATCCAAAACCATGCCATCTATGGTGGAAACCACCACGTTGGCCACTTGTTTCGATTGCCGCGAAGCCCCTTCCCGCAGCAATTGCAGGTTGTTCATGGCTGCATTCAACTCCTGTTTCTGGATGTCCAAAGTGGTCTCAAACTGCTTAATGCTGTTGGTCGCCCCAACCCTGGAATTTTCGTAAGCCGCTTTTTGTATCTCCAGATCCACCTTAAAGCGGTTATACTCCTGCTGCGAAATGACCCCTTCTTCAAAAAGGCCGCGCTGGCGTTCTTCTTCGCGTTTGGCGTTTTCGTAGGTGACTTTAGCCCCTTCCACATCTAAGTTACGGCGGTTCAATTCGCGCTGGCGATCCAGCTCGCGCTGGGCTTCTTTCAGGCGCAGGCGGGCGATTTCAACGTTGGATTGCGCGCTATTTATATTTAACTCGCTCGGAATGAGCTGTATGCGCGCAATAGGTTGACCTTTTTTGACAATTTGACCTGCTTCCACAAAAAGTGCCTCCACCACACCCGACACCTGTGGCTTGATGTTTACTTCTAAGCGGGGTTTAATAGCGCCGGTAGCCACAGCCTTTTTGACAATGTCGGAAACAACCGGTTTTTCCAGTTCAAAATCGTCGGCATCAGAGCGCCCCTGCTGAACAAAATAATAGATCAGTCCGATGGAAGCCAGCAACAAAAAAGCGCCCGCAGAAATTAGACAGCCTCTTCTCATGAGTTATCAGGTTTTATCTGTTTTGTTTGAATGTTATTCGTCTTTTAATGCCAGCACCGGGTTCACCCGCGCAGCGTTCATTGCAGGGATCAGGCCTGCGACAGCCCCGGCAATCACCAGCAATACCATAGCACTGAGGCCAATAGTTAGGTTGACCTGTGGATTGTAGAAGTTTTCCGAATCCATATTATTGGATACCATAAGGTAGTTCAGCCCTCCCACTACGAGCGTACCGGCCAGCAGCCCTAAATACCCGGAAAGCGCGGTGATGAAAACCGATTCGGTCAGGATCATGCTGATGATGGAACGCGGGGTAGCGCCCAGCGCTTTCCGGAGGCCGATTTCCCGGGTGCGCTCCTTCACAATGATGAGCATGATGTTGCTGACGCCCACAATTCCGGCCAGCAGGGTGCCAATGCCTACAAACCAAAGGAAAGCTTTGATGCCGGTGAACAAATTTTTGAATTGCTGAAATTCTTCTTCGAGGTTGAATCCGCCAATGCCTTGGGGGTCATTGGGGTCTACATGGTGGCGCTGCCGGAGCAGGGCTTTCACTTTAGGTTCAACTTCGCTCACCATTACATTGGGAGCCGACGAGCATACGAAGTAATCCACATCCCCACCGGCTGCAAAAGCGCGGTGCATCGTCGGCAACGGGATGACGATGGATTCCTGGTCTTCTTCGTTCCAGGGCTTGAGTTGGGAGGGGCCAAAAACGCCTGCAACCGTGAATTCAACACCCCGGATTCGAATAGCTTTGCCCACGCAATTGGCCGCATCCTTGCCATATAAGACATCCCGCACCCGCGTACCGATTACGGCCATTTTGCGGCATTCCGCCACATCGCGGTCGTTGATGTAGCGGCCCTCGTACACCTTCAGCGCTTCAATCCGGATCATATCGCCGAGTTCCCCCCGAATTTCGTAGCGCTCGCTTTTGTCCCCTGCCGCCGCGATCGTCTGCGGCAGCGATAACCGGGGCGCGATGTACGCAACTTCGGGGATATTGTCTTTAATTGCCTGAATATCATCTAATTTCAATTGTGGACTGCGCCCCGGCTGAAATCCCTGATAAGGCAAAGAGGTGCGGGTCGCCCAGATGTACATCACGTTTTTGGCGCGGTCGCCAAAGTTTCGGGTGACACCATTTTCAAGTCCTTTCCCCATGCCCAGCACAAAAATGAGCATAAAAATGCCCCAAAAGACACCCAGTGCCGTGAGCGCAGTGCGCAGCTTGTGTTTCTGCATGGTAGCAAAAATTTCCTGCCAGGTGTCGCGGTCAAACATAAGCGGGTGATTTTAGTGATGTTTTTATGACTATTCTGTTTTCATAGCCATCACAGGATTGATCCTTGCCGCCTGCAATGCGGGCATCAACCCGGCCAGCGCGCCGGCAATGGCTAAGACCGTCACCGCGCTCAGGGCGACGCCAAGGTTCACCTCGGGGCGTCTGAAAAAATCCAGCTCCAGCACACTCAGCAAGCTGATGACGCCAACTCCTGCCAATAAACCTAAGTATCCGGCGACGGAAGTGATGAAAACGGATTCCTGAAGGATCATGGCAATAATGGAATAAGGCGTTGCCCCCAGCGCTTTCCGGATCCCGATTTCTTTGGTGCGGTCTTTGACAATGATGAGCATGATGTTGCTCACGCCAATCACTCCGGCAATGATGCTGCCGATGCCCACAAACCAGACAAACGCCCGAATGGCCGCAAACAAGCCCTGCACTTCTTCGTATTCTTCGGCAATATTTGAGATGAACAAAGCCTTTTCGTCATTCACATCAAATTGAAGGCGGCTGGCAAACGCTTCCCGGACTTTCGCTTCCAATTTTTTCATCTCCGGAACCGGGAGGTCGCCCGCAGTGAACATGAGCTGGTGGATGTCCTCCGTGCCGGAGTAGACTTTTTGGGCGGTGGTGATGGGCAGGTAAATGATGCGCATTTCGTTTTCGCTGCCGGTGTCGGTGTAAACACCTACAATGGTGTAGACAATGCCGCCAATATTGATCTCTTTGCCGATGGGATCTTCCCCTTTATCAAAGATGTTTTCTTTGACCACCTTGCCGATGATGGCCACTTTGCGGTATTGCACGAGGTCTGTTTCGTTGAGGTAGCGGCCTTGTTCCATCGTGGTATTTTCGAGGTATTGGTGGCCGGGATGAACGGATCGGATTGGGAAAGACAGCGTTTTATTGCCGTATTTGACCGTGCGGTCTCCGGTCAGGTAGAAGCGCCCGGTGATGTGCTCTACCTCTTTAAATTGCTCAGTGAGGTATTTGTAGTCTTCATTGGTGAACATGATGTCGCGGCCTTTGGGCAAGCCTTTGTAGGGAATGGAGGTCGTTCCCCGGCGAAGCCAGATGCTGTTGGTGGCGTCATCTCGAAATTGGTATTCAACCCCGTTTTGGAGGCCATTGCCCGCTCCCTGCAAGATCACCAGCATAAAAATGCCCCAAAAAACTCCAAGCGCAGTGAGTGCGGTGCGCAGTTTATGCCGCCGGATGGTTTGAAAAATTTCCTGCCAGTTGTCGTATTCAAACATGGTGTTGGCAATATAAAGTGACCAAAAAGGGTGCTTTAGGATTCGATCAGGCCGTCTTTCAGGCGAATGACCCGGTGCGTCATGGCAGCAATATCGTGTTCGTGCGTAACGATGATCACCGTAATGCCCTGTTCGTTCACACCTTTAAACAACTCCATGACTTCCTGAGAAGTTTGGGTATCTAAGGCGCCGGTAGGTTCATCGGCAAGGATGACTTTAGGCTGGGAAACCAATGCCCGTGCGATGGCCACCCGTTGTTGTTGTCCACCCGATAGCTGGTTGGGAAGGTGTTCGGCCCAGTCGCGCAACCCCACGCGGTCTAAGTAGTCCATGGCGATGTCGCGGCGCATTTTCCGGTCTATTTTTTGATAATAGAGGGGCAGAGCGACATTTTCAACCGCAGATTTGAACGGGAGCAGGTTGAAGGATTGGAAAACGAAACCAATAAAGCGGTTGCGGTACAAGGCAGCCTGGGTTTGCGTCAGGTTTTTGATCTCAACGTCATTTAGTATATACTGGCCTTCGTCATAATCGTCTAGGATGCCCAGAATATTGAGCAGGGTTGATTTTCCGGATCCGGAGGATCCCATAATGGAGATAAATTCCCCTTCTCCGATGTGCAAATCTATGCCTTTAAGCACCTGGAGAGAAGTGTAATCGGTACGGTATGCTTTGCGCACCTCCTTTAACTGGATCATAAATAGTCGGGTGTTAATCAACGCTAAGGAGCGTGTCGTAAATAATTTACCGGCTTGCGCGGTGGCTTTTCCATCATGCCGCGTTGCTCGTTGGTCGCTTAGCTTAGGCTATGCTTCCTTCTCGCGCCTTGCCAGATAAAAAAATCTGACAAGCTGAGCCTGTCGAAGCACCTCGCCCAATTCAGGTAACCTATTTACGCCACGCTCCTAAGTAAGCCTATATTCTTATAAACGAAAGCATGGAATGGATGAAAATGCATTTTGTGGAGACCAATGCAACTTCATTCAGGGTTTTTCGTAGATAAAAGATGGATGCAACGCGTGTTTACCCCTATGCCTTCTTTGAAATTTGTATCTTCGCGTGGCAGCATTTTCGGGGCTTTTCCGTTACCCTTGAAAGGACATCAGTAAGACAAAAAGGATATGAAGCATTACGCACACAAACGGGTTTTGATGCGCCTCGGCGCTTTTATGTTACTGGCGACGCTTTTGGGCGGTTGCAAATTGGATTCTTTGGGCGATCCGATCGTAGTACCCGATGTGGAACGAGAGTTTTATATTGACCTTTGGGAAAATCTTTATCCGGAAAGCAGGGAACTGGTGTTCGAAATCGAGACCATACAGGCTCAGGATTGCGAAAATGCAACCATCTCTTACAACTTAAATCGCACTGGAAATACAGTGAAGCTCTCCTTGAATGCCATTTTAACACCACAAGACTGCCAGCCCGGCCCCGCTCAAATCTTTGCCAGCGCACCTGCGGGAAGGTTGAACGGCGGGCTGTATACCATGAAACTCGATCTAAAAAACACGGTGTTTAATGAAGGTCAGTTGACAGTTACCGGCGATGCCTATCATTTAGATATGCATACGGAGTATGGGGTTACGTTCCGGCATAAGAGCCTGGTTCGCGTTCCGGAAGAAACCTATTGGGGCTACATCACTTACGAAACGCCCGAACAAGAGAGCCTTGCGATTGATTTTTTCAATGAGTTGCAGGATATTTCCATCCAGCACGATTTTCTGGCCGGCTATTATGGCTATTTTTCAGTAGAAGCCGATAAGCGGGTCAGCATCCACGAGGAGGGCCTTGCCGGGGTTTCCTACAAATCATTCCTGTTCAAATACGAGGACTCCGGCGTTGCAATCCGCCAGCAAATCAATGCTTTCCGATTGGCTCATGGCGCACCCGTTTCCCTGCACGTGCTTAACGACAAAGGAGAGACCTGGTAAAGAATTTAATGGGCAGCGTGCAGCAACGCTTTTCGATGTGCCGCCGCGCGTTTAGCCTCTTTTTTTTTACTTTCTTTCAATTCAAAATTCAGACCCTCCGCACGAAACTGATCATATTTGTCGCGGTCAAACTGGTAAAGCCGGGCCGGACGGTGCGCCACACCTTCCTGCGTTTGTTCCAGATCAATGAGCAGGTTCATAGACAAAATCTTCTTCCTGAAATTGCGCTTATCGAGATCCGTTTCCAGAATAGCCTCATACAAGTGTTGCAAGGCTGTGAGCGTAAATTGCGGCGGCAACAGCTCAAACCCAACCGGCCGGGTGCGCACCAACCATTTGAGGCGCTGAAAGCAGGCGTTCAGAATTTCAATGTGGTCAAAAGCCAGGTCGTTTACTTTTACGATGGAATGCCATTGCGCTTTTTGAGCGATGGAAGCCGGCTGCAGGTTGTAGTCACTGATCTTAACTAAAGAAAAATAGGCGATGGTAATGACCCTGCCAAAAGGGTGGCGATTGGCCGCGCCGAAGGTTTGCACCTGCTCTAAATAAACGTTTCGCAACCCGGTTAATTCTTCCAATACCCGCTTTGCCGCTGTGTCTAAATCTTCATTTGGGTATACAAAGTACCCGGGTAAAGCCCATTTGCCTTTATACGGCGCTTCCCCACGCTTGATCAGCAGTATCTTCAAATCCCCTTCATCAAATCCGAAAATGACATTGTCAACGGTAAATGCGGATTTGAAAAAATCGTTGAATTCAGTCATGTTTTTTGTTTGCTATTGTTTGTTGATGCTTTCAGCGCGTTATCGGATCGAATCAGGATTTTTTTAAGATTTTGCCCTGTCGTCCCATATAATATAAGCCAAAAAGCCAATTGGGCGAAAAATTACCCTTTTTTTGTGGAATCTGCAATCGGTTTGGAGTATTTAGTGTAAAAACAACACTACATTGTAACTTGTACCCATAAAACGCTTATCCATGCAAGTTGTCGTATTTGGAAAAACAGTCAAAGATAAAGACCTTACCCACATCCAGCATTTGTTCGATGCCCTGCACGATGAAGGCATCAACGCCTATGTGTACAAACCTTATTTGGAAGATTTGAAAGGGTTGATCAACTTCAGGCGCGATGTAGGTGTATTTGAAGGATACCTTGATTTCAGCGTCCATAAAATTGATTTTTTTATTGCCCTTGGCGGCGATGGCACCATCCTGGAAGCGGTAACGCATATTCGCGACAGCCAGGTGCCCATTGTTGGCATCAACTTGGGTCGGCTGGGTTTTTTGGCCAGCATTGAAAAAAAACGGGTAGCCAATGCCATCCAGTTGCTGAGCCGGGGCATGTATGCTTTGGATGAGCGGGGGTTACTCTATTTGGAATCGAATCTTCCTATTTTTGGAGAAACTCGTTTTGCGCTCAACGACTGCACCATCCACAAGCGCGACACCTCTTCTATGGTCACCATTCACACCTACGTCAACGGCGCTTACCTGAACTCTTATTGGGCAGATGGCCTGATTATCGCCACTCCAACCGGCTCAACCGGATACTCCCTGAGCTGCGGCGGCCCCATTATTTTCCCCACTTCCGATAATTTCGTCATCACCCCCGTAGCGCCGCACAACCTGAGTGTACGGCCTGTGGTAATTTCCGACACCTCCGTGGTTTCTTTTGAAGTGGAAGGCCGCGCGGATAACTTCCTCTGCACCCTCGATTCCCGGTTCGAGATCATCACTGCTGCGCACCAATTGGCCATAAGGCGCAATGAATTCAACATCAAATTGGTGCAGTTGCAAGAGGTGGGATTTTTGCAAACGATGCGCAGCAAATTGTCCTGGGGAGCAGATTCGAGGAATGTGTGACCGGGTTCAGAGATTTAGTCTTTTAAAAAATTGCTCACCTGCAAACCTGCCTTCGCAGAAAAAAGAACCACCATGAGTCAAGAAGCACTGAACAAACTGTGGAAAATGATCGGGTTGCGCTACAAATCGCACCCCTGGCACGGCATTCCCATCGGCAAAGACGTGCCGGAAATAGTGACAGCATTTATCGAAGTGATTCCGTCTGACACCGTTAAGTATGAAGTAGATAAACAAAGCGGGTACCTGAAAATAGACCGCCCGCAGAAATTTTCCAACGTGGTGCCTACGCTCTATGGCTTCATCCCTCAAACCTATTGCAAAGACGCCGTCGGGGCGTTCTGCATGGAGCGTACCGGGCGTACTGGAATTATCGGCGACGATGACCCGCTCGACATTTGCGTGCTCACCGAACGCGAGGTGACCCACGGCAACATTATCGTACACGCTATTCCCATCGGAGGCTTCCGCATGATTGACGGCGGAGAGGCGGACGATAAAATTATTGCCATCCTGAAACAGGACGAAGTGTATGGCCAATGGCGAGATATTGGAGACATTCCGCCCAATATTGTCAACCGCCTGAAGCACTACTTCCTCACCTATAAGCAATTGCCGGGCGAGGAGCAACGCTGCGAAATTACGCACATCTATGGCCGCGAAGAAGCGCAGGAAGTGATCCGGCGCAGCCAGCAGGATTACGAACAGTATTTTGGTAATCTCGAAGAGGCTTTGTCTCTGACGCTTTTTGAGGCGTTCAGCTTCAGCAACCGGCAACAGCAGCTGTTGAAGGGGTTGGAGTAATGGGTTGATTTTCCTAAAAAATATATGGCCTATTTGCCCACAATGCTTTATCTGACTGGCTAATTTCAAACCACAACCCAGCAAAAACGCATTGCTCCCGTTTCAAAAAACAAAATCAATAAGGGCAGACGAGGTGCGAAGCCGGGCGTTTTTGGTTGAGTCCCTTTAGTAGTTTTTTGAAAACCGTATTGAAAATGGCAAAAACCACTTCGACAATCTTAGATTGACAAAATGCTTTTATGAAACCCATTTTTCAAAACTTGACTACCACCAACCATGCTTCTCTGGCAATTTTTCTTATACAGAAAAACAGCGGCGAAGCTGTTGTTGGTTGATATTTTAACGCAGATCCCAAACCCAATAAAAAATAACAATAACTTAACCTGCATTTGAGGAGAAACAAATTTTTAGTTGCTACCTTGGATTATGCGTAATTTCATTGTACTCATTTGTTTATTTTCCTTGCAGTCTTGCACTACTAACAACAGTACAATTAAAATAAAAGGGTCAGATACTGAAGTTAATTTAGCAGTGCTATTAGCAGAAGCTTTTTACCAAAAAGACGATAAACTATTAGTTTCCATATCTGGCGGTGGTTCAGGACTGGGAATTGCTTCTTTACTGAATGGCACTACGGATATTGCAAACTCTTCAAGAAGAATTAACGAAGAGGAGATGTCTCTTTTTCATAAAAAAAACATAGCATTAGATTCTTTTATCTTTGCACAAGATGCCATTGCTTTTGTAGTTTCAAATAAGCTTGCCATTGATTCAATCAGCACAGTGGACTTGTCCAAAATCTTAAGTGGTGAGTACAAAAACTGGTCATCTTTAATAAAAGAAAATATTCCTATAAATATTTACGGCCGCCAAAGTAATTCCGGTACTTACGAGTTTGTAAAACATATTCTCAATATTCATTTCTCCCCTTATGCGAAACAAATGAATGGCAATGCACAGATTTTAGAAGCCATTAAAGCAGATAACTCTGGAATTGGTTATGTGGGAGCTGGTTATGTAATGAAGGGGGGAAGTAAAGAAATAAAGGTATTAAAAATTCATACAGATAATCATCCATCAATTTCTCCTTTAGATTCTGCAAAAATTGCTTCTGGCGAATACTTCTTTCAACGTCCCCTATTTCAATATTATAAGGCGAGTGATTATGAAAAAGTAAAGCCATTTTTGGATTTTGAAAAAACAGAAAAAGGCGCGGCAATCATTCATGAATCAGGTTACTATCCTGTAAACAAAATAAAATGACGAGCAATAAAAGGGAAAAGATAGATTGGTTTTTTAAGCAGGTTTTTAAAGGAGCGGGGTTCACTACAATTGCCCTTTTAGGTGGCATTTTTTTTATGCTGCTTTATAATACATTTTCATTCTTTACTAAAATAAGTCCTATTGATTTTTTTACGGGTATTCAATGGGATCCTGATACTAAATACAGTGTTTTTCCTTTAATCGTCAGTACATTTTTAGTGGCGGTTGGTTCAATGATTATCGCTGTTCCTTTAGGCATCTTTACAGCAGCCTTCCTTTCTGAAGTTGCCCCAAAAAAAATACAAATGATTTTAAAACCTGCAATTGAAATGTTGGCTGCTATTCCTTCCGTAGCAATTGGATTTCTGGGGATTGTTTTATTAGGCCCCGGTATTTCTAAACTATTTGGCATTCAAAATGGATTAAATGCTCTAAACGGTTCTATTTTATTAGCAATAATGGCTTTACCAACCATCATTACGATCAGCGAAGATGCAATAAATGCAGTGCCGAAAAGCCATAGAGAAGCCTCATTAGCGCTTGGAGCAAATAAATGGGAAACCTTATTTAAAATAACTATCCCTGCTGCTTTGCCTGGATTAATTGCTGCTGTAATGCTGGGGCTGGGCAGAGCATTGGGCGAAACAATGACCGTATTAATGGCAACCGGCAATGCCGCAGCTATTCCTAAAGGGTTTTTAGATTCCGTTCGTACCATCACAGCCACCATCGCTATCGAAATGGGAGAAGTGCCTTATCAAACCACTCATTATTTTGCCTTGTTTGCAATTGCGGGAATATTATTTTTAATATCCTTGGCTATTAACTTTTTGGGGGAATATTTTGCCAACCGGTTAAGAAAATTCCACGCATGAAAAAGAAAATACTACACATATTTAATGAGTTCATTTTGCTTGGCAGTACTTTAATGGTTTGCATTTTTTTAGGCGTCATCTTATGGGATATTTTTTCAAAAGGCCTGCCTGCCATATCCTGGAATTTTATACATCAGTATCCTACTAACGGCATGACCAAAGGTGGAATTTTACCAGTAATTGTTGGAACCGTTTTACTCACTTTTATCACTACATTATTTGCAGTGCCCTTTGGAGTGGCTTGCGCTATTTATTTAAATGAATATGCAAAACCATCCTTATTAACAAATATTATCAGGGCATCTATTAGAAATTTAGCTGGTATTCCCTCTATCATCTATGGGCTTTTTGGGTTAGCCTTATTCGTAGAGGCTCTAAAGCTTGGTACTTCTATATTGTCTGCGGGTCTTACCTTAGGGCTACTTTCATTACCCTATATTATTACCACCACAGAAGAAGCGTTAAAAAGAATACCCAATAGCATGCGTGAAGCAACGTTGGCATTAGGAGTTACTCAATTTGAAACGATTAAAGATGTTGTTTTACCGAAAGCATTACCAGGTATTTTAACAGGAATAATCCTGACACTTTCAAGAGCAGCTGGTGAAACCGCTCCTATTTTATTTACCGGTGTGGCATTTTACATCAATGGCATTTCTACTTCAATTAATCAGGAGTTTATGGCATTGCCTTACCATTTATATATGCTTTCAACACAGCATTCTGCTATTGAGCAGGTAAGACCATTGGCTTACGGAACCGCAGTTGTATTAATCTCCTTGGTCTTTCTGTTAAATATTATTGCCTTTGTCATTCGCTTTAAATACCGAACTCAAGACTAAAAAATGGGAAAAATAAAATTATCTGCTCGCAATTTGAATTTATTTTTTGGAAATAAACAAATTCTAAAAAATATTACGATTGATTTTCCCAAAAATCAAGTTACCTCTTTGATAGGACCATCGGGGTGCGGTAAATCCACTTTACTGCGTTCTTTTAACCGGATGCATGATTTATCTCCCGATGCCAGAATTGAAGGGCAATTGAAAATTGATGAAATGGATTTGTACGATAAAACAAAATCAGTTACTGAAATTAGAAAAAAAATTGGTATGGTTTTTCAAAAACCTAATCCATTACCAAAAAATATTTTTGAAAATTTAGCCTACGCCCTACGCATTCATAATTTTCCAAAGGCAGAAATACCCGAACTTGTTGAAAATGCGTTGAAAGAAAGTTTTTTATGGGACGAAGTAAAAGACGAATTAAAAAAACCTGCTGTTAAATTATCAGGTGGCCAGCAACAAAGATTATGTATTGCCCGTACAGTTGTGTTAAGACCCGAAGTGATTTTGATGGATGAACCTTGTTCTGCCTTAGACCCAATTAGTACCCGAAAAATTGAAGACCTGATTTTAAAGCTTAAAAAGGACTACACCATTATAATTGTAACACACAATATGCAACAGGCTCAACGTATTTCAGACAAAGTTGCTTTTATATATTTGGGTGAACTAATAGAATTTGACACTTGCGATAACATTTTCAATCATCCTAAACAAGAGCTAACGAAAAATTATATTGGGGGGCATTTTGGGTAGGATATTATTATAAGTACCGGGGCAATATTATTTCACATTTTGAACTTGGGGTCGCTGAAATAATAACTGTCCACTTTTTCAGGAGGTCTTTTGCTCCTACCCCGCGTTAGGGAACCACCTCCCTTAGCTATGGCTAAGGTCGGGAACCCCCGCCTTGGTTAGAATCAAAAGGCCTTGCCCTGAGAAAGCGACCCTTATTAATTCAGCGACCCTTGGTCTTAATCCTAATCCTCCATGCAACCCCGAATGTGTTATGCTTTTTGGGGCGGTACTATTTGAAGGAAGAAACACTGTGTTAACCGAAATGTAATAATTTCTTAATTCAAAAAGTAAATTTACAGCGGAAGCTGCCTCATATATTTGCCGTCAAAACGCATGAAAAGTTGTCTACTGCTTTTGTTGGCCATAATTTCATTTTCCTCCTTGTACGCTCAGGGTATACTCACAGGAGTTGTCCTTGACGAAGATGGTCTGTCCATGCCAGGTGCAACCATTTACATCGGCAGCCTCGATCGTGGCGCTGTAACGGACGTGAATGGTAAATATTTCTTTTCAGACCTCAAATCGGGCACCTATACCTTAGCAATTGCTTATATCGGGTATCAATCGGTAAAACAGGAGGCAATTATTGAAGAAGGTAAAACGACTACATTAGTTATCCGGCTGTCTTCCGGGGTACAGCTCATTGACGAAATATTGATCCTTGGGGACCGCTTAAAAGGCCAGGCCAAAGCACTCAATCAACAAAAAAACAACATCAATGTCACGAATATTGTCGCTGCGGACCAAATCGGTCGCTTCCCTGATGCCAATACCGGCGATGCCCTCAAGCGTATTCCTGGTATAACGATACAAGGCGATCAGGGCGAGGCGCGTAATATTCTGATTCGTGGTTTTGCACCGCAACTTAACGCGGTTCGCATTAATGGTGAACGGGTTCCATCCGCAGAAGGCGATAACAGGAATGTACAATTAGACCTTATTCCTTCCGATATGATCCAAACTATTGAAGTGAATAAAACCCTCACTCCTGATATGGAGGCGGATGCTCTTGGTGGTGCAGTCAACCTCATTACACGCGCTGCCCCCAGCGGTTTGCGGCTTTCAGGTACCCTTGCCAGCGGTCTGAACCTGTTGTCGAATAAACCCATTTGGACAGGAACCCTCATCGCTGGCGATCGTTTTGCGGGAGATAAATTAGGCGTTATTGTGAGCGGAACGATCAATGATCATAATTTTGGTTCTGATAATATTGAAATGGTATGGGCTAATGAAGTTGAAAGCCCGCTTACAGAAGAAGACATTGAAGTGGATCCGTTTCTCGAAGAAATTGATGTCCGTCAATACGAAGTACGCCGCCAGCGCAGGAGCCTCTCCGCTTCAGTTGATTACAAGTTGAGCGCCAACCACACCCTATATCTCCAAGGAATGTATAATTGGCGGGATGACTGGGAAAACCGATTCAGGCTAACTTTTGAGGATATAGAACCTGTTTTTGAAGAGGGTACAGAAACCATCACGGGTTATACGGCTGCTGCAAGCCGTCAAGTGAAAGCGGGTTCCTCCGATTCAGATGGCCGCCGCCTGGAAACACAACGCACCCAAAATTATTCACTGCGCGGCGATCACCTGTTCGGCAAACTCCGGCTTGACTGGCAAGCTTCTTACGCGACGGCTTCCGAGGAAAAAAAGCGCGAACGCTACATCAAATACGCTTCTGACGATGCTTATCCGGTAATTATGGACGTCAGCGATCCCATGTTTCCAAACGTAACGCCAGTGGATGCTGCTGATTTTGCTGCCAGCAAATTCGAATTGGACGAGCTCACCGAAGAAAACGGATTCACGGAGGAAAAAGATTTCAATTTCCGTGCTGACTTCTCTCTGCCAACCCAGGTTGTCGGGCGTTATGGCGCTTTTAAATTTGGAGGGCGCACCAAAATAAAAGACAAAATACGCGACAATGATTTTTTTGAATACAGTCCACTATCAGAGCAGTACGATCTACTCGACAAAGTAGGGCTTACGGATGCGACCAAAGACAATTTCCTGCCGGGTAGCCAATACGTCGCAGGCGTTTTTCCATCAGCTGAGTTCATCGGAGGTCTGAATTTAGCTGACCCAAATCAGTTTGAAGGCGAAGCCGTTCCCGGCGAATACCTGCCTGGAAATTATGAAGTTAATGAAACGGTAAGTGCAGGATATATACTCTGGAATCAGCAACTTACGGACAGATTGACTGTGTTGGCCGGCCTTAGGGTAGAAAATACGCAGATCGAATACACGGGTAATCAAGTACTTGACGAAGAGGAACTGATTGGGGAAGTAACTGCCGAAAAAAGCTACACCAATGTTTTGCCAGGATTGCACCTGAAGTACGATATTTCTGATAATTTTTCCATTCGGGCTGCCTGGACGAATACCCTGGCGCGGCCCAATTATTACGACCTCGTACCTTTCCAGAATATTATTGCCGAAGACGAAGAAATTCAAGCAGGGAATTCGAACCTGGAGCCGACCCGGGCATCCAACCTTGACTTGATGCTGGAACGGTATTTTAGTTCTGTTGGCCTGTTGTCTGCCGGAGCTTTTTATAAAAAGGTGGATGATTTTATTTACACGGCTGTGGACGAGTCTTACGTATCTGACATTACCAATGGCGACGAGTGGACCTTTTTTCAGCCGCTCAATGGTGGTAGTGCCGACGTTTATGGTTTTGAAATAGCCCTGCAACGCCAACTTGATTTTTTACCGGGCGCTCTCAAGGGCTTAGGCGTTTATCTCAACTACACCTACACCGGTTCAAGTGCAAAAGGCATTCGCAATGGAGATGGCGAAGAACGTGAGGGGTTGGATTTGCCGGGAGCAGTGCCGCACCTGTTTAATGCTTCCTTATCGTTTGAAACCAAGCGATTGGTGCTGCGCCTGTCGGCCAATTATGCAGATGATTACATTGACGAAGTAGGGGATAACGATTTTACGGATCGGTATTATGACCGCCAGTTTTTTCTGGATGCAAATGGCTCCTATGCCCTGACTAAGCGCCTGCGCATTTTTGTTGACGCGAATAACCTGACGAACCAACCCCTTCGCTACTATCAGGGCATTCGTTCCCGCACCCAGCAGGCAGAATATTACAATGCCCGTTTCAATGTGGGATTGAAATTTGATTTTTTTGGAAATAAAGAATAAGCTCTTAGAGCGTAACCTCTTTTTTCATCACGAGGACAACGATCATGCTGCCATTCAAAATATTCTTATTGCCCGGATTCCTTAGCCTTGCAATTTTATTATCCTGCGAGCCTAACGCCCCGTCTTCTCCTGGTACAACGTCGCTAAAGCCTGATTTTGTAACGGATCCTACTCCGACAGATACCGACGATCCTGCCATTTGGATACATCCGGATGACCCTGAGCAAAGTTTGATTCTGGGGACTGACAAGGGCGATGATAATGGCGGTGTTTATGTCTTCAACCTGGAAGGGAAACTTCTGAAGGAAAAATCCATTACAGGGTTGCCCCGGCCAAACAATATTGACATTGAATACGGCTTCGTACTGAATGGCGACACCATTGATATTGCTGTATTCGCTCAACGCAACGCAGACAATATTCGCATCCTCCGGGTGCCGGAGATGACGTTTATAGACAATGGTGGCATCGCCGTTTTTAATGGAGAGGAGGTGCAATCGCCAATGGGTGTTGGATTGTACAAAGCCCCTGAGAGCGGAAATATCTACGCCGCGATCAGCCGTAAAAGCGGCCCCGACGGAAGCTATTTGTGGCAATATTTATTAAAAGACAGTTTTGGCATTGTGATCGGCAAACCGGTACGTAAGTTCGGGGCTTTTAAAGGCGGCAAAGAAATTGAGGCCATTGCAGTAGATGATGAAATGGGCTACCTCTACTATTCCGACGAAGGGGCTGGCGTGCGCAAATATTATGCTCATCCCGATAGCAGTGCTATAGAATTGGCATTTTTCGCCAATCAGAATTTTACAGATGACCATGAGGGGATTTCCATTTATACACAGCCGGGAGGCAAAGGATATATCCTGGTTTCTGACCAACAAGCCAATCGCTTTCATGCGTTCACAAGGGAGGGAATACCTGGCAATCCCCATGAACACAAACGGATTGGAATAATCCCCGTTTCCACTGTGGATAGCGATGGATCAGAGGCATGCAGCACCCCGCTGGGCAAACATTTTCCTAAAGGGATCTTTGTGGCCATGTCTTCAGATAAAACTTTTCAGATTTACCGTTGGGAGCAATTGGAAGCACGGTTACAGCGGATGGATAAACCCACAGAGTAATGATTATTGCCTCGGAAGCCTATAGCTAAGGTCGGGAACCTCCGCCTGGGGTAGAAGCAAAATTACTTACCTGTCGAAAGTGACACTTATTCATTCAGCGACCCTTATCCACGATAATTCCTTAGCTTTGGGCAAGATCAAATATTGATTTCTGATGACCGTATTACTTCCTAAACGTATTTTACCCTTCCTTTTCCCATTCCTTATGGTATTGATGTTGGCCGCTTGCCAGCGCAGCATTGTGCTGCAAGACAAGTCGGGTACAGCAAAAATTGCCCCAAAAGACCAGCCCTACCTCATCCTCATTTCCCTCGATGGTTTTCGCTGGGACTACGTAGAGCGTTTTCAACCGCCCCAACTCAAGGCATTCATCGCTGGCGGGGTGCAGGCGGAAGGGTTGATTCCCTGCTATCCCAGCAAGACGTTTCCCAACCATTACAGCATCGCGACGGGCATGTACCCCAACAACCACGGGTTGGTAGACAACAACTACTTCGACCGCGAAAAAAACGCCCGCTACAGCATGGGCAATCGCGAGATGGTGGAAGATGGCTACTGGTATGGCGGTACGCCGATATGGGTACAGGCGGCCAAAGCCGGGATGGTGACGGCCAGTTATTTTTTTGTTGGCTCGGAGGCCGATGTGCAGGGTATCCGTCCGCGCTACTACTTTCGCTACGATGGCAGCGTTCCGAATCAGCAGCGGGTGGATCAGGCGATTGCCTGGCTCCAATTGCCGGAAGCAGAGCGACCACGGCTGATTGCCATGTACTTCTCAGACCTCGACGATGTGGGGCACCGGTACGGCCCAAATGCGGATGAACAACTGCGCGAAAAGCTGATGGCTTTGGATACCACCCTCGGACGGCTTTTTGAGGGGGTGGCCAAAACGGGCTTGCCGGTCAATATCATCCTGGTATCTGACCACGGCATGTCGGCCATATCGGTGAACAACCTGCTGCCCGTAGAATTGGTGACCGACGAGGAGCGCTACACCAGCGTCAGCAACGGCGCGTTGGTGCATTTGTATTTAAAGGCGGATGCAGACCCGGCAGCAGTGTACAACGAGCTTAAAGCTAAGGCTAAACACTACCAGGTTTACCGCGTGGCCGAGGCGCCTTTTTTTGAGACGCCGCCCACGAATCCGCGTTGGGGCGACCTCCTCATTGTTCCCGATCCGGGCTTCTATTTCGTGAATAGCCGGACGATAGGTACGCGGCAAGCGTCGGGCCCTTCCGAAATCGGCGAGCACGGTTTCGATCCCGTGAACAAGGACATGCACGGCATTTTTTACGCACGCGGCCCGGCGCTGAAGAGCGGGGGTTTTCGCCTTCCAGCGTTCAAAAACATCCATGTATATCCGCTGATGTGTGCCATACTTGGATTGGACGTCCCGGCAGAGGTTGATGGCCGGGGGGCGGTGCTGCATGATGCTATACGGGAATAACCGTACGAACAAGCGCTTATTAAACAACCCCGAACTTATAGCCACCTGCCCACTGAATCCTGCCAACTATGGTTCAATCTACCTTCTTCAATTTCAGCAATTCCTCCCCATCCGCTCCCATCATGAAGAGCGAAAGTTCACGCAGTTCGTAGGTCTGGACGGCCTGCAACAATTGCATGAATTCGGATTCGACATTCAGTTCGGGGCAAGCCATTTTGGTGCTCCCAAGGTTGGAAATGCGGAGGCCGTTTTTGCCTTCAAAAGCAATGCTGCCGAATAACTGGTTACACCCGCCGTTGCCCATCAGCTTGCCTTCTTTTACGTGGATTTCGATGTAGGGTTTGCCTTTTGCGCTTTCCGGCAGGTCTTTTTGTTTCATACTTTGCAAAGCCCAAATGTCGTGCAAACGGGTATGGTCGTTGTCGGATGAGTTTGGCGCTTTGCAGGCCAGGCTATTCAGCAGTAGGCCGGTAATCAGGAACAAATAGCGAATCATGTGCAGTGGTTTTTGATCTAAAAAATAGCAATTGTCTTTTGGATGGGTTTCATACAGGTTTTACACAAAGTTCGCTACGAATATAAGACAACGCGTTGTGTTGTTGTTCGCTTTTTTTAGGTTTCGCACAACGTTCACAAAGAGGAAAGCACAGGGTTGTGCATACATCACGCGAAAGGCAAAAAAATCAAAATAATGCATTGTATTATTATCTTTGGATCAAACGAACGTCATTCAATGAACCTATACCGTGAATCCATGGCAAAATACCACTACTTCACTCTATTTTTGTTTTTAATGAGCCTGGGCAGCCTTCGCGCGCAGCAGGATTTCAAAATCATTGGCTACCTGCCCTATTACCGGTTCAGCGTGAGCGATCAGATTGATTACAGCAAGCTGACGCACCTCAATTTAGCGTTTGCCAATCCCGATATGGCCGGCAACCTCAGCATAAACGGACACAACATTGACCCTATCGTACAGGCCGCCCAACAACACGGCGTGAAGGTTTATATTTCCCTCGCAGGCGGCGCGCTCACCCCGGCTTGGGACGCAGCATGGACGCACCAGCAGCAACCGGAAAACCGCGCGGCTTTCATCCACAAAATCATAGAATACGTGGCAGAGCACGAGCTCGACGGTGTGGATGTGGATCTGGAATGGAGCTACGTGACACCGCTCTACAGCCCTTTTGTGCTGCAATTGCGCGATTCTCTCACAGCGCATGGTTTGCCCATGACCGCCGCCCTGCCCGGCACTTACCGCTACCCGAACATCAGCGACGAAGCCATGCTGTCTTTTGATTTTATTAATATGATGGTTTACGATTTCACCGGCCCCTGGGCACCCAACAACCCCGGCCAACATTCGTCCTACAACTTCGCCGTCAACGCCATCAACTACTGGCAGGCGCAGGGCATGCCCGCCCACCGCCTCACCCTCGGCGTGCCGTTTTATGGTTGGAATTTCAACAATGCCCCAACCAGCGTCACTTCCGCTACTTTTGGCAGCTTAGTCGCTCAAAATCCCGCCAACGCTCAGCTCGATCAGGTCGGACAGATTTATTACAACGGCATCCCGACCATCCGGGCCAAAACCGAACTGGCGATGGACGAGTTGGCTGGCATCATGATCTGGGAACTCGGGCAGGACGCCTTCAACGAATATTCACTGCTGACGACCATCTATAATGCGGTGAACGGCATCACGGATACACAAAATCCTTTGATGGCGGCAACCATCCGCGCCTACCCCTCGCCATTCACCCAAAATCTGTACATTGACAACGAAAGCCCCGAAGCCTGCACCATCCGCCTGACGGATATGAATGGCCGCATGGTGCAGCAACACCTGCTGGACGGGCTTTCCTCGCTGACGATGGCGGTTCAGGATCTGACGCCTGGGTTTTATTTTTTGCAACAGCAGACGGGAATAGGCGTGCGGACGGTGAAGTTGGTGAAGGGGTAAACGGTGAGCATTGTGCATTGGAATACATTCGTCGAATATCATCCATCGAAAGACACCCCTTTACTTTAACCTTTTTACTTTAGCCTTTAACCTTTTTTACAATGACTAACCAACTCCTCTTTCAATCCATAGTCCTCATTTACCTCGTTGCCACTTTGGGCGAATCGGGGTTGGGCAAAGTACTCGACTACAAAGGCAATCTGGCCTATTTCAAAGGCCAGTTTAAAAATTCCCCATTAGCCAGCACGACCGGGTTGTTATTGCCGGTAATCACGATTATGGAGGTCGGCTCGGGCGCGCTTGCCATTGCCGGGCTGGTTCAGCTCTGGACGGGTAGCGGCAACCAGTTCGGCCTTTGGGCGCTTTGTTTGGGGAGCCTCAACTTCATCGCCCTGATTTTTGGGCTGCGGATGTCGAAGGACTATGGCGGCGCAGCAGGGGTGGTTCCTTATCTGGCGGTGGCGCTGATCGGGTTGTATGGGTTTTTGCAGTTATAGCGCGCAGGCTCTGCCTCTCGTGTCCTATTTGTCGGGTTTCACCGGGCAGTAATCTGTTACAAGATCAACCCTTCAAAATCCCTTCAATTTCCGCCAATTCTTCCCCGCTAAACTCCAAATTTTTCAGACAATCCAAAGAATCCAGCAACTGTGCCGTTCGGCTTGCGCCAATCAACACCGACGTCACGCGCGGGTCTTTGAGCAGCCACGCCAAAGCCATTTGCGCTAAGGATTGGTTGCGCTTTTCTGCAATGGTGTTCAATTTTGTGAGTTTTACCAGCATGCTTTCCGTGATGGCCGATTCCTGTAGGAATCCATGTGGTTTTGCGGCGCGGGAATCAGCGGGAATGCCTTTCAGGTATTTATTGGTCAGCAGCCCCTGCGCCAAAGGCGAAAACGGAATGCATCCAATGCCTTCCTGCCCCAGCACGTCCATTAAACCGCCTTCTACCCAGCGCTCCAGCATCGAATATTTGGGTTGATGAATCAGGCAGGGGGTGCCCAATTGCTTCAAAATAGCCACAGCCTGGGCAGTTTGTTCAGCGGAGTAGTTTGAAATGCCGGCGTACAGAGCCTTGCCTTGCCGTACGATCAAATCCAATGCGCCCATCGTTTCTTCCAGCGGCGTATTGGGGTCGGGTCGGTGGCTGTAGAAAATATCCACGTAGTCTAAACCCATGCGCCGGAGGCTTTGGTCGAGGCTCGACACGAGGTATTTTTTAGAGCCCCATTCGCCGTAAGGCCCATCCCACATGCGGTAACCCGCTTTGGTTGAGATGGTGAGCTCATCGCGGTAAGGCAAAAAATCCTGTTTCAGAATGCGCCCGAAATTCTCCTCGGCAGACCCCGGCGGCGGCCCGTAATTATTCGCCAGATCGAAGTGCGTAATGCCCCGATCGAACGCTACCCGCAGGATATCCCTGTAATTTTCATAGACATCTACCCCGCCGAAATTATGCCATAAGCCCAGCGAAATAGCGGGCAATTGCAGGCCGCTTTTGCCGCAGCGCCGATAAGGAAGTTGTTGGTAACGATCAGATTTCGCCTGGTAGTTCATGGATTAATATCCGATTTGGATGAAAAAATGTAGCAGCATTGGGTAAAAGTAATTTTTTCCGTAGTTTTCTACCCGTTTTTATTCGATTTCATCCACTACCCATTGTTTGTAGATTTGCATAGCATTGGTTGGAGAACCCACCAAGCATTATACAATTTTACTAATTTTTTTACTTGCACGCTGGCGTATAACCACCTTTAGTGGATAAAGCCCACGCAGCCTTTTTCCACTAAAGGTGGTATAGCCTATAAATTACAACGCCGTTACATGCATTGAGATACTGGTATGGAATTCCTGCAAATCATTGAAGGTTGTTGCAAAGGTGACCGCAGCAGCCAGAATGCTTTGTATCGGATGTTCTATCCTTATGGCATGAGTGTGTATTTTCGGTATACGAGTAGCGAACAGGAAGCAATTTCACTGTTGAATGAAGGGTTTTTGAAGGTATTTCGCCATGTAAAAAGCTATGACGTCGCACAACCATTCAAGCCCTGGTTCCGGAAAGTAGTGGTCAATACGGCGATTGATTATGTCAAAAAACAAAAAACGTTTAGAATGGAAGTGAGTATAGATGAAGCAAGAAATATTCCTGCCAGTGAAGATATTCTAAGCCGGATCAGCTATCAGGAGTTGATGGCGATGTTGCAGTCGCTTTCGACCGCCTACCGCACCGTTTTTAACATGTACGTGATTGACGGATTTAGGCACGAAGAAATTGCGGAAAAGCTCGGAATCAGCGTCAGCACGTCAAAATCGAACCTGACACGGGCAAGGGCAAATTTGCGGGACATGGTTACAAAAAAATTCAACAATCCGTATGTCTGAGTTGTCGCCAAAAGAATTGGACAAGCTGCTCCAGGACGGTTCGGAACAATACGACTTCGAATACAACCCGGAAGCTTGGGTGCAGATGGAAGCGCTCCTCCACAAGGATCGCCGCCGTCGCCTATTCTGGTGGTGGTTCCTGGGTGCCGGCGTTTTGCTTTTGGCTGTGGCAATTGGCTTTTGGTGGAAAATGGATTCAGAAAATATGATTTCGCAGCCAGCTGCGCCAACCCACCAACAACCGGCTGTTCAAAATCAGAAAACAGAGCCGTCAATCCCAAATAAGACCTTATTGGAAATAGAAGAAAGAGAAAACCAGCCCTTGAAAAATACAGGAACTTTGGAAAAACCCCGGCCATTGCCGGTTACACCCGAAACGCCTGTTCTAAAAAAAGAAAAAGCCGTTGAAAAAAGGCGCTCCGTTCTCCAGGCGCAACAGGAGTCAATTGTTCAGAATAATGCCCCGCGCTTCGACTCCGCTCAGCGCCCGCCTGGAACAGATGGGGGCTTCGACTCTGCTCAGCGCCTGCCCGTTCAAAATAATGCCCCTGAAAATGCCGGAGCCGACACGAACTTTGCCCTGACCCGACTTCCGGCGTTGCCTTTAGCTGTTCTGGGAACGGATTCAAAAAAACTCCCGGCGCTTCGTTTGCCGGATTTTGTTTCGAAAGACAGCAGCCTCCGCGAGGCAAAGCAGCCTAAAGACTTCGCGTTCCTGCTGGGCTTGTCCGCCAATGCCGAAACGGCTTCCGCCGGGCTGGATCGGTTTTCAAAACCCAACAACATAGGCATAGGGGGGCATCTGGAAGTTCGTTATAGCAGGAAATACAGCATCGGAATTGGGGCTCAGTACATTAGAGTCAAGTACGAAGCGGGAGCAGGGAAGTACCTCCCCCCACCAGGTTTCTGGATTGGGGGTATTGAGCCTGAATCTACCCAGGCCACCTGCAAAATCCTGGAGGTTCCGGTGTCGCTGGGGTATTACCCCAAAGGGTATTCCCAAAACGGATTTTATGCGAAAATAGGATTGTCTTCCTACTTCATGCTCAAAGAATACTACCACTACAATTATGCCGTTTACGACCCAACCCTCCTTACCGGGTGGAGCGGAAAAAATAATTACCGCCATTGGTTTGGCATCGGATTGGTATCCGTGGGGTACAACAAAATCCTGAGCCGAAAAACTTCGCTGCAAATGGCGCCTTACCTTCAAATTCCGCTCACCGGGGTGGGGCACGGGGAGATTAGGTTGTGGAGCGCGGGCCTCAATTTAGCTTGTAATTTTCAGGTGAATTAAAATAGCCAAAAACCTTGTAGGGCATTTCAATACGGATCCACATCCACATTCACCCGGACGCCGGAAAGCCCCGTTCCCGATTGAATATGGTGGGTCGCGTCGGCGATCAGGTGTTTGGCGCGCTGAATCAGCGCGCTGTCCCGCTCTAACTTGAGCAACACATCAAGCAGGTAAAAACTGCGTACCCGCGCCACACCAGGCACTGCGGGGCCAAGTACACGTGCTCCCAGTTCCGCTTTCAGGAAGTTGGCGAATAGTTTGCCGCCTTCATTCACCACTTCCGGCTTTTTGTGCTTAAGGGTGATGCGGATAAGCCGGCTGAACGGCGGGTATCGAAACTCATGACGTTCCCGGAT
Source organism: Chitinophagales bacterium (assembly GCA_038323375.1). Lineage (GTDB taxonomy): Bacteria > Bacteroidota > Bacteroidia > Chitinophagales > Saprospiraceae > JABWAJ01. The sequence continues at coordinate 34,174 of JBBQGV010000053.1, forward strand.
TTCCCGCGCAAAAAAAGAGGCAAAATCATTGTTGAGTACCTCGCGCAGTACCGGGTGCGCGGTATTAAAAGTTTGGATGAGCACTTTGCCGCGCTTGTGTTTGCGCCCTGCGCGACCACTCACCTGCACCATCAGTTGGAAAGCGCGCTCGCTCGCCCGAAAATCAGGGAACTGCAACAATTGGTCAGCACTCAATACGCCAACCACGCCTACATTTTCAAAATCAAGGCCTTTGGTCACCATTTGCGTGCCAACCAGGATTTCAGTACGCTTCTCTTCAAAGTCATTGATGATGCGGGAATGCGCATTTTTGCTGCGCACGGTGTCTAAATCCATCCGCCCGATTTTGGCATTGGGCAGGTAAATGCTCAGTTCGTCTTCTATTTTTTCGGTACCAAAGCCAATCAGGATGAGCTTCCTATTGCCACAATCGGGGCAGGAGTTGGGCATCGGCGATTGGTAGCCGCAGTAGTGGCATTTGAGGTTGCGCGTCGCTTTATGGTAAGTAAGGCTGACGTCGCAGTTGGTGCATTGGGCGCTCCATCCACACGAGGCGCAGCGGTAGGTGGGCGCATAACCGCGCCGGTTTTGGAACAAAATGGCTTGTTCGCCGCGTTCTAATGCCGCCTTCAGTTCATCAATCAAACTCGTCGTGAAATGCGACTGCAATTTGCGCTCCTTCAGTTCTTTTTTGGCATCCGCCACCACCATTTCCGGCATTTCCAACCCGCCAAAACGCTCCTTCATTTCCACCAAGCCATACTTTTGCGATTGTGCATTGTAATACGATTCGATGGACGGCGTGGCGGTGCCCAGCAGGGTTTTGGCACCGTGCAGACCGGCTAAAAAAATCGCCGCATCGCGTCCATTGTAGCGCGGATTGGGATCCTGTTGTTTGTAGGAAGGGTCGTGCTCTTCGTCCACGACGATGAGGCCAAGGTTTTTAAATGGCAAAAAAAGCGCCGAGCGGGCGCCGAGTATGATCGGTTTGCCTTCCAGTACGCTGTTCCACATCTCCACGCGCTCGTTGTTGTTGAGCCGCGAGTGGTAAACCGAAATTTGGTCGCCGAAAATCTTTTGCAGACGGTCAATGATCTGCGTCGTCAGGGCAATTTCGGGCAATAAATAAAGCACTTGTTCCCCGCGGTCAATGGCCTCCCGGATAAGTTCGACGTAGACCCGCGTTTTGCCACTGCCCGTAACGCCGTGCAGGAGAGTGACCAATTTTTGAGAAAAACTATCGCGAATGCCGTGCAGGGCTTCTTCCTGTTGGGGCGACAGCGCGTCGGCTTCCAGCAATTGGTCTTCGTATCCGCTCAACCGACTTATTTCCCGCTCATAAACCTCGAAAATTCCTTTTTGAACCAGCGCATTCACCACAGAAGCCTCTACTTTGGCTAAAGTATAAATTTCCTGCCTGCGTATAAACTCCTGTTTTTTTGAGAGTTGTATAAACCCCATCAACGCCTCTGCCTGTCGCATGGCGCGGTTGAGCTGGTCAAATGCCTCGCCAATGCGCTCGGGATGCGAAGCGTAAGGCTCCTGCAAGCGCACGCAGGCAATGGTTTTGGGCGTGTAGCGCTCTTTGAGGTCTTCTTTGAGGTAGACCACTTTTTTATCTAAAAGCTTGCGAATGACAGGGTAAACCGTTTTTTGATTCAGGATTTTGCGCACGTCTTCGATGCTGATTTCCTGCTGGATGCTGAGCGCTTCTGCAATCAGGTATTCTTTATCACTCAACCCGCTGATGTCGTGTTCATACAACGGACTTAAAGTCAGCCGGGTTTCTCCCGACAATTTCAGGTGCGCTGGCAGCGCTGCGTGCATCACTTCGCCCGGCGTGCAACAATAGTATTCGGCTAACCATTGCCATAGGCGAATCTGAATGGGATGAACGATGGGCTGCTCGTCAATGACGGAAAGAATGGGTTTCGGCATCCGCTCGCCGGGGTGTTCCTTTAAGACTTCAATCACGAGCGCCGTGTGCAGTTTTCCCATTCCGCCTACACCGCCTTTGCCGAAAGGCACTTCTACCCGCACACCGACTTGCACAAAAGGCACCAATTCTTCGGGCACGCTGTAAGTGTATGGCTTGGGTAAAGCCAGCGGCAGGATGACCGAGACATAGGCACCAGTGGCTTCAACGGGATGGAAAAATTCAGTTTGCAAGGTGGCGGTAACTTTATTTTGATGAAAAGATTGAGTTGGGCTTTTATATTACGGCTCGTCACTATCTTTCCACCAGTCTTTTCCCAGTTTAGCTTCCATTTTCTTTACATTTTCAAGACTAAAGAGGTTCAATATAGCATTGGTTTCAGGAAATTCAGCCAGCGTAGCTTTTTCCAACTCTTCCCACGGATAACCCTTCAGGATAAAGTGCGCTTGTATCCATTTCCAGAATTCTACCTCGTCAAAATTTTTTGCTTTCAGGTAAATTTCGGCGCGTGCCATTAAGTAGTTGTTCCGGGATAAGTCTTCATCATCGCGGATATAATAGTCATTTTCACCGAGACGGGTATAATAAATATCGTACCCTTGTTCATTAGCAAAGGGGTTGTCTTTTTCGGGCAAATCGAAATAATAATCGAGTGCACAAACATCAACTTCTATAATGTCGCCTACCATTCGACCCCCATTTACATCAGCGGCTTCTGCGGGCCGTAAATAGACGCCCTGAATCGGGTTTTTCCCATCCGGGAACCAACGGTGTTTAAAACAGTAAAGTAAGGTCATAATGGACTGTTTATGTTGATGAATCTGCTTTCATAAAACCATATCCAACCGCCGTTTTGCTACCAATACCATGTTCTGAGAGCGCTTTTTCCAACCAAAATTTCACTAAATCTGCAAGCGAATGATCGCCATTAAGATTGCTGCCCGGCAAAAATCTGCCATAGTCGTCGCTAATGTCCTTCAGCTTGGGGTTGCCTTCGCTCACACCAATGTGGGTCTGGAATTGAAGCCCGTTTTCGTCGTTCACCGTGAGAAAATGAATGGGATTGGTGCGTTGCGTATCGGTAGGCGCGGAGTAGCCGATGTCTTTGTACCAGTCTTTGTAGTGGGGGTTCATGACATCGGTTTTGATGACTGGCGCAACAGTAGGCAGGCCGTCAAAGAAGGTGACAATACCTTGATGGGCGCTGCCTAAAGCGCTGGATTCTTTATCAGCATACGCGTATTTTTCTTTCCCGTCTTTGATCTCCTTGCGTAGGCGAGCGTCTCTAAAAATAACTTTTTGCCCATCTTCCGGGCAACCGAAAATGGTACAGAAAAGCTTACTCCCCGTAATGGCCCGATATTCCGCATTCACCAGCGGGAATTCCTTTTCATGGTCAGGCACATTATCCTCTTGAGCAAACACCTGTGAAATGATCCAGCTTCGCAACACTCCCTTAATGCTGGACGCAGGCAGATAAGGCATCCCATACAGGTGGTGCAGGGTCATATTGGTTTCATAAACCGATTCGCCGCCAAGGCCCAA